>QIAB01000054.1:40314-57206 GCA_003225455.1 Acidobacteriota bacterium
TTAACAGCATTTATCGATGGAGGACGGGCGTCCTCGCCCGTCGCCTCTTACCTCCCAGCCCACGCGCATGCTATCTTCAATCTCTTTCCATACCCCAATGATCCGCTCGTTTAATGGCATCACGCCGACAATCCCAGCATCGTGCTATGTTGACGATTCGGCGCAGATTATAGGAGACGTAGTGCTCGGCGAGCACGCCAGCATTTGGATGAATGCCGTGCTGCGCGGTGACGTGCATTCCATCCGTGTTGGCGCGCACTCCAACGTGCAGGATTGCAGCGTGCTCCACGAATGAAGGAGCAATACGGAGTGTTCGTCGGTGAGTACGTGACTGTCGGACACTCGGTTACGCTGCACGGCTGTACGATTGAAGATCGCTGCCTAATCGGGATGGGATCAATTATTTTGAATGGCGCGAGGATTGGCGCAGGATCGATCATCGCAGCGGGAACATTGATCCCAGAAAAGACGGTGGTTGAGCCAGGATCGCTATGGATGGGCTCTCCGGGAAAATTCCGCCGTAAACTAGAAGAGAAAGATCAGGAAACAATTCTGCGGCACGCGAAGAATTATCTAGAGTACAAAGACGTGTACTTGCAAATGATGAAGTAAGTTCCATGTCATTCTGAGCGAAGCGAAGAATCTATGGATTTTGCCGACGCCAGCAATGCATAGATTCTTCGCTTTGCTCAGAATGACAAATTTTGAGTATTGAGCTCGTAGCCAGTAGCTAGAAGCCAGTCGGTGGACGCTCCATGATCAAAGCTATCCGCGGAACTCGCGACCTCCTGCCGCCGGAAACGGCCCTATGGAATTTTGTCGAAGCGGCAGTCCGAGACGTGTTCCGCGTCTACAACTTCCACGAGATTCGCACGCCAATTTTCGAGGAGACTCAACTCTTCGCACGCAGCGTAGGCGAAGAGACAGATATTGTCTCGAAAGAAATGTATACGTGGGAGGAAGGCCCAGATCCTGAAACG
The DNA here is from genome assembly GCA_003225455.1 of Acidobacteriota bacterium. GTDB lineage: Bacteria > Acidobacteriota > Terriglobia > Terriglobales > Acidobacteriaceae > QIAB01. The sequence goes on from QIAB01000054.1 coordinate 41,295, forward strand.
ACCCTGCTTGGCGCCTGGTATGATCAGCGCAAATCCAGATACCCCGGATCCCTTCAAAGGACAACCGCTCGCCAGGATCTCATTACTATTGACATTTCGGGTGGCGCCGATACTTATTTGGTTGAGTTGAAACTCAGGCCTGATGCGGGCGTCGTGGACAGACTAGAAGCGCGCAAGCGTGCTTGGTTAGCCGCTCATCCTGGGTCAAAACCGCCGAAGCTTATTCTCGCTGTGCCTACGTGGGAAGAAGACCGAGCGAAGAGAATACCTCTGGGGGAAATCATCCTGGATAGTCTGTCCGTTAATCTAGCGGGAGAGCAATCACCCCAATCCCTTACCCTTCGCCCCGAAAATACTGCTGGCGTCGTCCGTGCCTACATCGAGCACAAGCTGTGGGATCGTGGGCTGAACAAGCTCTACTACATCGGGCCGCAGTTTCGCCGTGAGCGGCCACAGAAGGGACGTTACCGGCAGTTCTATCAGATAGGCGCGGAGATAATCGGGCCTCCGACTGCGGGCAGTGAATCACCGGCGCGTGACGCGGAATTGCTGGAATTGCTGGCTACGTTTCTTGATCGAGTCGGCATCACGGATTGGACTCTGCAATTGAATTCGATCGGCTGCGCCAACGATCGAGCAAAATATAATGACGCGCTGCGAAAAGCCCTCGAGCCTGTTGTTTCGAAGATGTGCAGCGATTGTCAGCGCCGCGCGGTAACGAATCCGCTGCGCGTTTTCGATTGCAAGGTTCCCGAAGACCAGCCGATCATCGAGAAGCTGCCGCGCATCAGCCAGTTCCTCGACGAGCCTTGCCGCAAGCACTTCGAAGAAGTGCAGGGAATCTTGAAATCGGTCGGTGTCGAGTTTCAATTGAACGACCGCCTAGTGCGCGGCCTCGACTACTACACGCGAACTGCATTTGAGTTCACGCACGGCGCTCTCGGCGCGCAGAACGCGATTCTGGGCGGCGGGCGCTATGATGGTCTTTCGGAATCGCTCGGTGGCCCGAGTGCTCCAGGCATCGGCTTTGCCATTGGCGAAGATCGCCTGGTGATGGCGTTGAAGGAATCCGCCGAAGCGGTGCAGCGCAAACCGGATGTTTACATCGCGCCTCTGCCGGGCATGAATCGCGAAGCGGCGCGGCTCGCTCGCGAGCTGCGGCATCATGATGTAATTACTGAGCTAGGGGATGAGAACTTCCGGTTGAAGAAATCCCTAGAGACCGCAAGCAAAATCGGCGCGCGCTTTGCCCTGATCGTCGGCGAGAATGAAGTGAAAGCAGGCGCGTTTGCGCTGAAGAATTTAGAGAGCGGAGAGCAGGTTTCGGTGCCGCGCTCCGAGCTGGCACAAAAGATCTCCGAGCTGGCACGAAAGATTCAGTCTGGCCGCTAGGCCAACGGGAGGATGAATGAAGCACAACTTGGCGTTGTTAGCCATTTGCGTTTTTAGTGGGCTTGTGTGTATGCAAACCGCCGCTGGCTCAGAGCAGACGGATTCCTTGCAGACTCTGCTCTTTGACGACACCAGGACTATTTTCGAAGCGCAGAGAACGAAAAATGCAAGTGCGCTCGATGGATTCCTGGCGAGCGATTTTCGCCAGGTAGGCAGCGAAGGAATGCTTCACGACCGTAAAGAATTTCTTGATGACGTTGGCGACGGTTACCTCAAAGAATATAGCTTGTACGATGCGAAACTGATTCCGGTGGGCGACAATGCAGTCATCCTCACATATAAAGGCATTCTGCGGCAGCTTGAAGGGGACGATGTGCTCGCCCCGCGTTATCAGCATTTCTCCGATTTATGGATCAAACAAGGCGAGCAGTGGAAGTTGAAGTTTCGGCAGTCCACGCCTCGCCGGCCGATTGATTAAGACGGGCTACACCCAGGCATTTATAATTCCTGATTCAGCTTCCCAAAAGATTCCTGTCCGAAAGGTTACGACTTGCTCGACTTCCTCGGCGATTTACGGCGGACTCATATGTGCGGCGCGCTGCGCGCGTCGGATGCGGGAAAACAAGCCGTACTGATGGGCTGGGTGAACCGCCGTCGCGATCTGGGAAATTTGATCTTCATCGATATTCGTGACCGCACCGGACTCACGCAGGTTGTGTTCAACAAAGAAAGGAATCCTGGGCTGCACCAAAAGGCCGGAGAACTGCGCAACGAGTACGTAATTGCTGCGATTGGCGCGGTCAAGTTGCGCGAGCCCAACACGATCAACAAGAACATCGGTACAGGCGAAGTAGAACTGATTGCCGAAGAGCTTCGCATCCTGAACGAAGCCAAACAGCCGCAATTTCTTCCCGGCGATACGGTTCTGCCCAATGAAGAACTAAGGTTGAAGTACCGCTACATTGATCTGCGCCGCGACGCTATGCAGTACAACATCGAGTTGCGGCACAAGGTGGCTATTGCAATTCGCGATTATCTTTCATCGCAGGGATTTTTCGAGATCGAGACGCCGTTCATGACGCGTTCTACGCCCGAAGGCGCGCGCGACTATTTGGTTCCGAGCCGAGTGCAGCCAGGCTGCTTTTATGCGTTGCCCCAGTCGCCACAGCTGTTTAAGCAAATTCTGATGATTTCGGGTTTCGATAAATATTTTCAAATCGTGCGCTGTTTCCGCGACGAAGATTTTCGTGCGGACCGCCAGGCAGAGTTCACTCAAATCGATCTGGAGATGTCGTATCCGCAACCCGAGCGGGTGTGGGAAGTGGTTGAAGGATTTCTAACGGCGGCTTTCAAAGCTGGTGGATATCAGATCAAGACGCCCTTCTTGCGGATGAGCTACGACGAAGCCATGCGTCTGTATGGGAGCGATAAGCCGGACATGCGCGTGCCTCCGATGACGGATGTTCGAGAAGCATTCACGGCGGAGAATCTCGCAACTTTGGGAGTGAATCCGAACTTGCCAGTGATGACGATACGCATCCCCAAGGTTGGCGAGCTTTCGCGAAAGGAGCGCGACGACATCAAACCGCTTTTTGTCTCCAAAGGTCGCGCCAAGCTGTTTGAAGACTTCAAACGACTTGAGAAGAGTTTCCCTGAGGCCGCGGCGAAGATTCGCGAAAAGACTGGGGCCCAAGCCGACGACCTGATCTTAGTTGTCGCAGGAGATGGAAAACCCGGAGAACATAAATCCGCAGGTGGCGTAAAGCCAGAGGTCAAACAGCACGATCATGCGGTCTACACGTCGGCAGGCCTCCTGCGGGTTGCGCTCGCTCAGAAATACGCTGCGAAACATGGTGCGTTCGTGCGCGGCGATTTTCGCTTTCTTTGGGTAACCGACTTCCCCATGTTCGAATGGGACGACGAAGGCAAGCGCTGGGCGGCGGCGCATCATCCATTTACTTCGCCGCATGACCGCGACATGGAGAAGCTTGAATCCGATCCATTCGCGGTGCGCGCGCTCGCATACGACGTCGTTCTGAATGGAACCGAACTGGGATCCGGCTCCATCCGTATCCATCGCCAGGATATTCAGCGCAAAATCTTCCATGCGCTCGGACTCACCGAGGAAGAAGCCCGCGCTCGCTTTGGGTTTTTTCTGGAGGCCCTCGAGTACGGCACGCCACCGCACGGCGGCATTGCTTTAGGCCTCGATCGCATTGTGATGATCCTCGCCGGGGCGGACAGCTTGCGCGAAGTGATTCCATTCCCTAAGACGGCGCGAGCTGTGGACCTGATGGTGGACGCACCCACGCCCGTCAGCGAAGCGCAATTGAAGGAATTAGGAATTCAGGTGCGCCGGCCGAAAGATTAGTTGCGAGCTTCAATAAATCCTTCTTATCCCGTCCATAAAAATAATTTTGCAAAAGTATTTCTGATCCAGCCGAAAAGAATTATGCGTTGGACGGCACCCGGCGATTCACGTTATTGTGCGTTTGCTGGCCGAAGGTTAGTAACTCCGGGGCAGCAAGAAAGCAGTGTGACGACTGGGAGAGGTCGCTCTCGCTGCTTCCATGTGGGCCACCGGCTTGAGCTGCAAGACCCCACGTTTCCGGATTTTTGCTCAAGCCGCGCCCACGCCAGAATCTGCTGGGAGGTGACAGCACGCTCTCTTAGAATCTTGCATTGGAGTACCGCTACGGCTGCGTCGTTAGCATCTCGGTATGATATCGCGCAAGGGTCTGGCATCCCTGTGCTGCAGCAGTTCTACGCCGATCAATCGGCAGACATTCGTAAGCAATTCGACCAGTCTCACGATGGACGGGCTGCCGTTCATGCACGCTCAGATTTGATCGATCAGATGATAATTGAGTTGTGGAACGCTGCTGCGCTTGAGACGGAAGACAAAATTAGCGTAGCCGCACTCGCTGGCTATGGCCGCCAGCAGATGTTCCCTTGCTCCGATGTCGACTTAATGTTTCTCTCACGAACGCCCCTGAGCCAGCACTCGCAGAAGCAAGTGATCCCTAAAATGTGCCAGGCACTCTGGGATTTGCATCTTCGCGTCAGTCCGACTGTTCGGACCCTGGATGAATGCGGCAAGCTGCACCGCGACAATACGGAATTTAATGTGGCTCTGCTCGACTGCCGTCACATTTGCGGTGACGCAGAACTATTTGGCGAGCTTCAATCCGGGGTAATCCCTGGATCAGTCAGACGCGAAGCTCTTGAACTGCAGCACAGATTGATCGATCTGACCGCCGATCGCCACGCGAAATATGGCCGCACAATCTTCCATCTGGAACCTAACATAAAGGAGTGTCCAGGAGGCATGCGCGATTACCACGTGGCAACCTGGCTGACACTGATTTCTGAAATAGAAAAAACGGGGAACTGGCCAAGCGGCAGCCATCGTGTGTCTCCCACGCTCACAGAAACGGCCCATGCCGCATTTGACTTTCTCTGCGCCGTGCGCTGCTTTCTCCATTACCAGCAAGGCCGCGATCTGAATACATTGACCTACGAATTGCAGTCCGAGGCAGCGGCCGCCGGAATTGGACTAAAGCAGCACGTGGAGACTCACCCAGCCGAGTGGATGCGCCAGTATTTTCGTCATGCGCGCTCGATCCAACGGCTGGAAGCGCTTTTCGACGAGATTCGGCCCGCTCGATCAGGACTCTACCGATTCTTCGAAAGCCGCAAGGCGCGTCTTTCTAATGCAGATTTCTCGGTGGTAGATGGACGTGTCTTTCTGCGCCAGCTTTCATCGGTTGAAGATCCGGGCATTCTTTTTGCCCTTTTCGAGTTCATCGCCCGGCACGGATTGAAGCTGAGCGGGGAAACTGAACGGTGCGTCGAAGCAGCGCTGGCAAAGGCTCCTCAACTGAGCGAGGTTCTCTTATGGCGCCAATTCCGCCAAATTCTGGTGCTACCCCACGCTGGCGCGGCTCTGCGGGCTATGCACCGGCTGGGCCTTCTTATTTATTTATTCCCCGAATTTCAGGCCATCGATTCGCGGGTGATCCGTGATTACTTCCATCGTTACACAGTGGATGAACATTCTTTCGTCGCAATTGAGAATGTTCATTCCCTGCGGATCTCGGCCGGCGATTCGGAGCGCCGTTTTCGCGAGATTCTCGAGGGAGTTGAGCATCCAGAGTTATTGTTTCTGGCTATCTTGTTCCACGATGTCGGAAAAGGAATGCCTGGCGACAATCACCTGGATGGCAGCCTCGCGGCACTGGAGAGCGTGTCTCAGCGGCTGCAACTCGAGCGACGGGAATATGAAGTCGTGCGATTCCTCGTGGCCAATCATTTGCGGATGTCAGAAACGATTCTGCGCCGCGACATCTTCGATCCTGCAGTAGTGCAAGAATTGTGTAATGCGATCGCAACCACAGAGAATTTGAAGCTGCTCACGTTGCTGACTTATGCGGATATCAAAGCCGTTAACCCAGAGGCTCTCACTCCCTGGAAGGCGGAAATGCTGTGGCAGGTCTACGTCAGCTCTTTCAATTACCTGACCCGTAGTGTCGACGATCAACGTGTGCGCGCTCAAGCCGCCACTGAACCGCACGTTGCGGAGATCACTGCACTTGCTCACGACTTGAATTCAGACAGCCTGAGTAAGTTCCTGGAAGGTTTTCCCAAACGCTACCTGCTGACGCATTCTCCTAGTGAGATCGCCTCTCATTACCATGCGTATGAACGTCTGAAAAGTGGCGAAGCGCAAATCGAGATAGTTGGGCGCAATGGATACTTTGAATTGGTTCTGTTGACCCTCGACCGTCCGGCACTTTTCACGACTGTTGTCGGGATGCTCTCCTCCTGGGGGATGGACATTTTAAAGGCCGAAGCGTTCGCCAACCAGACCGGCGTTGTACTGGATACGTTTCGATTTTCTGACCGGTTCTGCACGCTTGAGATGAATCCCGGCGAAATCCCGCGCCTGAAGCGGCAAATCAGAGATGCTATCTCAGGCGAAATTAACGTCTCGGATCTGATGGAGAAGAAATTTCAGCCGCTCGCAAAGAGTCCGAAAGTGACCATCAAACCACGCGTGCATATCGACGACAGATCTTCGTCTCACAGCACCTTGCTCGAACTGACGGCCCACGACAGACCAGGCCTGCTTTATGACATCGGCTCGGTGCTGAGCGAATTGCGGTGCAACATCGAAGTTGCGATCATCGATACTCAGGGTCACACTGCCGTCGATGTGTTTTATCTCACTCGCGGCGGCACGAAACTAGAGACCACGCTTCAGGACCAACTGCAGACCGCCCTCCTCGCTCTCTAATCGGAAAAGAATCCCTTCTGAGCTTCAGTGCACAACATTCCACTGTTGATTTATGCTTGACTGCCTTCAGGAGAGTACATTTGATCCCAATTCGCCGATTGGCAGTTTCCATTGTTTTCCTCGCTTTGATTTTTGCAACCGTTGCTCCCGCCCAGCAGGTCGATCCCAAGCTGTACCAGGAGCTGCGCTGGCGATTGATCGGGCCGTTTCGCGGTGGACGCAGCGTGGCGATCTCCGGCATACCGTCACAGCCGAATGTGTTCTATACGGCGGCAAACAACGGCGGCGTGTGGAAGACAACCGACTATGGCCGCACCTGGAATCCGATTTTCGACGATCAGCCCACCGGCTCGATCGGCGCTCTGGCCATTGCGCCCTCGAATCCGGATGTCATCTACGTGGGCAGCGGCGAAGGTCTGCGCCGCCCTGACCTTTCCGTCGGCGATGGAATTTATAAATCAACCGATGGCGGCCACACTTGGAAACATCTCGGCTTGCGCGATGGACAGCAGATTGGCGCCATCATTATCGATCCTCACGACCCCAACCGGGTTTTTGTCGGCGTGCTTGGTCATGCCTACGGGCCGAATGCCGAGCGCGGCGTGTTTCGCTCGCTTGATGGCGGCGTGACATGGGAGAAAGTTCTATACAAAGATGAAAATACCGGGGCGATTGATTTGGAATTCGATCCGGCTAACCCGCAAATTATTTATGCCGATATGTGGGCGTCGCGCCGCCCTCCATGGACTGCGGGAAATTCTTATACCGGCCCGGGAAGTGGTCTGTACAAATCCTCAGATGGTGGCAACACGTGGAAGCAACTGACCAAAGGCCTGCCTACATGGAACGATCATCTCGGCCGCATCGGATTTGGGATCGCGCCGAGCGATTCCAAACGAATTTACGCGCTGGTCGACTCGCCAAAGCTAGGCGGTCTTTATCGCTCGGATGATGCCGGTGAAAGCTGGGAACGAATTAACTCCGATGAGCGGCTCTGGGGACGCGGTGACGATTTCGCATGCGTCCGTGTCGATCCAAAGGACAAAGACAAGCTCTACATAGCCAACATTTCGACCTATCGCTCAACGGACGGTGGCAAAAACTTCACCGCAATCAAAGGCGCTCCCGGCGGAGATGACTATCACACAATTTGGATCAATCCGGAGAATCCGCAGATCATTGCCCTGGCCGTCGATCAGGGCGTTGCCATCAGCGTGAATGGCGGCGAGACCTGGAGTTCCTGGTACAACCAGCCAACCGCGCAGTTCTATCACGTGATCACTGACAATCAATTTCCTTACTGGGTTTATGGCGGCCAGCAGGAAAGTGGAAGCATCGGCATCGCCAGCCGCAGCGACTTTGGCGAGATCACATTTCGCGATTGGCATCCAGTCGGAGTGGAGGAGTATGGATATGTCGCGCCTGATCCGCTCGATCTCAACGTCATTTACGGTGGCAAAGTAACAAAGTTCAACCGCGTAACTGGCCAAACTCAGGATGTTTCACCGGTCATCCTACGCACTGGAAAGTATCGCTTCAATCGAACAGCTCCCCTGATCTTTTCGCCGGTTGATCCTCATGTTTTGTACTTGGGATCAAGTGTGCTGTTTAAGACCACGGACGGCGGCAATAACTGGCAGATTATCAGCCCGGACCTGACGCGCGACGATCCGGGCGTGCCGCCTAGCCTCGGCGTGTTCGCGCAGTCGGATGACAAAGATAAAAGCAAACACCGGGGCGTGATTTACTCGCTTGCGCCATCGTCGAGAGATGTCGACCTGATCTGGGCGGGCACAGACGACGGTCTTGTTCATGTTACGCATGATGCCGGCAAGACCTGGGAAAATGTCACGCCGTCCGAACTCACGCCCTGGAGCAAGATCGCTCAGATGGATGCGTCACATTTCGACACGGACACCGTTTATGCGGCCGTGAATCGCTTCCGCCTCGATGATCTTCATCCATACATTTACCGCACGCATGATGGGGGCAAGAGTTGGACAAAAATTGTCAACGGAATTCCTGATGACGAACCGGTTAACACGGTTCGCGAGGATCCGCAGCGCAAGGGCCTTCTTTTCGCGGGAACCGAGCGCACCGTCTACGTCTCATTTGATGATGGCGACCATTGGCAATCGCTGCGGCTGAATCTTCCGGCAACTTCGATCCGAGATTTGGTCATTCACGGCGATGATGTCGTAGTCGGCACGCATGGCAGATCGTTCTGGATACTCGATAACATCACGCCCTTGCGGCAGATCGATCTCGCAATAGTGGGGTCGGACGTTCGTTTATTTACTCCTCAAATCACTTACCGCGTGCGCCGAGACAACAACACTGACACGCCCCTGCCGCCCGAAGAGCCTGCGGGAAAGAATCCTCCCGATGGCGCGATGCTCGATTATTTTCTGAAGTCTGAAGCCAAAGAGGTTGACATCGAGATCGTCGATAGTTCAGGGAAAGCGATTCGCAAGTTCTCGAGCGCCGACAAGTCTGAACAAATCAATGAATCAAAACTAAACATTCCTACGTACTGGATCCGCCCGCAGCAGATTCCCTCAACAGCGCCAGGCATGCATCGCTTTGTTTGGGACCTACGCTATCCCGCGCCGCAGTCTGTTCGGCACGAATACCCGATCTCGGCGATCTATCGTGATACGCCGCGTTTGCCGCTCGGCCCGGCAGCGCTGCCTGGAAGATATACGGTTAAGCTGACAGTGAACGGAAAGAACTATACCCAACCGCTTATGATCAAAACGGATCCTCGGGTTAAGGCGTCAGAAGACGACTTGCGCCGCCAGTTTGAATTGGAGACTGGCATCGTAAGCATCATGAGCGAGAGTTACGGCGCCCTACAACAGGTGCGGACCTTGCGCGAGCAGTTGAAAGCTGCGAAGGCTCGTGCCAAGCAGGCTCGGTTGATTCGAGACATTGGCGCTCTGGAGCAACGAGCAGCGGAACTGCAGGGCAGCGAGGGAGGCTGGGGTGCCCTCTTTTTGAGTACTCCTGAGGGAAGAAGCCTGACGCGGCTGAACGTTGGTCTAAACACGTTACTTTCGGCGGTGGATAGCGCCGATGCAGCACCCACCAGCGGTGAGAGCGGCACGTTCCACGATGTAGAAGCTGCGCTCAAACAACAGTTGACGGTGTGGAACGAGATCAAGTCGAAGGACGTCCCAGCGCTCAACCTGCAACTTCGAAAGACCGGATTGCCGCTGGTGAATATTGCGTCCGCGGCCGCCACAATACAGCAGCATTGGCGTTTTGGTGCGAAGGGCGTTGACTGAGCGTCAGGAGTTTCTCTCGATTAGATAGCGCCGCAGCGCGTCTTGCCAGTCAGGCATATTGATACCGTAACCGTCAAGACTGCTTGGTGACAGCACCGAATATTTTGGCCGTTGCGCGGGCCTCGGAAATTCCTCGGTTGTGGTCGGATGAATTACGGTTTTCAAACCGGCTGCGTTCACAATCGCCCGCGCAAATTCGAACCATGTACATTCACCGCGATTGGTAACGTGCACAATTCCCCGGGCGCCTTGCCCACAAAGTTGCATTATCGCCCGCGCCAAATCGATGGCGTAGGTCGGCGATCCGAGTTGATCATTAACAACATCAATTTCTGCTCGCGTCGAAGCAAGTTTCAGAATCGTGTCCGGAAAGCATTTTCCGCCCGTGCCAAAGAGCCAGGAAGTCCGCACGATGCAACAGCCCGGCAGGATCTCTTCGAGCTGTACCTCCGCATCGGCTTTCGAGCGTCCGTAAACGCTCTGTGGTGAGCGCGCATCATCGACTTCATAGGGGCCGGTTTTCTTGCCATCGAATACGTAATCCGTGCTCAGAAAAAGCAGCCGGGAATCATGCTGCTTCGCTGCTCGCGCCACATTTGCCGCGCCATCGCGATTCACGGCGAACGCCAGCTCGCGATTGGTTTCGCATCCATCTACATCGGTATAGGCGGCAGCGAGCACGATCCAGTCCGGGCGGGTGCTTTTCACCGCGTTTCCGATCTGCTGCGGATCTCGAATGTCCGCATCTTTCGAACTCAGTCCGGTCACCTGATCTTCTTTCCACTCGCGCATGAGCGCTTTGCCTAGCAGGCCGCTTGCGCCGAAGATGGTGACCCGCATTCTGAGTTGCCTTGAGACAGGAATAGAAACTTAAGAATAATGCGTCGCAATCCAATGGCGATAGTTGCCGGCAGTCACTTCCTTCACCCACGCATCATTTTCCAAGTACCACTGCACCGTCTTGCGAATCCCGCTCTCGAAGGTCTCACGCGGCTTCCAGCCTAGCTCGCGTTCAGTTTTTCGCGCGTCCATGGCATAGCGCCGATCATGGCCGGGGCGATCCTTCACGAACGTGATCAAATTCCGGTGCGGTACAAGGGGATCGTCTTTGCAAATTTCGTCAAGAATTGAGCAGATCGTTTCCACGATCTCGATGTTCGGCTTTTCGTTCCATCCGCCGATGTTGTAGGTTTCTCCGGGCCTGCCTCGATGCAGAACCCCGCGAACCGCCTCGCAGTGGTCTTCTACATATAGCCAATCGCGCACGTTCAATCCGTCGCCGTACACCGGCAGAGGCTTTCCGCTGCGCGCATTCAAAATCATCAGTGGAATCAACTTTTCGGGAAATTGGTATGGCCCGTAGTTGTTCGAGCAGTTAGTGGTCAGCGTCGGCAATCGGTAAGTGTGATGATAGGCGCGCACCAGGTGATCCGACGCCGCTTTTGAAGCGGAATAGGGACTGTTGGGAGCATAGGCTGTGTTCTCGGAAAACCGCGCGTCGTCCGGTCCGAGCGATCCATAGACTTCGTCAGTTGAGACATGCAGAAATCGAAACCGTTCCCGATCCTGATCGGGCAGTTGCGTCCAGTACGCTCGCGTTTCCTCCAGCAAACTGAATGTTCCATTTACGTTGGTGCGGATGAAATCGTCCGGACCACGAATGGAGCGATCGACATGGCTTTCCGCCGCAAAATGAACGATAGCCTGCGGACGCCTGCGCTCGAGTAACCCCCGCACCAGATCGCGATCGCAAATATCGCCTTGCTGGAACGAATAGAGTGGGTTCAAACAAACCCGCTCCAGATTGCGCGGGTTGCCGGCGTAGGTCAGCTTGTCAAGATTAACGACCGGAGTTCGTTTCTCTGCGATCCATTGCAGGATGAAGTTGGAGCCAATGAACCCGGCGCCCCCGGTAACCAGAATTGTGTTGTCCATGCCCAAAGGCTTGCCACGAGTGGCAAGCTCTTCGATTGTAATAAAAAAGGCGGGAATGCGATTCCCGCCCTAATCAAAACAGTAAGAGGACAAAATCCGGTTACACGATGTCCGCTGTTTTAGGCCGCAACATCCGTATCGGATCGAGGCGCAACCAAGTAGCGCTGAGAAGAGGCCTTCGCAGTACCTGGACTGGCACACATCAATTCCAGATAAATCTCCAGGACTTCACCGGCGACCTTGTCCCATCGATAGAGCTCTCGGACTCTCTCGCGTGCACGAAGGCCGGTAATCTCCCGCATTTGTGGGGATGCAATCAATAGTTGCAACATGCGTTTAAGGTCATGGACATTGCCAGCACGAAAGGTAAATCCGGCATCTCCGATCACTTCGCGGTTTTCAGGGATGTCGCTGGCGAGAGTGCAAACGCCCGCGCCCATCGCGTCCAGCAGCGCCAGAGAAAGACCCTCCAGATCGGATGGCAGCACGAAGAGCATTGTGTTGGTGAGAAGATCGTCTAACGCATCCCCGGCAACCCAATCAAGCAAGCGAATTTTGTCACTCTCGTGCCGATGCAACGCCGTGATGTAATCGTTCGAGTAGCTCGGTCCTCCCGCCAGGACGAGCTTCACATCGGTTTCGATCTTTTTGAAAGCTTCAATTAATAAATGGCAATTCTTCTCCGGAGAAAAACGCCCCAGAAACAAGATGTATTTACCCGGTTCCAGACACCACTTTTGAAGCTGTGTTCCCGCCGTCCGCGTGCGAGGTATTGCGCCATTCGGTATATAGGCGGTCTCAACCCCCTGTGTAAGCTGGTAATGCTGCTGGAGTTCTCGTGACACCACGACCGTCGCATCTGGAAATCTGGCTGAGGCCTTTTCGCCGCAGCGCAAGGCAGCCGACGCAATGCGCCCCCATTTTTTTCGTTTCCAGTCCAGCCCCTGGACCGTAACGACCGTCTTCTTGCCAAAAATCCTAGGGAGAAACGAAAATAGCGCCGGACCGAGACAATGATAGTGAACAATGTCGCAACGGCGGCTGAAGCACACGTGCAGAGTGCTCAGAAATGTGTGGATCAGGGTTTCCAGGTGCTTCGAGCGGATGGTTGGCAATCTCACCAGCCGCATGCCGGTATGTCCTGCAATGTCCGGCGTGAAGTAGTTACGGCAATAAACAGTCACATCACCGCCGCTCGCGCCTAATCGCCGCCCGACCTCTTCGTAGTAAGTTTCGATTCCGCTGTATTTCGAAATAACACCACGCCCTCCGATGAACGCGACGCTAAATGGCGGATGGGCTGCGACAGATACTGCTGGATGAACTGGCTTGCCTGCTCTCGCGGCAACGGTTTCGTAAATTCCATCCAGCGCGAGACAATACGATTCCGGCGAGTGCTTTTCCTGAACAAGTGTCCGCCCCTTAATACCCATCGCGCCAGCCAAATCAGGCCGGTCGGCGAGAAAGCGGATTGCGCTGGCAAGCTGTTGGATATCTCCCGGCTGAAATAGGATCCCGGTTTCGCCTTCGTGAACCAGTTCGCGCCTTGAACCCAGATCAGTCGCGATGACCCCGCGTTCCCAGGCATAGGATTCAAGAATGGATTTTCCCAGTGTCTCGTAAGCTCGAGAAGGCAGGACGGTAAAGCGAGAAGCGGAAATCAGGTCATCGAGGTCGCTGCCGTTCTGATGTCCTACGAACCGTACATTCGTGAGCTTCAACTCCTGCGCCAAAGCCTGCAATGCCGATCGCTCAGGACCATCACCTGCGACAATCAGGTTTACATCTCGCGTGTCCTCCATCGCCCATAAAAGATCGGCTACGCCCTTCTCCGCCGATAGTCGGCCAAAATAGAGAATTGCAGCGTCAGCCTTCGGTGGCAGCGTTTTCTCTGGAAGTCTCTGGAAGTGCGGAAGGACGTCAATCTTCTTTGCGTCCCATCCATTCGCGACTAATTTGTCTTTGACGAACCGGCTGGGAGCAAGGAAGCGGGTCACGCAACTTTCGTATGTCCGGAACCATTTGTGAATGTATGCCTCTGCCGCAAGGACGAGCGCTGAACTGCGGCCTCCCGCGTAACAGCCTTCCGCAGACACGTGCCAAAACTTCCCTCCCTGACATTTTTCGCAAGCGCGTCCATGAGCCACCATGTTGTAGCTAGGGCAAAGAAGCTTGAAATCATTTAAGTGATAGATAACTGGCACATCCTGCCGTTTGAGTTCCCACAAGATCGAGGGCGAAAGATGGTGGTAGATGTTGCGAATGTGGGCGACGTCGGGGCGGAACTCGGAGATCATGCCTCGCAATCTCCGCCGTGCCTCGCGCGAATAGATGGCGTGCCCGGCTAACTTCGCCTGTGAAAGCAGCCCTTGCTTGCGTTGCTTGAAATTGACGTGTGGCACAAAATGCTGGTCATAGGGGGTCGCACGACCGGGCCGATCGGCCATTGAAAACAGCGCCACCTCATGTCCGCGGGCGCGCATCAAATCCATAAGCTCAAATAAGTGAATTTCAGTACCGCTGAATGGAAAGTTATATTTGTTGCAATACAGGATTCTCATCGGTTTGGCACTGCACCTTTCTGTTGAGCCTTTGGAGAAAAACGTCCGCGAAAGCGGCAACATTCTTTTTCCGATTGAAGTGTTCCTCGACATGCTGGCGTGCAGCGCAGCGGATCGCTAGGAGGTTTGCTTGCGACTGCCGGATCATCTCAACCTTTGCCACGAAATCGTTGAGCGAGCCGGGCGGGTATAGGAAGCCAGTCTTGCCGTCGATCACCAACTCAGGGATCCCCGTGATTGCAGGAGCTAGCACGACCTTGCCGCGAGTCATCGCTTCCATGAGCACGAGAGGAATGCCTTCACTGCGGCTGGTGAGCACAACTAGATCGCTGATCGAGTAAAGGTCATCGAGCTCCTCGCGGCAGCAATGTCCAAGGAGCTGCACCTGCGATCCCAGTTCCAGGTCGCGGATCAGAAGCTGCAATGCCGCGCGCTCCGGCCCCTCGCCCACGATGATGCCGAGAAAGCCAAATCCGCGTTCCTTCAAGATCCTGCACGCGCGGATCAGGAACGCATGATCTTTCACCGCATGCAGTCGCCCTACTGCAAGCATCACAAAGCGTTCTGGCCTTGCGCGCATGACAGGAATGGCCCGGCTGACGGCCTCGACACCCAGCCTGCAAACATCGATTTTGGCCGGGTCCACGTCCGGATAATTCTTGAGTATGTATCGGCGGTTGAACTCCGAAATCGTTCTGCAGAAATTGCAGTTCTTAAGCTTCGTATCGAGATACGCAGCATGCAGCAGTAAGTCAGAACCGTGAAGCGTCATACTGAAATCAATTCCCAACAGGCGGGCCGCCACCATCGCCACCCAGGATGCAAAATACCCGTGATGAACGTGGATGTGACTAACGCCGCGGCCCCGCAGGCTCAGTGCGTAGTACGCGCCCAGCCAGGTGTGCAGCAAAGCCCGAAGCCGGCGGGAAGGTGATTCACTTCCGCAGATCAGCACGCGCAAAAGCAGGTCACCCAAAAGCATGAGATTCCGCAAGCACAGACAGACTGCGTGCAACACCTGCCTCACCCGCAGCGGCTGCAGATACAGAGTCTCGCCAGCCGACACTGGCACGCTGTCGACCGAGTCTCTACTCCGGCGAACACTGCACACGATCACTTTCACCCCACGTCTGCGGAGCTCCTGAATTTCCTGCCCTACGTAAGGCTCGACCGCTGCGGGAAATTCATTGCTGAGATATGCGACTGTGATCACGCAGGAAAAAGTCAGGCAGTTACAAATAGCAGCAGCAAAAAGACTGAAGCACAGGGAAGCACATTCTTGTAGGAAAAGCCGACGGCTTGCTTCAATCCCGAATGCAGAACGAAGTAGCCACCGCACGCCAGCAACTCAGCCCAGCCGTAAGCGGAAATCCCGAGGCGCGGGAGCAACAGCAAGGTGCCCGCTCCCAAGAGCGCAACGTGCAGCGTATAAGAACGCATT
>QIAB01000054.1:57256-61312 GCA_003225455.1 Acidobacteriota bacterium
AATACTCCGGCCGCGACGAATGGATAGAGCAGAAGAATCGGCATCCACCGTGCCCCGATTACGTGCCGGACAATCAGCGGCCCCGCCAGAGAAAATGCGTAGAGGAGCGGGCCCTGTGTTACGACTTGCAGCAGCGATGCTCGCTCCACTGCGAGACGAAACTGCTCGCGTCTGTTTTGAAGCCGCGCCAATGCGGCTATTGCCATTCTTCCAGCCGCAAGACGCAAAGTTCCCAGCGCCTCCGCGATCCTTACTGCAAGCGCCACAAATGCGACGCCATCAGCTCCGGCAAACCTTCCCACCAACAGTGGATTCACTAAAGTGCGCAATTGCCAGACGCGCATTGATGAGGTGAAGCCGATCCCGAACGACAGCATTGCTCTCGCTTCTTTCAGATCAAACCCGATCCGTGGAACCATTCGGGTGGCCGTAGAGGTGGCGATGAAAACATACACCTGCCAGGCAAATTGGCCCGTAACCGGCACCCACACTCCAAATCCGGACCCGGCAAGAATAGCGGAGAGAACCAATCCAGCCGTCTGTCCGCCCAGTTCGATTCGTGCAACCGAGCGGAAGTTCATTTCCCGCTCGAGCTTTGCCATAGCAATACCGGTCATGCTCGTTACAGGAATGCTCAGCAGCAGCACCAAATAAGGTCCCACGAACTCGCGCCCGTTATACCAGCGAATCAGCAGTGGCACGCTCATCGCACCGAGTAATGCGAGGCCGGTTGATATGACAAACACCAGGGTGGCGGCAATGTCGTAAATTCGCGCGGTCGGTGTCGGCTCAAGCCGCACCAGATAGGTATCCACTCCAGCCCGCCCCAGGTTTGACAAGAAAGCGGCCATGCCCACTGCGGTTACGAATAACCCATACGCATGCGGCCCGATCCAGCGGGTCATGACCAGCATGTTTCCTAGGCTGACAAAAATGCCGAGCCCGTAACGCGCCGCCAGATATGCGCCACCCCGAATCGCTTGCGGGGTAAAAAGGTCATTAACTTCGAAGCTGCCGGACACGCTTTCGCCAGCCTGCTGCCCTTCTTCTGTAAGTAAGCAGGAGGCCATCAGGAGGTCGATTGCACCGACATGGGCCGAACGTGCGCTCGCCGGTTCGGCGCCGCCAGCATTCCCGCGACCGTGAACAGTAATCCGTTTACGAATTGATAATTCATCACCACAAAGCTGGCGTTTAGGAGGTAAACGAGCACGAAGACTGACCAAATCGACTGAAAGGGGCGATCGAGAAACTGGCCATGAAGTGTCGTCTTTCCCGCATGTTGGCCCAGGCGAAGCAGATCGATCACAATCCATGCGTACAGACCGATTCCCAACAGCCCATGCTGCACCAGGGTTTCCAAATACGTGTTATGCAAATAGAATTCTTCCTGATGAAAATCGTCGATTCGGCTTGCCAGCTCTGCTTGCATGTCACGCATGCCCCAGCCGAAAAGCGGTTTCTCCAGAAACATTTCCCATCCGGCCCGGTACATTGCCATGCGGAATTCCACCGGGCTCTGCTCTTCGAAGCGCTCAGCTATCGAGTTGCTCGGGCTTTCGAACGCAATCGCGGTACCGAAAGCGAGGGCCGCGGCTGCGATTAAGCCCAAGCACGCATAGCGCACCCTTTTATTCGAGGAAAACGCGAGCAAGACGAGTGATCCCGCAAATCCCAGCCACACCGCGCGCGTTTTTGTGGCAAGCACCGCAATCGGGACGGCAAAGAAGAAAAACATCGCGAGCGCGCCGTGCAATCTCCGCCGCCGAAACGCATCGAGCGCAATCACGGCGAGCATGTTGATAGTCATTCCGTTGGCAACCGCTTGGAGGAAAGGTCCCCTCGCCCGGTCGGCATGAATGCCAAGGTTTTGATCCACGATGTAGCCCGGAAAAATCAATGCTCGCGCATCTAACAAGAACAGAATTGCAATCACGCACAAATACGCCAGAACAACCAGCGAGAAAGTCTCGAATCTCCGCAGCGCCGCCGGGTGGTCGAAAATGCGCATTGAAATCTGATACAAGGCAAACGGCACGACCCACTTTGCTGCAAACGTGCTCCAATCTTGTGGTTCATAGGGTTCGTTCAGCAGCGAGAAGAACGCCAGCAGTGACAGACCCAGCATCGGCCAAGTCACTCGGCCGATGAAGTACAGCTGTTGCTGTGACACGAGCAGATACAACGTAACCGCCAAGATGAGCACCAGAAAGGCAATCCGGTCGAGATGATAGAACTGCAAATCGGGCGGCCGAAACAGCATTATGGTCAATGCCGCAAGATAGACGAACGAGGGCGCCGCGAGTAGCGCGTGCAAAGGTCTCAAGGCAGTTACAAAGGTCCACTGCGCTGCCTGAGTTGCAGAGTAGGAAATTTGTTGTGGGGATTCTATGTGCCGCTCCCGCTCAGGACGGCAGGAACTGTCCTGCACAAAATACGCAAGTCCATCCAGAAATTCCAATTTTCGATGTACTCCACATCCAAGGCCATGTTGCGAAGGAAGGATGGGTCGCGGCGCGCGGTAACCTGCCACAACCCTGTAAGCCCGGGTGTTACATCCAATCGCCGGAAATGATCAAGACGGTAACGCTTAAAATCATCGAGCGTGTGCGGACGCGGACCGACCAAACTCATTTCTCCCCGCAATACGTTGCAGAGTTGTGGGAGTTCATCTAGGCTGTACCGTCGGAGAAATCGCCCTACACGTGTGACTCGTGGATCATCTGCAATTTTGAAGATGGGGCCTTCGCGTTCGTTCTGCCCTCGCAGCAGCTCTTTCCACCCGTCAGCATTTACAACCATAGTGCGAAACTTACAGCACGCGAAGCGCTGGCCTTTTCGCCCTGCTCGAAGTGCCTTGTAGAACACAGGCCCGCGGGAATCCAACTTGATGGCCAGAGCGGTGAGCGCAAGCAGTGGCGCTGTTAGCAACAGACCAAGCGCGGAAAACACTACATCTATCGCGCGCTTCGAATAGAGCGACAATACTGGTTGCTGCTCGTGCAGGGTCAACAGTGGTAGGCCGCTCAGATATTCGAATTGCCAGGCTCGCGGCTCGCAATCAGGAACAATGCTCACGGCTAGCCGGTTGCGCTGCGCCTCGCGAACTATGCGCCGCGTCAACTCGATCTCTCCGGAAAACGCGACAATAATTTCATCGACAAATTTAGCCCGCGCGACCCGGGAAAGGTCGGTCAATCTGCCGAGCACATCGCCCCGGACTGACTCGTTATCGTCAAGAAATCCCACCAGCCGGCGGCCATGATCCCTCGCTAAAGCGGCGGAAACGTGTTGCCCTAAGGCGCCTGCTCCGATAATCAGCACTCTCTTCACACCGCGGCCCCTCGCGTGTGCTCGAACTCGTTGCCATCTGATGAACGCTCGCCATCCAAACATCGCCAGCAGATTCAGCGGAGCGGCCAACCACATAATCCGTAATAGGGGCGTCTCAGAGTGATAAATCACTATGCTGAGTAGAACCGTGACCCACAGGATCACTTTGCCCAGAATCAGCGCGTTCAGTTGTGCGTGATTCGGTATCCTGAACTGACTCTGTTCCGCTTGCAGGAGCAACGTAATCAGGACCCCATAGACTGCCAGCCACCCCGAAATATTCATTTGCTCGTGAGCCAGTTGACCGAGGAACGCGAAATTGAAATGCGCAACCCTCTGCCACGTTGACCCGGCGTTCATAATCAAGAAAAAGTTTGTCAATACGACGAGAAAATCTGCGACCGCAGTTGCAACGAATGTCAAACTGTTGGGACCGAACAGCGCGTGTGGGAGCACGCTTTCCGCCACGACGCGACAGATTGTGTGGAGCGCTTGCTGAGCTTTTCGGTCTTCATCTTTCCAGACCTGCCGGCCGGAATTAGCCGGCCCTGCCTTTTTCCGACCGCTGCCCTGGTACAGAAGAGGCATGCCGATCATGGACGGAAGTGGTATGGCTTGGCTGCTGGGAATAGGTTTGTCGAATACAGCGGGCGCGGCAACATTAGACCAGCTCTAGCTCGTAAGCTTCAATTTTTAACGCCACGGAACGCTGAATACACGCGA
>QIAB01000054.1:61330-80663 GCA_003225455.1 Acidobacteriota bacterium
AGGATCCCTTCGAGCCCATCCAGGCAGCCACCGCGAATTCTGACTTTGCGGCCGATGGTTAGGAATGCATGCAGTAAACAAGGCACTTTTTCAGAGAGCAAACGTTGAAGGTCATCAATCTGCTTATGGGGAATGGGAACGGCCTCGCCATGGAACTCGACAAATCCGATCACGCCTTCGGTTCGCAGCACGCTTGCCCGTGCCGAAGAGGGCTCGAGTCTAACGAACACATAGCCGGAGAAAAGCGGCACAGAAATGACTTTCCGGCGATCGCTCCAGCAATGGTTCTCTTCGAGCAGCGGGAGAAATGTCTCAATACCTTTGTTCTGCAGTTGCGCGGCAGCTTTCCGCTCAAACCGGTATCGAGTCTGGACCGCATACCAAGGCAGGCCCTCCAGAGCTTGCGGAGCCAGATGATTGAGGACTGCTGTCACTGTGATGGGCAAGCTGCGGGGCAAAGCTCTGCTAATTGACTCACAACCACGTTTTTGCCAACTTTTTCACAGCTTTGCACTCAGTTTCGGAATTCGAGAAAAACACCGCCCTTGAAGCTCGCGGATTCCCTACAGCTTATTATAGATTCCTTTTGGGATTGGAAACCTTCTCTGATCCAAGACCACCCCGAGTAATGTTGCGTTCGCGGAGCGCAACATCTGCCGGATATTTTGGGCCGCTATTCTTCTTGTGGAATTGGCCCTCAGAACCAAAATGATTACATCGCTCAGATGGCCCAGTAGCGCGCCCTCCCCACTAATCACAGCGGCTGGACCGTTGATTATCGAATAATCAAATTCCAGGCTGAGTTCACGCATGCGACCCGGCAACCACTCGGCAGACAAACGCTGCCCGCTCCCCCGCGTAAACAGATCTTTTGGCACCCGCCACAGGTTTCCCGCAATCTGCTGCGAGAGTTCTCGCAGCAGCCCACAGCGACGATAATCGCTCACCGCTTTTTCTCCTGCCTCGCTCTCATGCATACTGGTTACGTGTGGGTTCGCGTCCACCACGCATACATTTCCGCAGACCTGCGCAGCCAAAGTGTGGGCGACGCTCAGGCAGATTTCTGTAACATCCCCTTCCCCCACGCCACAAAAGACTACCTGGCGCGCCGGTCGCGGCCATCCGGGAAGAAATACTTGACGAACCAAATTGCGTACCTGTTCGTCTCGAAACTGATCGGGATCCCACGCCCAGCCTGTCCATGTCGCTTGCGGCGCGACTGGTTGAGATACCTCTGGCGCAAGCGTCTGGTGAAGTAACTCCGCAAAAATGGTTGACATATGTTCTCCAGAAATATTTCCCGTTCCGCACACACATTGGCAGCCGGAGGGCCGTGCGCCCGCATTGGGGCGACGCGGCCCTTCCCCTACGCGTTCCTCTCGGGAAGCGAGGCCAAAACCCGCGTTCCCAGATAAGCCACCACTTCGTCGGGTGTTCGAAATGCCGGATCCAGCCGGTCGGCAGTAAAAGCCAACCCTGTGCTGAGCGTGCTGCCCAACACAATTCCCCACAGTCCGAAATTCCAGGCTGATCTGACCGGAAGTACCGGCGCTCGGGGCCGTTCGGCAATCGTCACATTGAGAACGCCGCGCTGGTCCAGCGCATCGCCAATTCGCGCCTCTTCCCGCTTATTGGTGTAAAGCACATACCGCTCTTCCGCGCCTTTCAGATTCTGTAGCAAGCGCGCCTGCTCGATGGCGTGATCGCCGAGTCGTCTAGCCGACTGCTGATAATTTGTCACAAGCCTCGCCGTCTCCAGCGCCCGCGCTTCCAGTGCTGTCAGCTCCACCTGCGCTTTCATAAGCTCCGCTTTCGCCCACTCATGATTTCGATCCGGCTCTGTCGTCTGGTCTCGCAACGGCGCTCGTTCCTCGGCGGCAAGGGAAGCCTTCGTCTCCGCAATCTGCTGATCCACTTCCTGTACCAGGCGGTACGTAGGCTCGTACTTGGTCAATAGTTCGGTACGTTTCAACTCCAGTTCCAGTAACTTGGACTTCATTTTCTCCAGAAGCTGCGGATTATCCGCATCGCGAACCACAGTCGTGGCGCGCTCCGGCAACGAATGCAGATCCGACTCCAGCATGCGAATGCGCTGCACTGTTTCGGCAATCCCGATTCTGGTTTGGCGAGCCGTGGCGTCGGCGTCGCTGAGTTTTTGTAAGCTAATGTCGCGCTCAAGGGCCGCGGAGACCACGCCTTCGTTGTTGGTGAAATCCATTAATTGAAACTCGGCATTCTCCAGTTTTTGGCGAGACTCCACGACCTGCTGCTCGAAGAAGTTCACTTCCCCCGAGGGGCGCCGCACTTCCAGATTTCGCTCAAGATAAGCGCTTGCCAAAGAACTCAGAACCTTCGCAGCGGACTCCGGATCGGATGCTGAGTATGTGATTTCGATGAGGTCCGTCTTGCGAATCGGCTCGACGGTTAGGCGTCTGCTTAATTTGCGCACTGCTCGCGCCAACCGAGTCTCGGGATCATCTCCACGAAGCCTTTCAAACCAGGGCTGGCTTTCGCCGAGGCTGGAGCTCTGGGCCACTGTGCGCAGAATTTGATCATCCCGAAGCAGTTCGACCTCTGAGTTCAATTCCGCCTCGGAAATTTGCTCGCCGGGAAACTGTGACGTCTGGGTTGGCGCCGGCGTCATTACCGGATCCACGCGTCCACGCCGGACCATCACTTTCATCTCCGCCTGATATGAGGGAGCAAAGATTCCGTAAGTGACAACGGCCAGGACCGCGATGCAAAAGGAAATCAACCAGAGCCGGCGCTGCCGGAATAAAACAGCCGCAATATCGCGGAGAGTTGGAGCCGGGACCGGCGCGGGTTTTCGGAAAATGCTTAGCTCTTCCGCCATAACAGAACTTCTCGCGGCCAGCCGCGCGTCCTTAAGAACTGCGTGGAGCAGGGACTTCGCCCTGCACAAAGGAGTTCCGTCAACTTCTAAAACTGTGTCGGGTTGATGTACGTGCTTAAGCTCGAGGCTGGCAAAAACTGCCGGACCTTCGAGATCCTGTTTTGGGGGATAAACAGCAAATCGCCTGGTTGCAGGTGAACATCCTCTGTGAGATTCCGGGAGTTCATCATCTGTTTTATGTTTAACAGCTTTGCCTCAACGCGATCATCCGAAATGTGCCTGAATAACACCACTTGCGAGTGCCTGGCTTGCCTGGTTAAACCTCCGGCGATGGCCAGGGCCTCAGTCACAGTGGCGTCACTTCGCAGTTCGTATTTCCCAGGACGCGCAACTTCGCCCATCGCGATGAAATAAGGTTTGTCGAAATCCTTCACTGCCACCGTAACCTCTGGATCATGCAGCATAGGCGCATAGGCGGCACAAATCGCGTTCCTCAGTTCGGGCACAGTCATGCCTTCGACATACTGCTCTTCCAATCCCCGCAGAGTTACGAATCCATCCGGCCTCACGCTGATCGTCTGATCGAAATCGGTCGCGAACGTGAACCGGACCTCCAGCACGTCGCTTTTACGGATCCGGTACAACGGACGGCGGTTCCCCACCAGGCGCTCACCTGATGCACCGTCCGTTGTACCGGTTTTCGTGGTAGCCGCAGCCCCAGTGCCTTCCTCTGCTACCCTCAGCCGCTGTTCCTGGGGAGGGGCCGCCACGCCGAGCCCGTTTTGCAGAATCCAACAGGCGAACAACAAGACCGTTGATGCAATCGGGCGCTTCATCTGGATCGCTTCGCCATCATTCGTTAGGCGAATCTCAATCAAGCTTGCGCGAAGTTACCTTCGGCGCCGATTTGTGACAAGACATGAGAAGTGCTGTCTACCGGCGTGGGCAATTTGAAACGCGGTGTTGTTCTGAATTGCGGAAGCCCGGTTTAGCTGGAAGCTGCGTCAGAACCCGTGTTGGAATGAACTGAAGGTGGGGAATGTGCAATTCTGCCAAAACAGCACTGTGTCTACTTTGGCGATGTCCACGAAAGTAGACTTGCGAAATCTTCGAACTAGCTATCAAAAATAACTTGCATTCCTGCGGCTTCAGCTTCCGCACTTATTTTCAGCGACTTACGCCTGCTTCGCTGCGCCCTATGCAGTCTATAGTTGGCGCATTTTTCTCCCACGTTTTCCACATCGCCTGCTCTCCCCAATGTTGAGATGTCACAGAAACCCATACAGGGAATCCAGTAGACTCTGCGCTCACCGCTCGAAAGTTGAGCAATAAACCGCGAGCGACGAGGACCTATGGAACCCACATGCGCCACAGCAGCCAGCCCGATCAGCGTCCTGATCGCGGATTCTAACCAGATGCAATGCCAACTTTTAGTCAGTGCCCTTCGCCGCCGCCCGGAATTCCGAGTAACATTCTGCAGCGCGGACATGAACTTAATGCTCAACGCAATCGCGGCCTCGGGCGTGCAGGTCGCGATCTTGAACACCGATCATCCCAAAAACGGCCGGCCAGATATGACGATGCTGCGCCGATTGCATTTGGCGCATCCCGAGGTGACCAAGATTCTCTTGCTGGATTCCTATGACCGCGATCTCGTAGCCAACGCCTTCCGCTCCGGCGCAAAAGGACTGTTCGCCTTTTCCGAGTATCCTTTCCGCCTGCTGTGTAAGTGCATACAAAGCGTGCACCATGGCCAGGTGTGGGCAAACAGCGAGCAACTGCACTATCTCATTGAAGTGGTTACGCAGGTGCCCTCGCTGCGGATGGTCAACGCCCTGGGCGTGAAGCTCCTGACTCCGCGCGAAGAGCAGGTAGTCGCCCTGGTTGCCGACGGACTCAGTAACCGCGAAGTCGCACATGAACTCTGCCTCAGCGAACATACTATTAAGAAATATTTGTTCCGCATCTTCGATAAGTTAGGAATCTCCAGTCGCGTGGAGCTGGTGCTCTACGCAGTGAGCCACGGTGGCACGCGCCAGGCGGAGTGGGTGGCGGGACAGTAGGGGAGGGGCGATTGACACGCAAGGTGCTGAGTAGCAGAATGCCCCTTCGCCGTTCATCACATTTCACCGAGGACATGCATGCGCTTGCGCCCCTCCGCTGCAGCTATAGCGCTCATATTCATTGCAAACTCGTTCCTTGCCCAAATTTCAGCCTCGCCGCCAGCTGGGCAGAATGCGGCAGGTCCAACTAGTTCCGGCAAACGTCCGGTTACCGAAAAAGATCTTTTCAAATTTACCTGGATTGCCAACCCGCAGCTTTCGCCTGACGGCGCGCGAGTGGCATTCACGCGAGTTGTCGTCGACGAAAAGCGCACCGGGTACGAAACTTCTATCTGGACGGTTGCGACTTCGGGGAATGAAGCTCCCGTCCGCATGACCAATGGCAAGCACGACACTAATCCTCGCTGGTCGCCCGACGGACATCACATTGCCTTCGTGCGGGGCGGAGAAAAGGATGAGACCGGCAAGCCCCGTCCGGCACAGATTGCGATTCTGTCACTCGCGGGCGGGGAAGCCTGGACGATCACTAATCTGCCCAAAGGCGCTTCCAACCCAGTCTGGTCACCTGATGGCAAACGCATTGCGTTCCTGAGCATGACCACGCCTGAAGACATCGCGAAGGAAGAACGAAAAAAGAAGAAGCCGGAGGCCGAAAGCAAACAAAAGGAGTCAGCCGCCGAAACCAACACGGCCGAGTCAAAATCACCGGAGCCGGAAAGCGAGCACGAATCCGACGTCCACGTGATCAACCGCGCCGTGTACCGCGACAACGACGAAGGCTATCTTGATCCCAAACGCCACAATCACATTTGGGTGGTCGATGTGCCTACCACATCGGACGAGCTCACAAAACCCAAGCAGCTCACCACTGGAGGGTTCGACGAAGCCGAGCCTTTCTGGAGCCACGACGGCTCGCGCATTTACTTCATCACCAGGCGCATCGATGAGCCATATTACGAGCTGCCAACTACCGACATCTACTCCGTGCCATCTTCCGGAGGCGATCTGCAAAAGCTCGCCACCGTCCCCATGGGGATTGGTGATGTCGCTCTCAGCCCTGACGGGCACCGCCTCGCTTTTCACGGCGCGGTCACGCAACCAATTCGCTCCNNNNGTTTGGGTCATGGATGCCACGTCCAATGCGCAGCCGCGGAATCTCACAGAGAACTATGACTTCGACATGGGGGACTCCGTGTTTGGCGACAATGCCGCTCCACGCGGCGGTAATGGACGCACACTCCACTGGTCACCGGACGGCCGCTGGCTGTTCGACACGGTCGCGAAGCAAGGGCGCACGCCGCTCGTCCGCGTGGACACCCAATCCGGCGCCGTTTCCGAAATCACGCACGGTGACCAGGCAGTGCTCGATTTCTCGGTTACGCCCGATGCTCGAGCTGTGGTCGCGCTTGTTTCAACACCCGTGATGATCGGCGACCTGTTCACGGTGGCCGAAGATGGCTCTCAACGTCGCATCACCGATCTTCACCAGTCGCTCTGGTCGCAGCTCAACCTCACTGCACCTGAGGAATTTACCTATACAACTTTCGATGGCAAGAAAATCCAGGCTTGGATTCAGAAGCCGCCGGATTTCGACCCACAGAAGAAATACCCCTTGATCCTAAATATCCACGGCGGTCCGCACGCCGCGTACGGCTGGGTCTTTGATCACGAATTTCAGTGGATGGCCGCAAAAGGCTACATAGTTCTCTATGTGAATCCGCGCGGCTCAACCAGCTACGGTCAGGAATTCGGCAACGTTATTCAGTATCACTATCCTGGCGACGATTACCGCGACCTGATGATCGGAGTCGACGAACTGCTCAAGCGCGGCTACATCGATCCGAAGAGACTTGGCGTGACCGGGGGCAGCGGCGGCGGCGTCCTCACTAATTGGACGGTCACGCACACTGATCGCTTTGCCGCGGCTGTATCGCAGCGCGACATTTCAAGTTGGACTTCCTGGTGGTATACCGCTGACTTCACTCTCTTCCAGCCGAACTGGTTTAAAGCGCCGCCATTTCAGGATCCGCAGGATTACAACAATCGTTCCGCCATCACCTTTGTACAAAATATTCACACGCCGACGATGTTCGTGCTGGGTGAAGCCGACTATCGCACTCCGCCGGATTCCGGCGGCGAGCAACTGTTCCGCGCGCTGAAGTTTCTCAAGCGGCCAACCGCAATGGTGATATTCCCTCGCGAGACGCACGAACTATCCCGCTCCGGCGAGCCCTGGCACCGCATCGAGCGCCTCGATCACATTGTCGGCTGGTTCGACAAATGGTTGATGGGCATCCCCCATCCCGAATATGACATCCGGCCCGAAAGGTCGAGAAGACAAAGCCGTGATTCTTCCAATTACAACAAAAAGCGATGACGGTGCGGGCGTCCCGCCCTTGCCGTCGCCAGAAGTTCGCAGTGGCGGCCGGATTACCAATCACAACCGGCTGAACATTTCTAGAAGGGTAGCGGAGACCACTTGGGCGGTGCTCGCTGAAACCTTTCCGAGCTTCCGCAGCAGACGTTGCCTATCAATGGCGCGGAGTTGATCTAGAGCGACCTGGCCGGATTGTCCCTGAAAGCGTACCGGTACTCTTGTGGGATAAGGCCGTATGGCTGTTGTCATCGGCGCGACTACAATGGTTTGCAGATAACGGTTCATTTCATCCGGTGAGATGACCAGGCAGGGCCGGGTCTTTTGGATCTCGGCCCCGCGCGTCGGATCAAGGCTTACCAGCCAGACTTCATCCCGCCATGGCGGCCGATTCACCACTTCCATTCCTTGTGATCGAACTCATTCGGTGCCGCCGTCTCCAGCAGACGTTCATCATTCATCGCAGAGCCAGCCGCGCGGAATGCTTCCTCCCAGCCTTGGCGCGGGCGGCGTTCCGGAGAAATGACCAGACAATCATTCTGAACGCGCAACTCCACCGTGTTGCCCAGGCCGCATTGCTCGATGAGGGGCTTGGGAATGCGCACGCCGCGGGAGTTGCCGATACGGATCAATTCGGTTCTCATGGCCAAAGTACCTTATGTAATTACATTGTAATCACGGTGCGGCGATTTCGCAACTTGGGCACATTTCGAATTTGGAAATACCGGCTCTTCGCGAAGATCGCCTTAGTTCAGCCCCTTGCGCGCGAAGTCGCCTTCGGAGTATCATCTAACTAACTGGTTACTTAAGGAATTCGAGAAATGGCAACCGCTTCCAAACCGCGTATGGGTTCTCGAGGACGGCCCGAGCAAAGCCGCGCTGCCATCTTGGATGCCGCAGTCCGCGAATTCTCTCGTGAGGGCGTCGCCGGCGCGCGCACCGACGCGATTGCACGCGCTGCCCGCGTCAACAAGGCTCTGCTTTATTACTACTTTGAGGATAAAGAGGCGCTTTACAACGCGGTGCTTGATCAGGTTTTCGGAGGGCTGGCGGCGGCAATTGAGGAGGTCCTTTCGCGCGATCTGCCGCCGAAGGAGAAGATTCTGGCGTATGCGGGCGCCCATTTCGACTACATCGCCAATCATCCTCTTTATCCGCGAATTGTGCAGGGCGAAATGATGAGCGGCAGTCGCGGACGTGCCCCACATCTGGAGCGCATTGCCAAACAATATTTCCGTCCCGTGTTTGCCGGTCTCGCCGCGGTTCTCCGGGAAGGGCAGGCGCGGGGGGAATTCCGCGCGGTTGATCCCATGCATTTCATTCCATCTATGATCGCGATGATCGTGTTCTACTTCACCAACGCTCCGGTCATGCGGATGGTCACCGGACGCGATCCCTACTCTCCTGAATTTTTGCATCAGCGCCGCGCCGCGGTGCTGGATTTCATTTCGGCCGCCTTGTTCCGGTCAAACGAGAGGAGCCAGAAATGAACAGCCGTAATCGCATTTTTATCCTCCTCGCCGTGATCTGCGCCGCGTCGCTGATTTATTACTTCTTCTCCACGCCCAGCTCGAAGGACCTGGTGCTGATCGGTACGGTGGATTCCAATCAGGTGATTGTCAGCCCCCAAATACAGGGCCGGCTTGCAAAGCTGCTCGTAGACGAAGGCACACAAGTAAAGCAAGGCGATCTGATCGGGATTCTCGATCCCTCCGAACTGGAAGCTCAGGCACGTGCCTCGGCTGCCATGATCGACAGCCTGCGATCGCAGGTCGCGGCGACTCAGGCGACTCAGCAGGCAACTCAAGGTTCCACTTCAAGCAATGTTGTAAACGCGCAAGCGAGACTGGAATCTGCTCGCGCACAACTGGTGCAGGCCGAGGCTACGTTGCAACGCACGGAAAGCGACAGCCGGCGCACGATCGAGCTGGCGAGACAAGGTGTGGCTTCCGACCAGGACCGCGTACAGGCCGAAAGCAATTTGAAAGCCCAGCAGGCGGTGGTCGCATCCTTGCAGAAGCAAGTGGAGGCTGCGCAAGCTGATCTCAATACTGCTGTCGCTAATACGCATCAGGCGCATGCGGCAGAAAGTACCGTTGCCTCTACTCGCGGCCAATTGGCCAACGCCGAAGCACAGTTGAAAGAAGCCGAAGTACGGCTTGGGTACACGAAAATTTACGCTCCGGTGACTGGGACTGTTTCAGTGCGTGCCGCGCGCGAAGGGGAAGTGCTCAATCCCGGCCAGGCGATTGTGACTATCGTGGATCTTGGCGATACCTGGGTGCGCGCCGCTATTCCCGAAACTCAGGCCGATCATATTGGCCTTGGAGACACCCTACGGATCCGACTTCCCGGGGGAACTGTGACTTCCGGGAAAGTATTTTTCAAATCTGCAGAAGCCGATTTTGCTACCCAGCGCGATGTGAACCGCCGCAAGCGCGACATCAAGACCATCGTGCTCAAAATACGCCTCGACAATCCCAAAGGCGCCTATGTTCCAGGTATGACCGCTGAAGTGTTGGTTTCGCCGGAGCAAGTCAGTGGAAAGCCAAGCAAGGGCACTGCCGAAGCATCTGGAAAGAATCAATGATTGCAGATTTCAAAGGGAACGGCGGATCCGGCGGCAATGGTGCTTCGGACAACGGCCATAGCCGTGCCGAAAATGCGATTGAAGTGGAACACATCGTGAAGAAGTACGGCGAGTTCACTGCGGTAGACGATGTTTCCTTCGCGGTGAAAGAAGAAGAAATCTTCGGACTGCTCGGCCCTAACGGCGCGGGCAAATCCACGCTCATTCGGATGATGACGACTCTGATCCCCATTACTGCTGGTACGGCGCGCGTCGCCGGGCACGACGTTCAAAAAGAAGCCGATGCAGCTCGCCGGGCCATTGGCGTCATCCCTCAGGCGCTCACCAGCGATCTCGATCTCACGATCGAAGAGAATCTGAATATTTACGCCAAGCTCTACGATGTGCCAGCCAAAAAGCGCAAAGCTGCTATCGACGAATTGTTGGAAACCGTTGACCTGACCAAATGGAGGCATGCACAGACGAAAACCCTGTCCGGCGGCATGCGGCGGCGGCTGGAAATCGCTCGCGGCCTGGTCCACAGCCCGCGAATTTTCTTTTTGGATGAGCCGACCACTGGGCTTGATCCTGTCTCCCGTGTTGCTGTGTGGGAAATGCTGACCAACATCAAATCCCATCGCCAGCTCACGATTCTTATCACAACGCACTACATGGACGAAGCCGACCGCCTTTGCGATCGCATTGCCATTGTGGATCACGGAAAGCTGGTCGCGCTGGATACTCCCGCAGCGCTGAAGGCCAGCGTGCCCGGGTCGAATGTGATCGAAGCGCAGTTTGTGAATGCTCCTGCGGACTGGGAGCAGAGGCTGCAAAGTCTCAGCGGAGTCACTTCGGTGAAACACGAGGGCGCCGGAATGTACCGCGTGCTGACGGGGAATGGATCGCGCACGACGACTGAGCTCGTCGAAATGGCAGTGCAAGCCGGCGTAGACGTGAAGTCACTGTCTGTCCAAAACACAACCCTGGACGACGTTTTCGTCCACTACACCGGGCGGCAGTTGCGCGACGAGTTGCAGAAAGCCTACAGCTTTGTCATGCCGCCCAGACCAGGAATGCAGCCATGAATCGAATGCTCGCCATTGTCGAACGAGAGATGAGAAAGTTTTTCCGCTCGCCGGCGCTGATGATGGTTTCGATGATCTTTCCTCTGGTGCAGTTGATTGTGCTGGGGAACGCTTTTGGGGGAAAGATAAGAGATGCCCGCGTGGGCCTGGTCGACGAGGACGGCGGCACCCAGGCGATCAAGATTCGCGAGGCATTCGATTCCGTCCGCTCCAATATGCGCACCTTCGAACCGGTGTACTACACCAATGACAAGCAAGCCATGGAGGACGTCCGCAACGGCAAGATCCAAGGCGCGGTGATTATTCCGCCTCAATATTCCCGCCGAGTCTACGAGCAGAATCAGCCGCGGATCGCGCTGGTTGTGGACAACTCCGATAATTTCATGAGCTCCACCTTGGAAGAAGAGCTGACTCAGATCACGAATGCGTTGAACAATCCTACGGTCGAACCTCGTATGTTGCAGAAAACCGTGCTGCAGATTGTGGAGCTTTATCCCTACATCGAATACATGAAGTATCTGCTGCCTGGATCGATTGCGCTGGCGATGTTTGTCTCCGTAATGATCGGGGGCGGCATGCTCTACATTGACGACAAGGCGCGCGGCGTACACGAAGGTTATTTGGTCACGCCTCAGAGTTAGTTTTTGGACTAAATGCCGCTGGCGCAATCAAAGCCGTGCTGACCGGAGTGATCATCACGGTGATTGGCTCAATGCTGGCTGGCGTTGGAACATTGTTCAATCCCGGCACCGCGCTGGGCTTGATCATTATGATCCTGCTGACCTCGGTAGCTTTCAACACAATGATGTTTCTGCTTATGGTCCGCGTAGAGGATCCGCTGGTCCCGCGGGCAATGTTCGGCATTTTGAACACATTGCTGTTCTTTCCCAGCGGCTCGATTTATCCGGTGCAAGCCTTTCCGTGGTGGCTGCGCGTCATTGCGACGGCTGATCCGTTTACTTACGCCGTGCATGGCTTCAAATCTCTGCTGCTGAAGGAAACTGGATTGTCCGCAATCGTTCCGGATATGGTGTATCTCACAGCTTTCGCGGTCATCACTTTGAGTTTGGCTACACCACTGTTCAAGAGGACCCTCTAGTGTCGTGTTCGTTGCATACTTTTCAAGTTGTCATCCTGAGTGGCCTTCAGGCCGCGAAGGACCTATGCATTTGGATTCGCAATACATAGATCCTTCACTTCGCTCAGGATGACAATCTGAGCTTATGTTGCAGACTTACGGGACAGCACACTGCAACTGTGGTAGAGCGGCGCTTTAGCGCCGCGTAAGGCGCGCAAAATCACAGAGGCTTTAGCCGCTGAGGAGGCGAATCACCTCAATCCAGACTTTTTCTCAGCCTGCTAAAAGAGTCTTTGGCGCCTAGGTACGTAGGAGCGCCAGGAAATTATCTTTTTTACTGCTCCGCGAACTCAGCGTCCTCGGCGGTGAAAATCTGACGGGAACTTTTATTAGTCCGCCGGAATCCATTATGCTGAGTGCATCATGACGCTGCTCGACGCCAAGCAGTACGACCCGACGGTTGGCCGCCGCCGAAGAAATATCATCGCAACGGTTGTGGTAGTGATCCTCGTATTGGTCTGGCTCGGCTGGATGTACCGTAACTGGCCGGAAGAACGTGTGGTTGACCAATTTTTCGCCGCGCTGCAAAACAGCGATTTCGAAAAAGCTTATGGCATCTGGATGCATGACCCTAACTGGAAGCAGCACCCCGAAAAGTATTCGCAATACCCGTTTAACGATTTCTATCGTGATTGGGGACCAGGAGGCGAGTGGGGGAAAATAAAGTCTTATAAAGTTTACGGGTCAACCAGTCCACGGGGTGGTGGCAGCGGAGTGATTGTCGAGGTGATAATAAACGACCGGGCCGAGCACGATCGCCTGTGGGTCCAAAAGTCAGACAAGACCCTAACGTTCTCGCCCTTCTGAGAACTGCACCCGGAGATCAGGATTTAAACTTTCGTTCCTGCCAGCTGGTCGATTGTCTTGCACACATCATCCGATACGTTCAGACAAGTCTTCGACCGATCAATCTGCCGCATAAGCCCGCACAGCACTTTGCCTGGCCCGACTTCGATAAAGGCCTGTACACCGCTCGCAATCAGCAATCGCATGGACGGTTCCCACTTCACTGCTCCGGTCACTTGTCTGACCAAAGCATCACAGCTTCGTTCTGCGTCATTGATCAATTCGGCGTCGACGTTGCAGGCGACCGGCACTGCAGGATTTTGAAACTGAAGTGATTGCAAATCGGCCTCCAGCCGGTCTTGCGCCGGTTTCATCAGCGAACAATGAAAAGGCGCGCTGACAGGCAACAAGACGGCCCGCTTTGCGCCGCGATCACTGGCTAGCTTGGCGGCACGTTCGACCGCATTCTTATGTCCCGATATCACGATCTGTTCCGCGGAATTTATGTTCGCCGGCTCGCAGACTTCGGCTTGAGCTGCTTCGCTGCAAATTGCTGCGACCTTCTCCAAATCCATTCCCAAAATTGCTGCCATCGCGCCCACGCCCACAGGGACCGCCTCCTGCATATACCTGCCGCGGTTTCGGACTGCCCGAACTGCGTCCGCGAAAGCAATTGTTCCCGCAGCGACGTGCGCCGAATATTCACCCAGGCTGTGACCAGCAACGAATGCAGCTTGCATTCCCTTTTCATCCAGCACTCGCCAAGCTGCGACCGATGCCGTAAGAATCGCCGGCTGGGTAATCTCTGTGAGACGAAGTTGATCTTCTGGTCCGTCAAAGCACAGCTTCGATAGCGCGTAACCGAGTGCTTCGTCAGCCTCTTTGAATGTCTGCCGCGCAATGGGAAACTTCTCCGCGAGGTCCTTGCCCATACCCACGGTCTGGGATCCCTGGCCAGGAAACAGGAACGCAACTTGCGAGATAGTCATAAGCGTTTGCGCTCGCGCGGGCCGATCCCGCGACAAGAAGCGCGTATGATGGCGTCCGGCCTACGTTACTGCCACAGGTATCTGCGCCAATTCCTTCGCAATCTTGTCGTTGATTCGCAATTCGGCAAATTCCGCGGCCACTCGAATTGCATTCTTGATCGCATTCGCATTGGACGAACCATGGGTAATGAAACACACGCCTTTCACTCCCAATAGCGGCGCGCCACCATATTCTGTGTGATCCAGGCGCTTCTTGAAATCCGCGAAGGCGCTGCGTGAGAGCAAGTATCCAACCTGCCGGGTAATCGTCGCCTTCAAACTTTCTTTCAAAGTAGCGCGCACCAGATTGGCGACTCCTTCCGATGTCTTCAGTGCCACGTTGCCCACAAATCCGTCGGCGACGATTACATCCACTTTTCCGCTATACAGATCACGCCCTTCCACATTTCCGATGAAATTCAAAGGCATCTGCCTCAACAGCGGAAACGCTTCTCGCGTCAACTCGTTGCCCTTGCTTTCTTCCTCTCCGATTGAAAGCAGCCCCACGCGCGGACGCCGCGTGCCGAACATGCTGCGGAAATAAATTTCACCCATGACGGCGAACTGCTCGAGGTTATGCGGCTTGCAGTCCACGTTGGCGCCAACATCGAGCAGGATTGCCACCGATCCTACGGCTGTGGGAATTACTGCCGCCAACGCC
The DNA here is from genome assembly GCA_003225455.1 of Acidobacteriota bacterium. Classification (GTDB taxonomy): domain Bacteria; phylum Acidobacteriota; class Terriglobia; order Terriglobales; family Acidobacteriaceae; genus QIAB01. The sequence goes on from QIAB01000054.1 coordinate 75,889, forward strand.
GGACGATCCACCCCTGGTAATCCTCCCAGCACCATCTTGGCGGTAGCCATCGCCGCCCCGGTATTTCCCGCGGTCACAAATCCGGCCGCTTTGCCGTCTCGCACCAGCCGAAGCCCCACACGGAGAGACGAATCGCGCTTGGCCCGGACCGCCTGGACGGCTTTGTCCTCCATAGCGATGACTTCGCCGGCGTGAATGACTTCTATAGGCAGGGAATTTGCTGCGGGAAACCGCGCCAGTTCGGCGCGAATCACAGGCTCGCGACCCACCAGAGCAACGTGAATTCCGGTATGCCGCGCCGCGTGCATCGCGCCTTCAATTTCAGGCTTAGGCGCGCGGTCGGAACCCATCGCGTCCAGGGCTATGACGCTTGGCATGGAATGGTGAGGCTAGCCGGCTTCTTTGACTTCGAGAACTTCGCGTCCTTTATAGTAACCGCATTTCGGGCAGGCACGATGTGGAAGTTTGCGCTCGTGACAGTTGGGACACTCAGAGAGTGAGCGGCTCTTCAATGCATCGTGGGCGCGCCGGGTGCTGGTGCGCTGTTTGGAGTGCCGCCGTTTTGGATTAGGCATGGATTCCTCTGTCGTGGGCGTTTGTGCCGCCCCTGGTTTAATGTTGCATTTTGCCGCGAATATCTTTCAGGGCCGCCCATCGCGGATCTTCCGCCGGCTCGGCGCACGAGCACTGCTCCAGGTTTAAATTCTTGCCGCAATGTGGGCACAAGCCCTTGCAATCCTCGCGGCAGATCGCCTTCAAGGGTACCGCCAGCAACACCTGCTCACGCAGGACATCTTCCAACAATAACCCTTCGCCCTGGTAATAGCTGATCTCAGCCTCGGTCGTGGTAACCGGCCGCTCGGGCACCCCGGCATCTGCGCCTTGCGGACGATAAAGCAAATCAAAGTCGCGCTTTACATCCTGCTCAACCGGCTCGAGACAACGTGCGCAAGCCAGCTGCATGGTGACCGCCAGCCGGCCATTGAGACGAATGTCTTTTATTATCTGGCGCTTCCCGTGATGCTCCTCAACCACTTGCACCCGGCCCTCGGAATGCAAACTATTCACCTGCTGCAGGTCGGGCCCAAAATCGATCGCGCCTGGGCGAAACTCCTCCTCGAAATCAATAGGATGGACTTTCAACTCATGCAGTTCGATGAACATGGCCGACTCCGCGCCTCAACCCAAACCGCGAAAGACGCGGGCACGCTCAGAGGCGTAAATTCTCCAGGGAGCAAAAATAAAGAATAAAGGGGATGGAAGAGGGGTGTCAAGAAGACGGGCTGCGGGGTAGTGGTGCTTTAGCGTGCGCTATGACCCCACTACCGGGCTGCGGGGTGGTGTCCTAATTTCATGTACCACGAAGGACACGAAGTTACACGAAGGCCGCATCCTAATGGTTTCCTTCGTGCTCCTTAGTGCCCTTCGTGGTTAAATTTAGGACACTACCGGCTGCGGGGTACTGGCTCAGTTTCAATTTTAGATGGTCGGACGTAAACTCCCAATATGCGTATCGTGGCTGCCGGTGCGATAGCCGCCTTCGCGATTGCTGATCGGCTCGTGGGTTTCACATCGGCCATTCAAGGACAAAAGACCTTGGTTGTAGCAGGCATGTTGGCAGCGATTGTTTGTCCACTCTGCTATTGGACGGCAGCAAAGTTGAGCCGACGCTAGCGAGATCAGTTTGCCAAACGCACGATTTCCTCAAGACTCCCTACGTGATCGCTTAGGCCAGCCGCCATTGCCGGTATGATTCGCAGCGTCTTGAAATTGAGACACTACCGACTGCGTGGCTGCGTGGAAGCCTACCTACATCGCATCCACCGATGTTGAAATGCATTAGCCAACAGCAGCAGGAGCTGCCCCGCGCGGTTCCCGTCAAATGGCCGCGCGGCTATCATTGGTAAACTGCTTCCACGCTAATGGCAGACTCTTCCACCCTTGAAGGACACGCCACTCCCCAAGCCCGCCCGCAACGCAAAGCGGCAACTATCGACAATTGGCTCGAAACTCGGCCGTATCTCATTGCTGCAATTATCGTCGTAGGCGCATTTCTGCTGCGTCTCTGGATCGCGCACGGAACTTTTCTTAATCCTGATGAAGCCTTGCATTTTCGCGCGGCGAACACGACCTCGTGGTGGCTGACCTATCAGCGAAGCCTGGGCATTGCCCATCCGCCGCTCCTGGTCTTCCTGCTTCACTTCTGGCGCATATTTGGAATGTCGGAATTGGTGCTCCGCTTGCCTTCGGTGATTGCTGGCACACTCTTCTGCTGGATCTTCTACAGGTGGGTGGCGAACAGTTTTAGCCGTACTGCCGCCTGGATCAGTCTTATCTTCGTCAGTTTCCTTCCGCCCATGGTTGAGCTTTCGGCGGAGTTGCGGCATTACGCGTTGCTGCTGGTGTTCTGCGCCGGAGCTTTGTATTTCTTCGACAAAGCGTTGTCGAGGAACTCCGCATGGCAAATGGCCGTTTCGTTGCTTTGCCTTTATCTCGCTCTGCTCTCTCATTATTCGGCAGTTCTGTTCGCGGCTTGGTTGGGAATTTACGCTCTGGTGCGGCTGCGCTCGTCCCACTCATCGGCCAGAGTGCTTATCACATGGTGCGCAGGCCAGGTGGGTGCCTTGGGAATCTGCCGGTTCCTGTACGTGGTCTACATCTCAGGACTATCTCGAGCTTTCAGCGGGTCCAACGTCCTGCATGGTTTCATGCAAGATGCCTATCTCCTCAATTCATACTTCCAGCCTCATCGCGACAATCCTCTCCTGTTCATCTTTGCCCGAACCGGGGGAGTCTTCCAGTTTCTGTTCGGACAGTTAGTCGTCGGCGACCTCATGTTCCCGTTGTTTGTCGCGGGAATCGTGTTAGTCATGAGATCGGGGCCCGATCGTCTCGCGTCCACGAGTACGCCTCGTCAGCTCGGATTTCTTCTTGTTCTCCCATTCGTCATAAATTGCGCCGTTGCCCTGGCCGGGATCTATCCCTATGGAGGCACGCGCCATTCCGTATTTCTCGCGATGTTTGCCGTACCTGCCATCAGCGTGGCTCTAGCCAAGATCGTTCGTGAGAACAATGTTTACGCCATTGCAGCAGCCTTGATCATCGTCATAATCTCCAATCTCTTCGGGACTCCGCATCGCCCGTACATCCCTCGCGCGGATCAGAAAATTGCTCACATGAACCAGGCGATCGCCTTCATTAATAGTGGAATTCCCAGTAGCCAGCCAATCTTCGCTGACAATCAGGCTGCCCTCATGCTCGGCCATTATCTCTGCCACGAGCGGCCCGTGCCTTTCGACAGGACAATTCCCGGCTTCTTGACCTTCCAATGTGACGCGCACAACGTCATCGCCACAGAAGGAAGCACAAACCGCTTCACCGCCGAAAACTTCTTTCCCAAGTGGAACGAAATGCTGCGCACGCACGACCTAAAATCCGGAGAAGCAGTTTGGCTGGTTCAAATTGGATGGGATATCGGCCTGGCCCGCGAACTTCAAACAAAGTTCCCGCAGTATCGCGACTTGGACGTGCACTATTTTGGCCGGAACATCACGATGTTTAAGATGATCGTTGATTAACCAAGCAAGCTCGGCCAGATCGCCGTGAAGCTATACTCAGGAGAATAACCGCTATGTTCCTCCGTGTCCTCTGTGATTTCAGCTCAAAATCGGCAGCGCTCGAATCCGCTTCTTCGTCGCCGCATAAATCGCATTGCACAGTGCCGGCGCCAGCGGCGGCACCGGAGGCTCTCCGATTCCGGTCGGCGCTTCCGTGCTCTCCACGTGGTAAGCCTCAACAATTGGCGCTTCCTTCATTCGTACTGGCGGATAATCGTCGAAGTTCCCCTGCACGACTCTCCCTTTTTCGATCGTGATCTGGCCGCGCAACGCATTCGTGAGCGCAAAAATGACCGCTCCCTGAATTTGCTGCTCCAAAATATTCGGATTCACCACCTGTCCACAATCAACCGCCGCGACCACGCGGTGCACTCGCGGCTGACCATTCTCCATCGAGATTTCGACCACCTCAGCCGCATAGCTACTGAACGAGCCGAAACACGCAATCCCACGATGATGCCCGGCTGCGAGCGGCTTTCCCCATCCAGCCTTGTCCGCGGCCATTTGTAGAACATTGCGCATTCTCGCCGTTTGCCAGCCGTTGAGATTTTGATCCTGCGCAAGCAAGTGCAGCCGCAGCTCTAAGGGATCTTTCCCGCCCGCCGCTGCAAGTTCATCTATGAACGACTCTGCCGCAAATGCTACTTGCAGGGCGTTAACCGATCGCATCCATCCCAATGGAATTGGAGTCTGCGTCATCACGTACTCGACCGAGACGTTCGGAAATGCATAGACAAATGAAGCCTCGTCCTTCACTTCTGGATCGATTCCGCCATCGGTTGGACTTCCCTTTTGGCCATTAATCGACGGCATGACGATGCGATGTGTGAACGCCACCGGCCATCCGCGTCCATCCAGCCTTGCGCTCAACTCGTGATAACTTGCCGGACGATATGTCGAATTCCGCATGTCGTCTTCACGAGTCCAAAGCACCTGCACCGGCCCGTTGATCGCCTTCGAAACCAGCGCCGCTTCAACCCCGTAATCATGTTCCAGCCGCCGTCCGAATCCGCCGCCCGCCAGGGTAACGTTCACTTTCACCTGGTCAGGATCGAGACCAATCGCTTCCGCCACTGAGTCGCGAACATCTTGCGGAACCTGCGTTGGCGCCCACAACTCGCAGTTCGATCCCCGATAATGCGCGGTGCAATTGCCCGG
>QIAB01000054.1:80704-81220 GCA_003225455.1 Acidobacteriota bacterium
CGTGATCCGCCTTCCCGCAGCTTTGGTCACGTCGCCAGCTGAGTAGAGCGATGCGGCTTTACCCGATGCAGCCTTCTTCAGCGAATCGTAAATCTGCGCCGAATTCAGATCTTTGTTCGGCCCCTCGTCCCAACTCACGTTCAGCACGCGGCGGCCTTCCATCGCGGCCCAAACGCTGCTTGCCACCACGGCTACCGCCGAATCGCCGATCTTTCCGACGTAACTCACACCGGAAACTTTCTTCGCCTCCGCATCATTGAAGCTGGCAACCTTGCCACCGAAAACCGGACAACGCGCCAGCACGGCGTATTTCATATCCGGCAAGCGGAAATCGATACCGTAGGTCGCGGTGCCCGTCACTTTGGACGGTGTATCGAGGCGCGGCAGCGGCTTGCCTATAATCTTGTAATCCTTGGCCTGCTTCAACGGCGGATCGGTTGGAACCGGCAACGTCGAAGCTCGTTTTGCCAACTGCCCGTAGCTCAACCGGCGATTCGTCGCGCTGTGCAAGACGCT
>QIAB01000054.1:81278-96507 GCA_003225455.1 Acidobacteriota bacterium
TGAGCATCTCACGCCCTGCCGCTCCTGCCTTGCGCATTGGATCCCACGTGGTCTTTATGCTGGCGCTGCCGCCGGTGCTTTGATCGCCGAATAGCGTGCTTGCGCCCGCCTGTTCAATTTCGATCTGCTTCCAGTCGGCTTCCAGTTCCTCGGCAAGAATCATGGGCAGCGCCGTGCGTACCCCCTGCCCGATTTCTGAGCGCGCCACCATGACCGTAATCTTCCCGTCTGGGGCGATTCTCAAATAAGCGTTGGGAGCAAACGTATCTTTGCCAGTCGCAGTGCCATGGGGGAGGTAAAACCCGATCACCAGTCCCGTTCCCGCGGCCAGACCAATCCCGATAAACTCGCGGCGCGAGAACGACGGCCCTTGCGCTTTAGCCGGTGCTGATACGGGAGAACTCATCGCGCACCTGCCACGCCAGAAGCGCGATGTATGGCACGCCGGATCCGGTCGTATGTACCGCAACGGCAGATGTTGCCATTCATCGCTTGCGTAATCTGATCGTCTGATGGTTGTGCCGCCTTCGCCAGCAGTGCCGCTGCCGCCATGATCTGGCCCGTCTGACAGTACCCGCATTGCGGAACTTCTTCTGCGATCCAGGCTTGTTGCAGCGGATGCAATCCATTTGCTGACAACCCTTCAATCGTGGTGATGTTCTTCCCCGCAACCTGCGACACTGGCGTCGAGCAGGAGCGCACCGCATTGCCGTCGACGTGGACGGTGCACGCTCCGCACAGTCCAGCGCCACAACCAAATTTTGTTCCTGTAAGTTGCAGGGTGTCACGCAGAACCCAAAGCAACGGCGTGTCCGGCGAAACGTCCGCCTTACGCTCATTGCCGTTTACTCGCAAAGTGAAATGCGACATGGTGCCTCACAATGTGTTTTGGATAAGGACTACATGGTATCGAAAAATCGCTGGAAAAAGGAACGCGAGATTCACCAGATCGTCTTGAGCAAAGGGCTGCTTCGAATCATTTCGTCGCGAGTCACCAGTGCAAGACCTTCGGCGCGGGCTGTAGCTCCAATTAGGCGATCCAGAGGATCTTTTGGGTAACCGTCAGGGAACTGGGACCGCCGTGCGAAACCTTACGATCCATGCCGCAACCCGCCTAAACGCCTCGCCGCCTCATCCAACGTCTCATCGCGCTTGCAGAACGCGAATCGCACCTGCTGTGCCCCATCCCGCGGATCGTTGTAGAAGCTTGACCCCGGCACTGCGGCAACGCCTATCTCTTTGACCAGATATTGCGTAAAAGCCACATCGTCTGGAAATCCGAATCCGGTGATGTCGGTCATCACGTAATACGCTCCGCGTGGGCGAAAGCAGCGGAACCCAGCCTTGATCAATGCCGGAACCAGGCGGTCGCGGCGCCGACGATAGCCCTCCGCGAGTTGCTGATAATAACTCGGTGGCAGGCTCAACGCCGTCGCACCCGCCTCCTGCAGGGGTGCAGGCGCTCCCACCGTGAGGAAGTCATGTACCTTGCGTATCGCATTTGTGATCTCCGGAGGAGCCACGGTCCAGCCAACCCGCCAGCCGGTCACGGCATATGTCTTTGACATTCCATTTATCGTGACCGTGCGCTCGCGCATGCCATCGAGCGAAGCAATCGAGACGTGCTTGGTGCCGTCGTACAAAATGTGCTCATAAATTTCGTCCGTGATCGCGAGTACATTGAACTCTACGCAAAGGTCACGAATCAACTCCAGTTCGGCGCGCGTAAATACCTTGCCGGTCGGATTATTTGGGGTGTTTACGACAATCGCTTTTGCATTGTTATGGAACGCGCTTCGCAGCTCACGCGAGTCGAACGTCCATTCGCCTTCGGGCGCTTCCGGCGGGCGCAGTTTCACAAATCGCGGCCGTGCGCCTGAAATGATCGAATCCGGGCCATAGTTTTCGTAGAACGGCTCGAAAATGATCACCTCGTCGCCTGCGTTGCACACCGCCAGCAGCGTCGAAACAATCGCTTCCGTCGAGCCACAGCAGACCGTAAGCTCTCTCTCAGGATCGACAGTTATTCCCTGCCACTCCTGCATCTGCCGGGCGATTGCATCCCGCAGATTCTTTGCTCCCCAGGTGATTGCGTACTGATTGATGTCTCCCGCGATCGCCTCCTGCGCTGCTTCTTTGATTTCGCGCGGCGCCGGAAAATCGGGGAAACCCTGAGCCAGGTTGACCGCGCCATATTGCATCGCCTGACGGGTCATTTCGCGGATTACCGATTCGGTGAAATGCGCGACCTTGCTGCTGAGGAACGACTTTGATTGGGTGAGGATTTCAGGCATGGAGGTCAGGGTAACAGGATCGCCGCAGGCTTTGCCATCCCGAACTTCCACATTCACAAGCCCTTGAGCCTATGAGCAGAAAAGCAATTTTACGTGCAGGGCGAGTGGAGAGTGCCGCGAAGAAGCGAACGTCCTTCGCGGCGCAGGCCGCCAGTTCTAGCGCGGGTATCCGGTCAGACCACGCGTCGCCCGCTCAGCAGGTTGATGACCAGCACGACAATCGCCAGCACCAGCAGGATATGGATGAACCCGCCCAGCGTGTAGGAACTAACCAGCCCGAGCAGCCACAGAACCAGCAGAATCACGAAAATCGTCCAAAGCATGTTTGACCTCGCGGACAAAGTTTCACTACTTCGTGCTGCCATTCTGATGCGACGATTTGAATTGGCGTCGGTTCCGCAGAAATAGAAAGCAGAAATTACAAAAAAATGTCGATGTCACTACAGAAGAACCTGTAGTTGGGAGGGCACAGCGCCTACTGAGGCGGCGGTCAACGCTTGGCGGCGACGAGAGCTTGTTTAAGAAGAAGCCCGGCAGCATCAGACAGGCTTAAATCATCTGGGACACGTTGAAAGTTGGTGTGAAGCTCTTTCTGTTGTACGGAGATGGTTTTGAACAGAAGCGCTTTGCCTCGCATGTTCACAGCGATTTCCGTTAGTTCCCAATGGCCAGGAGCGATCTCGGCTCGTTTTACCGCGAACAGGCCGCCCTTTTCGAGGTGCCCCAGCAGCCCCCCGGCGAACTTAACCGGGTTCATGAGCTGGCCATTGATGCTGGCCAAGCGCTGCTGCTTGGCGTTAACCCAGATCTCTCCCGCCATTTCGTGAAGAACCTTTCCCTCACGAGAAGAGGGCCGGAAGCCAGGATTGGGTTTAAAAGTCATTTTTGTTAAGCCGCCGCTTTCACCAGCGTACTCAAACAGAAACGCCTCGGGGATCATCTGCAGAAACGCATTGCATTGCTCAGCATCCTTTCGACGGGTCTGTTCCAGCTTGCGCTGCTCCTCAGGGTTGTGAGAGAGCCTCAGGATGCGTTCGGTCTCATCGCGCTGCTGGGCGTCGGTCAAAGGCTTACCCGCAATCGCTATCAAGCGATCAAGCGACCCCGACTTGGTTTCGATCACCTCTCTGGTCTGCTGTTTACCGTCCACTTCTTTGTCCAGCAGATACTTCCACCGGATCGCTGTGACGTCCGAAGTGTTCAGTTCGCTGCGGATTACGGCCTTAACCAGATCGGCGGGAGAGAGTTGTGCTTTGAATTGCGATTCTGCTGATGCTGCGCCAGAGAGAACGAGCAAGATGACGCCGGCAAACATCATTCGTGATTGTTTGATGGTCATGCGGTCTCCGCTTTCTGGGATGCTGTCAGCCTAAGGACCGGAGGCCTCTGAAACAATCAGTACAATGGTGTAGCAACCGAGGGTAAATCACTAAATATCCAACAGAAATGGATGGATTCATCTGGTATTTGAGGAAAAGGCCCGGATAATCGAGACTGTTACGAAAACTGTGCCGTCGGCTAAAAGCCGACTCTGATTTCCCACTTTCCCTGTCCCGGCACTCACGTGCCGGGCTTTCTTGTGCCGCCGCTTCGCAGCTGACGCATATCTTGTCCCACCGCTCGGCATTACGGGCAAGGCGCCCCTGATTCGCGTTAGCCGCGAGCTGGGGTGTCAGACGAGTACAGACTGAATGAGTAGATCATGCGAGGACAATCATCGACGCCGAGCTATGCGACGGTTAAGGCTTCGTCGATAAACTTTTTGTCGTTCTCTTCGTTGCCCCTAAGCTCGAACGAGTTCGTGATTGCCGCGGAGCCTTTTTCTACGCTCGTAATCACGTACGAGCAGCCGAGCCAGTGTGCCTCAGCCAGATCGGTTTGCGACCATCGCGCCGGATGGTCAGGATGAGAGTGATAAAAACCGATAATGTCCTCGCCACGTTCGCGTCCCTCACGCTGAATGCGGATCAAATCCTTCGGATCGATGTTGTAACGATTGTGCAGTGAATCAAGCCTAGTGTTGCCGGCGCGCGCAATGGAAGTAACGATGCGCGCGTCTCCGTCCATCTGGCCGAGCAGAACGCCGCAGCACTCGTGAGGATAAGTCTCCTCGCCATGCTGGCGAATAGACTCGTAGTGAATCTTAGGTATTTTCACCATTCGCGAAAGTAAGAAGTTCAGAAGTCAGAATGCAGAAACCCGCCGCTCCGTATTGCGTCTATCCTTCTTCCCAAAACCGCTCGCTCAAATACTTGTCGCCCGAGTCGGGCAGGATCGTCACAAACACGGCGCGCTCGCGTTTTGCCAGTGATCGCGCCACTTCCAGACATCCAACCACCGCCGCCCCGGCTGAGATTCCGACCAGCAGCCCTTCCTCTCGCGCCAGCCGCCGGACCATGGCATGCGCATCTTCAGTCGAGATACCGATGTCTTCATCGGCGATGGACGCATCGTAAATCTTAGGCACGATGGCGGTCGCCATGTGCTTCGCCCCTTCAATGCCGTGAAAGGCGGAATCGGGCTGCAGAGAAATGCACCGAATCCGAGAATTCAACTCTTTCAGTCTCCGGGCTGTTCCAACAAACGTCCCGCTGGTTCCAAGCATGGCAACAAAATGCGTGACCCGACCTTCGGTTTGCTCCCAGATTTCATTGGCAGTTCCAAGATAGTGCGCACGCCAGTTCGCGTCATTCGAATATTGATCGGCGTAGAAATATTTGTCCGGCTCGGCGGCATAGAGATCTCGCGCCTTGCGGATCGAGCCATCAGACCCGTCCGCCGGATCGGTATAAATAATGTTGGCTCGGTAGGCGCGGAGAATGTGCTTGCGTTCCGGAGAAACATTCTCCGGCATGCAAAGCGTCACCGGAAAACCTTGAGCCGCTCCGATCATCGCGTAGGCAATGCCCGTATTTCCGCTGGTGGAATCCAACAGAATCTTCCCCGGATTGAACTGGCCGGACGCGCGGGCCTCGGCCACAATGTTCGACGCAGCACGATCTTTTACCGATCCACCTGGATTCATCCATTCAGCTTTACCGAGCAACTGAATATTGGGCAAATCGCGCGCGGCCCGCTCCAAGCGCAGTAGTGGCGTGTTCCCGACGCGTTCCAGAGTGCGTTGGCCGAGCGCATGAATTCCCGGCGCGTTCTTGCGTTCAAGACGAGAATCGTCCTTAGAATCGGCCACTTGGCTCGCTCTGCTGGATGCGGGCGGCATTAGATTCGGGCGCAGACTATGACTAACGTAATGTCTGGAAATTCCAAAAAGCCGGATAATGCACTGGCGTTTAGATTATAAAAGAGCGTGATTCGATCCAAGGCAGCGACACAATTGCACCTTTTGGGAGAATCGGCATCTAAGTAACTGAACGCGAAGGGGACAAACGACACGATGTCAACCAAGGTGGAGGAACGCAATTACGAGGACGCGCTGAATTGGCTGCGCGATCATGGCTTCGACCTGATCGAAGCGCCCGGCATGCAGGGCCGCGTTTTCCTGAAGAAGTACAACTGTTCCGCCGCCATTCAAAAGAACGGCGACGATGGCGCCAAGATCTTCGCCTATCCGGGCTATTTGATTGGCGGTGAGATCTCCAAACTCGTCAACCGCGGATACCAGCAATTTCTCAAGACCGCCAAGACGGAAGTCCCTGCAACTGCCGACCATTTGAAATCGCTCCAGCAATTCACCGAAGAGCTGAAAGAAGCTCTGGGATTGCCCAGCCTGTACAACGAATCTCTGGGAACCGTGAGCGAATCCTATCAGTACGACCGCATTCAGGATCGCGACAAACCCTGGGCCGAGCGTCCCAAGCGCCCGTGGGAAACTGCCCGTGTGGTGACCACTAAGGGCAAAAAGAGCCGGGTGTAATCAGGCTTCGTCTCGAAATAGCGAAACCCTCCCCTCATTCATCCTGGGCAAAGTAACATTTTCTGTGTGAAACTGACGTGCGCCAGGAGGCTGAATGCGCATCCTATTTGCGAATCTTGCTTTCATCCTCAGCTTCGCACTTTGCATACCCGCACAAGATTCAAATGCACAGATTGCAGCAGCGGTTCACGATGTCTTACTCCACCAGCAGGACGCCTGGAATCGGCACGATCTCGAAGCCTTCATGTCCGGATACTGGAATTCTCCCGACCTGACATTTTTCTCGGGAGCGAACGCGATTACGGGATGGCAACCCACGCTCGAGCGCTATCGAAAACGGTACCAAAGCGAAGGGCACGAGATGGGCAAGCTTCAGTTTTCCGATCTGCAGATAACGCCGCTTGCGGCCGATGCTGCATTCGTGCGCGGCGCGTGGAAACTGACCATGAGTGATGGGGAGACTCCGCACGGGCTGTTTACGCTAATCGTCCGAAAATTTTCCACCGGCTGGAAAATCGTGCACGACCATACATCGGCAGAATAAATCTATTGCTTCACCCGAACCTGCACGCGTGAGCCTTCCGGCAAAGTGCCGTTTAGAATCTTGACGACACCGTCTGCCACAATCCCCTCGTATTCCTGCGCCATGGCCGGACTTGGCGCCACCCGCTCTACCCGGCCCGTGCCCTTGTCCATGGCGGCATTAGCCAGGCGGTCGGCCTCCCGATTATGTTCACGCAGAACGTGCTCGATCGAGAACCATTCCAATTGCGCGATCAACTGCTTGGCGCGGGCATGGAGATCCTGTAACGTAGGATTCTTGACTTTGTAAATACCCTTGACTTGCCGCACCAGAAGCTCGGAGTCGCTGATCAGCTTGAGGGCCTTGCGCCCGTGCTGAATGGCGTATTCGAGAGCGGCGATCAGTCCCTGATACTCGGCGAAGTTGTTCGTCTGATGGCCTAGATACTTGCTCAATGCCGCGACTTTTTGTCCGTTCTCGTCGTGAATAACGACGCCATATCCCGCCGGACCTGGATTCCCGCGCGCCCCTCCATCGCTGTGCGCCACCAGATAGTGGGCTGGCATTTTCGCTGGCGGTTCACTGAAAAGCTTGCCGGTCCCGCGAATCGAGGGCATCTCAGAAGTTTACAGGATCATTTAATTACGCGGCAGGAACGGCTCACATTCATCTGCCGGCCGCGAGGCGTGTCGCCAAACGCTGTGGCAGGTTCGCGGCTAGGATGCGTTCCTGGGAGGCCTTCAGATTGTATGGCACACGGCAGAACGTCACGACAGCCGCGTCAGAGTCGTACATCGCGAAGCCCGCCCGCCAGTCGCCATCGCGCGGCTGACCGACCGAGCCGGGATTCACCAGATATCGCAACCCCCTCTTCAGCGGAAACTCGCTGCGCTCGCTCTGACCGACAGTGTTATACAGAGGCCGGAAAAAATCGCTGGCCGCATTGCTGGACGAGAAACAACCCTGCAAGTGTGTGTGTCCGAAGAATGTGACTGCGGCGCTCGAAGTCAACAGCGGCTCGATCGCGTCCCGCAGTGTGACCACATATTCATCTTCATCGACGGGAGAACCATGCACGAACTGAACATTGGGTAGCCCATCCACTTCGATCGGGCCTTGGGGCAGAGAGTGCAACCACTCCAGGTTGTCAGCACTGAGCTGTTCGCGTGTCCAGAGAGCCGCCAAACCGGCGATAGGATTGAAATCCGTGAGGTCCATCAGGCCGGTCGCTGCCTTGTCGTGATTGCCGCGCACGAAAAACCTCCCCAGTTCCCGCGCGCGCTCGATGACCTCATTTGGACTGCCGCCGTAACCGACAATATCTCCGAGATTCACCACAATGTCATAGGGCGGCGCAGCCGCGAGGCAGGCCTCAAGCGCCTCGAGGTTTGAGTGAATGTCACTGAGCAGAAGGACTCGCACTGCTTCACCAGGCAAACTGCCGATTATAGACCGAGGAGCACAACGAGTGTGAGGGATCGCCGTGCGGTGTTATTTTATTTGACCGGGCAACTTAGGACCCATCCCGCCTTTGGTATCTCAGTGTCCGTTCTCAGTTCTCAGGATCGCGATTCTCGCTCCTGCCGGTTTCAGTTTGGTGATTTACAGCGGGCCGACTTCCGTAACCAACTCTGCCTCTTCCCCGATTTGTCATCTGGCCTTATGCTGTTTGCGGGGCCGCCATCTATTCTGCAGTCATGATTCCACTTCGCCTTTATAGTCTGATCCTCGCCGGCTCTGGCGCGGTGTTGGCCGCGTATCTGCTGCTCCGCCGAAAACCCAAAAGCGCCGACGATCTGGAGCGCGAACGCCGCCAGTGGCTCGATCAAATCGGGCGCATCACCGACGGTACAGTGATTGATGTGCAGGAGATGGATTCCGGCAAGGGACCGTCAACCTTGCTCATCTACCAATATGATGTAGCTGGCGTCTCGTACGAAGCTTCGCAGGATGTCACGTATCTGCGGCAATGGATCAATCTGCATTCTTGCCGGCTGGGACTGCCGACGTCAGTCCGCTATGACCCACAGAATCCTGGCAATTCAATCGTCGTCTCAGAAAAGTGGATGGGGTTACGGCAGTAGCGCTGTCGTTGGTCGTTAGTCGCTAGTCATTAGTCGTTAGTCGTTAGTCGTTAGTCGTTAGTCTTTAGCCCTTAGCAGGCTACAAAGAAACTCACGAAAGCCTGCTGCACTGTGGTAGAGCGGCGCTTCAGCGCCGCGTAAGTCGCGCAAAATCAGTGAGGCTTTAGCCTCTGAGGGCGGCGAATCGCCTCAACCCCGACTTTTTTCGCAGCCTGTTAAGCTTTTTTATGCCTGGGCGAGCTAACGACCAACGACTAAGGGCTGAAGACTCTGTTTTTAACTTCCAGCCGAGAACCCACCTGCATTGGCCACAGTCAAGCGAAGATATTTGTGGGGGTTGACGGGAGTGTCATTGATCCGGACTTCGTAATGCAGGTGAGGCCCTGTAGAGCGGCCGCTCAGCCCAACGTATCCAAGGACGTCGCCACGCTGCACGTGCTGTCCGGGAGCCACCGCAAAGTTTCCGAGATGTCCGTAACGAGTGGTAATGCCGCGACCGTGGTCAACGATTACGGCGCGACCGTAGCCGCCCATAAAGTCAGCGAAGAGCACGACGCCATCGGCAGGGGCAATCACAGGCTGTCCCAGTGAGGAGCCTATGTCTATGCCGCTATGAAAAGCGCCTTCGCCGTTGAAGGGATCGATTCGTTCTCCAAACGAGCCCGTAACCGGACCCTCCACCGGCCAAAGGTTGGGAGCGGAATTCGCCCGCACCCAGTCGGCCGTGGTCACGTTCCTGGTTAAACCGAGCGAAATCCCCGTCATGGTCGCGCCCGTCAGCGCCGAAGTTCTGAGGGCGTAAAGCTGATCAAGGGAGGAGTTAACTTGGGCGTCTTGAATGTGGTCGGTCGCTACCGCCACGAGAGCCGGATCGGGTTTCAGACCGTACAGCGATGAAACTTCACCGGCCAGCGACCCTAGTGAGGCAACCTGAATATCTCTCTCCTTCGCAACCTGTTCCAGCCGCGTGTAGCGGTTTCTCAGGTTTTCCTTTTCAGCCTGCAATTCATTAAATTGCGAGACCTTGAAGACCATCCGCAGATAAGAGTTGGCAATGCCCGTCAGACTAAGGCCCCCGATTACCGCTCCCACAATGACCACGTACAGATAGTGAAGTGGGATAGGAACCTTACGGAGTTGTCCGTCGTCACCACGGGCGACAAAAAGAATGTAGAAGCGTTTACGCAATTTTTTCCTTCCGTTAGTGCTCAGGATCGCATGATCTTGGGCTGGCTCACACGCGAGCACACCTTCGATTTCGTCCTGAATACGGGCTTCATTCCCATCTTGGGATGGGGACGATCCGAGCCCGCGTCCTACCGGAACCGGGAAAGACCAGAAACTCATTTGGCTGCAATCCAAGCCAGATCCAGCACTTAGCTCAGCCAGAGGTATTCGGAAACAGCTTGGTAACGGTAACAAAGTAGGTTCCCCCTGTCAACGGCGGTAGGGCCTGATTTGAATTACCAAGGCCTGGTAATAAAAAGTGGTCCTTTCGGACAGGTTACTTTTCCGGTGACCCTGGGCGATTTATTGGCGCGGACCAGCCTGGCAGATCCGCCTCGGCCCGCAGGCTTCAACGTACACACAAGCGTGGCGCCCGTGCGGGCGTTGGATAGATGAAGCTGCCGAGCAGTGAGGTTGCCCAGAGAAGGAGACCAATTCCCGGCACAATTTTTCGCTATAGTGGCTGTCGCCATGCCACTGCCCGAAAAAGCGCTGATCGCCCGCATCCGTCGAAGTGCAACTAACGGGCGGCGCGTTGTGACCGGAATCGGTGATGACTCTGCCGTGCTGGCAATTCCTAAAGGTCACCAGGCGCTGGTTACCACTGATTTCAGTTTGGAAGGTGTGCACTTCCGCCGCGAATGGCATCCGCCCGACTCAGTTGGGCACCGATGCCTGGCGCGTGGGTTGAGCGACATCGCCGCGATGGGCGGAGAGCCAATTACCGCATTCCTCTCACTGGGACTACCGCGAGATTTGCCACAGAAATGGGTTGATGCATTTGTGCGAGGGCTCCTGAAGTTGGCTGCTGACTACGGCGTCAGCCTTGCTGGTGGAGACACAGCCGAGTCTCCCGCTGGCGTGTTGGCCGATATCATCGTGCTCGGTTCAGTTCCAAGGGGAAAAGCAGTCTTACGATCTGGCGCGCGCCCCGGCGATCGAATTTATGTGACCGGCGGCCTGGGCGCTTCGGCAGCGACTCTGAAGCTTTTGTTTGCTGGAAAAGGAAGAATACGCGCTCGTGATTTTCAACAGCACTTCTATCCCAATCCGCTAATCGACGTCGGTCGGTTCCTTCGTGAGAATAATCTGGCCTCAGCGATGATCGATATCAGCGACGGGCTTTCCACCGATCTATCTCACATCTGCGAAGAAAGCGGCGTGGGTGCAGAAATTTTGGAAGAAGCGATCCCCAAGGCAATCATCGGACGGCCGGCTCGGGAGGTAGACCTTCGTGCTGCGCTGCATGGTGGAGAAGATTACGAACTGCTCTTCACGGCAAAGCGAGGTAAGCGCATTCCCAGGAAGATTGCTGGTGTCGGAATTACGCAGATCGGCCGCGTAACACGTGGCCGAGAGATCATGTTCATCAACCAATATGGGGTTGGACAAGAATTACATTCTCAAGGCTGGGAGCACTTCAGACGCTAGATAGTAGCGCCGGCGTCTCGCCGGCCACGGCGAAATTATCCTTTCACTCCAGATCCCGCCAATTCTTTCCTACCCCAATCTCAACCAGCAGAGAAACAGCCAGCAGCTGCACGTTCTCCATCTGATCGCGAACCAGCGTCCGCATCAGTTCGATCTCTTCTTCTGGAACTTCGAAGACTAGCTCATCGTGAACTTGCAGCGTCATTCGGGATTTCATCCCCCGTTCCATGATCGCGGCGTCGATTCGGATCATGGCCATCTTGATCAAATCCGCGGCGGTGCCCTGCAAGGGCGTGTTGACGGCAGTTCGTTCGGCAAAGCCGCGGAGATTCGCATTCTTGCTGTTTATATCGGGAATGGGCCGCATCCGGCCGAATAACGTTCTGACTTTTTGTTCGCGTCGCGCTTCATCGAGAGTTTTGTCGATGAACTTCCGCACGCCGCTGTATTTTTCGAAATAGGCATCGATGTACCGCTTGGCTTCGGAGGTTTCGATCCCGAGATTCTGCGACAACCCAAATGGCGAAAGCCCGTAAACGATTCCAAAATTCACTACCTTGGCCTGGCGACGATGCTCGGGGGTGACCATGAGCGGTGGCACACCAAACACCTGCGAGGCAGTCAGCGTATGAATGTCGTCGCCGCGACGGAATGCCTCGACCAACAGACGATCCTGTGAGAAATGGGCCAGCAAGCGCAACTCGATTTGCGAATAATCCGCGGCCAGGATCACGTGTCCCTTTTCCGCCGTGAACGCGGCGCGAATTTCCCTTCCCAGTTCAGTACGAATGGGAATGTTCTGCAGATTGGGATTGGCGGATGATAGCCTGCCGGTTGCCGTTCCTGTTTGGCTGAAAGTTGTGTGCAGGCGTCCAGTGCTTGAGTTGAGCAGCGCGGGCAGAGCGTCCACATAAGTGGATTTCAGCTTAGCCAATTGGCGATATTCGAGCACCAGGCGCGGCACTTCGTGATTAGCTGCCAACGCTTCGAGCACATCGACGGCGGTGGAAATTGTCTTGCCTTTTCCGTACTTCACCGGCTTGGGCAGATTGAGCTTGTTGAAAAGCACATCCCCAAGCTGGCGGGGCGAATTGATATTGAAGTCGCATCCAGCCTGTTCGTAAATTTCGCGCGCTTTGATTTCAACCTCGTGCTCCAGCCGCGACGACATCTCCGAAAGCGCCTTGCGATCTATCTTCACTCCCGATTGCTCTATGCGCGCCAGTACCGGAACCAGCGGTAGATCGATCTCTTCATAGACCTTCAGCAGCCCACATTCCTCAACTTCCTGGCGAAGAGTGCTTGCGAGCCGGCCAGTGATATCTGCGGCCTCCGCTACGTTGCCGCTCAACTTTAAACTGAACCGCCGCAAGGCAACGTCGGGCAGCCGATGCGATGAGTAAGTCGGATCGAGGAGATAGGAATACAGCATAGGATCATGCTGGACGCGGCGAAGAATAATTCCCTGCTGCTCGGCGAGGGAATGAATTACGGCTTTGTAGTCGTGAATTGCTTTGGGCAGTCTTTCGTCAGAAAGAATATCTCTAAGGCGGGATGCCATGGCCCCTTCTGCTGGGATGGTTAGAGCCTTTCCAGCCGTGGACGAAATGGCAATGCATCTGGCTGGCTTAGGCGGCGCGACTGTACTCGTGAGCGGAAGCATCTCTTCCGCTTCTCCCGCTTCTTCTTCTTCAGTCGGTGCAGGCTGGGCTTGAGAATCAATAGCCACGGCCAGCGCGCCACCTGGCGGAAGCGCGTCAAGTTCCACTTCAATATCCGCAGCAGACTTGGCTTCGCGGTACTCCGCCTCGGTCACCTCCACAACCGGAAGCAAATCCCTGAGCAACGATGTGAATTCCAGTTGTGTGAACAGCGCGCGCAGAGCCTGAATATCCGGCTCCCCAGCCTTCATTGCCTGAACATCCAGCTCGATCGGGACGTCGCAATCGATGGTCGCCAGTTTTTTGCTGATCAAAACTGCTTCGCGATTGTTTTGCAGAGACTCGCGATAGGTTCTTCTCTGAACCTCGGCGGCGTGGTCCAGAGCTGCTTCGACGGTTCCAAATTGCTTGATCAGTTCAACCGAACCCTTGTCGCCGATGCCTGGCGCTCCGGGGATATTGTCAATACTGTCGCCACGCAGCGCCATGACGTCTACCACGCGCTCGGGCGGGACACCAAGAATCTCCTCGACTTTTGCCGCGTCGCAGATCAGGTTGTCTTTCGGAGGGTTAAGCACCAGAACGCGATCATTAACGAGCTGCAACATGTCCTTATCGCTGGAGACGACGTACACCAAATAGGACTGCACTGCAGCTTTCTTCGCCAGCGTGCCAATAACGTCGTCGGCCTCATAGCCTCCGAGCTCGAGAATCGGAATTCGATAGGCTTCGAGCGCGCGGCGAATATAGGGAAGCTGCTGTGCCAGGTCACCGGGCATCTCGCTGCGATTTGCTTTGTAGCCTCGGTATTCAATCTCCTGGAAGGTCTGAGTCTTCAAATCGAATCGGCGCACACTCGTGATTTCGCCTGCCTGCCGATCGCGAAATGTTGGAGCAGCGACATCGAAAACTGCCGCCAGGTACTCTGGGGAGAAGTCATCGCGCAACTTGCGAAGCATGTTGACGAAAACGTATGTCGCTGCCGTGGGCAACCCGGTTTTCGTCGACATACCTCTCTGCCGCGCCATGGCATGGTAGGCGCGGAAGATGAATGACATGGCGTCGATCAGGAAGATGCGTCGTCCATCGGCCATGCTGAGACTGGGCTTCGGCGCAGACGGCTTTGGTTCTGCGGAAATGGCAGTTTTTTCGGCGACTGCAGATGATTTTCTTTGGGAAGGCAACAGTCAATTTTAACAGCCGCAGCAGAGGTGAATCAGTTAGACCTTCACAGGGCGGCCGTATTCAGTGTTGTAATGAAGTTCAATCACTCCGCAGGTGCCATGTTCGGGGGAATAGACCACGCACGTGTTAAAGGGACGCGAGTATACGTGCAGGCTGACGGCCCTTTCGTTAAACTCGCGCGGATTTAGCACCCTATGAACTGGCTCGTGCGGATCGACGGCACAGGGATTGGCCGAATTCATCTCGCACGTGTTGGAAGGCTCCAGGTGGCATTTTCCGGCATCGAGGTCCTGAGCGAGAACCCGAAAATTTTCTACTTGCAGCCTGCCGATGGGCACGGCCATCCAGCAATTCTGGTCGCGATGGTTGTGTACCGAGCTGATCTGCCCAACTTCCCAACAGATTGCGATCAACTCGTATAACGGCGTTTTATCGATAAGATTTCTAGTGTAATGCTGGCGATCCCAAGTCAAATAGGGACCAAGCGTTTCAGGCGAGACGGGTGTTCGTTTCAGAAAATCAAATATCTCGTCCACATGGCCGAATGCGGAGTCGGGAAATTTTCGCAGACCTGCGACGAATTCGTTGATCGGCACTTGCCTAGACAGAACCTGTGTACTCATGTTTCACCCCTGCCAGTATAGCTCCAATGTTATTCAAGAAACATGCAATCACCGTACGAATAGAACCGGTATCTCTGCTCAACCGTGCGCCGATAGGTGGCCAGCACTCGCTCAGTCCCCGCGAAAGCGCATACCAGCATCAGCAATGTCGATTGCGGCAGATGGAAATTGGTAAGCAACGCACCGGCCACACGAAACTTGTATCCGGGATAGATAAAGATGCTTGCTTCTCCCGCACCAGGGGACACTTTGCCTGATTCGCCTGCGGAATGCTCGACTGCACGCACGGTGGTGGTTCCGACCGCCACTATCCGGCGCTTCGAATCG
>QIAB01000054.1:96525-100535 GCA_003225455.1 Acidobacteriota bacterium
CGGGGGAAATGACGTATGACTCAGAGTGCAATTTGTGATCTTCCACACGCTTAGCGCGCACCGGCTGAAAAGTGCCTAAGCCCACATGCAGAGTGATCTCGGCGGTTTCGATCCCGCGCCCGCGAATGCGGGCAAGAATCTCCGGGGTAAAGTGCAGGCCCGCGGTCGGGGCTGCGACCGACCCGCGTTCGCGTGCATAAACTGTCTGATAACGTTCCCGGTCTTCGGGATTGTCCTCTCGATCAATGTACGGGGGCAGAGGCACGTGCCCGAATCGTTCGAGTTGCTGGAAAAAGTCAGCAGAAGTATTGAACTGAATCCTGCGCTCGCCGAAGGCCCCGCGGCTTACGACTTCTGCCGATAGTTCCTGTTCAGGTCCGAAAAACAGCGTCTCTCCCACCCCAATTTTCCGTCCCGGACGGACCAGGCATTCCCATTCGTTAGGATCACGCGAGACCTGCCGTGTTAGCAGAACTTCGATCTGTCCCTTCAAGAACTCTCGCGCAGCGGGATTTCGCGGACCGACGGGCTGTGCCTTGGCGCCGCTTCGCCTGCCGTACAACCGTGCCGGAAAGACTCGTGTGTTGTTGAAAACTACCAGGTCATCCGGCCGCAGCAGCTCGGGAAAATCGCGGAAACAGCGATCCAACAGAGCTCCCGAAGTACGATTCAAGTGCAGCAGCCGTGAAGCTGCACGGTCAGCCAAAGGCTGCTGTGCGATCAATTCTGGGGGGAGATCGTAATTGAAGTCCGACAGAAGCACTGGGCAATTATAGGAGCCCGCAGCCGCGCCTCATTCCGGGGTAAACATCCCATGAATTTTTGTAAAACAGCGTTGAACCATGACGACGCGTGGGTTAACATAACGGCGAACCGGAATAAGGTCCTCCCCTCTATTCAGTTATGCCCACTGAGCGCCAGCATCGCCGCGAGATTGTTTCATTCGGCCGGGCACTGCACGAGCGTGGATACGTGGCCGCAATGGATGGAAATCTTTCGGTGCGAGTGGGTGAAAATCGCATCCTTGCGACGCCGACCGCCATGTGCAAGGGGATGATGCGCCCCCCAGACCTGGTCACTGTCGACATGCAAGGCCGGCGCCTTGCTGGCAGGCGCGACGTTTCCAGCGAAATTGCGATGCACCTGCTGATTTACCGCCTCCGCCCTGACATTCGGGGGATTGTGCACGCGCACCCGCCGACGGCTACGGGCTTTGCCGCAGCCGGAATGCCGCTGAATCAGCCGTTGGTCTGCGAAGTGGTGATTGGACTCGGATCGATTCCCTTGGCGAAGTACGGCACACCGGGCACACCAGAGCTTACCGAGGCACTCGAACCGCTGGTTCCGCAGTATGACGCAATCCTTATGTCAAATCATGGTGTAGTGGCATATGGTAGTGATCTTCACCATGCCTACATGAAGATGGAGACTGTGGAACACTTCGCGCAGATCGCTCTGGTCACGCATTTACTTGGGCAGCAGGAACCGCTGGGCAGCCAGGAGCTGGAAAAACTTCTTTTGGCCCGCAGCAAGTATCAGGGATCGACGTCGTCTGCCCCGTTGCCGCTTGCCTTTGATCTTGAACCGGGCAATCATCGGAACCGCATTGCCGCCGCCGACCGCGCCCCGATCGAAGAAGGCAAAACCAGGCGCGCTATGTCACGCCATCGCTGATCCTTCATAGCTTTCTCACGAACACCGGGTACTCCTCACTTCCGGCCTTCTGCAGATTTGCCTCAGAGAACTCGCGCACACGGTCTAGGGCAGCTTGCAGCTCAGCCTGATAGCGATCCATCTCCGTATCATCAATCTTGCGAGGCACACTGATCTTCCGGCTTACTCGCATCAAAGCCCGTGAGAACGGCTTGGGGATCATCAGCCGGTCCCATGTGTTCAAGACCCAGGCCCGGTCCACGGCGATGTGGAAGACAACCATAGGCACGCTGGTCGAGCGTGCCAAAGTGACCGGGCCCGGCTTGACAACGTAACGCGGGCCTCGCGGGCCATCGATAGTAAACGCCACTTTCCAGCCTTGCTCCAACTCACGACGCATGGAAAGCAGTGCTCGCACCGCCCCCCGGCTGCTCGAACCGCGAACTTTCACAAACCCGAATTTGCGCATGATGCGTCCCGTGTATTCGCCATCAAAACTGTCGCTGCTCATGACCCGAACCTGCAAGTTTCGCCACAGGTACATCGCGGGAATCATGCAGCTATGCCAGAAAGAGTAGATCAGAGGCCGCTCCTCCAGGCTCGCCGGAGCGCCATCTTCCCAGGACACGGAAAAGCGCAGTGTTGGCCCGATCAGTCGGACCACGAGAAACCCAGCCCAGGTGATCAGCCAAAGCAGAATTCTCTCTGTCAGCGTGAACTTAGGAGCTGGTGCAGAATCTTGACTGGAAACCTCTGGGACAGCAGCGGTGCTCACAGACGGATATTCTACAGTCGGAGTTTGCAGTCTGCTGTCATTCGGAGCTGGTGGTGACCTAATTTCATGAACGGCGTCCGACTTCCTTTTGTCATTCCGAGCGGGCTTCAGCCTGCGAGGAATCTGCTTTCCCTGGTTTTTCTGCAGCCTGTGAAACCGTGCCCTGACACCTAGCAGGTGATAGCTCGTCTAATAGCGAAGGATAGTGTTGCCGAGTGCTCATTCAAAGCGTATGCATATACGCGAGCAAATCGGCCATCTGCTGTTGATTGAGGACCTGCGAGTATCCTGGCATCATATTGCGGCCATAACGGATGATGTCGCCCACTTGCTGATCGTTCGCCGGCAATCCGCTTTTCGAAAGAAACTGCCGCTTGAAGACTTCTTTCATGCTCGGCCCTTTTTTCCCACGTGAAGAGTATGCGGAATGGCAGCGCTCGCAGCGCTCATCGTAAATGTGGCGTCCGGCCGCCTGCTGTGGGTTCAGTCCAAGTTGCGCGTCTGTCTTGCGGAGTTCCACATCGCAGGCGACGAGCAGGATCGCTACGGAGGCACACAGACACAGGGAAAGATTTTTGATTGCCGATTGCGCATTGAATGTGTGACAGCGAGATTTCGTTGTCATTCGTCAATAGCAGTGAGCATTCGGCACTCAGCAATCAGTGCAAGCCTGTTTTTAGCACCTGCGGCATAGAACCTGGCCCAGTCTGAATGCTGATTGCTGAGTGCTTAATGCTATGTAAGATAATAAAGTAAAAGTATGCCCATTGCGCTGAAACGCGTTTATGAAAAACCAACGCGCGCTGATGGCACGCGGGTGCTGGTGGACCGGCTGTGGCCGCGTGGCATCAGCAAATCAGAAGCCGCTTTGCACGCATGGTTGCGCGAACTGGCGCCCTCAGACGAGTTGCGGCAGTGGTTCCACAAGCGCCCCGAGGGATGGCCGGCATTCCGAAAGCGGTATCTCAAGGAACTAAACAATACGGATTCGGCGGATGCGCTGGACGAACTTTACCGTCTGGCCAAAAAACGAAAGAAACTGACATTACTCTTCGCGGCAAAAGATGAACAGCACAACAATGCGGTGGTCTTGAAAGATCTGCTCGAGGGAATGCGCAAACCGCCGACCGGCACCGGTCCAGGCGCAGCAGGTAAGGCGCGGCAGCCAAAGGTAATGAAAATGCGAAGGTAAGAGGAACTCCGTTTGCAACGCGCCCATTTTGACAGGCCCGCTCAAGTGGCCACATAATCCGAATCGTGGCTGATTCTGGCACAACTCAAGCCTATTCCCGCTCGGCGCTTCTTCGACGCTCGTTTCGAAAGGCTTTCCCTCCTGCGGTGCGGGGTGAAGGAGTCTACCTATGGGACAAGCGCGGGCAACGATACCTTGATTTCTCAGGATCTGCCGCGGTCAACTTCGTCGGTCATGGTGTGCGTGAAATTCCCGCCGCGATGGCCGAGCAGGCTGCACAATTGGAATTCGTCCACAGCAGCCAGTTCACCACGCCGATAGCGGAAGAGTACGCGCAGGAGTTGCTGGAATTCGCTGGCGAGAGTTTTAGCGGCGGAGCGGTTTACTTCA
>QIAB01000054.1:100695-106076 GCA_003225455.1 Acidobacteriota bacterium
ACAAGCGGCGCCGCGAAATCTATTTACCGATGGTGCGCGAGTTCGAGCACATCGGCATTCCCTACTGCTATCGCTGCGCGCACGATTGTACGGACGGCTGCCGCAACTGCGGCCTGCGATATGCAGCCGAACTGGAGCGCGCGATTGAAGCTGCCAATGGCAGCGCGGCAGCCTTCATATTCGAGCCGGTGAGTGGGGCAACGCTGGGGGCAGTTGTTCCGCCGGATGGATATTTACAGAAAATTGCGGAGATTTGCCGGCAGCACGGCGTTCTGCTCATCGCCGACGAAGTCATGACCGGCATGGGCCGCACCGGGCGGAATTTTGCCGTCGAACACTGGGGTGTCGCGCCGGACATTCTAATCAGCGCGAAAGGACTGTCGAGCGGATATGCGCCGCTCGGGGCGGTGATTGCCAATAAGAAAGTTGTCGATGCTGTCGCTAATGGATCGGGAGCTTTCCTGCACGGCTTTACTTACAATTCACACCCCGTTTCCGTTGCAGCAGGACATGCCGTCTTCGCTTATATGAGAAAGCGCAATCTAATCCAGGCAGCAGACTCGACACGGACAGATTCGGCGGGGCACACGCTCGCCCGCAATCTGGAAACTCTCAGCGATCTGAACTCGGTCGGCGATGTCCGCGGTATCGGTTTGCTCTGGGGAGTGGAGTTTGTCGCGGATAAAAAAAGTAAGCAGCCCTTCCCAGAAGGGATGAATTTCGCTGCAAGCGTCGCCTCCGCAGCAGCCGAGCGAGGCGTGCTCGTTTATCCCATGCAGGGATGCGTAGATGGTAATTCCGGCGACCACTTGTTGATCGCCCCTCCCGCGGTGATTACGCCCGAAGAGATCGCGTGGGCGGTGCAACATCTGCGCGAGGCCGTGCAGGAAGTGAACGCCTGATGCTGTTCTCTGCGCACCTGCTACGATAAATTCCGTGCCTGCTCTCCTCGAAGTTCGCAATCTGACCGTAGAATTTCCTGCGCGAACTGTCAATGCGAATGGCGCCGCGCCGCGACTTCTGGTTGCGGTTCGCGATCTAAGCTTCAGCCTCGCTCCTGGCGAGGTCCTCGGCCTGGTGGGTGAATCGGGATCGGGCAAATCTGTTACATCGCTTGCCATCATGCGTCTGCTCCCGTCGCAAGCGCAGGTAAGCGGCGAGATTCTGTTGTCGGACGGCATGTCTCGCGATCTTCTACAGCTCCCGGACGAGCAAATGCGGGCTCTGCGCGGCAGCCGCATGGCGATGATTTTTCAGGAACCGATGACGGCGCTCAATCCAGTTATGCGCGTGGGAGAACAGATCGCCGAGGCCGTTCTAGCGCACCAGAAATGCTCGAAGCAGGAAGTCTGGAATTTATCAGTAATAGCCTTGCGCGAAGTAGGCATTTCCGAGCCGGAGCGCCGCGCCCGCGATTATCCCCACCAACTCTCCGGCGGAATGCGGCAGCGCGTGATGATTGCCATGGCGATCGTGAACCGCCCGCAGTTGCTGATTGCCGATGAGCCTACCACCGCCCTCGACGTCACCATTCAGGCACAGATTCTCGAACTTCTTGCGAGCCTGCGCGCACGCTTTGGATTGACTATGCTGTTTATTTCGCACGATCTTGCCGTGATCTCGCAGGTTGCAGATCGAGTAGCCGTCACGTACGCGGGCAACTTGGTCGAGCTGGGATCAAAGGCCGAAATCTTTCAGTTGCCCGCTCACCCTTATACGTGCGGGCTGCTGCACGCCATCCCCACTTTGAGAACCGATCGCTCCCGTCCACTCCAGACGATCGAAGGCGCCGTGCCGCCTCTGCACGCTCTCCCTCCTGGATGTCCATTTGAACCCCGCTGCGAATCCAGGATTGCAGACTGTGGGGCCGCGCTTCCGCCGCTGGTTCAGATATCGCCTGGTCACTGGGCGAGATGCCCAGTAATAAATGCAGTCAGCCCATGACGGTTTCGCCCCCGCCGGGACCGCGTCCCTGGCCGTCAAGTCGTTCAAGCTTAGAACTGCTGTAGTCTTGGCTACGCAGCCGACAAAAACCTAACAGTCCACACTAGAACTATTCATCAACCACAGCATTCCTCAGCGTACCGATCCCCTCCACGCTGACCTCGATCACGTCGCCCGCGACTACTGGGTCAACACCCTTGGGCGTTCCGGTAGCAATCAGATCTCCAGGAAACAAAGTCATAACCTGGGAAATGAACCGCACTATTACGTCGAGCCCGAAAATGAAATCCCGTGTGTTGCCTTGCTGCCGAATCGCGCCATTTACGCGAGTTTCGACGCTCACTCCCGCCCAGGGATCAATCTCATTTGTAACCAGCGGGCCAACCGGGCAGAACGTGTCGAAACCTTTTGCGCGGGTCCATTGATCGTCCTTGTTCTGCAGGTCGCGCGCGGTGAAATCGTTCACGCAGGTATAACCAAGAATGTACGGACGGACATCTTCTTCTGGCGCAACCTTGTGGCATCGCTTACTGATCACTACACCGAGTTCTCCCTCATAATCCGTGCGCTCGGAAATTTGCGGCCTCCGGATGTTCCCTCCTGGGGCGAGAAGCGACGACGGCGGCTTCAAGAAGATCAGCGGCTCGGTTGGGACCTCATTCCCTAATTCAGCGGCATGCTCACGATAGTTCCGCCCCACGCAGACGATTTTCGATGGCCGCACCGGAGCCAGCAGCGCGGCTTCTACAAGCGCAAGAGGCGACATCCGCTTGCTCGGCAGATCTTCCAGTTCGCCGCCCGCTTCTTCCGGCGCACTCGCGAGAAACCGCGTGACTACTTCTTTTCCCGCGACCAACTCAACCAAGCCATAGGTGTCCCGTCCATTCAGCTCAAACCGGCAATATTTCATAGGAGAACCGCAGAGTGTTCAGACCTAGCTTCTCACATACCCACTCTCTCAACTGGAGAAATGCACGTCGTGGGTCGTCACTTTTCAGCCGGAGCGAGGAGTCGATCACAACTATAGGGTGCCGCCCAGGCGAGAGATGATTTCCAGGCAAGCCCTAGTAACGTGATAGGGAGCTTTCCATGGCCCGACTTTTTCGTCGTCGATCTTTCCGTCGTGTAAAATCGCTGTATAAACCTCGCCGTACTGATGGTCCACAAAGCGGTCCACGACAAAGCGAGCTTGAACATCGAATGCTTGCCAGTACTTGGGATCTCCGGTGAGCTGGTAAGCATTCAAAAACGCCACCAGGCCTTCGACCTGCTGCCACCACTCCATGTCCCTGTTTTCTGCCGGTCCCGTCGCAGGACCATAGCGATACACTCCTCCCTTATCTTTGTCGAAGCCGTAGCGGAGGGCGTGATCGACTAGCGCGAGGCTGGCGCGGCGAATCTTGGAATCCTGTGGGCGGCCGACACGCTGGGCCGCCTCCACAATTAACCAACTCGCCTCCAGATCAAGCCCGTATTCGCACTGCTTTGAATCTCCGTTGCGGTCGGCCACGCTCCAGTCTTCATTGAAGTAATATCTCCCGTAACCGATATGCGAATCGATGATCTTGTTGACGAATATGTCCAGCAGTTCGTCAAGACGGGCGCGTACCCGAGTGTCTCCTGTAACGTCATACAGCGTGGCGAACGCCTCTACAAGGCCGAGGTGCCAATCGTAGGATTTCCGTCCGAATGACCCTGTGGCGTTTGGCCCTTCCTTGTAGTCTTTGATCCATTCCCATTCAGCCGTGAAGGCTATGTGATAGCCTCCATATTTATTGTCGTGGGCGTGTTCATCGATAACCTCGAACAGGTTCAATGCCTCGCCGGCGGCTTGAGGATCATGGAAGGCGAGGGCATACTCCGCGAGCCCTTCCATCACGTAAGACATGGGATTTAGCTGCTTCGTGGAGTCGATCACCTTGCCTTCCCGGCTGACCATGAAGTAGTACCCGCCGCGCTGCTTGTCCCACATGTGGTCGCGCAGGAATTTCAAGCATGCTGTCGCCATTTTTTGATAGGCAGGATCGGGATACCGGCGGTAAGCCTCCGAAAACGACCATAGAGCGCGCGATATGAGAACGACAGATTTGTCGCCTGGTGGAATCGGTTGGCCCTGACGATTTAATCGTCCGAGCAGGCCGCCGTAATCTGCGTCCAGAGCATGATCGATCCAAAACTGAAGAATATGATGCTGCAGCGTATCGCGGAAAACAACTGACCAGTCGCGCGCCGCTTCTCCATTCATCTGGCCGGGCAGCGCCGTACAACTGAAAAAGATGAAGAGCAGAGCGAGGCTCGCGCTCATCCTAAGATAAAGTTTCATCGTGTCTCCGGTTTGGACGGGGGTAGGGAGCGCCAGCGAACCAGGGCACGACCGGGTGGTCATGCCCTTCCTACTGCCAAGCGGCTTCGACACGCTCAAAAGGAAAGCTTCAGCGCTACCTGTCCGATGCGGCCATCACGGGCACTAGTAACCTGGCCGAGGTTGCCGTTAACTTCGCCAACAACCGAGCCGTTGTTCATGAATTGAGCATGGTTGAAGATATTGAAGAATTCTGCACGAAATTCCAGAGCGGTTCTTTCCCCGATTCGAGTGTTCTTGTGGAATGCGAGGTCCCAGTTGTTGATCCCGGGCCCATGGAAGAAGCGGCGTTTCGCGTTTCCGACATGGCCTAACTCTTCCCGCGTAAAGGGAGATGGATCGAAGAACAGGTTCCCCTCCTTTCGGGGATCAAGAAAGTGGATTGACTGGCCATTGTAGTTCGGCACGTCGGCCCCGCTACAGCCGCAAAGAGAATTGTCGTCGTCCTCGGTAAGTGTGACTGGGAAACCGGTATTGAAACGCGTGATTCCCGAAATTGTCCAGCCGGAGAACAACTTGCCTTGAACGCCGTGGGCCGCTCTCGCGAAAGGCAAATCGTAGCTATAGCTGACGACAAAATTGTGCACTATATCGAACGTAGAAAGAGCTCTGCTTAAGCTTGGATTGAAGGGATTGATGGGGTCAAAGAAGCCGGAAGAGTTATCGATAGACTTCGACCAGGTGTAAGCAGCAAGAAAACGGAAGTCGCCAACTTTCTTTTCCAAGCTGGTTTGCAGGGCATTATAGTTGGAATTGGCGACCGTTGCTTCCCAGGCGTTGTTCTGGAAATCAAGCGAACCAATCCCGGTTATTTTATTTAGTTCACGGCCAGAAGTCACCGAAAAAGGCCGCGTTCCGAAAACAAAATTTCCACCCCCCAAATCGAAAATACTGTCTTCTAAACGGGTATCGCAGCCGGGTGTGGCAAGACACAGCGCTGGGTTACCCGGGTTCGACTCAACTGTTGAAAGCAGGTGGCGCCCACGCGACCCGACATACCCAATCGAAACCACGGCGCTCCTGGCGATCTCGCGCTGAATTGTCAGGTTGAAGTGCTCGGCGTAAGGCAGCTTAT
>QIAB01000173.1:0-7900 GCA_003225455.1 Acidobacteriota bacterium
TCGATCATTCGACCGACCCACACAAATGGCGTTGCCATGGGTGCTCTTAAGTTCCTAACGGACATGGGGCTTTTCATCGGCCAATCGTCAGCGTTCTTTTCGTTCATGACCCAGCTGGCGCAGGCAGCCGATGCGGCCCGGCGCGGCCCTTGAATGACCAGCCCGAGAACGACGTTCTGGAAAAGTAACAACCGTGTTACTTTTTCGATGCGGCGTGCGGCCCCGGTCGCTACGATTTTATAAGTATGAAAGCAAAACTAATAACCACATTAGCAGTAGTTTTGTGCTGTACACTTGGCGGTGTTGCACTCGCCGGGGATCCGCACACGTCGGGCATAAAGGGCCAACCAAGCCAGAATCCACTCGTGTCTTGTGAGGTTTCAACGGTGCACCCCGGGAATGCGGCGTCGGCACGCGGCTCGGCATTCAACGACAGCGGGGTCGCGGGCACTCACTACGCGAATCGTGACAGCCAGGGTGGCATCTCGTCAGGTAATTCGCACGTTGTGAGCCAGTACGACGTTGCCTGCTTCCAGCAAACTGCCCGAATCTCCCAACAATCCGCGAGAATCTCGGTCGGACATGGAGGCGGACGCGGGCGCTAAACTGTCCCTATTAAACTGAGAGCAGCCGCCTGAGCGCGGAGATTCAGTATGATCAGGCTGCGCAGTTGACGAATAGCCACCCGTACGGTGCTGCTGTTCGTCGAGGGGGGCGGTGTGTGCCAGGTTTCCACCGTCTTCCCCTGCTCCGCATCATTTCGTCGTGCGGACAAAGCGCGATGTGCATGTAAGGTAATTTTCGAGCCCGAAATGCACAAAACGAATTCAATCATCATGCGCGCGCCAAAGAGGTCGATCTTCGAGACGGCGGCGAACCTGGAGCTTTGGCCAAGGATTTTGCCGCACTACCGCTACATCCGCTATCTGGAGCGGAGTCCGGATCGCAATGTCGTGGTCATGGCGGCGACCTGCTCCGGCATTCCCATTTCTTGGACCTCAGAGCAAATCATCGATCGCGAAAAAATTGAAATTCATTTTCATCACCTAAAGGCATTCACCAAAGGGATGCGGGTCGTCTGGAGATTTCAGGAATCGACCACGGGCGTACTCGTTGAAATTGAGCACGATTTACAATTTCGAATGAATTTGTTGGCGCCGATTGCCGACAAAATCATTGGTGACTTTTTCATTCACAATATTGCCAATAAAACGCTGCGCTGTATGAAGACTTACGTGGAAACAATGGCAAACAAGGTCGTCGCATGAGCCAAAGGCGCGCGGTCATCACCGGCATCGGACCCATTACCTGCATCGGCCAAGGTGTCGAGGGTTTTTGGAACGGGATTCTTGCCGAGAAAACCGGAATCAGCCATATCTCAAGCTTCGATTCACGCCCTTTTCAAGTGCGGTGTGCAGGCGAAATCCAAAATTGGAAGCCAGAGGAGTTTTTTACGCCGCAGCGCCTGAAGCGGCTGGACCGTTATGCGCAATTCGCCGTTGCCTCGGCGCAATTGGCTCTGGACGACGCTGGCTTCAAATATTCTCGCGAACAGCCGCAGCATCGGATCGGCGTCAGTTTCGGCACTGCCCTGGGCGGGGTCTGCAAAGCCGAAGATCAGCATATCCGTTATTTAAAGAAAGGCGCGCGCGGGGTAAATCCGATGCTGGCAATCCAAGTTTTTGGTGGATCGGCGCATTCGAACATTGCGATTGAATTTGGCTTTCGCGGCGTCGGCACGACCAACTCGAACAGTTGCGCAAGCGGAACCGTTTCGGTTGGTGAAGCGCTGCGTTATATCCGAGACGATTTTGCCGACGTCATTGTTGCCGGCGGCGCGGAGGCTCCTCTCAGCGCTTTGACCATTGGTGCGTTCGACATTATTAGGACCATGAGTAGATGCGATGATCCCAGTCTCGCGTCCCGTCCATTCGATCGTTTGCGCGACGGGTTTGTAATGGGCGAAGGCGCCGCATCATTGATCATCGAAGAGCTTGATCATGCTGGAGCACGCGGCGCGAAAATTTACGCCGAAGTTCTCGGTTACAGCTTGAACAACGATGCTTTTCATATGACTGCGCCATTGCCGAGCGGCGAATCGTGTATCCGCAGCATGCGCGACGCGCTGACAGATGCGCAGCTGGTGCCTGAGCAGATCGATTACATCAACGCACACGCCAGTTCCACGCAGCTCAACGACAGCACCGAGACGATGTCGATCAAAGAAGTTTTTGGCGAACATGCGCGAAAAATTCCGGTGAGCGGCACAAAGGGTTACACGGCGCATCCACTCGGCGCGACCGGCGCCATTGAAGCGGCGCTGTGTGCGCTCGCGTTAGATCAACAATGGGTTCCGCCGAATCCCGACCCCGCGTGCGATCTCGATATTGTTCCAAATCATGGGCGCTCCGCGAAAGTGAATTACATTATGAGCAATTCATTCGGATTCGGCGGAATCAATGCTTGCGTCGTCCTGGGACGCGCGCGCGACTGACCCAGCACGGTCATCCCGAGTCGCGGAGACGACGAGGGACCTCACAATCGAAGTTTGCGATAGCGCAGTAAACTCGAAAAGCGCAATCACCGTGTGAGAGGTGCTTCGCTCCGCTGAGAATGACGTGGCGTGCATTTTGGGCTTGACTGCGGGGCTGGGGATCTCGCTAATGACGAAGCTGTTAACTAAAAAAACGGAAACCTCATGACAACGAAAGCCAAAAAAACAGCGGGAAAAAAACCGGGCAAGAAACTCGCGCTGAATAAGGAAACAATCCGCGATTTGTCTGCCGAAAACCGAGCCGAAGCTGTCCGGGGTGGGCTAGCGAGCATGACCACCCGTGAAACTTGCGGTTGCCCGACCACACAACGAACCTGCTAACAAGCAAACGGACGGCAGACTGCTGTGCTCCCCCGGAATCAGAAACAGTGCCACTGCCTGCCAGGGATGCTAAGCCTGACGGGCCAATGCGGACTGGTAAATGCGGGCGAGGAAATCGTAGAGCACCGCTTCGTGGGCGCGCTGTCCGGAGCGCAGCAGCCGATTCACAAACACGTGAACGTAGCTGGGCGCCAGTTCCCTCAACGGCAGCGTTAACTGACCTGCTTCTCTCAACGCTTTTAATTTAGTAATTAATGGCGCCAGCCGCGCGGAACGGCGTCGTAAAATTTCTCGCAAAATTTCCAAGCCTGGCGCGAGCGGGTCGTTCTCGTGGCCGGCGGGTTGGACCAGATCCTCCAGACGCTTGCGCTCGTTGCGAAACCGCTCGCTCAACTGGCCCTTGAGTTGGCTGTCCATCTTAAATTCGCGAACGAATTGTGCTCCCAGTTTCTTCGCCACATCCGTTTTCATGGCCAGATCGAAGCCGAAGTCCTCCAGCAGCGCGTCACTCCCGGCCAGGGCCAGACGCCAGCGTTCTTCTGCCCCCGCGTCGCCGGGCTCGAGCTGGGCGAGAATCTCCAGGACAGCTTCGCTATCGATCTGAAACATCTTCTCTGCGATCTGCATTGCTTTCGGACCGCCATAGCGTTCCATCTCCCGTTCGTAGGTGTCGTATTGGATGCGCCGGACCCGGCCGTCGCGCAGAAACGGTGCGATGGCAGATTCGACCGTGGGCATGACTAAGTTGCGCAGCCGTTTCGGGCTGCCGTGAAAACGCAGCCGCAGATGCCAATCGGGATCGCCGTGGCGGATAAAGAACCAACGATCAACTGCGTCGGAACCGAGTAATCGTTTGACCAGCGGCGCAACCGTTTCGCACAGGATCCGGTCGGCCGTGGCCGCGCCGGTGTAGAGCTTGAGGTAGATCCATTCGGAGCCCGGAGGGAAGCTCCGTTTGACCTTGTCGATCTTCGTGGCCGCTCCGATGTCGATCCTGGAATTCGAAGTGGCGACCAGCGCGCTCCGCACAAACGGCACGATCAATTCGTGGACGTAACGGCCTTCAGCCCCGCGCACGCAAAGAGAGTCTGACGCAGGGAATAATTCCACCAGCGTAGCGTCGTCCCGGCCTTTGATCCGGTCGATCAGCGTTTCAACGCAGATCACGTTGTCCAGATCGAGCGGCAGCTCATTGTCGCCATCGGCAAGGGCGACAAACCGAAGCAACCGGCGCGCGGCGCGCCACTTCTGAAACGCGCGGAATTGCGCCGCGCCATGTTCTTTGCCAAGCGACCGGAGTTCTTTCGTGTCCACGCGCCACCGTGCGCGGGCAAGCACGAGTTTGCCGCTGGTTATGCGCTGCAAGAACGGCGCGTGTTCCAGAGCGCCCCAGCTCCAACCCAGCGAGGCGGTGTTCTGGCGTTGCAGCGATGCGAGGAACCGATAGACGGGAATGCCACGCCATGAGAAATTGTGGGCGCTGGTCAGTCGCGGAATCACTTCGCGACCAAGGCGCGCGGAGTAAAGTTTCAGAGCGTTGGCTTCCATTTTGATATACAAATCCGTTACCGGAATTTGTCGGTCAGGCTCAACACCGGAACAACCGAGGTAAGGAATCTCGTAGTCACGCAGCACCGGCCGCGCGAGAACGTTTCCCAATCGTCCCTCGGGCAGATGGACAATCTCGGCAAAAATGGCCTCGGGACGCAGCGTTTCCTCGGCCCGCAGATGACTCTTGACCTCCTCGCACAACACTGCATCGGCGTGACAGAACCGGCCAAGTAATAGGGCGCCGGAAGGACCATCAACGCCCTTCACCAATACACGGAATGAACTATTCGCCAGGGCCGTTTCGGAGACGGCTTCGATCACCGCGATCGCTGAAAAACTGTCGGGCAATGGCAACGGGTCGGGCGTGGCGATAGCATCGACATCTCGTTCGTCGAGGACGATCTCGTACTCGCCTGTAAGGAGCGCGTCGTTCAGCTTGCGCAGCAGCAGTTTGTCGCGCTCTTCCCAAGGAACACTCTCACGACCAGTCGGCGGAAAGTAGAGACCCCTCAGAAGCGGCGATTCCCGATCATGAGCATTGTCTGAGACCGGAAACCCGAGGCCGATTTCGCCGTCGAGCGCTTCGGTAAGCGGCACGAGCCGTTGCTCATAGCGCGCGGCAAATGCTTCACGGAACCGGGTCAATTCATCCGGTTCCGGGCGCGGCGACCGCACGAGACGGTGGAGCAATCTCACGCCGCGCGAAATCTCGGCCAGCACATTCCGGCCAAGCTTGAGTTCGCGAGCAGGCTTGATTAACTCCACTTGGACGAACCGCGAGAGTTCGACTTTCGGTGGTAAATCCGCCAGCAACTTGCCGGCTTTGTCGAGCTTGATAAAGCGGTCGGAGACTTGCATCAACACATCCGCAACCGGGACAGTCTCCGCGTGCGTTGCGAATTGATCGATCAACGTGTCGGTCGCTTCCGCGCCCGTGATCGGCAGGCGAATGTCCGGCACGAGGATTTGGCTCTCGATCAGTTGCGCGACGAATTCCTCTGCTTCTTCCGGCGACACGTCATGATCGACAATCGCGCTCGACAATTGCGCGAACGAAGCGCCATCGCGAGCGCAACCGAGAACGGCATTCAAAGTCTCTGTTCCATCGACAGCCACCAGCCGATACGAATGCGAGCGCTTCTGCTCTTTATCCTCCATGTACGATTCGGCATACCGCAGCCGCCCAGCCGCGCGATAGAGACTTGAGTTTGGACAGTAAAGAAAAATTTTGCGAAGCTTCGGATCAGCCCCGAGCACGTCGGCGAGCGCGGAAAGATAGCCCATGTCCAAACGGGTCCGGCGTTTCCAACATGACCTGGGCTCGAGGACCAATCGCGTCCCCTCCGCGATCGTTCCGAGCGAGTAACCGGCGCAGAGACCGAACGGCGTCGCGCGTCCGGCCATGCGTAGGAAGTAACGGGCCATGGCCTGCTCTAGACCTTTGCCGCGGTTGCTTTCCGGGTCGCGCAACCAGATGTCGATTGATTCTTCCAAATGCGGCGACGCCACAAAGAGCGCTTCGCGCACTTCGCGCCGAGTCATCGCCGTGCGCAGGCGTGCGTGCAATTTCCTGCGATCGGCCGCGACCGCATCCTCGAATCGCGCGGAATCAGTTAGCCAAGCCGAAGCCTCGAGGCCGTTGCTCCAGTTCAGCAATTCATCGATGGAAAGCAATGGCGACCGCAGCACAAAAAACCCCGACGGGACGAACTCCGCTTTTGGCTGGGCGGTGGATGAAGACATCTGTCAGCGATGTTCTATTCGATGGCAGCGACAGCGCTTTTGCAAGCGCTCTTCTGGATCAATTCCGGATCTAGCGCTGATCTCCTGACACGAGCAGCATGCGATCCCATGCTGGATCGACATCTGTAACTGCCGCCAGCAACGCTAACGCGATGCCGGTTTCGCCCTCAAGCAAGCCTCGCTTTGCGACCCAGCGCTCCGCGCCATCTGGGTTTCGTTCGAGCATTGGAAATCCTGCAACGCCTTCACCGGGGCGGCGCATCCGAAGTGTGCGCTCAAACCAATAGACCGCCGCGTCCTTCAGTAACCTCTCACCGCTTTCGTGAAAGAGGCGATTAAACAAATGGCCGACACCGGCTGCACCGTGACAAAGCCCGCAGTCTTTGACCCCCGATTGCTCCGGCGGACGCGTCGTAACATTTCGTGCCAGCGCGAGCGCCTCCTTTTCCCAACTCGATTCGTGGACGCATTGTGCCGCGAGCAAAAGCGCCGCGGCAATTCCGAGATCGCCATAACACCACGCGACGCGGCTCGCTGTAGGCCTCAGGCCCGGTGCGATCCAGCAGGGAAACACCGAATTTTGGTTTACTAGTTTTTGCGCCAGCAGCCACGCCACTGCGCCGTCAAGCAGACCTCGCGCTTTTTTTCGCAATGCAGCAGAAACGCTGCGTGCGTTTTTGTTCTCAAGCGAACACACGCGGCCCAGAAATGCGATCACGCCAGGCACACCGTGCGCTAAACCTAAATTGTAATAACCGCGCGGACACTCCTCTCGCTGCCAACCCGGAAGCAGATCGGGAGGAGTAAACCAAGCGATCCCGTCCGCTGTCTGTTGAGCGAGCTCGTCGAGCCGGTCAACGACATGTCCCAAGCATTCAAACGCGAGCGGGCTGGACATGTGCTCCAGTGCATAAACGCCTAACCCGACCAGACCACTGATCAGGTCATAGTCGCCGCGCCATGGCTGGCGACTCAGATAATCCCGCAACGCCACATCAATGGATTCGGTCATTTCATCGTCTGCGTCGAGCAGCCAATCGCGAAGATGCGCCAGCGACCAGGTACCGCCTGCAAATCCTCCGTAAAGCGACGGCTCCATCCGTATCGCAACAACCGCATCAGTCATGTCGTTTAAATACGCCAGCGCCGTCTGTTTCGCATTGTGCGTTAGGCCGGCTTTGTCAAGATAGGCGTAGAAAACGGCCAGCCCGGCTCGACCCCTCGCGAGCGACGCGTCCGCGCCATCACTGACGGGACGCTCCGAAATCGGCTGAATACCGGCGGCAATTGCGTTGATGGTGTCGATCGCCGATGCGCGCAGGCCGCCGTCGAGGATGGGTCTCCATCTTTTCCTCATTGCGCTACTTGAAGCAGTTGCACCGGCAGCTATTCGCACAATAGATCGGCGCGATTTTCGCGCGTACGCTTTAGCGCTTGCTCTTTTCGCCATTTCGCGATTTCGGCGTGATTCCCCGACAACAGAACTTCCGGAACCTTCCAGTCGCGAAATTCGGCTGGCCGCGTGTACTGAGGCGCTTCCAGCAACCCGCCACTGAAAGTGTCGTCCGCCGCCGACTGCTCGTGACCAAGCGCACCCGGCAACAACCGGACCACTGCGTCAACAATCACGACGGCCGCAATCGCGCCGTTCGTCAGCACGTAATCACCGATTGAGATTTCAAGATCGACCAGTTGTTCGACAACACGATGATCGATCCCTTCATAATGACC
>QIAB01000173.1:7913-8128 GCA_003225455.1 Acidobacteriota bacterium
TGACCGCAAATGACAATCAAGTGTTCGCGCTTGGACAAATCGCTTGCCAGAGACTGGGTGAAGCGTTTTCCCTGTGGCGTCATCAAAACGACAAAACTATT
The DNA here is from genome assembly GCA_003225455.1 of Acidobacteriota bacterium. Lineage (GTDB taxonomy): Bacteria > Acidobacteriota > Terriglobia > Terriglobales > Acidobacteriaceae > QIAB01. The sequence continues at coordinate 8,015 of QIAB01000173.1, forward strand.
CTTCGTTCGTAACGCTTCGACGGCGGCAAAGATTGGCCCCGGCTTCATCACCATCCCCTGCCCCCCGCCGAAGGGCGCATCATCGACAACGTGATGCTTGTCCTTGGTCCAATC
>QIAB01000096.1:0-9683 GCA_003225455.1 Acidobacteriota bacterium
CATCTGGACCACCGAAGTGCCGTGCACGGCTTTTGAGCAATGAGATTTCGGCGGCAGGGTGAGCTTCAGGTCCGCCGCAGCCAAGTTGAGATCTACGCCATACCAGGAGAGGATCTCACGTAGATCGCAGCGATAAACAATTGCCAAAGTATAGAGGCGGTAGATGCTTGGAACCAGCCCTTTGGTCTCGATGTCTGACAGACGGCTGGGGTTAATGAGGAATTCCTCGTTTCCGTGCCTGGTCGCTAAACGCATGCTGGCGTTTTCGACGTCGCGCATGGTCATGCCAAGACGCTCGCGAGAAGCTCGAAGATTATTCCCTGCTACCAGACTCGCAATCCTGGCTTCGCTCACTTGCATCACAATACGAGTCCCCTTATGCGCGGCCTGAAGCATTCGTCATCGGAACGCCAGGCTCGGAATGCTGACATTCTATTCGAGAATCGGAATGGCTGTTGCGAAGTTTGCTTCTGCAAGCGGCAAAACCAGCGCGCCGTAAGCAAACCTATCGGAACCTGAGATCAATCCGCGAACAATAAACCAAATTTGCCTCAAGGCAAAGGGTTTTATTGCGATCAGGTTTTTTCTAACCTGAAGACGCCGATCCAGGAGATTCCCTCCCGGGGCCACCGGCACATCTTCGCCGTAGGTGCAATCGCCCCACTAAGTATAATCTACATGGTGGCTAGAGGTTGGGAGAGTAAATCGATTGAAGAGCAACAGTCGGCGGCCCAGACTCAGACAGAGACCCGAAAACTCCTAACACCAGAAGAGGTTGCGGAGCAACGGAGGCGGGAGACCCTATTGCTCTCGCGAAGCCACGTCCAGGCACAGCTTCAGGCAGCGCAGAATCCACGCCACCGGGAGATGCTCGAGACTGCCTTGGCTGAGCTGGATGCGCGCTTGGCCCGCCTGGTCTAAGTCAGTGGTTCGGCACGATTTGTGGAATTTTGACGTATAATGATCGCTCCCCCATGAAAGCTTACGTTTACGTCTCGCTCAAGAAGAGTGTCTTGGATCCTCAGGGCAAAACGATCCAGGGCGCGTTGAAGAAAATGGGCTACAAGGGATTGGAGGAGGTCCGCCAGGGCAAATATTTTGAGCTCACGCTCGATGGCGGCCTTAACCGGACCGAAGCCGAGGCTGAGGTAGCGCGCATAGCCGGCGAGGTGCTTACCAATCCTGTTATCGAAGAGTTTCGTTTTTCTCTGGAAGATTGATCGCAAACTGATCCTGCCCCCTCCCCGCAGACGAGGAGTTTCAAATGTGCGGCATCGTCGGATATGTAGGTAACAAGCGAGTAGTGCCGGTCATTATTGATGGGCTCAAGCGCCTGGAGTATCGCGGCTACGACTCGGCGGGAATTGCTGTCTGCGGCAACGGAGAAGGACTGCAGATTCGCCGCGCCGAGGGCAAACTGCGCAATCTGGAAGAAGTCATCCGCTTGAAGCCGATCGACGGGACCTACGGAATCGGCCACACCCGGTGGGCCACCCACGGACGCCCCACCGAAGAGAATGCGCACCCGCACCGGGATTGCAGTGGACGAGTGGTCGTGGTGCACAACGGAATTATCGAGAACTATGTTGCGCTGAAGAAGAAGCTGATCGAAGAAGGCCACCGGTTCACGACAGAGACCGACACCGAAGTAATCGCTCACCTGGTGGAAAAATATTTTCTGAAAAGCGCGAACGGACATCACCCCTCTTTGGAAGAAGCGGTGCGCAAGACTGTCGGCCAGCTCAGTGGCGTTTTCGCACTGGCGGTAATCGCGGTTGATGAACCTAACAAGATCGTGGCCGCGCGCAATGGGCCTCCCGCAGTCATCGGCCTGGGAAAAGATGAATACTTTGTTGCCTCCGACGTACCCGCGATTCTTTACCACACCCGTGATTTATTTTTCCTCGCCGATGGCGATCTGGCCGTGATTACGCCACAAGGCGTACAGCTCACCGACTTCAATGGACAGCCGATCGTTCGGCAAGTTCAGCATGTCACCTGGGACCCCATCATGGCCGAAAAGGGCGGGTTCAAGCATTTCATGCTGAAGGAAATTTACGAGCAGCCACGTGCCGTGCGGGATACAACTCTGGGCCGCATCTCGCAGGAAACTGGTCACGTCTTCCTTGATGAAATGGAGATAACGGAAGCAGAGTTCAAAGCTGCAAAGAAGATCAATATTGCGGCTTGCGGAACGAGTTGGCATGCGGCGCAGGCCGGAAAATTCATGATCGAACGGATGGCGCGCTTGCCGGTGGAGGTCGATTATGCGAGCGAGTGGCGCTATCGTGACCCGATCATCCCGGCCGATACAATTACGCTGCTGATCTCGCAATCCGGCGAAACCGCGGACACCATTGCAGCCCAACGAGAGGCCAAGGCCAAAGGATCGAAGACGCTGGCTATCTGTAACGTGGTCGGCTCAATGATTACGCGCGAAGCTGGGGGAACCATCTATACCCACGCAGGGCCTGAAATTGGCGTGGCTTCGACCAAGGCATTCACTGCGCAACTGACGGCCCTCTATCTGTTCGCGCTTTACATCGCGCAATTGCGCGGAACGATTTCAGCGGAAGAAGCTAGAGATGCGGTGCAGGAACTCACCCGCATTCCTGGCAAACTCGAGCACCTGCTCACGCGCGAGGAAGATTGCGAAGACCTGGCCAAGGAATATGTGCGCTCGCAGGACTTTCTCTTCCTCGGCCGCGGCATTCACTATCCCATCGCGCTTGAAGGAGCGCTGAAGTTGAAAGAGATTTCTTACATCCATGCCGAAGGCTATCCGGCCGGCGAGATGAAGCATGGACCAAACGCGCTGATTGACGAGAACCTTCCGGTAGTCATCATTGCGACTCGAGATCAAAAGGATGAGCTTTCCATGGTTCGGTACGAGAAGACCATGTCAAATTTGAAAGAGGTGAAAGCACGCTCCGGCATGGTGATCGCGCTGGCCAGCGAAGGTGACGAGGAGATCAAGGAAGCCGCTGACCACGTGCTCTACATTCCTCCTGCTCCGGAGGAGTTGCTGCCGATTCTGGAGATTGTGCCCTTGCAGCTTCTGGCTTATCACATCGCGGTTAGGAGGGGATGCGATGTGGATCAACCCAGGAACTTAGCCAAGTCCGTCACGGTGGAGTGATTCACGATTTCTTCTCTGTTCTTCTGATTCCAATTGAGATCAGCTGGTCGCGGACAAGAGTGTCCGCGCCACCCGGTCAGTATCATTTTGCTCTCGGCTCGGGCCAACCTGGGCTGCGGGGAAGCTCATCCTACCCGCGAGAAATTGCAAGTCCCTCGCAGTGCTCGGGATGACAGTCGAGGCGAAGCGCGTCCTGGCCATATCGCGCCGAATCTTGAGTTCCTCCACTCCGTCAGAAAAGGAGCAAAATGCAGAAGCGCTATACATTAGCAGGATTGGCATCGCTTGCTTTAGCCCTGGCGATCAGCCTGACGGCTGTTGCCCAGACCTCAACTACATCAAACCCTCCACCACAAGCCCCAGCGCAAAGTCAGGCGGGATCGGCAGGAAATACGAGTCAGGATCGTGCGCAGCCACAGCAGGAGGAGGACAATCCGTTAAATCTGACAGATGAGCAGAAACAGAAATTGCGTCCGATTATCGCAAATGAAACCCAGCAGATGGATGCGGTGCGCAATGATCCGTCGATGACGCAGGAACAGAAGGTCACAAAAGTTAATCAGATTCGCAACGAGGCCTCACCGAAGATTAAAGCGATTCTCACGCCCGAACAGTTGCAGAAGCTGGCGGATATGCAGCAGAAAGCCAGGCAGCAACAGCAGGACAACAAGAGCGCGGCCCCGAACGATTCGCAAAAACCACAGCCGTAAAAATCGATTTTTTCCCGGAATGGGGTGGAACTGGATCGCGGCCACCCCTATTTCTCGCGGTCTCTTCTCCCCCCGCTGTCGGGGCGATTTGATCGCTTTTTCTGCTACAAAGCCCGGGGCAGGAGATCAGTTCCTCAGTTCTCAGTTTCCAGTCGCTTCCGGACGCCGCTGGTCAGGTTCTCTGCTTGAATCATACAGGTTGGGCAAGCCATCGCCCCCGCAAGACGTGCATCCAAAAAGTACCCAGGAGGGATGTTTATGGCAGGGAAGAACACAGCAGCATTTGGAATTTACCATTCGCGAAAAGATGCCGAATTCGCGGTGGACGCACTGCGCGTCGAAGGTTTCCGGAACACAGATATTTCGGTGCTCTTTGCGGAGAATGAAGGCACGAAGGATTTAGCAACGGAAAAACACACCAAGGCACCCGAGGGCAGCGCAACCGGAGCGGCGACGGGTGGGGTTATTGGTGGCGTTCTGGGGTGGTTGGTAGGACTAGGAACGCTGGCAATTCCGGGTGTCGGTCCGTTGATTGCGGCGGGACCAATCGTAGCTGCGCTGACGGGTGTGGGCGTGGGCGGGACAATCGGCGGCATCGCCGGAGCCCTGATCGGGATGGGAATTCCCGAATACGAAGCAAAACGCTACGAAGGACGAATCAAAGAGGGTGGCATTCTGCTGAGCGTGCACTGTGACAATTCCAAATGGACCAAGAAGGCAAAGGATACTCTGGAACGGACCGGGGCGATTGACACTGCTTCGACAGGAGAGGCGCACGCGGATTGGCAGAAGACGGATAAGCCACTGCCGCGGGCGAGCTAGGGTGCCACTGGTTATTTGAATTCGACAGTTATGAATTGCACGTCCCGCGTGTCGAGGTTCTCAATGGTGTGTGTCACTCGCCCTGAGTACCATTGGGCATCGCCGGGAAAGAGGTGCAACTCGCGGCTACCTGAGCCAACCGGAGATTCCCGCAGCGTGGTATCCGCGAGAGAAACCAAAATGTGGCAGCGGTCGTGACGGTGCTCGGGCAAAAGACCGCCTGCACCAAGCTGAACCCGGGCCAGCTTGACCGTGTCGGTTTCGAACAGAGTGCTTTGGTTGTAGCTGCCTGCTTCGTTTCTGCCGAAGATTCCGTCAGTGCAGGCGTGCCCGCCAAGACCGCAGATTGGGCGCTCGGGGTGAACCTCGCCTATCACTTCCATCTCTACAAGATGTAAAGGGTTTCCTGAGAGATTGGTAATGCGGTGAGAAGCTCCACCCTTCAGCACCTGCATTTCTCCGTCATCCATCTGCATGGGGTAGCGGATTCCGCTGCCGGCGACTTCGAAGTTGCTCGTTCCCAGCGAGACCAACAGGTAATCGTGGTGGTGATAGTCGAGCAAGGTAGATTGGAGCCCGGGAACATCGACTTTGAACACGCGAACACGGTCGTTCTCAAGCACGGAGCGGAAACAACGGTCACGCTTTACGTCCATGGAGGCAGCGACCGAGGAGCGGCTCGGGGATGCTGGACATCAAGATTATTTTTCGGAACCTGAGCCATGAGGGGAGCGAAGAAGGATACCAATAGGAGCGGCAGACAGGCGTCGCGGGGCCGCATGGAACCTCCAAAAATTACCGGTCGGAACCCTGGGCCGAGAGCAGCTTACAAAACCATAACACTGCCGGACAGTACCTTGTGCCGCTGCACTATAAAGTTGAGCAACTACATAGTTCAATGATTTTCAGACTTTCGGAATTTCGCCGGGTCGCGAGGCCATTTGTTTAGGGAGCTCGCGGATCATGTATCCAGTCAAGGCGGAGACGATAGAACCGGCTACCGTCATGAGCAGAGTGCCCGCGTAGCGGTTAAACCAGCCTGTGTTCGCGGCTGCGGATTCGGCTACCGGCATTTCACTTCCCTGCCAGTTCAGCGAGACATCATTGCGCCGCGCGTTCACCGACAAGGTGCGCTGGCTGTTACGGGTGAAGGCGCCTTCGATGGAGTCTTCCTGAGTTGCCCCTTCATCAGAGACGATGCGCACACGAACCTGGTGGGCACCGGAGGAGATGGGGAATGTTTCAGCGAGGCTGCCTTGGATAGAGCCAGGGAGCAGGCCAAATTTTTTTACTGGAGCGCCGATGAGCCTGCCGGAATAAGCGAGATCACCATCGATCCACATGGAAAATTGCGCGCTGCGAAAGCCGTGCTGGACCTTGAGGCGCAGAGTGGCGTCCTTGCTGGCCAGCGCCATGTACGCGGCCATGAGAACACCAGCAAGCAGGAAAAAGCCGAGCAGCACCCGGGCGGTGACAGGAATGCGGGCAATCTGGGCCGATGCTTTGCGCCAAAGGCTGCCGGCGTGAGCGCGGAGTTCATCGGCAGACCCCGAAGCTGGAACGGGCTTTTGTTGCGGATCCATGGGAAGTCCCTATTTTCCGCGTTTGGGCAGGGATGCTCCAGTTACCAAGGTGTAAGAGAGGGGTTTAGACGCCGCCTTGATGGCGAAAGACTCCGCAGGGTCGTGTGGGTCGGACACTCCTGTCCGACGCTTTTGACTTTTGCCGCGCAAAAGCATGCCCTCGTAGCCGAAGGAAATGGGACACCCAGCAATTTCCACGGGACCCGTGCTGCACACCCTTTTTAAGGCGACACTCGTGTAGGAGCGTAAAATCATGCAACATGTGCAAAGAGCTTAGGGAAATCTCAATCCTCGATCCGCCGCTGTTACCAATCGACTGAGCGTCAGTTTCGGCCGTCAGGGCAGACTGCCCATTTGTTGCGTCTTTCGCCAGAAGGGAGTTTTGACAAATCCGATTCGCAGCTACTGTCTCAATTGCGTATGTCCGGAGAGTTCATCACGCCGAGCTGTGGCCGGTGCACTGCAGCACTCCGAGGTATGCGCTCCACGGACCCACCGCCTCACGGTATTGGTGGGCCATCACCCTTGAGATTTGGTGCAGATGAGTTAAGTCATGAGCTGCCCATGTCGCCAGCAGTTCTGAGAGAGTAACTCCTCCGAGGGCAGGATGCCGTCCACGCCGCTCGAGGTCCTCTGGCCGCAGATTCAATGCGCGCAGTTCGTCCAGGTTGTCTGACCGCGAACGAGCAAATTCGTCCAATAACTGGCCCAGCGACTTACCTCGGCCCTCTCGTTCCTGTCCCCAACGGTCAAATGGTTCAAACGTCCGAGTCTCGCCAAACTGCAGGATCATCCTCGCCCGTGGCATCCAGTCTGTGCGTTCGCCGTGAATCAGATGGCGGACGACATCGAACGCGCTCCAAGTTTTTTCACCTTCATTTCGGGAAGTCCATGCCGCCGGCAGATCACGCAGAAGCACATTGAGAGCGGCGGGCGTGCGAGTGAGAAGCGATATTGTGTTCTGCAAGCTGTGTTCCATCACGGCTCCTCAATTCATGCTTCCTAATTCATAGGTGCCAGCTGAATTGCCGATTGAAGATTTCAGATTGCCGCTTCCGACGGGTCCAAGTCTGAAATCTAAAATCTCCAATCTGGAAGTCTTCCAGAGACTCTGATTGTATCTTGTGTGCTGCACGCGTCGGTGACCAACTCTGCTGATGACGTGCTGGCAACAAGCCGAACCACTGGGAATATAAAGACGGACAGTTAGCAGGTTGTTGCCGCGGTCAAGTCTTTTTTCATCCGGAGATCGTGGCCTGTCATTTCTTTGGGCTGAGGGACACCGAGCATTCCGAGCACGGTAGGAGAAATGTCTCGCAGAGAACCGTTCGACTTCAGGGTAAATTGCTTGCTGTTTTCCGCGACGACGATGAAGGGAACAGGATTGGTGGTATGTGCCGTATGCGGGCCGCCGGTAGCGGGATCGATCATCATTTCGGCGTTGCCGTGGTCAGCCGTGATGAGCATGGCGCCGCCTTTGCCTCGAACTGCAGATTCGATACGACCGAGGCATTCATCCACAGTTTCGACAGCTTTAACTGTAGGCTCGATCTTTCCCGAGTGGCCGACCATGTCGGCATTAGCAAAGTTCACGATGATTACGTCGAATGTGCCATCTTCAACTGCTTTGACTACAGTATCGGCAATTCCCTCGGCGCTCATTTCCGGCTTCAGATCATAAGTGGCCACTTTCGGTGAAGGCACGAGAATCCGCTCTTCGCCCGGAAATGGCTGTTCGACGCCACCGTTGAAGAAATACGTTACGTGGGCATATTTTTCTGTCTCTGCGACACGCAGATTGCGGAGATTAAGCTCGGCCATTACGTTGGCAAGAATATTTTGCAGCGACTCGGGAGGGATCACGACTGGTAGTGAGAATTTTTTGTCGTAGCGAGTCATGCAGACGTAGTGAAGATTCTTGGGCGTGCGGTCGCGAGGGAGGGCGGCATCAAGATCGTCGGCGCCGGGGAGGTCCCTTCCCTGCTGCTCGTTGAGGCCGCTGTTGCGGGCGAGGGCGCGGGTGATTTGGCGAACGCGGTCGGCCCGGAAATTAAAGCAGATGCAGGAGTCTTCATCATGAATGGTGGAGGCGCGGGCGTCCTCGCCCGTACTCTTTGAGTCCACGCAGACGAAGGGCATGATGAATTCGTCGGTCACGCCCTTGTTGTAAGAGTCTTTCACGCCCTGCACGGCGTCCGCATATTTGCCGGCTTCGCCATTTCCGTGGACCATCACATTGAACGATTTAGCAATGCGCTCCCAGCGGCGATCTCGATCCATGGCGTAATAGCGGCCGCTGACCGAGGCGATTTTGCCGCAGTTGTACTCGCGCATCTTCTGCTGGAGCTGCTCGAGATATCCAGCACCGCTGGTGGGGAGCGTATCGCGGCCGTCCATGAAAGCATGAACGAGGACGCGATCGACACCTTGCTGCTTGGCCATTTTCAAGAGCGCATAAAGATGATTGATGTGCGAGTGAACGCCGCCGTCGGAGACGAGCCCGAAGATGTGCAGGCGGCGGCCACCAGGACGTGCGTGCTTCATAGCGGCGAGCAAGACAGGGTGCTGGAAGAACTCGCCGTTCTGGATCATCAGATCGATGCGGGTGATGTCCATGTGCACGATGCGTCCGGCGCCTATGTTGAGATGGCCGACTTCGCTGTTGCCCATTTGCCCATCAGGCAGGCCGACGTACTTGCCGCTGGTATGAATCAGGGTATTCGGATATTCGCGGAGCAGGCGGTCGTAATTGGGTTTGCGGGCCAGCGCGATGGCGTTAGCTTTGGTTTCGGCACGGTATCCCCAGCCATCGAGGATGACGAGGACGAGAGGTTTTGGCATTCAGCTCCTAAGATTTTAGCTGCTGTCACTAAGCGGTCAGTCGTTAACTTTCAGCCGGCAGAAAAACTTCTTGGCCACGGATTTGCGCGGATGAACACGGATCATAGTAAGTATTTCTGAAAACAAATTGTACTGTCATCGCGAATGAAGCGGGGGATCTGCCTTTTTTTCTCCATGCAAACTGCGCGGCTATGCCAGAACATTTCGCAAATTAGCTTGGAACTACAAGCCTACCGCGATGCGTGAGCGCGGATCGAGGTAGTCGCGAAGCGCGTCGCCGATAAAGTTGAATGACAATACCGCCAGCATAACAGCGAGAGCGGGAAAAATGACGAGGTGCGGCGCGTCGAACAGGTGCGCGCGGCCGTCGTTGAGCATGGCGCCCCAACTAGCGGTGGGCGGAGGGACGCCCAGTCCGAGGAAGCTCATAGTCGCTTCAGCGAGAATGGCGCCAGCCATGCCAATCGCTGCCTGCACAACCACTGGCTGAATAATGTTGGGCAAAATGTGCCGGACGATTACACGCAGATCGCTTGCGCCGAGTGCTCTTGCCGCTTCCACAAATTCGCGTTCGCGGGCGGCCAATAC
>QIAB01000096.1:9713-16321 GCA_003225455.1 Acidobacteriota bacterium
CCAACCCATCCGCCGAGAGACAGCGCTAATACCAAATTGAAGATTCCCGGTCCTCGGAAGGCCACGAATGCAATAGCAATCAGAATCCCAGGAAACGAGAGGAATGCGTTCATCACGACAATGTTGACGAAGCGGTCCAGGCGACCGCCATAGTAACCGGCGATCGAGCCGATGATCAGCCCAAGCGCAAGTGAGACGGCAACCACGCTGCTGCCCACGAGCATAGAGATGCGAGAACCGTATACGACCCGAGACAGAATGTCGCGGCCTAGTTCGTCTGTGCCGAACCAGTGCGAGAACGAGGGCCGAGACAGGCGCGTTGGAAGATCGATGTGGGCGGGATCTTGCGGGGCGATCCAAGGAGCGAACAGAGCGAAGATCACGAAGATTGCGACCAAAACCATTCCTGTCGCCGCAAGCGGGTTGTGGCCTGCAGCGCGGCGCAGCGAGATGGCGGCCGTAGACACCGTGAGCCTCAGGCTCGCAGCTCGCGTATCGCCGCCAACACTGCCTCGACCTCCGGCGGTGAATTGAGTAATCCCGGCGAAAGCCGCGCATACTGCATTTTATAAGGAGTCACGCTGGCGATGATTTTTTTCTTCCTGAGTTGGTCGACGACTTGCTGCGCCTGCATGCCCTGGACGTCAAAACAAACGATTCCGGCCGAGAGCTCATGTTCCATCGGTGTATAGAGCTTAATGTTGGACATTTTGGCCAGCCCCTCTTTGAGCTGGCGATTGAGGGAATGAATTCTTTCCGCAACGCGCGGCTTGCCGATGCTTTGGTGGAACTGGAAGGCGCGGTCCAGGGCCCAGCGATGTTCGAAGGAATGGAAGCCGCCAGGGGACATCCAAGCTCCGATGGGAATGGGTGCCTTGGGGCGAAGTTCCATCCACATTTCGTAATTGGCATCGTCGAAGGTGGGAATGGTCGCGGTGGCGGCGGACCACGCCGTGGGCGTGCCCCAGACCAAACCGGTGCCGCGCGGTCCGAACATCCATTTGTGACATCCGGCAATAAAGAAGTCGCAGCCCAGGTCGGGCAGTTCGGTGCCATCCACGCCGAGACCGTGGACTCCATCTACACACAGCAGCACGCGATCCTGCTCAGCGCGATCGGCGTTGATGGGCTTGAGCGCATCGGCAATGGCGCGGAGCGGCAATTTCACTCCAGTGCAGGAGTGGACCCAGGTCACTGCCAGCACACGGGTTTGCGGTGTGATGGACTTCGTGACATTGCCAACGATCTCGTCAAGGGACTTCGCCGCTGCGTCGCGGTATAGCGAAATTTTATGCACTGAAGCTCCGGTCCGCTCAGCGCGCAAGCGCAGCGAAGTCTCAGTGGAGTAGTGGTCGTGTGTAGTGGTGAGAATCTCCTGGTTCGCACGCAACTTGAGGCCGCTGTAGAGCAAGCCCAGTCCCATCGTAGTGCTGTCGGTGAGAGCGATGTCGGCAGGGTCAACGCCAAGGTAGTGAGCGGCGGCCGCTGCCACGGCAGCTTCTGACTTCACAGTGTTCGCGAACCAGTACTCGATGGGATTGGCATCGAGAGCAAGCCGGTGAGCCTCGATCGCGTCACGAACCGCTTTGGGATGCGAGGCAAGAAAAAATCCTGACATGTGGATCAGGTCAGGCGCCAGATTAAAGTTGCGGCGAACTTCTTCCCAGTTCGGAGAATCGGAAGCAGACTGTTTGCTGGCAAGGGCCTCTGCGGTGCGAAGAGCGGATGCGAGGGCGACGGCTCCAATTGCCTGCCCAGTGCGTACCAGAAAATCTCTGCGATACATGAAGTCCCCTTTTCGATCCGCTTCCACCGTTTTCCGTCGTTCTGAGAACACGCCCCTACTGACGGTGGAATACAGTAAGTCGGTCTATTCTGTTCGGAGATACGGGGACATATTAAACCGCCGTCACCAAACCTCAAGACGGAATTTCCGATGACTGTGAATCATTTCAAAATCGGCGCGGTTGGACGCGATCAAGCGGGCGCCGTGAGAACGCGCGGTGAGCGCGATCAGCACATCGAAATGTAAGTCGCGAAGCTTGTCCGGCATAAAACCTCTCTCTGCTCGAATTTCTCCAAGTATCTGGCCGGATTCCAGCCAATTCTTTTCTGTGGGAGCCAGGATCGGATGGTTTCTTCCCAGCGTCCGCAAGAACTCCCGTTCCGCCGGCTTCGTGACCCCACGCCACAGCTCTGCCAGAACTACGGAAGAAGTCCGGATAAGGCCAGTGATTGATTGGATTTTCTGTTGATGACGCCCGGTGCGCAGATCATCGATAAGGACCGATGTGTCGAAAATAACAACGTCACTCACCGTGACCTGCGAACGAAAGCTTCCCAGCATTTCTCTTCATCAACTTTTTGAAACGCTTAAGCGCGACAATTTCGCGGAGAGCCACGTGAACGGCCTCGGTACGGGACTTCACGCCGAGAACTTTCACTGCCTCGTCCGCCAGGTGAGTATCCAGCCGGATCGATGTCATTGTCACAGCCATCTGCAAAGCCTCAATCTTTTTTGCATATATACAATATACATTAATTGTATATACCGTCAAGAGCATCGATTATGCTTAAAAGATCACCTTTGCTATTGCCTAATCCTCGGATTCACTGCCGAGTACAGCAAATCAGTGAGGAAGTTTACGGCGATGTAGGTTAGTCCGATCGCCAGGATGCATCCCTGAACTAAGTAGTAATCACGATTGGAAATCGCCTGAATTGTCAACCGTCCAATGCCCGGCCAAGAAAAAATGGTCTCAGTCACGATGGCGCCCGCGAGCAGCGCGCCGAATTGCAGGCCGAGCACGGTGATAATGGGAATCATGGCATTGCGTAGGGCATGACGGTAGACCACAGTTCGCTCTGACAACCCTTTGGCGCGAGCGGTGCGGATGTAGTCGTGACCCAACTCCTCCAGCATCGAGGTTCGCACCATGCGGGTGAGAATCGCGGCCAGCGCGCCTCCCATGGTGATTGCCGGAAGCACCAGGTGAGCGATGGTTCCCGAACCCGAAACCGGCAGCAACCCCAGCTTAATCGCGAAGAAGAGAATCAAGATGGGGCCAAGAGCGAAGTTAGGAAAGGACAATCCAAAAAGACTGACAACGCTTAGCAGCCGGTCATCCCAGCGGTTGGGCCGCTGCGCCGAACACACTCCGGCCGGAACGGAGAGCGTAACTGCCACTAGCAATGACGCAAGCGTCAACTCCAACGTATACGGATACCGCTGCGCGATCATGCTGCTCACACTCTGGTTGAAGCGCAACGATGGCCCCAGATCGCCGCGCAGCACGCCTTTCCAGTAGTGTAGGTATTGTTCGCCAAGCGGAAGGTCGAGGCCGTAGGCATGGCGTGTGGCTTCCACGTCGGCCAACGGAGCGCCTTCGCCCAGCATTTGCAGGATCGGATCGCCGGGCACGAGATGAATCAGGAGGAAAACGATCGAGACGACAAGCCACACGGCGGGAAGCGTGTACAGCACGCGAAGCGAGAGGTAGCGGAGCATGCGATCGCAAGCAATTTAACCACAGGGGGCACAGAGGATCACAGAGGAAGTACCTTTAGGAAGCTGCGGAAAACTCGGGAAAACAGATTCCTCGCGGGCTGAAGCCTGCTTGATTGCATAACGACGTTGGCTCGCAGGTGCGAGTAGATTGGTTGCGATGAACAGACCAAGGCTCGAGAAGGAGCCAACGTCAATGCTGATTATAGGTTGTGATTTTCATCCGAGTTTTCAGCAGGTCGCGATCTTTGACAATCAAAGCGGAGAGGTTCAAGAGAAACGGCTGCAGCACCGGGAAGAAGCCGAGCAGTTCTACCGCTCGCTGATCGGACAAAAGGTGCGGGTGGGGATGGAAGCGTGCGGGCACTATCCGTGGTTCGAGCGCTTACTGGCCGAGTGCGGGCACGAACTGTGGCTGGGCGATGCCGGGGCGATCCGGGCTTCGGTGGTGCGGAAACAGAAGACGGACCGGCGGGACGCCGAGCAGGTGCTGGATCTGTTGCGGCAGGAACGGTTTCCGCGGATCTGGGTGCCGAGCTTGGAGGAGCGGGATGTGCGGCAGTTGCTGGTGCATCGCCACAAGCAAGTGCAGGCGCGAACCCGAATCAAGAATCAACTGCAGGCCATGGCCCTGAGCCAGGGAGTGCAGAAGAAGCGGAAGCTGTGGGCGCAGGCCGGACGGGCCGAGTTGGAGCAGCTGGAGTTGTTGCCCTACGCGGCCCAGCGGCGCCAGCAACTGCTGCATGAGCTGGATCAGTCGGAGAGCGAAATCGCGCAACTGAACCAGCAAGTGGAAGCGGAAGTGCGGCAGCGGCCGGCGGCGATGCGGCTGATGACCCATCCGGGAGTGGGTCCGGTGACGCCGTTGGCCATGGTGCTGACGCTGGGACCGGCGGAGCGCTTCCGGGGCGGCAAAGAAGTGGCTAGCTACTTCGGGCTGATTCCCCGCGAACATTCCAGCGGCGGAGGGCAGCGGCTGGGACACATCAGCAAACAGGGCAGTTCGTTTCTGCGTTTCTTGCTGGTGGAAGCCGGGCAATCGGCGGCGCGCCAGGACCCGCAGTTGGGACGTTTCTATCGCCGGCTGGCGGTGCGCAAACATCGCGCCCTGGCCAAAGTGGCGGTGGCGCGCAAGCTGGCGGTGAGGTTGTACCTGATGTTGCGCGAGGACTGGACGTACGCGCAACTGTGTAAGGCCGTGGTGCAGGTGAGCCCGAGTCATTCTGTGGTCGAAAGCTAGATCGGCCGCTTGAGTGGGCAGCCTGCCTCCCCACCGGGGCGGGGAGTTTGAAGCACAAATCATGGGAGCACGAACCGAAGAGATGGGTAGCGAGACCTTGCGTCCGCTGCCGGATTTGAGAGCACGAGCCTTGGTCGGCGAAACCTTTTCTGATAGAGCGAAATGGCGCGACTTTCCGTGCCGACGCAGTAGTGTTGCCCGAATCTGCTTGACACCGGGCAGCGTCGTTAGAGAAGGAAAGGACTCATCGGCACGACTAAAGTGCCCTTCCCAAAACAAACCTTCCGACTCCGCTCGGTCAATCTCCCGCTTGAGCTACCTGCGCCGGCTCCAGCTTCTCGATCTTTACTCGGGCGATGCGGTGGCCTTCCATTTCTTCAACGGTGTATCGATGGCCGTCATAATCGAAGCCCTCCCCTATACGCGGGATTTTCTGCAAGCGGGCCAGCACGAAGCCTGCCAGCGTTTCAAATCCTGAATCGCGCGGCAGAGAAAGTTGGTACTGCGATTCGAGATCGCGGATGCTCACGGAACCCTCCAGCACGACGGCGATTTTGCCTTCGACCATCGGCTGCTGTGGAGGAGGTACATCGAATTCGTCTTCGATTTCACCGACTAATTGCTCCAGAATGTCTTCGACCGTGATTACGCCCGCGGTGGAACCAAACTCATCCACGACCACCGCCAGGTGCCGTTTGCGTTCTTTGAATTCGTCGAGCAACTCGGTTAGAGGCTTCGTCTCTGGCACCACCAGCACGTCGTGCATGATCTGGCTGATCCTCATCACGGGGATGCGCGCGGCCATTGGCTGCAGTGGGCTGGCCGTGAGCCGCAGGCGCGTCCAGCGCATCAAGTCCTTGGCGTAAAGTACGCCGATAATGTGCTCGGGGCCGCTTTTGGGATCGTAGACAGGAATGCGGGAATGCTGTTCTTCGACCACGCGGCCGAGAGCCTCGTCCAAGGTCAAATCGCCAGGAAGTGAAAATATGTCTGGCCGCGCCACCATCACCTCGCGCACGGTGATGTTCTCCAGCTCGAGCGCGTTGTGGATCATCTCTTCTTGAAAATGCGGAATCTGCCCAAATTGCCGGCTAGCCGTCACAATCAGCTTTAGCTCATCCGGCGAATGGATCGGTCCTTGCCGCAGTTTGCGTGAGCCAAAAACCCGCAGCACAGATCCGGCTGCCCGGCTCATCAAAAAAAGCAGCGGCCGGGTTAGGGTGAGGAAAACATCCATGGGAGCTGCGACTGCGAGCGCGAGCTGCTCAGCCCGCTGCAATGCCAATGACTTAGGAACCAATTCTCCAAGAATTACATGCAGGCAGGTAATCAGGCTGAAGGCAATTACTATGGCGATGGTGTGGGCATAAACCGCGGCGTGCGGAACTTCGTGAACGAAACGGAAGCTCTCAACCAGACGGGCGACCATCGGTTCACCAATCCAGCCGAGCGTCAGGCTGACGATGGTGATTCCCAACTGGACGCCGTTGACAACCTCGTCCAGATTCCGGTGCAGCTTTTGGACGATGCGCGCACCGATGCGGCGGGCCTCGATGAGCTGCTGAATCCGCGTATCGCGCACGCTCACCAGGGCAAATTCGGCGGCGGCGAAGAAGGCATTGGCTGCCACCAGCAGCAGGATGAGGAACACCCGCAGCAGCACAAAAGCTATCATGAAGACCCAATTTTAACACTGCCGTCGTACCTAGACCGGCACATTGGACCTAAGCTGTTGTAGGATTTAGCGGTAAGCATGGAGTTGGGGTTCCGCAGTTCCGGCCAGATTTGGTGTACCTCGCAGGTTTAAATCAAGATTCGCTGCTTCCCATTTTGCGCTTCCCGGGTCTAACGCAAGGGCGGTAG
>QIAB01000096.1:16329-23639 GCA_003225455.1 Acidobacteriota bacterium
GGTTGCAAAAAGTTGGTAGCAATTTGAGGAACTAATCGCGTTCCGCTTTCGTAACCATCATCAGAGCCGAAAAGAAAGTATCCACCGCAGGAGGACGTTGTGAGCGGGAATGGCAATGGCAAGAAGAAGCGCCGCAAACGGATCATTATTATCAGCGTGGTTGTTGGCGTCGTCTTGTTAGGAGCGCTGGGACTGTACGCGTTCACTCGCGGCGGAACCAAGATTGAAGACTCCAAGCTCGCCAAGGTCACACGGGACGACTTGGCCAAGAGCGTAGTTGCTACCGGCAAAGTCGAGCCCATCACGAAGGTCGAAGTGAAGTCGAAGGCCAGCGGTATTGTAAAAAAACTTTATGTTGAATATGGCGACCGAGTGAAAAAGGGACAACTGCTGGCCCAGTTGGATAAAGAAGAGATCCGGGCGCAGGTGGATCAATCGACCGCCGCCCTGGCTGCGGCGGATGCGAATCTCAAGAGCGCCGAAGCTGACTACGAACGCGCCAAAGTGGACGCCGAAGGCCCTGATGTCCCGTTGCTGAAACGCGCCTACGATCGCGCCATCGGAATGGCGAAAGAAGGCGTTGTTTCAACCTCTACGCTTGAAGACGCTCAGAAAAACTACGAGTTGGCTTTGAACAAGCAGAACGTCGCGAAAGCTCAAATTACAGTTCTGAAGGCCAAGATCGCGCAGTCAGAAGCTGAAGTAGTTCGTGATCGTGCCAATTTGAAGCAGCTTGAAGAGCAGCTCGGCTATACCGACATCGAATCGCCTATTGATGGAATCGTGCTCTCGCGCGATGTGGAGATGGGTGACGCAGTCAGTTCTATCCTCGTACTCGGCTCCTCAGCCACTCTGGTTATGACCCTCGGCGACACCAGCGAGGTTTACGTCAAAGGCAAGGTGGATGAGAGCGATATCGGGAAGGTTTATCTGG
This sequence comes from Acidobacteriota bacterium, assembly GCA_003225455.1. Classification (GTDB taxonomy): domain Bacteria; phylum Acidobacteriota; class Terriglobia; order Terriglobales; family Acidobacteriaceae; genus QIAB01. The sequence goes on from QIAB01000096.1 coordinate 17,264, forward strand.
GCCAGCCGGCGCGAATCAAAGTTGAATCGTTCAAGGACAAGACTTTCAACGGCAAAGTCACAAAGATCTCTCCCATGGGCGTGGAGAAAGATAATGTCACCACCTTTGAAGTTCGAGTTTCGATTAATAACCCCGGCGGAGAATTGAAAGCAGAGATGACCGCCAATGCCGAAATTATTCTGGAAGAGCACAAGAACGTGCTGCAGATTCCCGAAGGCTCGATTATTTATGACAAAGACAAAAAGGCGTCGGTGGAAGTGCCGGACCCGCATGCCAAGGACGGAAAGCGGAAGGTTGCCGTAAATATCGGGATCTCGAATGGCGCCAAGACCGAACTGCTCAGCGGGCTCAAAGAAAACGATCAGGTAGTGCTGCAGTAAGTTGTACTTGCCTGCGCTGTTTAACAAATCGCTTTAACAAACCTGGAGGCATTCATGTCCCTAGCCCACGGAAGATTCGTCGCTTCGCTACTCGGCCTTCTTGCAATTGCATCGCTGGCTGCGGCTTCGGTCCAGGGATCGTTCCAGCGCACATTTCAGGTTAGCGGGCCGGTTGATCTCGAGGTGCTAACCCGTTCCGGTGACATCAGCGTACATAACGGTTCCGCCGGAACGGTGTCTGTGAGCGGAAAGATTCACGTGGGTGACAGGTGGTTCGAGGGAAGCCGGCAAAGCGATGTGAATGAGATAGAAAAGAATCCGCCCATTCGGCAGAACGGCAACATTATTCATATCGACTATGTAAACATGCGCAATATTTCGATCGATTACGACATCACGGTTCCAGTGGATACTGCTGTGCGCGCGCGCAGTGGGTCAGGCAACCAACAGATCGAAGGCCTACGATCGAAACTTGATCTCGAAAGCGGTTCGGGCGATATGCGGCTCAAAGACGTAAGCGGCGACATTCACGTCCACACTGGCTCTGGTAATGTGGAAGGCCGTGACGTATCCGGCCCGCTCAACGCGGAGGCTGGCAGCGGTGACATTCGCGTTGAAGCGAAAGGCAGCGGTGATGTTCGCGTTCATACCGGCTCAGGGAACATCGAATTGCATCAGGTCAATGGGTCCATGCGAGCCGAGGCCGGAAGTGGTGATATCCGCGTTGACGGTGCGCAAAAGGGCGACTGGGATGTGAAGACGGGATCGGGCAACGTCGAGCTTCGTCTGCCTCAGGAGGCGGCTTTCGATCTGGGCGCCTCCACCGGCTCCGGCCGAGTAGTTGTCGATCATCCTGTGACGATGACTTTGCAAGGGGACGTGCGCCACGAGCAGAGAGCAGTCCATGGCAAAGTCCACGGCGGCGGGCCACTGCTGACCGTCCACACCGGATCGGGCGACGTGCATATTGACTGAGTATTGTCCCTATGCGTCGGTTCTATTAACGGTAAACACTACGGAGTAAGTCAGTACCGATGCCTAATGCGACAAGATTTCGCCACTCAGGCAGTTAACGACCAAGTCGGTTCCATATGTATTCGCTCCTGCGATACGCCTGAGGTCGTGATATCACCCCTTATCAGCAGGCATAAGGACCCACACCTGCCCTTGTAAATCGTAACTTCAGTAACTAGCTCTTTCCCACATTTCCATGCCACGCTTACACCATCGATTTCCGTATAAGTGGTTAAAGATGTTACAGCAGTCCCATCAGCCCATAACGGGAACTATTTTGGTTGCCGATGACCAACCTTCAAATCGCGAGCTCTTACAGGAACTCCTCACAATTGAGGGATTCACAGTCCACTCGGTGTCAGACGGAGCAGCTGTTCTGGAACAATTGACCAGAACCCCAGTCGACTTGGTGCTTCTGGACGTGATGATGCCGCATCTGAACGGATTTGAGGTGTGTGAGAAAATCAAGGGCGACCCCGGCACGTATTTAATACCCGTGATTTTGATCACGGCCTTATCGGACAAACAGGACCGGCTAGAAGGTATCAAAGCGGGTGCGGATGATTTCTTGAGCCGCCCGGTGGATCGCACCGAACTGCTGGCCCGCGTGCGATCGCTTTTAAAGCCCTCTTTTCGCTGGCGCGAAGCATCGAAGGCAAAGACCCCTATACACACGGTCATTGTGAGCGCTTGGCGGAGTATTCGGCTCGCTTGGGCGAGCATCTCGGTCTCTCGGAGGAGCAGCTCATCGCACTTCGTCGGGCCGGCGTAGTGCATGACGTTGGGAAGATTGCCGTGCCTGACGCGATTCTCTTGAAGCCCGGCAGCCTGACCGAAGAGGAGTGGAAACTTATCCGGGAACATCCCGCCGTGGGTGAGCGCATCTGCGCGCCCTTGAAATCGTTTCGTTTGGTGCTTCCGATCATCCGACATCATCACGAAAGATGGGACGGCTCGGGTTATCCCGATGGACTTCGTGGGGAGACAATCCCCGTTACCGCCAGGGTGCTGCAGATCGTCGATGTTTATGATGCGCTGACTACCGACAGGCCATATAAGAATGCTCTTTCCATCACCGATGCGTTGCAAACCATGAAACAAGAAGTCGCCAAAGGCTGGTGGGATGCGCAGATTTTTGACCAATTCGAGCGGCTGGTTAGGAGCGGTACGGCAGAATTCTTATCTCGAGGCGCAGCCGCTGGGCGCTAGAGATGCGCGAACCCCAGGGTCGATAGGAACAGGACGGGAAAGGTCGGACCTGAAATCGCGAACCAAATATGGTGATCGGAGCTGACACACGATGAGGGCCGCACGGATAACGCCACTCGGAGTTGGGATATGGGTTTCAAAAAGCCCTTGGCGTCTCTACCCGTTGTTAATGTTGTTGATGGTCCTACCGATCGTTTTTTTTGCCTATTCCGTGGGCGAGGTGCTCAAGCCGTTAGCTGCCTTGCACGAGGTAATTTGGGTCATACAGCGACGTGTGTGGTTGCTTGGGTTCGCATTCTTTGCGGTCGGCTTGGGCGTGAGCGCGTTCATGGGCCGGCTCTATTCACAACTCGAAACTGGCAGTCGATTTATCAACCTGTCGGTTGACATGTTTTGTGTTGCTGGGTTTGACGGATTCTTCACGAGCCTAAACCCCTCCTTTGAGAAGACCCTGGGCTTCACTACCAAAGAACTCCTTGCCAAGCCCTATTTGGAGTTCATACATCCGGACGATCGTCAGAAGACGGTGGCTGAGGCTACCCGCCTTGAGAAACGGGAGGTCACTTTCGCATTTGAGAACCGCTATTTGTGCAAAGACGGTTGTTACAAATGGCTGTTGTGGAATGCCGTCTCCGTGCCGGAGCAAAAACTGATTTATGCCGTAGCACGTGACATCACGGAGCGGAAGCGCGCCGAAGCGGAGCTGCGGGAGAGTGAGGAGCGTTTTCGCCTACTGGTAAACGGCGTTAGGGATTACGCCATTTTTATGCTTGATCCCGCCGGACAGGTTGCCAGCTGGAACCAGGGGGCAGAACGCATCAAAGGCTATAAGGCCAACGAAATTCTAGGTCGGCATTTTTCCTGTTTCTATCCTCCCGAAGACGTGCAAGTGGGCAAACCAGAGCGCGAGCTTCGAACGGCCATCACCGAAGGCCGCTACGAAGAGGAAGGCTGGCGGATAAGGAAAGACGGATCACGATTTTGGGCCAATGTCGTCATCACGGCCCTGACCGACGAGACTGGCAAGCTGCGTGGATTTTCCAAGATCACCAGAGACATTACCGAGCATAGGCGGGCAGAGGAGTTGTTACAGGAGAGCGAAGAGCGGCACCGCAAATTGTTCGACAACAATCCACATCCGACCTGGGTCTACGATCGAGAGACACTGCGATTTCTTGCAGTAAATGATGCCGCAGTTCGCAAATACGGGTACTCAAGCACGGAATTCCTGGCGATGACGATCAAAGACATTCGCCCGGCTGAAGATGTTCCTGCCCTGCTCGAAAATGTCGGCAGCATCCGAGACGGAAACGAGAATGTTGGCATCTGGCGGCATCAACGAAAAGACGGAGCCATCGTCGATGTGGAGATCACATCTTACGCTTTGAACTTTCGAGGCCGGCCTGCGGAAGTTGTGGTCGCGGTCGACGTCACCCAGAGAAAGCGCGACGAACAGGAAAAGCGCAAATTCACTGAACGCTTGGCTGCTAGCAATCAAGAGCTGGAGCTTCGCAACCGCGAGGTTGAACACGCCACAAAGCTCAAGAGCAAGTTTCTCGCCAGCATGAGTCATGAGTTGCGAACTCCACTCAATGCAATTGTGGGCTTTTCAGACCTCTTGGCCGACGGGATCCCTGGCGAGCTTAATAGTAAGCAGAAGCGCTTCGTTGATCACATTAAGCAGGGATCAGCACATTTGTTGCAGTTGATCAATGACATTCTCGATCTCTCGAAAATCGAAGCCGGACAACTCGATTTTCGGTGCGAAGACTTCCAGGTCAAGGATGCTTTACCAGAGGTGCTCTCCACCATTCGTCCATTGGCAATGGCGAAAAATATCCAGGTTGAACGAATTCTGAAAGCAGATCGGGCTGTCTATGCCGATCGAGTCCGTTTCAAACAAGTTCTTTATAACCTGCTCAGCAACGCGGTCAAGTTCACCCCGAAGGGTGGGCGTATCGAGATCGATTGCCTGGAAAATGGAGACTTCGTTTGCATATCGGTAACCGATACGGGGATAGGCATCCGGGCCGAGGACCAGAAGGTTATTTTCGAGGAATTCCGGCAAATTGACGGGAGCGCAGATAGCAGGAGTGAAGGCACGGGTTTGGGGCTGGCGATCACGAAGCGTCTCGTCGAACAACAAGGCGGAAAAATCTCAGTGAAGAGCGAACCAGGAAAGGGCAGCCGATTTACCTTTACCCTTCCCGCGGGATCCGAAGTATCCAAAATCCAGCCAGAACATGAAGCAACAAGTGTGCCTGTTGCTGCGAAGGCTTCGGGGAAACCGCTTATCCTCGTCGTAGACGACGAGGTCCCCGCCCGGGAACTTTTGGCCAGCTACCTGGATCCGGAATATCGGATTGCGACGGCCGAGTCGGGAGCTGAAGCCGTCAGTAAAGCTCAACAATTACGCCCAGACGCAATCACCTTAGATGTATTGATGCCAGGCGGTACTGGCTTTGAAACGTTGGTAGCCCTGAGAAAAACCCCCGCGACGGCAAACATCCCCATCATTATCGTTTCAATCGTGGACCAAAAACAGGTGGGCTTTGCTCTGGGGGCAGCGGACTATCTCATTAAACCGATTCGCAAACCGGTGCTTCTGGAAACCATTCGCAAGCATGTGCTGCCACACACGGACGATGAAGCGGCTATTTTGCTGGTCGACGATGATCCCAAGACTCTGGAAATGCTGGAAGAAACACTGCGGCCAGCCGGATACGAGACTCAGGCCGTGCAAAGCGGGGCGCGAGCTCTGGAAGTGCTCTCTTCTAAACTCGTCAGTGCAGTTTTGCTTGATCTGCTGATGCCAGACATGGATGGCTTTCAAGTCATCCGCCATATACGAGAAGAAGCGACGCTGAAGGAATTACCGATTCTGGTGATGACCGCCAAGAGCCTGACCCCAGAGGAAATTGGCCTTCTCAGTCGCGAAACTCAGGCTTTGTTTCAAAAGAGCGGCTCTTGGCCGCAACAGCTTATTGTCGAGGTTGACAGGGTTGTGCAAGGCCGCAAGCGGGCAAAATCTGCGGGGCAGTCATGAGTAAAGTCCTTATCGCCGAAGACAATGCCGTCAACCGGGAACTGCTGCGCGAGCTTCTGGAAGCGCGAGGCTACACGGTAGTTGAAGCATGTGACGGTCAAGCGGCGCTCCACATGATTGAACAGACTCAACCGGACCTGCTGCTGCTCGACATCGGCATGCCAGTAATGGACGGTTTTGGCGTCATGCGCAAGATCCGCGAGAACCCTCGCTTAGCCACACTGCCGGTACTGGCGGTCACTGCGTATGCCATGCAGGGCGACCGGGAAAAGATCCTGAATTCAGGGTTCAATGGCTACCTCTCCAAACCGGTCAATGCACGTTCACTTGCTCAAGAGCTCGACCGCCTCCTGATTAAACAAGAGGGGCCAAGCACCTCTCCGGATCAATCGCGCGAGAGCCAATTGGACACCAGGACACGGGCAGCGGGCAAAGGCAAGTAATGGAAATCGCACGCCTATTTTTCTACTGCCGCAATGAAGTCTCGGATCGCCTGCTGATTCTGTATGCTCATCTTGGTGAAGCGGATTCCCTGTCGCCGATGGTCTGCCCATACCACTGCGCCGTCCGCCTTGATGTCTATACCGGAAACGGGTAAGCGAAATGACAATCGCAGGGCCGCGCCCGGCTGCAAGTTGCCAGCTTCCACCTGAATCCCGCCTTGGCTAAGGTTCCAGGTCACCCCGCGCACTGTTCGAGAACCCAGTTCGCAAATCACTTCGGTCTG
>QIAB01000171.1:0-2276 GCA_003225455.1 Acidobacteriota bacterium
CGTATTGGCGCCAACAGGTCGGCTATGGCGTATCGGAGTCCATCCTCGAGCGCAAAACTCCAAGCAAATTCAATCGGTGGGGGCATACGTTGTGGGCCGGCCGGATTTATGCGCCCTATCCTTTTTTTCAGATGATGACCCGGCCGCTCATCTATCACGGCGTCTGGGGATCCGCGCCGTTCCAACCCATGTACAACTCGGGAACTAAGAACCTGTTTGGCATTTTGCCGCGTGCGATGGAATGGCACGCCATACTCATCTTGCTGGCGTTCCTGTCGATTTTTTTCCCTTGGGTCTTCGCAATGTTCGCGGCTGGGTTCGGATATACGATCGGTTACTGCGTCTCCTGTGGCTTGGATGCAAAGATCGACAAATGCGTCGCCTCTGACGGCCCGCAGACACTCTGGCGGCGTATGCGGTGGCGAGCGCTGATTGCTTATCTGCACTTTCTCGAGCCGATTGCACGCGATTGGGGAAGACTCAAAGGGGGGTTGACCTCCTGGCGCCCGGTCTTCTCAGGTCTCTGGGCCGAACGCCGCGCGAGCGAATGGTGGCAACGAATCCACCCCTTCAGACGCTCAGTGCGCTGGACTATTCCTGGTACAATGGCGCTGGAAAAAGGCGCCTTTCTCGATCGTCTGCTTCGCAAGTTGACTCGCCCGGGTTGCGCGGTGAGTTGCAATACGCTCTTCGATGACTGGGACTTGAAGCTGAGGCGCGGCGCTCTGGGCACGGCGTGGCTGCGAATGGTTGTCGAGCATCACGGCGGGCCGAAAAGGCTGGCGCGCCTCTCAGTTGGGATCGCCCCGTCTCGACCTGTCTACTGGGTCTATGGCACGGTCGCGGCGCTTGCACTCGTGATGGAACAGTTTGGTGGGATCATGCCTGCAGCGGCGATGGCAATGGTCTTCGCCGTCCTCTGGATGGCAGCTATCACCGAGGCAAATCGGCTCGAGGATTCCATCATGGTAGCTGTTGCCGATGTGGCTCGTGAACTAGAAGCCGAACGCTCTCTGGCGAGCGCCGCCTCGCCCGTGGGTCAAGATATTGGAGAAGCACGGGCTCGGGAGAAGGCATCTCTCGTCACATGAGTCCGACGATTTGTCTCGCCACTAAAGACACGCTCCGATGGCCGAAGGCGGCCGGCCATTTTTGGGTTTTCCTCAATTGGGCGCTCGGGCTGCGCGCGCTGGGTTGCCGGGTGCTGTGGCTGGAGCGGGTCACTCCCGATTTTCGCGCGGACGAAATTCCAAACCTGATCCTCGATCTTAGAAGGCGCTTGGAAGCCTATGGGCTCAAGAACTGTCTCGCTCTTTCATGGGAGACCGAAGCGTCGGTAGCAAGCGATGCCTTCGACGGATGTTTGACTTTAGAGGAAGCACGCGAAGCAGATCTGCTGTTGAACCTTGCCTATGACATCCCTGTCGTCGGATTTTTTCGGCGCTCGGCTTTCGTAGACATCGATCCCGGCCTCACACAAATCTGGATTGATGTGTACGACATGAAAATAGCGCGCCACGATACCTACTTCACCATTGGCGAAACAGTGGGACAAGCCGGAGCACTGTTTCCAGACTGTGGACTGCAGTGGCACTACACTCCGCCGCCCGTGCATCTCTCTATCTGGCCGCCGTCAACAGCGCCTTCCACCGCAGCCTTTACCACTGTCATGAACTGGTGGGGAGGATGGATGGAGTATAAAGGAGAGGCTTATGACAACGGGAAACGGGCCGGTTTCCTGCAGTTCCTGGATTTACCTCGACGCACGACCAAACCGTTGGAGCTGGCCATCTGCCTGGCAGATAATACCGGTGACCGCGAGATGCTCTGCAAGTATGGGTGGCGTGTGCAGGAAGCTTGGCACGTCACATCGACGCCTTGGGATTACCAACGCTATATCCAGAACTCGCTCGGAGAGTTCAGTTGCGTGAAGCCCTCATGTGTCCGTCTGCAGAACGCATGGATCAGCGATCGGACTCTTTGTTATCTGGCAAGTGGGAAGCCAGTCGTAGTTCAGCACACCGGGCCAAGCCGTTTTCTGCCCGACCGCAGTGGACTCTTTCGTTTCCGAGATATCGATGAAGCAGCGCAATGTCTCGACGCCGTGGCGACCGACTACAACCGCCAATGCCGCCTGGCCCGCGACTTGGCGGAGAAGCACTTCGACGCGAAGGTGGTTGTTTCGCGCGTGCTGGAAAAAGCGTTGGATTAACGGGGGAGGATCAAATGGGCGCGGCTGCTGCATCAAGAAAACATCAGAAGGTTCCGGGAGATTG
>QIAB01000171.1:2292-4516 GCA_003225455.1 Acidobacteriota bacterium
TGGGCTGCGAGCGATCCGGAGCAAGACGGCTGGGACTCATGCTCAACGAGCATTCCAGAGTCTCGATTTCTTCTGAGGGCGGATACATCTATCGACTTCGGTCCTCGCTCTCTTCGCACGGCGACCTATCAGACCCGAATCAGTTGAAGGCTCTTTATCAAGATCTCCGGCCTTATCTTGAGGCAGAACAGTTTGTCAGCGCCCCGGCTTTCGACGATCTCCTCGATTGGGTCGGGCAATTTGGAGCTAACCCGCGTTCGATCATAACGTTTTTCGGCACTTGGCGGGGAGGGATTCAAGATCGCAAGCAATTGGCTTGGTGGGGCATCGCCGCTTCTTATTATAGATGCGACCTCCGATATCTGGATTCGCTATTTTCTGACTGTAAATTCATTCTGGTCGTCCGTGATCCGCGAGACGTGTTTGCCTCAAGAAAGGCCGATTGCGGCTCGGATTTCCTGACCTTTAGAGATGAGTGGGAAGAATCGATCCTACAAGGCCTTCTCCTCGAGTCCTATGTTGGATCCAGACGCGCTATTCATGTTAAATATGAGGACCTGATCACGAAGCCGCGCGGCCAGCTCCAGCACCTCTGCCGTTTTCTTGACGTCGATTACCCGAATGAACCGTTTACCGCGCTGCAGGATGAGTTTGGTTTTTCACGTCCGCATGGTACGCGCAATGGGCTCACCCAGGACGAATACGACGCAATCGGCATGCGGCTTCATTCCCCGATGAGGCTTTGGGGATATCTCTCGCACGATGAATATGACTGTTTTAGTCGCCTTCAACTGCGGCGGATCGCCAACGGCCAGTCAGAGAGGCTGAAGAATCTCGTCGGCAAACGGGCGAGAGGCTCGCGTCCTCTTCCACGGCTCGAGATGATTTCGCGGCATTGGACGGACATTTCTCCGGTTTTCATTCTCGGCCAGGGAAGGTCTGGCACGACGTTGCTGAGAATGATGCTAAGTTCGCATCCCAAGATATTTATTTCTTCGGAAGGTGCTTACATCTGCCCTCTCAGATCGCAGATGCCGATGTATGGTGACCTTCGGGATCCTAGGAACCTCGAGAAAATGCATAAGGATCTCCACCCTTGGTTGGAGGCCGTCAGTTACCTTAATCCTCCCCAGCTTGAAAATCTGATCGAATGGGTCGGTCGCTTTGGTTGCGATGAGCGATCTCTGATCACATTCTACGGGACTTGGGAGGCAAGGACGCTCGGAAAGAATGACCTCGCCTGGTGGGGAGACAACGAGCCATCACATGTATTCAACATTCCATACTTCAAAAAATTGTTCCCGAATGCCAAGTTTATCCTGCTGATTCGGGACCCACGAGATGTATATGCGTCGTACAAAACTGCCTGGCCCGGTGTTCACACGGCGGAAAGCTCAGCGATGAGTTGGCAGCGATGTCTTTTGGACGGGGCTCTGGCGATTTCACGGCTGGGCAGCGCCACGGTCCAGCAAGTGAGATACGAGAACCTGGTAAGGACGCCTGAAGCGCAACTCAAGGTTATCTGCAGATTCCTTGGCGTCGAGTACACCGACGCGGTAATGAACTTCTATGAAACCGAGGCCGCCAAGCATCTTTCGCAGGCAGAACATCATCTTAGCAAGAATGTCGCCCTGCCTGTCTTTAAGAGCTCTGTTGGGAGGTACCGCCAAGTCTTGACTGAAGAAGAAGTCGCAACCATCCAAGAACGCCTGTCTTTTCCGATGACGTATCTCGGATATCTCTCTTATAAAGAGTACGATGAGGTCAGCCGAGATAAGACGAGTTAGAGAATGCATCGTAGCGCGGCGTCCAACAAGTCTCCATCGAAGGGCTACTCAAATCGATCGATATACGGTCGGTTGCTGATCGAAGCGAAGCCCTACTGGGCAGCGATTGCAGGCTATTTTCTGCTTGGTTTGCTGGAAATCCCTCTTGCCTTGCTGTTACCGCTGCCGATCAAAATCGAAGTGGATTCTGTGCTCGGGTCGCACCCGCTACCCTGGTTCCTCGCCCCTCTGATTCCTGCTGGTAGCCAAGGCTCCATCACATTCCTTTTGATTTTTCCGGCCGCGCTTCTAATTGCCATCGCCCTCCTTAACCAGGTTCAAACGCTCACGAAGATGGTGCTCTACACCTACATCGGGGAAAAGCTTGTTTTGCATTTTCGCGCAAAGCTGTTCCTTCACATGGAGCGGCTCTCTCTCTCTTACCATGATCGCAGAAG
>QIAB01000097.1 GCA_003225455.1 Acidobacteriota bacterium
GGCCTCTCCGGGCAATACGCGTCCTGGGCTGCCCGGATTTTGGGACTGGACAAGCGCATCATCCTGGTCGGAGAAGACGCGGATCATCTACGGGAATCACAGCTGCGATTAGCGCGCGTCGGCATCGAGAACGTGCAGGCATACCTCGAAGACGGCATTACCGGCTGGATTGCGGCCGGCTACGAGCTGGATTACATCCCGCAGATATCGGTGCAGGAGTTTACCGAGCTGCTGGAACGGGAGAAGAACCACATTGCGGTGCTCGATGTCCGAGAGCCTGGTGAAGTCGCGGCCGGCGCCATGGAGAACTCGGTACGGATTCCCTTGGGTCAATTGCCGGATCGGACCGCGGAGCTCGACCGCGACAAACTGCTCGTGGTCCATTGCAAGGGCGGCTACCGCAGCTCGATCGCGACCAGCATTCTGCGGCGCGCTGGGTTTCGCGACATCGCCAATCTTACGGGCGGCTTCGACGCTTGGAAGACACTGAGCTACACAGCGTGAAATTCATTGCTACGTTTATCTTCCATTACCTCCGTGTCTTGACGCCGGCCTTCGCGGCAGGTTACTTTCAGCATTCCGGAGAAAATATTGGTGTCTGCCGCGAGGAAAGCCTTGGCGCATCGGCCCATTGTCACGCTAACCACCGACTTTGGTCTCAACGATCATTTCGTCGGAACTATTAAGGGGGTGATTCTTGATATCGCTCCCGATGTTGAAATTGTAGACATCTGCCATTCCGTCCAAGCTTTCGACGTGCTGGATGGCGCGCTCACCATCGCTCAGGCTTACTCATATTTTCCGGCGGGGACGGTGCACCTGGTTGTTGTTGATCCGGGAGTGGGAACAGCCCGGCGGCCGATCGTGGTGAGCAGCGAACGGCATCACTTTGTCGCGCCCGACAATGGCGTGCTCTCACTGGTGTACGGGCGCGAGGAGCGCTTGCACGTGCGCCATGTCACAGCGGAGCATTACTACCTGCAGCCGGTCAGCAGCACGTTTCATGGCCGCGATATATTTGCTCCGATTACCGCCTATCTCGCCAAAGGGGTTGATCCTGAAAAGTTCGGGGAGGAGATCAACGATTTCGTTCGCTTCAATCCGCCCAAACCCAAACCGGCTGATGGCAACACTCTCCGTGGCGTAGTTCTCAAGGTCGATCGTTTCGGCAATCTGGTGACCAACATCACTCCGCAGGATGTCCCCGCACTTTTCCAGCCTGAGCCGCCGACGTTCAGAATCACTGTCGGCAAGCGGGAGATAAACGAAATGCACACTAATTATGCCCAGGGAGCTCCGGGATCCGTCTTTGGGATTCTCGGCAGCATGGGGTATCTGGAAATCGCTGCCAATCGAGGTTCCGCGGCACAAGTTCTAGGGACTGGCAAGGGCAGCGAAGTGAGCCTGGTGATCGAAGGTGCCGTCGCGGCGTCGAACGGCAGCTAACTCTCCGATCTGGTCTTGTGGGTTATGAATTCCGGGATGGGCGGGATCTTTTTACTCTCTAGTCCCAGCCAATCTGTGAAATCCTCAGAAGTCCTACCTTGTTCTCTGTATTGACAAACAGCCACATTCGGTAGGAGCATTCATCCGTTTTATTGAAACCATTCAATAGGCTCGCCTGCGCGGGCGAGTAACTGTATCGACCCCTAGTCTTCAACCCACCACTGAAAGGGGGAAATATGAAAGTCTTTCGCACTCAGGCCTCGTCACTGCTGAATATTCTGATCGTCCTCTCATTCACCCTGCTTCTTCCCGCGATCTCTCACGCGGCAGCGTTCGTGCGCGTCAACCAGGTCGGATATCCGGCAAATGGATCCAAACGCGCTTACCTGATGGCTTCAGGATCGGAGGCCGGCGCGACGTTCGTGGTTAAGAATTCCAGCGGCACTACTGTATTCGGGCCCGCCGCGATCGGCGCCAATCTTGGTTCCTGGAGCGGCAGCTATCCCGATGTCTATGCTTTGGACTTTTCAACCGTGACCGCCGCTGGTACTTACACGATTACGGTCAGTGGTCCAATCGCGGCGTCCTCTCCTACATTTAAGATCGACTCAGCCGCAAACGTTTATTCCACGCCGCTCGCCAACTCACTCTTCTTTTACCAGAACGAACGCGATGGACCCAATTTCATCGCCAGTCCGCTACGCACGGCTGCGGGCCATGTCAACGACCAAAGTGCCAGTGTCTATATCACGCCCTCGACAAACAATAACGGCCGGTTCTCGGGCGACCTTACACCGGTATCGCCGGCAACGATAATCGACGCATCAGGCGGCTGGTGGGACGCAGGTGATTATTTGAAGTTTGTACAGACAACCAGCTATACCGTGGCGCTGTTGCTCGTCGGCGTTCGGGACTTTCCTAACCAGATGGCAGCGGGTTCATCCAATTTCACTGCCGAGGCAAAGTTCGGGCTCGACTGGCTACAGCACATGTGGGACGACAATAACAAAGTTCTCTATTATCAGGTCGGCATCGGCAACGGCAACGGGAAGACCATCAGCGATCATGACATCTGGCGCCTGCCGCAGGCGGATGACACGTACGGCGGGTGTACGTCGCTTTATCGTTATATTTGTCATAGGCCGGTTTTTATCAGTCCGGCATCGGTGAACTCGTCTGGCCAAGTGGTCGCAAACGCGCTGATCAGCCCGAATCTGGCGGGAAGATTGGCAGCCGATCTTGCCCTCTGCTATCACGAATATCAGACCAGCAACACGGTTTATGCGAATCAGTGCCTGGCGTCTGCCGAGCACATCTTCGACTTGGCGAACACCGCGCCTAGCGGAAATCTGCTGACAGTGATCCCTTTCAGTTTTTATCCAGAGTCGGAATGGCGCGATGATTTGGAACTGGGCGCCACGGAACTTTATTTCGCTCTGCAGGGATGCGGCACCAGCTGCCCAGCCGGTCCTCACCCTGCGTCGTACTATTTGCAACAAGCAGCGCACTGGGCAAACGCTTACATCACCGGACCAAATGATGCCGCTGATACGCTCAACCTTTACGATGTCAGCGGGCTGGCGCACTTCGAGCTTTACCGCGCGCTGGCATTGGCAGGCAATCCGGGTGGCACTGGTCTGGAAACGAACCAGACCGCTCTGGTTGCGGATCTGCAAAAGCAGTTGAACAAGGCCATCGCTCAGAGCGGCACGGATCCCTTTGGGTTCGGTTTCCCGTGGGCGACATATGACACAACCTCCCATGGTGCGGGTCTGGGTGTCATGGCGGCTGAATATGCCTTCCTCAACGGGCCGGCTCTGAACGGGGGAATTGCCGCCGCAGATTATGCCAACCGTCAGCTTGGCAACATCCTTGGCGCTAATGCCTGGGGGACATCTCTGATCGTTAACAATGGGAGCACATTTCCGCTTTGCATGCAGCATCAAGTGACCAATCTGGTTCCAATGCCGCCGAATGGGCCTCCGTTTCTCTCCGGCGCGGCGGTGGAAGGGCCGAATTCCTTCGCAGCCAAGGGCACGCTATCTGGGATGGTGGCCTGTCCTCCGAACGGCGTCGATGTCTTTGCGCAGTTCAACAACACTAAAGCCGTGTACAAGGACTTTGTGCAGTCGTATTCAACAGTCGAGCCGGCGATAGACCTGACCGCGTCATCACCGCTGGCGTTCGCCTGGGAGGTTGCGGGCGCGCCGTCGGGCACACCGTGAGCTTGTAAGAGGCATAATGGGCGAGCGAATCGCCCCCTAGACAGCCGGCAGGATGCCGGCGCTACATGCGGGCGAGTCGCCCGCCCGGACAGCCGGCAAGATGCCGGCGCTACGTTTACAGATTCAGGAGGCAGGATATGAAGCTACAACCTCTGTCGCTCAAAAGCGGTGTGAAGTGCTTTGTCCTGTAGGGAATATTGCTGACATTTTCAAGATTGAACGCCCAGATGCAGGTCTACGGCCTGTGGCATTGCTACACGGACGCATGCAGCTGGGCATCTGTGCCGGAGATGACGCTTTTCGACACTAATAATCACTGGATCATTGATCGAGGCGACGGTCATCCCTCGGTGAATGTCGTCGTGTTGAGCTTCGTCAATCCGGTGAAGCTGATGAATCTCACAACAGATTCGGGCGACGTGAACGGAATTCCAATTGGTATGACCACACCAGTGGTCAATTACTTTCAAAGTAAGGGTGTGCGGGTGATGATGTCGATCGGCGGATTCAGCTATACCAAAAATTGGGACAAAGCACTCGGGAGCAATCCCACGCAGCTAGGCATCAACGCTGCGAACGCGGCCAAGCAATTCAATGTCGGGATGGAAATTGATTACGAGAAAAGCAGCAACCCAAATCTGACCGGGCTGCAACAATTCGTAAGCGCTTACCGTTCTGTCGTGCCGTACGATGCAACGGGCAGTAACTTCGCGGCGCGGCTGACCATCGATTTGGGAGACGGCGACACCTATCTGACTGCACTAGCCAACTACGCTACGACGAATTGGCTCACCACCAACAATCCCGTGCTGGACTATGCCAATGCCATGGTGGCCTCGCAGAAGACCAGCGTAGGCGCTTTGGAGAATGGATGGCAGCAGCACATCAGTGGGCTATCCGGCTCAGTACCGCCCCTCGCTCCCGCCAAACTGACGGGAAGCCTCTGGGTGGTTGGGAATTCACCGATTGCTAACTGCACGAATTTCAGCGCCTCGGATCAAAGCACCGCTGCCAACTTCGTGGAGAACGTTCCTCCAAATGGCGCGGGAACCTCGAACGGCATGCTCGGGTATATGTTCTGGGGTGGAGGATGCCAGGGCAACGGCACTGTGTGTACGTATCCGCCAAATACCTGTGAAGGCGGGGTTGGAGTTGGCTCGAAGACCTTTAGCATTCCGGAACCAATGACGGGCTTACGCCAGCAGTGAAGGCATTTGAGCCGGAGGAAGACACGTCCTCCGGCTCACAGTTATGCGAAGCTCACGGATTTTTCAACCTGGGATGGGCATAGCGTTCCATCTCTGCCGTCCATCTTAGAAATCGCCATAGGTGGCTGCGCTCGCGCAGCACGAATTCCCAAAATTCCAGGAATCCGATCTGCTGCATTTTCACGCCGCAGTAGGTCTCCACTCGCCAAAGAAGATAAGGGCTGCGCCAGGGCGTGAGGCGGTGACCACGAGTCGCGTTCCAGAGGAATCCGAAGATGTAGCGCATGGCCCTATCGTAGTATAAGCGCCGTCATCGAAGGTTTTTGGGGCTAGTGTGGCGTCCCGCAGTTTCGCGGTATGGGCGCCTGAAGACGCGCCGCCCTTTCAAATCGTTTCTAACTTATGGCGCGAAGTTTTGGCACGCGATACTAGAGCAAAGAAAACAACTATTATAATGGGCGCCTTACAGGTCGTACTTCTTCATCAAATGTCTGAAGGATCGGTAGGAGACTTTTAACAAATCGGCGGCGCGGGTTTGTACACCGTTGGATTGGGCCAACGCGCTTTGCAGCAGTGAGCGCTCGATGTCAGCGACATATTTCTCCATATCGACGCCATCGGGCAAAACTCCTCCTACAGAAACGCCGCCCACTCCGGCCGCCGCGGCTCGTGTTTTTGGACGCTCAATCGGCAGCTCGGCACGCAACTCTTCTCCAGTTTCAAGCGCGACGGCCCGCTCGATTGTATTTTCGAGCTGGCGGACGTTACCGGGCCAATCATATCCGCATAGCGCATCCAGCGAATAGGAGTTCACCCGCGAGATGCTCTTCCCTGCCCCCGGCGCGTACTTCTTCAAAAAATGATTAACGAGAAGAGGAACGTCCTCTCGACGCTCGCGCAGGGGCGGCACGCAGACTGGAATTACGTTTAAACGGTAATACAGATCTTCGCGAAACACATTCTCCGCAACCAGCCTGTCGAGATCGCGATTGGTCGCTGCAATCACCCGCACATCGATCGCAATTTCATCGCTCCCGCCAATTGGCCGGACGCAGCGCTCTTGCAGCACGCGCAAGAGTTTGACCTGCATAGTCAATGTCATCTCGCTGATCTCATCGAGGAAGATGGTTCCCTGATCTGCGACTTCAAACAATCCGCGCTTGTTCTGATTCGCGCCAGTGAATGCGCCTTTCACATAACCGAAGAGCTCGCTTTCCAAAAGTGTCTCCGGAAAAGCGCCACAGTTGATGGAAACGAACGGTTCGGCCGCCCGAGGCGAGCAAACGTGCACGGCGCGTGCAACCAGTTCCTTACCCGTGCCGCTTTCGCCATAGATAAGGATTGTGCTTTGAGTGGAAGCAACCGTCCGAATGGTTTGCTTCAGCTTCTCCATTGCGGGGCTCGCGCCCACGATGTTGTCGAGGGAATTGCGGGTGGCGGCATCACGTTTGAAGGCAAAATTCTGGCGGCTGAGGGCTATCTTCTCCAGCGCCCGCTTGATGGCCAATTTGATTTCGTCCACCAGCCCAGGAGATTTGCGGATGTAGTCCGTGGCCCCGCCGGCTTTCACGGCCTGTACAGCGGCCTCGTAGTCGTCAACCGCTGTTATGAGGATCACGGCTGAATCAGGCGAGACCTGGTGCGCATAGCGCAGCACCTCGATGCCGCTGGTTTGCGGCATCTTGATATCTGTTACGACGACGTCGAAGATGGCGCTATCGAGCTTCTTCTTTGCATCTTCGCCTGAGTTGACAGTCTCGACCTTGTAGCCCTCGCGCCGCAAGGCGATGTCCAGCATCTGGCAAATTGAGCGCTCGTCGTCGCAAACCAGGATGTTAGCCACGGGCTCTGCCTCCTACGGCGGTACTTTTGGTTGCAGTTGCGGCAGCGGCCAGGGCCGGCGTGTCCATTGGGTCCATGGTGACCGGCTCTGCGGCGCCTATGCGGCGCAGACGGAGAACAAACACGCTTCCCTGCCCCAGCTTGGATCGGGCCCAAACCTTGCCTTCGTGCGCTTGCACGATCTGATAGACAATGGCTAGACCCAGGCCTGTACCACCTTCGAAATTCGATTGAAAAGGCTCAAATACTTTCTCTACTATCTGGGGACTCATTCCGCTCCCGGTATCGGCGAAGTTGATTTGCCAGTCTTCCCCAATCGGGTCCACAGACACAGTCAGGGTTCCACCATCGCGCATCGCTCTTACGGCGTTCTCGCAAAAATTCCAGAACACCTGCTTAATCTTGTCACCGTCGGCCAAAGCCAGGGCTTCCCGCGCAGCAAAACGGCGCTCGATACGAATACCGGCATTCTGCGAAACTAGACGATTTTCGAGGAGCGTGAGAGTGTCCTCGAGCAATGGGAGCAGGTCGACCTTCGAAAATTGATACTGTTTGCCTCGGGAATAAGCCAGAAAATCCGTAATGATTCCGTTGAGCCGCTCCGATTCGCGGGTCACAATCTGCAGCAACTGGCGATGCTCTTCGCTCAGATCGGGAATTCCCGACAACATACTGACCGATCCGGCAATCGAGGTCAGAGGGTTGCGAATTTCGTGGGCGATCGCGGCTGCCAGACGTCCCACGGCAGCAAGGCGATCCTGCATTCGCAAGTCACGCTCCAACCGGCGGATCTCGGTCAGGTCATCCAGCGTATAGACGTGTCCAATCGCGCCGCGGTCGGGAATCGTCAGCGGTGCGGCCGTTACGCGAAAGCTCTTGCGAAAGCCATTGGGCGCTATGAATCGTACTTCGCCGTGCGCCGATTCGAAATCTGGGTTCGGCAGGGGGTCAAGAAAGAGCTTCTCAACCGGCTGTCCCCAAAGTTCACGGTCTGAACTTGCCAGCAGCTTCTTCGCCGCCGTATTCACCAGAGTTATGTGACCGTCGAGCCCGGTCGTAATCAGACCGCCGCTGATGGATTGAATAATGTTCTCGTGCAGAGCTTGTAGGTTTTTTAGCGCTCCCCTCGCGTACTTCAACTTCACATCCACCTGACGCAGCTTCGCCGCCAACAATCCGGTTAAGTAGGCCACGGCGAAGTAAGCGACCAAGTTAATCAGAATGATTGCTTGCAACAAACGTATGTGGGGATGGGTCGTTGAGTACGAAGGGATAATGCCGAAATACGTCAGCTCAAGAACGCTGCCATAAAGAATGAATGCCGAAGCGGCTGTAAGGTAGGCCCACCTCCGTGGCAACAGCATGGAGGCGACGATAATGACGAGCGGATAGAGGAAATTCAGAGAACTGTCCACTCCCCCTGTCGCGTAGACCATGAGCGTAACCAGCCCCAGATCGGTGAGCACCTGCAGCAGTGATTGAATTCGGTATTCTTGCCAGAAGGAAAGCAATACTAAATAGAAGATGGAGATGGTGTACCACAGCAGGATGACATCGATGAACAGGCGCAGCGGAAGCGGATTCGGCGTGAGCCGCGCGATTGCGAGTTCGATCCCCAACAAAAAGGTGAGGATGATGATGCGGACCTTGACCAGCCACGCCAGCCACTGCCGCTCGTCAAACATGGGTTGCATTTGGATCCTGGATTCGCCTGGGCGGGCCGCTTGCCTGCGGCCCGCTTGGCGATCGTCTTTAGCCAGCCAGCTTTGCAATCATCGAGAACAGCGGCATGTAGAGCGAAATAACGATGCCGCCGATCATGACGCCCAACAGGCCGATGATGACCGGTTCCAGCATGGCCAGCATGTCCTTGGTCGCGGCGTCGACTTCGTCTTCATAAAAGTCGGCAATCTTTTGGAGCATAGCGTCCATGGCGCCGGTGGCTTCGCCCACGCCGATCATCTGCGTCACCATATTCGGGAAGACTCCTGACTCACGCAGAGGATCGACAATGGTGCGTCCTTCCTCAATCGCTTTCCGGACTTTCATGAGCGCTTCTTCCAGCACCGCATTGCCGGAAGTCCGTGCGGTGATACTCAAGCCTTCAAGAATAGGCACACCGGACGTGATCAATGTCCCCAACGTTCGCGTAAAGCGAGCCACCGCAATTTTGCGCAGCAGTACGCCGACGATCGGCATCTTGAGCAGCATG
>QIAB01000178.1:0-204 GCA_003225455.1 Acidobacteriota bacterium
TGGAACTCGCTCACCCCCGAACGTTATGCCGGTGACGCGTTGAGGTTCGGCACGAACTCGTCCGGTCTCACCCCGGCGCAATTGCAGCGGATTCATTTCATCAACCCGGGTGGATTTTCGCCTGGTGATTATGCAGCGATAATCTACGTAGACGGGACGGTCTACCCAGCCGGACCCGCGTCGGCGGACTTCACCAACGATTGG
>QIAB01000178.1:281-2787 GCA_003225455.1 Acidobacteriota bacterium
TCGCAAACAGTGCGAATCATCGGCGGCAATCGGACGGTGACCGTGAACGCCACGACAGCGACGAGTTATCCAGAATCGCTGACGGTGCACGATCTCATCCTGCGCGGTCTTTCGGGAAGGCCGAGCCTCGTCCTCAGCAATGCGGGCACGGCGACTCCGTTGCGCGTGCTCAACGGCTTGTCGGTGGAGGATGGCGCGAAGTTGGTGAACCTGAACTCCGGGCTTATTGTGGATGCAACCGTGCTGACCGTGACCAACGCCCAAATGATTCAGGACGGCGGATTCGTTCGCACGACGAATGCGACGATGCGCCTCCTGAATGGGGTCTATTACATGACGAACGGTGTTTTCGAAGGCGGCACCGTCTGGGCCGGCACGCCGTTTCCCGCGATCCCCGGTCAATTCAATCAGTATGGCGGCTCGGTGAAGATCACGGATTTAGGATTGAACAATAATTACTCGTTGTACGGTGGAACACTCGACCTTCCCGGCGGAATGAATCTCTTGGGCAGGCCGGGCGGAACTTCGTATTTCCAGGCAGGCGGAACGAATCGAACTTCGCATGTCCTGATGGAGGACAGCGATGGGGGGGCGGATCTTACCTTGAACGGTGGTTTGCTGGCGGCGGGTGATGTTGACGTTCGGAGCGGCTGGTTTGGCCGGTCGACTTTCACGCAGAACGGCGGCACGCACATCGTCACGAATGCGCTCACTGTGGTCGGCGGCGCAACCACCGGCGCCACACCGAAACCGGCTGAGTACCATCTAAACAGCGGAACCTTATCCGCGCATTCGATCGAGTTGAATGGAAATCCGGGAGACGCGTCGTTCGTGCAATCGAACGGGACGACGAGCGCGGAAACGATCTATGCGCACAGTGTCGGGTATTTCTTGTCATTCGTTACCAGCATTACGCTGGCGGGCGGCTCGTTGAGTTGCTCGAACTTCACCCTCGATGATGGCCGCGGGAATTTTAATCAGAGTGGCGGCGCATTGGTTGTCAGAAATCTGCTGGACATCGGCGGAGTCCGGAACGTGGGGTGGGTCTATTATGGCCACTATACGTTCACCGGTGGGACGGTGACTGCGAGTAACATCAACATTACCGACTGGAGCATCGGCGATGGCAGCACGAACCGGATCAGCAATCCCGGTTTCTTCAGCCTGTCGCACACGCTGCAGATCGGCAATGCTGTCGAACAGCTCGGGCGTTTTGTCCTCGCCACTAACGCGACGATCAACCTGGCCGGCAGCGCCAGCCGGTTGAGCTTCGCCAAGAGCAGCGGCCAGATTTGGCCGGGCGGCGCAACGCTCGTGGTGGCCAACTGGAATGGAAATCCTTCGGGCGGCGGAGCGGAGCAGTTAAAATTCGGGAGCGATCAGTCAGGGCTCACACCAGCTCAACTCGCCCAGGTTCTGTTCGCCAATCCTGCCGGGATGCCCGGGGGAAATTATCCCGCCATGATCCTCGCCACCGGCGAAGTCGTGCCTGGCCCGCGACCCATTATGAGCATGACCCACTCGTCGAACGGCATGGTGATTTCCTGGAGCAGCAGTTATCAACTCTTCACCAGCACCAATGTATTGGGCCCATATACCGTAATTAGCACTGCCACGAGCTCCTACACGAATTCGTTCAGCGAGCCACGCCGTTTCTTCATCCTTCGTTCGCCCTGACATCCAGGGCTGTCCAGGTCAACTCAAAGGGCGGTGATTAACCCAAAAGCGCCAGAGGCATGAAAAAACGGGTGACATGCGAGGTGAACACCAGCTTGTAATCCTCTTCCGACAGAGTTTTGCAGATCGGGCTTTCAACTTCGGAGGCGAAATCCTCCACTGCAATAAGCCGCGGCCGGTATTTTTGCCAGTCATTGGACCGGAGCACGCTCAAGTCGTGGCCTTCAGCGTCGATGGAAAGGAAATCAATTGTTTGGCCGGCCGGCAAATGGTCCTTCAGGATGGATTCCAATCTGCGGCAGTCCACGCGAATGCTGCAAACCGGTTGCTGCGATGCTTGCGAAGCCACGCCCGCTCCTCGCAGGTGATGGCTCTCCCCCGCCTTCGTCATGTCCAATATTCTAACACCTTCTTCTTCCCCCACCGCGCATTCCACCACGAGATCTCGGGGACGCGTCCGATGAAAAAGCTCCGGCACCGCGGGATTCGGATCGATGGCGATACCGCGCCAGCCCTTCCGGTAGAATAGATACGTATTCGATATTTGAACGGGATGAAAAGCCCCGACTTCAACATAGAATCCACGGGGTTCCGGCAGCAAGGCTTCAGCGATAATATCTTCGCCGTGTTGGGCGTAAGTGAATCGGAGCCGTTTCCAATCCGATTGCCCAACACCCGCTTCGCGGCGCGATAAAACGGCGAGCAGATATCGCCTAAGACTGAATCCCATGTGGGCGATTATTTTAAATGACAGCTCTACTGTCAATGAAGGTCACCCGCGCCAGAGAAGAATTGCCTTGGCGATCGATCTAAAGCAACAATCCTGGAT
>QIAB01000098.1:0-2115 GCA_003225455.1 Acidobacteriota bacterium
CCGGGCTTTAGGCTGATTTCACTTGCCATCCGGCATCATGTGCCCGTCGTGCCGATCCCCGGCGCGTCAGCATTTCTGGCGGCCCTCGTCGCCAGCGGACTCCCGGCCGATTCTTTTCGCTTCAGCGGCTTTCTTCCGGCCAAGCGCGGCCAGAGGCGGCAGATGCTGGAGAGCATCAAGGACTCTCCGCGAACCCAGGTTTTCTACGAAGCGCCGCACCGGGCAAAAGAGGCGCTTGCTGATCTCGTCGAGGTTCTGGGAAACGACCGGCATATTGTTATCGCACGCGAGGTAACGAAAATTCATGAGGAATTTCTACGTGGCCGAGCGAGTGAGGTGCTGCAAGCTCTGAATGCGCGTGGAGAGATTAAGGGCGAGATCACGCTGCTGATTGGCAAAGCGGAGGAAAGCGAAACTCGTGTAGGGGCGGGCGCTTGTGTGGGGACGGATGCTTGTGTGGGGACGGGCGCCCTCGCCCGTCCTACGATTCGCCAGCGCCTTAACCAGATCATGAGGGAGGAAAAGCTGGACGAGAAGGCCGCGCTGAAGAAAGTCGCGAAAGAGATGGGGGTCTCGAAGAGTGAGGCGTACCGCGAGTTGCAGAGAAGCAAATGAACACGTGGGGACAGCCGCCCTCGGCTGTCCGGACCGAGCGCAGCCCGGCGGACGAATCTTTTTGTCATCCGGAACGAAGCGAGCAATCTGCTTGTGCCCATGACTCGCGATGAAAGTTTTCTTATTTCAGCTTGGTTGAGCCCACACGAGGTCGCTCGCCTTTTTGTCGGGGTTCGCCCGACTGGACAGCCGAGGGCGGCTGTCCCCACGCGAACCTATCTCTCGCTCAGTTCCCGTTTCACAGTATCGCTGACCTGCTTGCCATCCACCCTCATGCCTGCCGCTGCAAACCGCGCCATGACATTCTTCATCACCGAACCCATGTCTTTCATGGTGGGTGATCCCATCTCAGCGATGACGACTTTCACCCCGGCCACGATCTCTTCTTCTCCAGCGGCCTTAGGTAAATACGTCTCTATCAATTTGATTTCGGCGGCTTCTTTGTCGGCCATTTCCTGGCGGCCGCCTTTGGTGAACTGCTCGATGGAATCCTTGCGTTGCTTAATCAAAGTGCTCAGCACCTGGTGGGATTCTTTTTCGTCAAGCGGGGCCATTTTCTCGATCTCGCGATTCTTGAGCGCGGTCTTGACCATGCGCAACGTGGAGAGGCGCGCCTCGTCGCGCGCCTTCATGGCGGCGGTAATGTCTTTCTGGATCTGTTCGGTCAAGCTCATGGAGCGATTATAGCTGTCGGTTTTTGAAGCTGCCTGGACGAATCCGACTACAGAGTGCACCGAGGAGCGCACAGAGCGCACCGAATTCTTTATCGAGGCGCCCACCTATCCGCATGTGGCCTCCATACGCTATTCTTGCTGCTACTCCAGATTTCAGTCAGACTCATCCAAATGCTACGTAAGAACCGTCTGTTCACTCCTGGCCCGACTCCGATCCTTCCAGCGGCCCAAACCGCGATGGCTTCGTTTGCGATGCACCATCGCACGACTGATTTCCGCGCACTGTTTCAGCGGGTGCTCGCCGACATGAAGGATTTCATCGGCACGCAAAATGATGTTTTGGTGCTCACATCCTCGGGCACGGGCGTGATGGAAGGAGCAGTTTCGAATCTCACATCGCCGGGCGACAGGGTTCTGGTACTCACTGCTGGAAAATTTGGCGAGCGCTGGCGTGATCTGGCAAACGCATTCGGCTGCAATGCGGAAGTAGTAAGTGCGCCCTATGGCGAGACCTTCTCGTCAGAAGAAATTCGGCAGAAGCTAACGCCGGAGATCCGCGCGGTTTACGTTCAGGCAACGGAAAGCTCCACTGGCGCCCGTCACGATGTGCAAGCAATCGCTAAACTCGTGCGGGAGAAAGGCGACGCACTGCTGGTCGTAGATGCCATCACTGGCCTCGGCACAACTAATTTTGATGTCGACGGCTGGGGCATTGATGTCATCATCGGCGGCTCACAGAAAGCCTTGATGATCCCGCCCGGCTTGGCATATTGCGCGATCAGTGAGCGCGCCTGGAAGCTAATGGAGAGCGCGAAATCCCCACGCT
>QIAB01000098.1:2201-23560 GCA_003225455.1 Acidobacteriota bacterium
CGGCGACTTCGCTGTTCGTAGCTTTGGGAGCAGCGCTCGATTTCATTCGCCAGATGGGCAACGGAGATTTAGTCGCCGGCCGCAAAGCGCTAGTACAGAACGCCGAACTTGCGGCGGCAATGACCCGCGCGGCTGCGAAGGAACTGGGGCTAAGGTTATTTGCGCCGTCCTGTCCTGCGGCTGCGTTGACGGCAATCCAAACGCCTGCTGGGATTGATTCCGGCACAATCGTCAAGGAATTCCGCGAAACATTTTCGGCTGTAGTCGCCAATGGGCAGGGTGAGATGAAAGGCAAGCTGTTTCGCATTGCCCATCTTGGATATTACGACTATCTCGATACCATCGGCATACTCGCGGCGCTTGAGCAGGTGTTGGGGAGAGTAACGGGAGAGGCGGTTGAATACGGCGCCGGCGTGCGTGCTGCTCAGAAAGTTTACGCGCGAGCACAGGAACAGCAATCAGTCGGCGCGGGATGATTCCATCGCATGCGAGCCGTAAAGTCACCGTATTCGTCACTTCATCGCTGCATAATGAGCTGGAACTGAGGCAATCCAGGCATGAAAGTTGTTGTAGCAGAGAAAATTTCGTCGTCAGCAGTTAATCTGCTGCGCGAGCCACGGTGGACCGTTGTGACGCCGGAGCATATGGATGGTTCCCTGTCCGGGCAACTGGAATCGGCTGATGCCTTGATCGTGCGATCGGCGGTGCAGGTGGATGGTGCTTTGCTGGCGAACGCACCTAAGCTCCGCGTCATCGGGCGCGCGGGCGTGGGGGTCGACAACATCGATCTCGAAGCTGCCACCAGGCAAGGTATCGCGGTAATGAATACGCCTGGAGCGAACGCTGTCGCTGTGGCGGAGCACACGCTCGCAATGATACTGGCCATGGCTCGCCACCTCTCCCGTGCAGATGCGCTAATGCACGCCGGAAAATGGGAAAAGAAATCTCTACAAGGAACTGAGCTCCGCGGTAAGACACTCGGCGTGGTTGGCCTGGGGCGTATTGGAATGGAAGTAGCCCGGCGGGCGCGAGCCTTTGGGATGGAAGTTATCGCCCACGATCCATTTGTCTCAACGGCCGTCGCTAAAGAACAGGGCATTCGCATGACAAAGTTGGACGAGCTTTATGGCGAGGCGGATTACCTGACTTTGCACGTCGGCTTGACGCCGCAAACTACTGGCATGATCAATGCCCACTCTTTGAAGAAGATGAAACGCGGTGTGCGCTTAGTGAACTGCGCACGCGGCGAGCTGGTGGATGAAGCGGCTCTTGCGCACGCGTTGAAGCAGGGGAAAGTCGCAGCCGCGGCGCTGGATGTTTTTGCCGAGGAGCCGCTGAAGCACTCTCCATTGACCAGCATGGAAAACGTGATCCTAACGCCACACATCGCGGGATCGACCCACGAAGCGCAGGAGGCGGTTGGATATCAGATCGCACTTCAGGTAAAGGAATATCTAAAGCACGGGGTGATTCAAAATGCCGTAAATGTGCCGTCGGTTTCCCACGATGAATACCTCGAGATGCAGCCTTACATCGTGCTCGCCGAGCGACTGGGCGCATTCCTGGCGCAGGCGAGTGAGGGAACAATCGAGGAAATCTCCCTGCGATACAGCGGACACATCGCCGAGTGGAAGACCGAGCTCATTCGCAACGGGGCAATCAAGGGAATCCTCAGCGAAGCCCTGGAGGAGAAAACAAACCTGGTAAATGCGGCGGCGATTGCGGAATCACGTGGCCTGCGGGTTCATGAAGCGCGCAAGCCGAAGAGCTCGACTGGCGGCGCGGGGAGTGTGCTTTCTATTTTGCTGAGGACCGGCAGCGACGAGCATCTGATAAAAGGAGCCGTGCTGCACCGGCAAACACCGCGGCTGCTGCACGTCGACGGAATTGATGTTGAGGCTCCGCTGGAGCGGAATCTCATTTACCTGCGCAACCGCGACGTGCCCGGCGTGATCGGCAAAGTTGGCACCATTCTCGGCAAGCACAAGATCAATATCGCCGATTTTTCGCTTGGGCGCAGAATGAGCGGCGAATCCGCCGGCCCTCGTCAGGCGATTGCGGTCGTACACGTCGACGAACGAGTGCCGGAAAACGTGCTGACGCAGTTGCGTCGAATACCTGCGGTTGATCAGGCTAAGGCGATCCGGTTGTTTTGAGTGAATGTGAGGACACTTGATCGGAAAGAAAGCTGGGATTCTACTTGTCTCAATATTTTTCTTCACTTCCTTTATTTTTGCTCAACAAAATCGCTTCGATGTAAGCCTGGGCGCGACAGCCGCTTTCAGCAAAAAATCGACCGGAAACGGCACAACGGATGCTCCTACGAACTCCGGGGGGTTCATCGCCACAGTTCGTTACCGATTCACGGCGAAGAGCGCAGTTGAATTAAATTACGGGACTACTCGCAATAGCCAGGTTTATACCTCGGCCCCGAACACGTTTCGCATTCAGAACAAAGCCACGGAGTTTACCGGCGCCTATGTCTTCACTCCGTTTGAGACAGCGAAGGCTGAGCCGTTTTTCTTCGGCGGAGTCGGTCTCCTGTCGTTCGATCCAGACACAACTTTTCTGGACGGAGCCCAAACTTCGATTCCAGCCGACCGGCGAACTCAGATTGCGTTTCTGTATGGCGGAGGCTTGGATTACCGGATATTCTCATCAGTCCCTTTGATTCGAAGATATCCTGCCTCTGAACACCTGGCAGTACGTCTGCAATATCGCGGGCTGGTTTACAAGGCGCCGGACTTTAATATCTCCGGTTTGTTCACTGGGGCCTACGGGCACATGGCGGAACCATCGGCGGGGATCGTAATAAAATTCTAAGCTTCATGCTTCGCGGTTTGACTTATGGAGCAGACACTCACTAATATTCGCGCGAGTCTAGCGTAGGCCTCTGTGCTCGATCAGACTATTTCCCATTATCGTATTCTCCGCAAGCTCGGCGGTGGAGGCATGGGTGTGGTGTTTGAGGCGGAAGACCTTAAACTCGGCCGCAAAGTTGCGCTAAAATTTCTCCCCCCTGAACTCTCACGAGATCCGCTATCTTTAGAACGCTTCAAGCGTGAGGCGCGGTCCGCCTCCGCCCTGAACCATCCCAACATCTGCACTCTTTATGAGATTGACGAGTTTGAAGGCGAGCCTTTCATTGCGATGGAATTGCTGGAGGGCATGACTCTTAACCACCGAATCGCCGGCAAGCCTTTACCCTTGGACCTGCTGTTGGACATCTCGATACAGGTCGCAGACGCACTGGATGCAGCCCACAGCGAGCGCATCGTGCATCGGGACATCAAGCCAGGAAATATTTTCATCACCAAGCGGGGACATACGAAAGTCTTGGATTTTGGCTTGGCAAAGCTCACCCCCGGGGATTACCACGTTGCAGAAACTTTGGCAGGCAGCTCTGCATCAAATGCCGCAACCATCGATCATCATCTGACCAGCCCTGGAATTACCCTGGGGACCGTCGCCTACATGTCACCGGAGCAGGCAGCGGGAGAGCAGCTGGACGCTCGCACCGATTTATTCTCATTCGGAGCGGTGTTATACGAAATGGCAACCGGCCACCAGGCATTCTCGGGAAACACGTCGGCCATGGTTTCCGATTCCATATTGCACAAAGCGCCGACTTCGCCGGTACGGCTCAATCCGGAGCTGCCGGTGGAGTTGGAGCGCATTGTCAACAAAGCGCTGGAGAAGGACCGGAAACTGCGTTGCCAGAGTGCCTCGGAAATTGCAACCGATCTCAGGCGTTTGAAACGGGAGATCGATTCAGGTAGAACCGGTGCGGTTGCGATCACCGCAGCGAGCCCTTTGCCAGCGCAACCCCGGTCGAAATTGAAATGGGCAACTGTTGGAGCTGCTGCGCTGGTGCTTGCTGGGGTGCTTGCTTGGATCTTTCGGCCGGAGCTCCCGCCACCAAGAGTTGCGGGCTCGGTCCAAGTCACTAATGATCAATTGGCGAAGCAAAATTTCATCACCGATGGTTCGCGCCTTTATGTTGCCGAAACTGTGGCCGAACGCTCGCTTATTGCCCAGGTGTCCACCGAAGGCGGTGAAACTTCGCTGATTACCACGCCGTTTGCTAATCTTAACCTCTACGATATCGCGCCGAACCATTCAGAGCTTCTCGCCGCCAGTTTTATTACAGGGACAGAGAGTGAGTTGCCGATTTGGTTGGTCCCACTGCCCTCGGGATCCCCACGCCGGCTAGGGGACGTGAGCGCCCACGATGCGGCTTGGTCGCCGGATGGACGGCAAATTGTGTACGCGAATGGATCCAGCTTGTATTTGGTAAAGCGCGATGGAAGTGACACTCACAAGCTGACGACGGTGGCTGGAGTACCCTTTGCACCGGTATTTTCGCCGGATGGTGCCCGTCTGCGATTCACTGTGAACGATCCCAAAACCGCGTCATCGTCACTGTGGGACCTTGGAATCGACGGGAGCGGCCTGCATCCTTTTTTGCAAGGCTGGAACACAGTACCGAAAGAGTGCTGCGGCAAGTGGACTTCGGATGGCCGATACTTTGTATTTCAAAGCGTACGCCAGAACCTCTCCAGTATCTGGATTCGGCCAGAAAAATCTTCATTCTTCCGGAAGGTTTCCTATGAACCCGTTCAGCTTACGACTGGCCCTCTGTCCTTCTCGAATCCCATTTTAAGCACAGACGCAAAGAAATTGTTTGTGATGGGACAACAGACGCGCGGCGAGCTGATTCGCTATGACGCGAAATCTCGACAGTTCGTGCCGTTTCTGGCGGGCATCTCCGCTTCCCAAGTGGATTTCTCGCGCGACGGTCAGTGGGTTACATATGTGACTTTTCCTGAAAACACACTCTGGCGGAGCCGAGTGGACGGAAGCGAGCGCTTACAGCTTACCTACCCTCCGATGGAAGCGGAGCTTCCGCGTTGGTCACCAGACGCAACACGAATTGTTTTTAGCGGCTCGCGGCCTGGCAAAGCCCGTAAGGTCTGCCTAGTTTCGGCTGCCGGCGGTAGCGTCCAGGAACTCTTGCCGGAAGAACGCACGCAGGCTGATCCCACCTGGTCACCGGATGGAAACTCAATCAGCTTTGGTCGAATGCCGATTCTGGAGTTGGGGAGCGCTGGTCAGGTGAATATAGAAATCCTGGACTTGAGGAGCCATCAGGCTTCAACTTTGCCTGATTCCGCTGGCCTGTACAGCCCGCGCTGGTCGCCCGATGGCCGCTATCTCGCGGCGATGCCCTCTGATTCAAGCAAACTCATGCTGTTCGATTTCACAACCAAGAAATGGTCGGACTTGGCGAAGGGAGGCATCGCCTTCCCCAACTGGTCGCAGGATGGCAAGTACCTCTATTATGAGGAATTTTTACGAGCGGAGATACGCAGAATAGAGATCGCAAGCCAGAAAGTCGAAGTGCTGGCTGGTTTGAAAGAGCTTCGCCGCCCGAACGCGATATCTGGCTACTGGAACGCCCCCGTCCCCGATGGCTCTTTTCTTGTAATGCGCGATATGGGGATCCAGGAAATCTACGCATTGGACCTGCAATTGCCGTGAACTGGCCGAGCCTAACTGTCGAGCGTCGCCTTGCGCAGCTTGCGACTTTCGGCCAGCAGGGCCATCGAGTGCATCAGATTTTGCAAGGTGACAATTCCCACTAGCCGCTGATCCTCGACAACCGGAATAAGGCTTAGGTTGCGGGCGGTCAGTTTGCGGAACGCGGAAGCGAGCGATTCCTTTTTCTGGGCAACTTCGAAGATTCGATTCATTACCGCCTGCACGTAACCGTTTCCCTCAATGCGCAGCGATTCCAGAATTTTCTGCCTAGAGATTACGCCCACCATATCGCTGCCGCGGATCACTGGGAAATCGTCCTGCAAGGAATGCACTGCTTTCTCTAGCGCATCCTCCAAGGTGTCGGCAGGGGAGAGCGTGGCGAAGTCGGTAAGCATAACGTCTTCAAGCCGGACATTTTCCAGCACCGAGCGAAACACAACCGAGCGCTCTTCCATCTGCGCGGCTAAGAAGAGAAAGAGGCCGACCAGTGTCAGCCAATAATTGGGCAGAAAAATTCCGCCCAGAATAAAAATTGTGGCAAATGCCTGGCCAATCGATACAGCGCGGCGCGTGGCATGGATCGGGTCCATGCGGCGGCTGAACAAAGCACGCAGCACACGTCCGCCGTCCATGGGGTACGCAGGCAGCAGGTTGAAACCTGCCAGGTACAAGTTCGCCCACACGACGCTGCGCAGAAGATTGCCGGACTTCAAGAAGGGCCACTTCCAGAGCTGCACTTCCGGAGCCACCGCAGCCAGAATACTTCCGGCGGCAAACGCAATCACCAGGTTGATCAGGGGCCCTGCAAGCGCGATGCGAATTTCCTTCTTCCAGGCAGCGGGATCAGAGAGCGGACGAGAGTCATCCATCTGAGTGACTCCGCCGATCGGAAACAGAATGATGGATTTGGCCACAACTCCGGCATGCTTTGCCACTAATGCATGGCCGAGTTCATGGGCAACGACGCAAGCAAAAATGATGGCCACCAGCGCCACATCGCGCCCGGCATCAGCAGCGCCGTGCGAGGCGTATTCGGTGCCCCACACGAACAACGGTAACAGGAAGAACGTCCAATGGATTCGGAGCTCTACCCCAAAGATCCTGCCGGCGGAAATTGACCAGCTTCTCATGGACAGTTAGGACCGCTTCACTTCTCTTACCATATCTATATATTAGACGACTGCCAGGCAGGGCAGGGCGATTTTGCCGACTCAAAAGGACTAAGACTGGCTATTGGATTCTATGCGGGTGATTGCCGGGAAATTTCGCAGCCGCCGTCTGCGCTCGTTGCGCGGCATGGATATCCGTCCTACCGCGGACAAGCTGCGCGAGACTCTTTTCAACGTCCTCACGGCGGGAAATCCAGACGTACTCAGCGGTTCCGTCTGGCTCGATCTGTACGCTGGGACCGGAGCGGTCGGAATTGAAGCCCTGAGCCGTGGCGCCGCGATGGTGTTCTTTGTCGAATCGTCTCCCAGTGCGGCCAGTCTCATTGCCCAAAATCTGCGCTCATTGGACTTGCAAACAGGATTCGAGATTCTGCAGCAGGAGGTCACGCGGGCCCTGCGAACGCTGGAGGCGGGGAATGTGAGGGCAGATTTTATGTTTATCGATCCTCCTTATCGCCTTCAGAGCGCCTACGCCGAAACGCTGTCTCTGCTGTCTAAATCAAAATTGTTGGGACCTGAAACGATAATTGTGGCCGAGCACCCAAAGAAATTTGACCTGGAAGGCGACTTTCTCCCGCTACGCCGCTATCGGAGGCTGGAGCAGGGCGACTCCGTCCTTAGCTTCTACCGGAACCAGTCATGAAGGGTGGACACATTCACATCAAGATCTCATCGGCGCGGCGCACGATTGGGTGCTGCATTTCCTCCAGATCATTTTTTACAAGATTCAGCCCATAGACACACTGCTCGAAATGCTGCGACAACATGGCGAATAGCGGGGCGACCTTGGCGTACTCGAAATGTTCGAATTTGCTGACGATGTAATAGCTCTCCTTCCCAGCCTTCATCCAGTCGACGAAATTTTCCAGCCGCTCGCGCCGTAGGCGGAAATGATTGATGCTCTCCGGGAACATGCCAGTAAAAAATAAAGTGTAGTCGCCGATGTGTTTTCGCACTTGGCGTTCGCGGTCGAAAGAAGGCGCCGGCCCAAAAACAGGGTTAGATTCGAGGAGCATCTCGCCGACATCCCCAAGCGGCTTTCCAAAGGCGTTGCTGATCTTGAACAATTGCTCTGCGTCACAAAACTCCGCCAGCAGATGAGAGACGTAGTTTACGATCTGCGGGTCGCGAATGCCGATCTCTTCGGCATAGTGCCGTCCCACGAGCTCAATGAAAAGCTGCTGCAGCGGATGCGATTCCGGAATCATTTGGGCTCCTTCTGCCAAACCAGCTACATTGCGCGACATTTATCTCAACTCGCGTTCGAAGGCAAGTAACTTTTGTAAGTCGCGCAAGCTCCGTGCCTACTTAATTTAGAGCGCAAGGCCGAGTACAAGGTTTCATCACAGAGTTTGCTGGCAAACGAAGACGTTGGCTGCTAAAACTGCTCTGCCATTACAATCATCGGCAAAGTGGAGGAATTCATGGAGCGGAGGAATATCTCCAGTGGAACCCCTTGGGAGCCCGTAGTGGGTTACTCGCGGGCAGTCCGCGTAGGTACACAGATCTATGTATCCGGGACAACCGCTACCGGCGCGGACGGAAAGGTCGTCGGCGTGGGTGACCCTTATCGGCAAACAGTACAAACGTTGAAAAATGTCGAGGCAGCTTTGCAAAAGGCAGGGGCCAGCCTAAAAGACGTTGTGCGCACACGGATGTTCGTGACCAATATTGCCGATTGGGAAAAGATCGGCAAAGCGCATGGAGAGTTCTTTGGCGACATTCGTCCTGCAACTTCCATGATTCAAGTCAGCGCGCTGATCTCACCTGACATGCTGGTCGAGATTGAAGCTGAGGCGGTAGCGACCGAGTGATCGCCGGACCCATAGTTCGTTGTGCAACTGAGAACTGACAGCTACAACTCATCTCATAAACAGCCCACGCAGGCATTAGTAAGTGTGATGGCGATTTCGACAATCATCCCCGTCCTCAACCAATTGCATCCTGAACTTGCTGGGGAGAGCCTCTTACGGAACGTCACGATGCATAGCGCAATCCCCCCGAAGAACCCAACCAAGTAGGAAGCGTTGTGTGCCCACCAGTCGGCCATGAATCGCGCATGTCTGGCTTGAGGGAGAACAGACGCCACCCACTCCGGTGGAATGATTGCACCTGAGCGAGCGAGTATGTATCCAATGAGTCCCGCCACAACGGCCAAGCAGGCCATTGTCACAAGCAATTTCGATCTTTTCTGCGTGAACCTGCACGAGACGCAATAGCAAGAAGAACACCGAGAAATGCCCCCATCCACCAGGTAGCGATCACCCCCCAGCCGAGCGCAAGCAGAGTGGGCGATTCAGTAGGGAAGACGGGCGAGTGAAATACTGAGAAATACTCAACGCAAATGTGCGCCGTGACCTGGTCATGAAGGATTCCGTACAAGACAGATGCCACGACGCAGGTGAGAACAATCCTTGTGAATTGCATCACCGTGATTCTACGGAGTTCCAGAGGAAACTCAATATTACTTGGCGATAACAGAGATTAGCCTGTGATGCGCAGGCCCTGGTGCGCACAGCAATAGTGATCCGGGCGTCTAGTTTTTGGACGAGCAGTCGTTTTTCAGAGGAACTGCCTGCCGGGTGGTGGTTCCCTAACCCCACATTTCCTGTAGGCAGATTTTCTCCCTCTAGGCAGGAAGTTCCGGTAACGTGGCGAAGTTACCCTTCGCATCTTGCAGAAAATACGTTACGGCATGGTTTGTGCTCTAACTATGACAACTAGACAACAATTACTCGGAGGAATGATGCCAAGCGTACATGTCGACAACGTAGGCGAGATAGCAATCATTGAATGCGCAGGCAGATTTGTCCGCAGTGAGGCTGCTTTCAAGTTACGGGCCGCCGTTACTTCCCAGACAGACGTCCGCGTCGTAGTCTTGGACCTCACGGAAATGCACGCACTAGGCGGTGGCGGTCTAGGCGTGCTGGTGCTTCTGCAGAGATGGGCTCAGGACCACGATATTCGATTCAAGTTGTTCAACCCACAGGGCCCGTGTGGGACAAGCTGAAGCACGATGACTTTGAGATTGCCACTCTGGAGCAGGTGATGACTCTCCTGAGCCGTGTCGATAGCCAATACGCGCGAACCTTGATCGAGTCGCTATTTCCGTTGCATCAACTGTTGGCATAAAACGAGCGCCTAAAGCGAGCGTATGCGTAGCTCTGCCCGACTCTGAGAGTCCGAGTCACTTGTGAAATCGCGATTACGCTCGCAACTTGGTTAATGAGTGATCTCAGGATTTAACGCCAGTTGAACGATTGCCAATTAATCGCTCTGACGTTCATATGCCCCCATGTCACAGCCGCCAGTGTCCTCCGCATCCGGGCGCGGCTTGCCGCGCTGATCAGTCTTTAGCAGATGACCGAGGCCGTCGGTACAGCCATTCGGGTTCCCTGCATCAACCGCAGGGCTGCCAGAAAGGAGGGCGTTGGTTTGTGTCGGCCCTCCGTTGTATTGCAGAAGCCCCAGCATAGGATCGGTGTTGTTCAGGTCGCCTGTGTTTGTGAACTTGCAGGTGGCATCGCTGCTCAGGTTGTAGCCATTTGAGGTAACGGCGCCGGCGCAGTTCGCTCCATTATATTTCGCCACAATACTGTTCTGAAGAGCCGCTGTGCCGTAGATTGTTGCCGCCCCCGACCCCCCATTCCCGCTGAGCGTGCTGTTTCGGATTACCGCGGTACCGAGGCTCGCAGTGTAGATGCCAGAACCATTACCTTGGCCATACGGCGAGGCTGTGTTTCCGCTGATGGTGCTGTTGTACAGGACTAGCGTGCCGGCGTTGTAGATGCCGCCGCCGTACGCAGAGCAAGATAATAAGCAACCGGAGATGGACACATGATTGCCCGAGACAGTGCTGTTGCCGATCGTCAAGATACCGACATTGAGGATGCCACCACCTCTGGCGGGGCAGTTCAGGGTGCAAGTGAAATGGACCCGATTCCCGCTGACGGCACTTCGGAGTAACATCAGCACCCCTTTGTTGGTAATACCTGCGCCAAAGAGCCAATTGCCATTGGTGATGGTGACCCCGGAAAGAGTGACATGCGCGGCGGTGGAAATTGTGACCACCGTGCCGGCGCCTCCGCCGTCAAGAATTGTGGTCTTGGCACCGGAACCGAGAATCTTCAGGCTGATGCTAATGGTCAAATGTTCTTTATACGTTGCCGCGGCAACCCTGATTGAATCACCAGAAGCAGCCAAGACAGAGGTGCAGGTGTTGCTGTCACTACCAGTTATCCCGTTGACGTACCATGTCGTGCTGGCGATAGCAGTTGAGGTCAGGGCTACCAACACTGCTGCGAACAGAAAGCTGGTGAGTAGTCTGTCTTTCATAGATTTCTCCTCTTCGTCACGCCGGCTTCGTTGACTAGGGGCATTGGATCTTACAGAAATTGGCGCGACGCGACGCGAACCGCAAATTCAGTTGCAAATGCGATTAGGCGATAAAGGACCGACTACCTCAATCAAAGACCCCAATAGAAAGGAGGAAGGTAAGAATAGGGGCTAGTGCTAACTGGGCGAGCATTTTGCCCCTCCGATTCTCCTTTGTCAACAGATATGTGTTGAATTGGCCCCTTACCCCTTTTTGGCGATAGTTGACGTAATCAGGCGGAGTTCACCAAACCAACAGACAATTTATGAGGTAGCTAGGTAGCTTCTAGAAACTGAGAACTGCATTTCTCAAGGAGACATTACCAGTTCTCAGTTCCCAGAGCTTTTGTTGGATGATGTATGATGCCCACCCAACTCCCAGGAGGTGCAAATGCGATACATGATGGCAGTGTTCTCTGCCATTGCATTCGTTGTATCCAGTCTCGCGCAAGCTCCGGCCGCGCCGACAATAACAGTCATTCGCGCCGGTACGCTCATCGATGGCAAATCCAACCAGCCGCGTCACGATCAGATCATCGTCATTCGCGGCAACCGAATTGAAAGCGTCTCTGACGCGGCGAGCTCCAAGGCACCGGCTGGCGCGACCGTTATCGATCTATCGAAAGCAACTGTTCTGCCTGGATTTATTGATTCGCATACGCATATTTTCCTTCAAGGCGAAGATCCCGCGCAGGGCGGATACGATGCCAACATTCTGAAACAAGGCATTGCACTACGCGCGGCACGGGCGACGGTTTCGGTGCGTCGCGCTCTGGAGCAAGGCTTTACTACCTTGCGCGATGTTGAAACCGAGGGCGCAGGCTATGGAGACGTAGAGATTAAGCAAGCAATCGAGGCTGGCTACATTCCAGGGCCACGTTTATTTGTTGCGACTCGCGCTATCTCGACGACCGGCGGTTATCCGCTGGAAGACTATGCTCCTGAACTCGATATGCCTAAGGGAGCGCAGCTCATTGATGGGCCAGTCGAAGCACGTAAGGCAGCCCGCGAACAGCTCGATCACGGCGCGGATTGGATTAAGGTTTACATGACCCATCGCTCCTGGGTGGGGAAAAATGGCGAATTGGTTTCTCAACCAACGCTCACCGTAGAAGAACTGAAGGCCATCGTTGATGAAACGCACGGATGGGGCAAGAAAGTCGCATGCCACCTCTATGGTGGAATTGGCCTGAAGCGTGCCTTGGACGGCGGTTGCGACTCCATAGAGCATGGCCTTGATCTCGACGATGCGGCGGTTGCGCAAATGCTGAAGCAGGGCACCTGGTATTGTCCCACGCTGAGCGTGTACTACGCCGATTGGGCGCCGGCAGATACGCCCGCAGGTCAGCGTGACCGCAAACGCGCCGCGGTTCATGGGCCGTCATTCCAAAAGGCCCTTAAAGCGGGAGTGAAGATCGTATTCGGAACTGACATGGGCGGAATCCCATGGACTGAGCCGATTGCGCAGGAGTTTCCACGCATGGTGGAGTTGGGTATGTCGCCCATGGACGCCATCAAGAGCGCTACCTCCCGCCCGGCGGAGATGCTCGATATGGCCGGCCAGATCGGCGTGATTGCACCGGGCGCCTACGCTGATGTGGTTGCTGTGAATGGGGATCCGTTGCGCGAAATCAAGCTGCTGGAAAACGTGCAGTTCGTAATGAAAGATGGGAGAGTATTTAAGCAGTAGCGTCAGGGAGGGAAGCCGCCCTTTCTGACTTCACTCAGTCAGGCATCCGGCTGTCCCTGCGTGGGCATCGAACATCGGTTTTTCTAAGCAATTCTCTTGACAGCGGCTTTATGCGGAGCATAATGCCGGAATCCACGTAATCGGCGCCCGATTGCGAACCGAGGGGGTGCTTATGAGTGTTTTGGACCTCTGCGATACCGAAGTAGCTGCAGTGGCCGTGGATGCTAGTGCTGCAGAAGCTATTCGCCTGATGCTTTCCCGGCGCGTCGGAGCGGTAGGGGTAGTCGACAGCGATCATCGGGTTGCTGGAATTTTTACCGAACGCGACGTTCTGCGCAAGCTGGCCCTGAGCGGGCGCGATCCAGAGCAAACGCCGGTGCGCGAACTGATGACGACAGCCGTAGAGTTGGCGACCTTGTCGACTGGCCCCGGGGAAGCATTGGCCACCATGATCGACCGCCATTTCCGGCATCTTCCCATCGTAGATAATGAAGGCAAACTGCTGGGAATGCTTTCGATTCGCAATGTGCTGCAATGGCGCATCGACGATCTAAGCCAGGAACTGGATTCGCTGGAACAATATGTGGCCAATGATGGGCCAGGCGGCTAGACTTTTATTGTTTAGATTTCCCACAACTCCGCGTTCATAAGCCCTAACGCAAAGGAGACGTTTGCGTAAGGAACGCCGCTGATGCCTCGGATCACTATTTCCCTGCCAAAAACAATTGCGGTCGTCCGCATTCTCACGTCGGTTTTCTTCCTTCTCTTTGGACAATACAAGCTCTTCAAGCCGGAATTCACACACGGCGGCTTCCAACAATACCTGCAAGGTTTTATTCAAGAAGGAGCAGTCAGCTTCTATCAGCCACTTCTCGCCGACCTGATTTTGCCCCACGCGGTATTCTTCGGGTACTTCGTCGGTGCAGTAGAGATGTTGATCGGCATCAGCCTCCTGCTGGGTTTTTGGGTGCGCTTCGCTTCCGTGCTCGGAATGCTGCACATGCTCAGTTTGACTCTGGCTACCTGGTGGCAACCAGGGCGTGACATGCCAATCTGGCGATACTTCGGCGCCGAATTGGATCATCTGCCGGTGCTGTTTCTGTTTGTGATCTTCTTCGTTTCCGACGCGGGGCAGGAGTGGGGGCTGGACGGCCGACACGTTCGTTAATCACAATCCAATTACCCTTAAGAGGCGCGAATGAAAGAGAGAGAGTTGCGCCGTGTTCTCACGACGCTTGTCTTGTTTTCGGGGTTGCTTAGCTGTATTTCCACCGCACAGGAGACAAGCGATCATCGCCCCAACCGAATCATTATCCATGCTGGCAAGCTGCTCGAGGTGAAGACAGGGAAGACGCTCTCCGATCAGGGCGTGGTCATCGAAGGAGACAAGATTGTGAGCGTCGGTCCTATGGCGCAGGTACAGCGCTCGACGGGCGATCGCCTCACTGATCTTCCTAACGCCACCGTTCTGCCCGGGCTCACCGATGCACACACCCACCTGACAGGTGATCCCCGGAACATCGGATACCAATCGCTCGGGATTTCGATTCCTCGCGCAACATTGACCGGTGCTCGCAATGCGCGGGTAACGCTGGAAGCCGGATTCACAACAGTTCGTAACGTCGGCGCTGAGGGCTACAGCGATGTCGCGCTCAGAGACGCCATCGACGCGGGCGATATTCCCGGCCCGCGGATGCTGGTCAGCGGGCCGGCACTAGGCATCACCGGAGGACACTGTGATGAAGACCTGCTTCCATTTGAGTATCACGCCACAGCGGAAGGTGTCGCAGACGGCGTCGAAGGCGTTCAGCACAAGGCGCGTGAGGTAATCCAGTATGGCGCTGATCTAATCAAAATTTGTGCTACTGGCGGCGTGCTCTCCAAAGGAGATAATCCTCAAGCCTCGCAATACACGCTGGAAGAAATGAAGGCCATTGTCGCGGAGGCGCACCGCCTTGGCCGCAAAGTAGCAGCGCATGCGCATGGAGCGCAGGGGATTCTGTGGGCGTCGCAAGCTGGTGTGGATTCTATCGAACATGGTTCGTACATTGATGATGCCGCCATCGCTGAAATGAAAAAGCATGGCACGTACCTGGTGCCGACGCTCTATCTGGGAGACTGGTTTCTGGAGCACGCAACTGAGAATCGCGTTCCCGACTTCCTGCTGGTTAAGGCTAAAGCTGTGATGCCGGCAGCGCGCAGGAACGTCGCGCACGCCTTCGCCAGTGGTGTCAAAGTCGCGTTCGGGACCGATGCAGCTGTTTACCCTCATGGATTAAATGCGCACGAGTTTGCGGTGATGGTGAAACTCGGCCTGACTCCGCTCCAGGCGATTCAAGCGGCAACTGTCAACGCTGCCGATCTGCTCGGTCGGTCAGACAAGATCGGCAGCGTCGAACCCGGCAAATGGGCGGACATTATCGCGGTGGACGGGGAAGAGCGGGTGAAATTTGTGATGAAAGGCGGGACGATGGTGAAAAACGATTATGCCAAGTAGCGGTGCCCACGTTTGAGGCAGGTCGTCGGAGAGCCGTCCGCGTGCACTCGCAAACCCAAAAGAACACAAAGGCCGGCTACGCAGCCGGCCTCGTCAGTGAAACCGAAGCCTACTTCTTGGGCGCGATGGCGTCCTTGGCAGACTTAGCCAGGTAGAACTTTGCCGTGGTCTTGGCCTTGATCTGGATGGGCTCTCCGGTCTGCGGATTGCGTCCCATGCGGGCCTTGCGGTGCACTTTTTTCAAACGGCCAAGGCCGGGGACTACGAAGAGACCGTTCTTCTTGGTCTCCTTAACCGCGGTGTCGGTGAGGTGTTCGAGAAAAGTCGCTGCTGTCTTGTTGTTCGTGCCCACCTTTTCCGCCAGATGGCGCACCAGTTGGGTCTTGGTCATGCCTGAAGCCATGAATCCTCCTCTGAGTGAAAGTTTGATTTTCCTGCGATTTCCGCATATTACACTAATACTCCTGTGGAA
Organism: Acidobacteriota bacterium; assembly: GCA_003225455.1. Lineage (GTDB taxonomy): Bacteria > Acidobacteriota > Terriglobia > Terriglobales > Acidobacteriaceae > QIAB01. Next base: position 17,945 of record QIAB01000098.1, read on the forward strand.
AAACAGCGCCGGACCCACGTTTTATGCGGTTTTTTGTCAGTTCAGGGGCGGAAAGGCGCTAAAAACGGGCATTTCCTGCTCTCTGGATGCTGGAATTGCCCATTCGGGCATTTTCCGTCATTGGCGCTGGTGTCTCTTGCGGCTTTGGCAGGACATCCTCGCCGCTGCTGCCGGCGGCGTGAGCCGCAGAGGGCGGCGCCAGCCTTTCGTCTGTCATAATCTTCTCAAGGAGATTACTGAGTGAGCTGTGCAATTTGTGAAAAGCGCAAGGAGAAGCGCTTCTGTCCCGCCGTGCATGGCAGAATTTGCCCGCGGTGCTGCGGTGAGCAGCGCGAGGTGACGCTTGATTGCCCGAGTGACTGCGTCTACCTTCAGCAGGCGCGAGAGCACGAAAAACCGCGCTCTATGGACGAATTGGACCGGTCGGCGCTGTTTCTTCAGGTCGAGATAGGCGATCAATTTTTATATGAGCATGAACATCTCATCATGAGCCTCAGCTATGCCTTGGCGAAGAGTGCGCGGGCAGATCATGCGCCCAAGGATGCCGATGTCATCGCCGCGCTCACGGCTATGGCGAAGAGCTACGAAACGCTTGCCAATTCTGGATTGCATTATGAGGCCCCGATGGCCAGCGTGACCCAGCAGGCGATTGCGGCGGAAGTGCAGAAGATGATCCGCGAATATCGCGAGGCGGAGCAGAAGCACTTGGGCTATACGCGCCTGCGCGATTCTGACGTTTTGCGGGCGTTAGTGTTTGTATTACGAATGGCGCATGGTCGCACATCAGGACGTCCTAAATCTCGCGCGTTTATCGATTTTCTGTTTTCCCAATTTGCCGAGAAGCACTCAGCCGTGCTTGCGCCGCAGGAGGCACGTAGCAGCATCATCGTGCCCTAGAACCGCTTTCGTTCAACTTCCTCCCCACGAATTAACGCGGAGTCATGCAGATCAACATATTTATTTGCGTTGCTCAACGTTCATCCGCGGAGATGAATGTTCTATGCGCTTCACGGATTGTCCTGGCGGGAGAGCATCTCGCAGTTCCCGAACCGTGCGCTTGAACACCGGATGCCTGACCTCCGCCGCAATTTCTGCTAGTGGTTCCAGAACGAAGCGGCGCTGGTGCATCGCAGGATGGGGGACCACGAGACCCTTAGTGTCGATGATCGAATTTCCAAACAGGAGAATATCGATATCGATGATGCGCGGGCCGTCTTTCTGCACGCGGCGGCGGCCCATCTGCTGCTCCAGATCGAGCACTACGGAAAGCAGTTGCTTCGGCATCTTCTCCGTACCGAGTTTTACCGCACAATTCAAAAACCAAGGCTGTGCGGCAAACCCCATCGGTTCGGTCTCATAAAACGAAGACACGGCTACGACCTGACCCAGTTCGCCGAGACCGCTGATGGCCCGATTCAGGTTCGCGGTGCGATCGCCCAGGTTGGAACCGAGCGAGAGGTAGACGTCTTTGTACACGAAAGTAGTTTCCCGATTCCGGCGTTTGGTTTCCACAAGAAAATGCTGGTTCTAATTGAGATCAGGTGTGTTTTCGAGTTAGAACCAGCCTTGCAAATTGGCAATTACCTCGGTTACTTTTTGGGGGCAGGACGGAAAGCTAACATCAATGACATGCCGTTGGAGTCGCTTCTCGTAAGCCGTGATCCACAAGTCATTCGCGTCCTGCGGCCCGCGCTGGAGAAACTCGCCATTGAAGTGGAGGTTTGCCGAGGCGCCGATTCTGGCAGTGAAATCCTTGCATCCGAAAAATTTGATGCGGTAATCGTCGATTGCGACGACTTGCACGGTGGATTGGGGTTGCTCGAGACCTTGCGCGGGACTACCAGCAACCGGAACTCGGTCACCTTCGCGATTCTGAATGGACACACCACTACCCGGGAAGCTTTTCAGATGGGAGCCAACTTCGTGCTGCAGAAGCCGATTTCGCCGGTAAACGCAGCTCGGTGTTTCAGCGCAGCCATTGGCCTAATGTCGCGGGAGCGCCGCCGGTATTTCCGGCAGCCTGTAGAAATGCCCGTCACTCTCGTCTTTGGCGAGGGCCAGGAACTCAAGGCCACAGCAACCAATCTGAGCGAAGGCGGTATGGCAGTTTTCTTCCGCGGCAAGTTTCCTAAGGGCGGCCTCTCGAAGGCTCTTTTCAGATTGCCTGGCGGCGAAATGCCGCTCGAAACCAAAGCCCAGATTGCATGGATTGATGGAACTGGACGCGCTGGCGTACGTTTCATCGAGATGCCCAAAACCACGCGTGAGCAACTGGACTGCTGGCTGACTAAGCATTCAGAAAAATCGGAGAGCATGAATAACTAGTCCCTCGGGGCGCGCGGTCGCTGTGCCTTCTCAGGAACCCAGGTTGAGACTTGCTGGTTTTCGACCTTTCCCTCACGCTTGAAGCAGGTCTAAACACCGATCCCATATGCTTTCCATTCATGCCAGAATTGACCGCGCGCAGCGATTAGTGCGAATGCTGGAAGAAGACGCCCCACTGCTCGCGGTTCGCGTCTCCGAATTGACCCCGGAACGGCAACGGTCCGCAAAGCGCTATGCGGCTGAACTTGCCGCACACGCTCGGGCTCAGCTGGAGAAGCTAAGAGAAGAATGCGCGATGTGGGACGCAAAAGATCCCACACCGCAAGGCGCAGATTGAGTCAGGAATCGGCGCCGAGCTTGAGCCCTCACTCAAAGCGGTGACGCCGAGGCCAGAGCTGCCGGGAATTCGGCAGGATGATTGTCTTCGAGCGTGGTTTCTTCCCAAAGGCTGCGGTCACGCAGCAGGCGAGAGACCAGAGCGGTGTGCATCGCGTGCCCAGCGCGGTCAGCAACTACATTGCCGAGAATCTGTTTACCCAGCAAGGCCAGGTCACCGATGAGGTCAAGCACTTTGTGGCGCACGAACTCATCATCAAAGCGCAAGGGCGGATTCATGAGACCGTCTCGCGTGAGGACTACAGCATTTTCCGTCGAAGCACCGCGAATCAATCCCTGCTGGCGCATGGCGTCGGCTTCATGCAGAAAGCCAAAAGTGCGCGCAGATGCAATCTCCCGAATGTAGTTTCCATCGGACAAGTCGACCGAGAAAGTCTCCTTACCGATAAGGGGGTGGGGAAAGTTGATGGTGTACGCAACCGAATAGCTCTCGGCCGGGTACACGGCAATGAACTTGTCGCCTTCCCGCAGTTCCAGTTCGCGCCGAATCCGGAGGTACGTTCGGGCGCGCCGCTGCTTGCGAATTCCTGCTTTGCGGATGGCATCAATAAATGGCCGGGCGCTGCCATCCAGAATCGGCAGCTCAAGATTATCGAGCTCGACAATGGCGTTATCGATCCCGCAACCAATACATGCCGACAGCACGTGCTCAGTGGTGGAAATGAACACGCCTTTTTTCATCAGGCTGGTGGCGTAGCTGACGCGGGCCACGTTGCGGCTGATGGCTTCCACCTCGAAACCATCGAGATCGACCCGCCGAAAGACCACGCCCGTGCCCGCTGGGGCAGGCAAAATCCGTAATTGGACGGGAGCCCCACTATGCAAACCCACGCCGCGGCATTCTATGGGTGCGCGGATTGTCTGTTCGTGCTTCAATCCTCGATTCCGTTATCTATTGTTTGATGAGGAGATTACAGCCAAGGTGGCAAAGTCTGGCTGTGGCTGATTAGCCACACTTCGTGGCGCGAAGGTCACTCATCTCCTCCCACTTGCATTCGACAGAGAAAACTTGGGTGGTACCGGCATGCGTCTTGGCGCCGACGGGATGGAGTTAAGGAAGTCCGACTCAGCGGGCAGGCGGTTGCCCTTTGTTCGGGTCGTAGGTTACCTGCCCTTCAAACTTGGAATCGCTGACGCCCTGGTTGTAGCTCACCGATGTCAAGAACCGCTGGTTCGCCATATCGCCATTGTAGGAGCGCGTCACCGTATGCGGTGTCATAATATTTTGCACTGGACGGTAGTTGTCATAGGTCTCTTCCTCCACGTTGCGTTCCTTGTCAGTCGGGTCGCGCCAGGAAAAAGTCTTTTTTACAGGCAAATGATCATTGGAATCGACGTATAGCGTGACGCCTTCATTCTTGCCGTTCATGACCGTGACTTGATCAACCGATTTTCCTTCAGCGACTGCCTGGCCTTCGTAGAACAGCGCAACTCCGGGTTCGGCGAGCCATTTTCTCAGCACTCGATCCAGCGCATAGTGCTGTCGTCGCAAGTAGTCGTTCAAGTCTTTCGTGTCTACGGGACGCGTTCCCTTGAACGTGACCTCGTATCCTTTATCGCCGTTGTAGATATAAACGACGTCGCGCTTTGGGGTCATCTCCACACGGTCTTTGTCAGGATATTTGTAGAAGCGCCAAAACCGGACGCCGAAGCTGTTGGGCTGACCATGATGAAAGCTGAAAGTCCTGCCTTCCTGGCTGACGTCCTGAATGTTCAGGTAAGCCTGGCCGCCAAGAGCTTGGATTGCCTGATCGAGAATAGCCTTGGCTTTGCGCGCATTCTCCTGGTCCACGGGGATTGGCTGAGACGGCGGCGCGCTGGCGCCTTGCGAGAACACCAGCTCTGCCAACAATACAAGCCAATGTCGTTAAGAGACAGCCGCCCTCGGCCACCCGTCTGCCCTTACCCTATCAGCACCGCCCCACCATTTACGTTAAACACCTCTCCAGTAATAAATCCAGCATGATCGGTGCAGAGAAACAAAATGGGAGCCGCAATCTCCTCGGGCTTGCCCGCGCGGCCTAGGGGAATGACCGCAAAGATGGACTTGCTGATTTTGGGATCGTGAAGAGCGGTCGCAGACATATCGGTGTCCACCCAACCGGGGGCCACCGAATTTACATAGATCGCGTGGCGTGCCAGCTCGGTCGAGAGGCCCTTGACCATGCTGATCAGCGCGCCTTTGGTGGCAGCGTAATCGCAATGAAACGCTTCGCCGCGTTGCCCGGCAGTCGAGCTGACCAGCACGATATGTCCGGCCGCCGGCCCCAATCTTTTTTGTTTCTTCATCTGTGCCACCGAATGCTTGATCAGCGCGAAGACGCTGTCGAGGTTAATTGCCACGGTGCTGCGCCACTGCTCGTCGGCCATTTTTTCGATGGGCGCATCTTCCGGAGGCCATACACCATGATTGGCAACCAGGATATCGAGCCGCCCAAAACGGTTAACGGTAGCCTCCACCAATTCTTGAGCCGTTCCCGTACCGGAGAGGTTGCAATGGATGGCTGCACAGCTCTTATCCCCCAGTTCTTTTGCCAGCCGTTCCGCCTGCGCCTGAGATTTTTCGTAATTGAACATGACGCGAGCTCCAGCCGCCACGAACATCTGGACTGCCGCCGCGCCAATGCCGCGTGAACCCCCGGTGATTAGTGCAACCTTACCATCGAGCGAAAGATTGATAGGCATGGAGAAATAGTTTCTAGTTTCCGCGCTCTAGTTTCAAGTCGAGAGCAGAAATTCCACTAAAGAAGAGACCGAATCCAGTCGAAAGAACGTATGTAGGGGTGTTTCACAAAGCCTGGATTTCCGAGCACGTGGGACTTGACCCAAGACCAGATTCAGCAGAACGGAAGAAATTTCCGGGCAAAAATCACTGCCAGATTTTGAGGCGGACGT
>QIAB01000099.1:0-427 GCA_003225455.1 Acidobacteriota bacterium
CACCGGCCCACGATAAAATCCGCCAGCGCCTGACGCATCATCCAGCGATTTGGAAAACGTATAGCTAGTACGAAATGTCACGTTTGCGGCCGAGCGCTGGACGGAGATTTGGAGGCTGTTGTAGTTCGAAGATGCGATATCGGAAAGCGCGTTGATCACGCGAAACTGGGGGAAGGCAGCCGCAAACGGCCGGCGAGACTGCTCGTTTACCGGGTCGGAATTTCCGGGGGCTGGCTGGTTAATGTCAATCACCACGGGCAAATCAGTGCCGCGCGTGCCGTAATATGCCATGCGCAAAGATTGTTGCGCGCCTATCCGTTGTTCTAGTGCGAGATCAAAGTTCTGGTAGCGGGGATCGGGCAAATGGGTGCTCACAGCAAAAACATCGAATGGCGGTTGCGGCGTGGCCGGCCCAAAGATCTGGATC
>QIAB01000099.1:487-1971 GCA_003225455.1 Acidobacteriota bacterium
CTGTCCATCAATTCGTCAAACGGCCGAGCATCGAAATACATTCCCCAGTCGCCGCTTAGTGTGCGAGAGCCGCCTAATCCGAGCGAAAACGCGGCGCGCGGCGCAAAGTTGCCTAAGTTCGGCTCATATTCGTGCTCAAGTCCAACAGCGCCAACCGGCACGAGACCGGTGCCCGGAAAGAAGTTACTATTCCTCCCTTGCTTCTCCGTAGGCACAGATAATTGATCGTGGCGTAATCCAAGGGTGACCTTCAGGGCCGGCCGAAGCTGCCACGCGTCTTCGATGAACGCCCCCCAGCGATGCTGGCGGAGGTAGCGTTGTGAATCGCCACGCGCAATGGTGGTTACACCGGGAGCAGGCAGGCCAGCAAGCAGATCCACCAGGCTGGCAATCGCGAAGTCGCCCGAGGCTTGGTCGCCGAACTGCGAGCCATCGAAAACCAGCCGCCCGCGCATGCCGGTGTCTGTGAAGGCGTTCTCCTGGAATGATGTTATGCTGCCGCCGAACTTCCATTGGTGCGCTCCGCGGTTCCAACCGATACCATCCGAGAAATCGAATACGTTGCTGGCGCGGCCCCGCGGCAGCGAGAGAGGAGCGCCGAGATTTTCGTATTCGCCGGGCGCGATATCGATTTCTGGCAAACCGGAATTGCGGGCCGAGTCGACTCCGGTGTTCAGGCCGATTGCTGTTGCATTTAAGCCCTTGTCTCCCGGAAACGTTGTTTCATAGTAACGCGAGTAACCGAAGCGAGCAGCATTCACCAACCGCGATGAAAGCGCTCGTTGCCACTGGGTAGCAAACAACTGCACGATCGTGTGGGATTGCGAAGCGTAACGCGGCAGCCGCGAGCCTGTTCCCAACCCGAACTGGCCCTGAGGAAAACTCTGGCGGTTTACGCCGACCGCGTACGAAGCGGAAATATTATCCTGGCCCTTCTCGCCGTGATCCGCCTTTAGCGTTAGCGTGTTGCCGTCACTGCGCCCGATGACAGAAAAACTGAGCGGACCCTGGCCGAGCGAGGCGGGGTAGAGCGCGAGAATGGGCAAAGCCAGCGCGTTCACCGAACGGCCGCTTCCCTGGACAAGCGATGTTGCCGTGGCAATTTCCACTTGTGTAGGAAATCGAGATGCGAAGGTAACACCAACACGCTCGTGCTGCCCTTCATACGAACTGAAGAAATAGATGCTATACGGCAGCGGGCCGCCCGCGGTGAATCCGAATTGGTTGTTCCGAAATTCAGGACGTGGGCGCCCAAAGGCATTGTTATAGAAATTGTTAGCGGCTAGCTTGTCGTTATCGAAGAATTCAAACGCTGATCCGTGCAGCTGCGGCCCGCCGCTCTTGATCGTGGTCAGCACCGCCGCCCCTGACGGACCATACTCGGCACCAGTGTTGGTTTGCACTTCAATTTCCTGGATGGCATCGAGCGGCAGCAGGACCGCTGGAGCACCGAAGGCGCCGCCCTGCCCGATGGCTTCTGCGTT
>QIAB01000099.1:2014-4393 GCA_003225455.1 Acidobacteriota bacterium
AACTGCGCGCGGCTGCCGTTGATTGGAAACGATCCAAACGTACCCCCTGTTGCCCCGGCTCCGGGGGTGAGTGTCTCGAGAGTGCCTGATGCCTGTCCGCGTACTGGCAGTGTGCGCACCTGCTGTCCGACACCCGCGGTAGTGACCTCGGTCACCGCGTTCGTCAGCGCTCGCCGCGTGTCCAGCGTGATCTGCAATTGCCTGGTCTCGCCTGCCCGCAGCGGAATGCCTGCGGCTTCAATGCTGGCATAACCACTATGCGTAACCTGCAAGCGATAATTGCTTGCAGGTGCAAGGTGGGTGAATTCGAACTGCCCGAGGTGATCGCTTACGGCAGTTGACCTCACTTCGGGGCGATTTCCGATGTAGAGCAGCAGCTGGGCGCCGCTGATGATATGCCCGCGCGGATCTGACACTCTGCCGCGCAGAGTGCTGGTGCCGACCTGTCCAAATGCCTGAATTGCAACAAATGTGGAAAGAAGAGCGGTGATCGCGCCAATTTGAGTGACCCGGCGGCACCACATCAGCAAGAATAGCTGGATCAACTTACGCAATGTAGTACTCAAACACCTTTTTTGTGCTCTTCTGATCTGAATCTCTCTCTCGTGACCGAAATCCCGAACCATCTCTACAGTGCCGGAATCCACCATGCCCACGTAGAAGATTAAGTTGTTGGGCGAATACTGCATCGCTACGCGTCGAAAAGGCGCGAGAATAGTCCTGAGTTGATCTGCCAACTCACGCCACCCTGAGTACGTTTGCTTGGTTCCTGGCAGCGAGTCCAAGTGTTGCGGCTCGACGCGATGTACCAGTTTTCGGGGGATTCCCTGCAGCGGGGATCACATAGAACCAACGGCGGCTGGCGGGCGGTTCTTCTGGCAGCCCGAGAATACGGTAGGCGATTGGGTCGCGATGGTGATGATCGTAGAACAGCCACACGTCAAATTCACGCTCAGTCAAGACTGATCGAATGCGAAGAAGGTCCACTGTGATAATCCCTGCGGTTTGATGTCACTTCTTCCGTGTGTAGTGAAAGACGGCTGTGCCTGGTTTCCCCTTGTAGAGATAGGTCCACCGCTGCGTCATGTGATCCTTGTCTTCCAGCGTTATAGTGACACCAGTGTTGTGCCAGTCATCTGGCGTTTTCATTCCCGTTACTCGTACCAGGGAAAACGTCACGCCTTTCTGCAAGTCTTCTGGAATGCCTGTCTCCATCTGAGGTTGATTGCGAGCTGCACAGTAATGAGTTGCGATCAAATGGTCGCCATCAACGGTGAACATCGTGATCATGGCTGGGTCAGTACCCGGTTTCGTTTCGGCCATGAGCGCGCTTCCGTTGGCTGTCAGCGTGTAAGTCTCTGTAACCGGAACACCGTCCTGAACTGCTTCCGCTCGCCCACCAGAGACACAAGTTGCTTGAAGACAGCCTCGCTCCTGCTTTTATCCTGCGGCCGCACCTGCGCTGGCAACAGGATTGCACCGATCATCACGGCGACGAGGGCGTACAGCCAATGCCTGCCACGAGTTCTTTTCATTGCGGCTCTCCCCTCAAGGGTCATCGAACAAGCATTCTGGTAAAACGGGGGGTAGTGAGCACTTGCACTTTCTTGCTTTTCTTAGGCGCAAACTGACGAACAGTCCGCCAGTCTCATTCTGTGTTGGCGCGAGTCATCGAGGTCAGTTCCCGCAGGCCGATAATGAGGCGGTCAATATCATCAAAGTTGTTGAAGATGTGAACGGAGACGCGCAGGCCTTTGCCTCTCGCTGACACAATGATGTTCTTCTCCGCCAGACGTTTCACAATATCTGGTGCGTTGTGCATTTCAACGATGGTAATGCCGGATTGCTGTTCGCGTTTTAGAGGGGAGGCGATGTTGAATCGTTCCCTTTCAAGCCGGTGATGTAAGTAGTCGGTCAGTTCGTGGATGCGTTCTTCAATTCGCAGCTTCCCGATTTCTTCGAACAACCTGAGAGCGGCGCCTAAAGCGAAGATGCCGGCGAAGTGAGGGCAGCCAACCTCCAACGCTGCGGCAGTTTCTTTCAAGTCCAACCGATCATTTACGACCGCCTCCGGATCGCGGACACTCCACCACCCCGCAATCGGGAACGAGGTTGGGTTGACAAAACGCGGCGCGAGGTACAACCCACCGACACCATATCCAGCCTGCGCCCACTTGTATCCGCTGAAGACCAGAAAATCAATGCCGCAGTTAACCACATCGATTGGAAAAACACCCATTCCTTGCGTGGCATCGACAACAAAGATTAGGTTGCGCTCACGACACAGACGACCCAATGCAGCGAGATCTTGTCGAAAGCCCGTCGCGAATTGGACAAAGCTGGTCACGAGAACGCGTGTATCCGTTGTGATGCTTTTCT
>QIAB01000099.1:4432-13130 GCA_003225455.1 Acidobacteriota bacterium
CCACGCTCGCGGGAGGACACAAAATCCACTCGATACCGCTGCTGAAGCCAAGGCAGCGTACAACTTGGGAATTCATCAGCCGGACACAACACATCTCCGCAATGGCGGAGCATTCCCGCGATCAGGTTCATGCCATGCGAGGTGCTGTATGTAAACGCGACGCCGCGCGCTTGCGCATTGACAAGAGTCGCGAGCTTCTCGCGTATCTGCTCGGCCTGGCAGAGCCAACTCTCCCACGGAATGTCGCCATGCTCTGCCATTTCGTCGTAGTAGCGTTTGCCTTCGCGAGCAGCGAGAATTGAGAGTGGGGGCGCCGCAGCAGTGTTCAAATACGTGTAATGCTCCGCGGCGGGAAATAGCGCTCTGATCTGATTCCAATTCATCTGAAGCTCCTACTGCAGTACGGAGGCGAGGGGGAAACGGACTACGGGCAGCGAATATGCCGTAGGTGCCGCTCCGCGTGTCTCAGGGTGTCTTGGGCCAGCTAAAATATGCTGCGGCGAATAAGACCATTGCGCCTCCTAATACCCCAAAAACGCCCAGACTCTCGCCCAGGATAACCACACCTAGCAGCGTTCCCACCAAAGGTTCGAGATTCAGGAACACGCCAGCGCGAGCCGCAGGTACGCGGGCCAGCCCCAATTCCAAAACAGAAATGCGGCTGTGGTGGCAAGAATTCCTTGTGCGATTACAGCAAGCCAGACGTGGGACGAAAAATGCACGCGCATCGGATGCGTCGCTTCGATCCAGACGAGACAGAGCCAACGTACCGATTGCTATCATCCATGCAGTTACCTGCAGGCCCCGTATTCCTCCATGAGCCGCTTGTTGAGAAGAATCATCAGCATTGCAGCAAACATCGAGAGGAATACCAGCAGGTCGCCTCGCATTGTGGGCTGAGGACCGGCGACGGTCTTCTTTGCCGTCGCGATGAATACAGCACCAGCGGCAGAAAGCACGATTAAGCCGTATTCAGATGCATTCAGTTTCTCTTTCAACGATACCGCCGACGCGAGTGCAAGCAGAACCGGTAGGGTACCGACGATCAGCGAAGCATGGGAGACCGTTGTGGCCTCCAACCCCTTGTATTGCAGCAGAAACTGCCCCACGCATGCCGACGAAAGCGCGGGGGACGCTTCCAGAGAATTGGCATTAGCCGGAGCGAACCAAAGATAAACCTGTAGCCAACAGTTTCCGATACGGTCATTTCGGCGAATGCAATCTTGCCGAAAAGGAAGCCGGTGCCCCACAGGCAACCGGCAGCAGCGAGGCTTATGAATGCCCACACACGGCTTTGGCGAGTGTGTTGCGTCACGTGTGTTTCGGTATCGCCGCGATTCACAACCGGGGACAGCGCCTGATGCGAGTGCGACCACATAGACCGCGCGGGAACACGCGTGCTGGCCTACTCTGATGCTGGTGAAGCATGCCCGATCACCGGCTGCATCAAGATTTCATAATGCGCCGAACGTTCCTCGTAACGTGAAAGGAATTGGCGGCGTTCCACCGGCACGATAGCCTGTTCGTAATCTGAGCCGGCAAACTCGCGCAATGCTCTCAACGAGTCCCACAGCATCACAGTGACGAATTCGACCTCTTCGCCGTAGCGTCGTTTAAGCAAATAGCTGCCCTTATATCCATGTTCATAATGCCTGGTAGGATCTCGGCTTGTAAGGCAGCAGCGTAAGCCTCGGCGTTCGCGTGCGTCGTATAACCGTGCCAAATGCGCGCGATCATCGCAGTAGCCTACGGATAGGGCGTCACGACTCGCTTGCGCTTTCTTGCGCCATTTCGATTAAGGTGAACGTCGGCCCGAAAATGCGCGTCTCCTCCCGCCATTTGACACCGTCCAGGGCCGCTTACTACGCTGTCTTTGTGCCGCGCGATGTCGTCCCATTTCGTGTGCAGATGGTCAAAGAAACCGCTGATGTGTCGCTCACTCGGTTTGACCATCCGGCGGGCGCAAACCTGTCCGACTCGGAAGAGCAAGCAGCAGATCGGTTTCAAATCAACATCGTCGAGCGAGGCGCTTTCCGATTGGGACATGAAGGGCGAGAGTGGCTGCTCGGCAGTGGCTGCATCTTTCTCAGTCGCCCAGACGACGTGTACCGGTACGCGCACCTGCCGGACATAGAAGCCGATACGTGCCTATCCGTGAATCTCTCCCGAACACTGTCCAGCGAGTTCTGCGAGCACCTGCGCTGCCTCCCATTGGTGCCTCCAATTACGAACCGGCTCCGCTTCTTGCAACTGCAGCTCGGGTCAATTGTTCGCGATGACATCGGATTGCGTTTGGAAACGCTCGCGTGCGAACTCGTGGACGCCGTCGCTGAAGCGCCCACAAACAAGCGCCATTTATATCGGCCCAGTCAATTGAAGTGGTATGCCGAAAGAATTCATGCGGCCCGCGAGCGGATGGATGCAAATCCAGCAGGCCAACACTCTCTTTCGCACTTGTCGTCGCAAGTAGCGATGAGCCCGTTCCTTTTTGCCCGTGTGTTTCGGGAACTCATCGGCTTGCCACCCCACAAGTATTTGCTTCGGCTACGCCTTGCACATGCCCGGTCTCTTCTTGAAGCGGGCACTAGCGTCACGGCTACGTGCTACGCAGCCGGATTCAATAACCTGAGTCACTTCATTCGCATCTTTCATAGATATTTCGGCTTGGCGCCTTCCAGGGTGAAGAGATCCAACAACACTCTACGTGCGGATTATCGTGACTGGCCGAGGGCTTGAGTTCTGGCGGCAACTTGAGATCGGAGGGAGCCCATGAGTTTGGCGGCGGTTCCGTAAACCGCCAACGCTCAGCAGGAACGATGAACCTTTGGCGTGGAATTAGGACATTTCAGCATAGCGGTCGTTGAGCGCAGGTCAGTAGATGTGATGATAATGTGGCGGAATACCTGGTGAAAAACCAGACGTTCATCCCATTTCAGTCTGTGACGAAGTATTCAAGGCGAAACGCATCCATTTGGGAGCCAGTAAGCTATCATGTAGCCGTTCTCACGATTGCATTGTGCAGAACATGCGAGTTGCTTCCGTGCGGGCAGCAAGGAGGAAACTCGCGAAGCTCTTTAAGAAGCCAAAGTCGAAGTTCTATTGGTATGACTTTACGGTGCGAGGCCGTCGCTACCGAGCGTCAACCCAGGAAACGAAGTCAGTTAAGGCGCTAAAGATAGCAAGCCTGAAGCTGGCTTCGGTAATTGAAAACACCGATCCACTTCCAAGCAAGCCCACCGCTCTCGGTGACTTTGCTGAGCGCTTTCTGGCTTGGGTGGACACCGCCAGGCTGGAAGAAATGACGAGAAAGTTCTACCGTAACGGCTGGCGACTGCTGAAGGCGACCGCTATTGTGGAGGTGCGAGTGAACCAGATCACAGGCGATTGCGCCGAGCAATTGAAATTTCCGGGCTCGGCCGCAAACGCCAACTGCGCTTTGCGGACACTGCGACGAATGCTCCACAAAGCGGAGGAGTGGAACATGATCGGTCACGCTCCAAAAATCACAATGATGAAGGAGCATGGCCGGCATCTTCGGCTTGATGATGAAGCAGAAAGGAAGTTGCTCGAAGGAGCTGAGGCCTGCACCTGGAGAAGGCGAACCTTTGAGCTTTTCCGCAACATCGTCATCTTGATGCGCGATACGGGAATGAGAAACCAACGTGAGCTCTACTGCATGCGCATCGAGAATCTCGATTGGCAAAATCGCGTGAATTTCGTGCCCGACAGTAAGACTGCCGAGGGGCGGCGACTTGTTCCAATGAGCCGTCGCGTCAACTATCTTTTGCGTGCACGTTGTGGTACAAGGAGCGAGGGATGGGTGTTTCCATCCAACCGTGCCGCTTCTGGGCACCTGCGTTCAATCGACCGCCTCTTCAGGGAGGCGCGCCGCCAAGCGGGCATTCCGAGGGAACTTGTTCTATATTGTGCCCGGCATGACTACGGCACAAGAGTTCTCATGCGGACCGGGAACCTGGCCGCCGTCATGAAGACCATGGGACATCGAGACGTAAAGACTGCGATGCACTATCAGCATCCGGAACTCGACGTGGTCCGGGCCGCGCTGGATTACGGCGCTGCAAGCGAACCTGCTGAAATGCGGGCGTAGCGAAAAAAGGTTACGACACCTTTTACGACACACCCGAAAAACCACAACCTCGGCAAGTCATTGACAACTCCGGCGATTGTGCTTGACAAGAGGATCCTTCACGAATAATCGGCCGACAGTCGTCTAATCCTGGCAGTGCGGTACGGTTTTGCGCATAAACAAGTTTGGTACGGAATTCCTTTAAGACGGCATTCCCATGATCCCCTAGTGCCGTGCAAGGACTTCAAATACCAGAGATGAACACTTGGCATCGCCCCGCAGGGCGCGCCTCAAGACGATGCCCTCGTAGGGCGACTGGCTCCGACTCCATGTCGAATATCTGAGCGCCGCCACGAAACTAGGGCTGCCAGCGCGAACGCTGGATTCGAAAATCAAGCGTTTCAAAATCAAAAAGTATCGGTTCAAAGTGCCCCACCGAGACGAAGGTCAGAAGATCGCAGCGTGAGCTTGGATCGTTCTCCGCCTCCGCTTGTTCAAGAGAAACTTCGCATCGTTCCACTGACCTCACGCATCGTGATTTGGTAAAGGCTGTTGCGACTCGACCATGGCTCGGATGTCTCGGTTTTCAAAACAAGGTCTTCGCGCTCGTGTGTGTGTCGCAGCAGAACGTCCACCATTGCCGAGCCAAGTCGTTGCGTTGAATCCGAGCGGCCCGCGGCCCGAGATCCTCGTCTCAAATCCTGTGGCCCGGTGGTGCCAGTTTCCCGCCTTACAATCGTCCGTGCGTCGCGTTCATCAACAGTAAGGAGACTACGGAGAAGAGAAACCGATGAACAGAGTCAAGGCATTCTGACCCGGCGGAGCGTAGCGACCACCCATTTGCTGTTGAGCCGATTCAAGTCTAGGCTCCGGTGCCGTTCAGCGCCGCTGTTTGCGGGCTGCCGCCACCATCGTCCTTCACTTGCAGAGTGGCCTTGCGTATGCCCGTCACCGTTGGCTTGAACCTGATGCCAAGAGTGCAACTGGCGCCTCCGGCGAGCGTGAGCCCGCACGTATTCGAGCTAACAGAGAAATCCGCTGGATTTAGCCCGGCAATGCCTATGCTAGTGAAAGTTACAGTGGCATTACTCACGTTGGTTACCGTGATGGTTTGAGGTGAGCTGCTATTGCCCACCGTCACGGTCCCGAGGTTCAAGGAGGACGGCGTCAGCTTAATTGCTGTCCCGGTTCCTACCAGGGCCACGACCTGGGGGCTCCCGGGCGCATTGTCGCTAAATGTCAAGTTGCCCTGGCGCAAACCCTTCGTGGTCGGCTTAAAGGTCACACTTACCGTGCAGCTAGCGCCCGGCGATACAGTCGCTCCGCAAGTGTTGTTGGAAATAGCGAAGTCACCGCTCGCGACAATACTGGAAATGTTAAGGGTTACCGTTCCGGTGTTGGTCCACGTGACGATCTTCGGCTTACTGGTCACACCGATGACCGTCTTAGAGAAGCTTAACTTCGTAGTGGAAAGCGTCACCGTCGTCCCGCCGGCGCCACAGTTACTGAAAACGAACGATCCGATGTGGGAGCTCCAGTTGAACGAGCCGTTCACCTTCTCGTACTGGTTCGTGTACCAGAACGTGCAGTCGTCGCTCGGGTCCACTTGAAGCGCCGTGTAGTCGCCCCACCGGCTCAGATTGGTCTGCGATCCGGCGCCTTCCAGAATGCTGGCTTCCGTTTGCAATGTGCCTGCTGGATCACTTGGCACCCGTCCGGTGAAGCGAATCGCGGGGTTGATAATGCTGCTCGAAGCGCTGTAGCCGATGGCGATATCGTTCGCCTTATCCATCGCCGCGCTTGCCATCCAACGGTGAGTGGTATCCGGAGCGAACGTGCCCTGCTGATTCACCCTGACGGCCCCGCTCAAATCCAGGAGCTCATACCAGCGGACCGCCACTCGGCCTCCGTTGTCGACTGCATGGTTTATCACCAAACGCTCGTGATCGGCGAATTTCCGATAGCCCATCCGGTACATGAGCCGGTCGCCCAGCGTGTCCAAGAGTTGCGTGGTCCCCTTTTGCGGCACACAGGTGCCGCCATTGCCGCAGGCCAGGGCGGAGTTGGCTACGCTGATGGACGTCGCAGCCGATAGTGTGGCGGTGCCGGCCGCGAAGTTCAGCGCGAGCTTCCGCAGGAGTAGCTGGCCCGGATTGTTGTTTTGCCAGTCCACGAAAAGACCAGGCGTGCCGTCCGCTGGAGGCGTTGGACCATCGAGATCGGAGGGCAAGTAGCCGCCTTCGGTGTTCGGGGTCGACTTGCAAATCTGGGCTGCCGATGCGTTCCCCGCCAACATCTTCGTCCGGTCGAAACCGCACAAATCTGAACCGTTAAAAATCTGCCCATTCAAGAAAAGGTTGTAAGTGACCAGGTAAGCGCTATTGGTCGCGGTGGGCCAAACGCCCAGCTTGGGATAGTCATTCAAGGTAGTTCCGAAGGAAAAGGCGTAAAGCGTGTAAGCCCCTGTCGGATCGCTCGTCTTCGACACGCCAACACACTCCGAGAAAGTGTTGAGAAAGCCGATGTCGCTGATGACCCAGCGGTCCGCCAGCCGGTCATAGTTCACAATCGGATCGCTTGCTCCGGCCGCGCAGTTGCCGCCAAGCGGGGCGAAGAACGTGGTGAGATTAGTCGGACCGGAGAGCAGTGTGCCAAACTTGTTGTACACTGCCAGCCGCACATTTACAGTCTGGACAATGTGGTTGGGTCCGACGGCAAGATTGACGTCCGAAGGCGCGGAGCCCTGCGCCCCTGTGCCGTCGAAGTCAACGCCTTTAGTAGCGGCAACGTTGGGCCGAATTTCCTGCTGCAGGACTAGGTCCGGTCGTACAGGAGCCAGGACACCATGCGAGCGCAGAGGAAGCGGCTTGGGTTCTGGGGCTTCCACGTCGCGAACGCCGAATACGTCGATGGGCAGCTCTCTGAGAGAGTGAGAGACCGCGTGCGCAGTTGGGTATTTCACCGTGGTCTTGCCGTCTTGGGCGAAAGCCACTGCTCCTGTCAGCGCTAGGCAACACAGTACGAATGTCGCGGCTCCGGGGAGGAACTTCCCTGAATGGCTCACGGCCTTTCTCCTGGATGAGTGTTGGGACAACGACAGTCGCCTGTCTCCGCCTGAACTCCTGCAGCCAGTGCGAACACACCGCTGAGCGTAATGAGTGCCCCCAAATACCTCCGCATAATTTCTCCTTATTGTTGATCTCTAGTTGCTGCTCCTCTGTCGATCTTCGATCTTCAAGCCTTCCCGATTCCATCGGTTTCAACCACACCCCCATGGAAACCTGAATTAGGCTCGCCCCAAGATATCCCTTGTTGTGCCTTGTTCACTACCCAAAGGCCGCGCGGCGTGTTCGTAAAAGACTGTCTTCAGTGCGTTTGAAACGTTTGATTCGGCGCCGGTGGAACGGATGCGTGGACCGTGTCACTTGTTTGTCAAAAGATATTTGCAACTCGTGAGTGTCCAGAGGAAGCCCGAATTTACTCAATACCTGTGTTCTTCTCCGCAATCACATCAGACCAGCATGTCAGCGCAGCAAACTGGTGTATACGCAAACTCGGCGTCAAGGAATCTGGGCCACTGAAGTTTTACCATTCGCCGAGCACTGGGCTGACGCAGATGTGGCATTCCTGACATCTTGGGGATGTTCCCGAGTGGTTGTCGTACAGATAAAGGGCCGCGTCGAATACACCCCGCTGTGTTGATTCCGCAAAATCCGAATCAAGAAATCATTACGAAGGCTGGGAGCGTATACGGCAGCCACGTTTATTGGGCGGAACCGCGAAGTTCATGGAGGAGACAGAAGAGGGAACACAGTTCTGTTACGAATCGTGTGCCACTTCCCCTCTAAGTTCATTTCAAGTCCCTCGGATTTGGCAGCCCTCCGGATCGGCCCGCTCTGCGTGACTGGAGCGAGGCTCGACGCCCGCAAACACTTCTGCCTTATTGAAGTATTTGCTCAATCGTTCGCGAAGCTGCAGCCGGGCTCGCCAGGATCGCGCCTTAACTGCAGACAGACTCAATCCCAGCGCTTCTGCCGTCTGCTCCAATGAGAGCCCCTCTATGTCTCGCAATACAAAGACCATCCTCAATCCCGGACCCAGATCTTGTAATGTTTTGCGCAAGATCTCTCGTAACTCAGTTGCGCTGTAGAGTTCCTCAGGATTTGGGGCCCAATCCGCGACATCGATCGGGAGATTGTCTTCTTCTGACTGAAAGTTATTATCGATAGACACCTCTCTTGTTGGGCGCCGTTTACGTAGCTTCATCAGAGACTGGTTCAAAGTTATGCGGATAAGCCAGGTCGAGAATTTTGAATTCTCCCGGAATTGTCCCAGGTATTGAAAGGCTTTCAGGAAGGCCTCCTGAACTATGTCCTCGGCGTCTTCCGGGTTGTGCGTAAGATGTTGAGCGATTCGAAGGAGTTTGCGATCGTATCGCTTTACCAATTCCTCAAAGGCAGCAACATTTCCACTCTTGCTGGCATGGACCAAGGCTAGGTCATCGCTTGCCGTTTCGGTCACCGCGAGTTGTGCTGAATTTTGGCACATACGCTTTCTCACTTCCGCCAGTTAAGGCATGGATCGTTGCTGATAGAGCCGGTCTTCGAGGTT
>QIAB01000055.1:0-571 GCA_003225455.1 Acidobacteriota bacterium
TTCCAGTGGGGGTGCCCATGCTCGACATTCACACCGTTGGTGCGGGAGGTGGATCGATTGCCCGATTCGACGCAGCCGGAGCGCTGCGGGTGGGGCCAGAATCCGCCGGCGCCGATCCCGGCCCGATCTGCTATGGGCGGGGCACGCAGCCCACCGTAACCGACGCTAATTTGCTGCTCGGGCGTTTGCAGCCGCATGCCTTCCTCGGCGGCGAATTCATACTTGATCTGGAGCGAACCCGCCGGATGACCAGCGAGTGGCTGAAGAAGCAGACTTGCTCGCTTAGCTTGCAGGAGTTTGCGGCGGGAGTGGTTCGTGTTGTGAATGCAAACATGGAAAAGGCGCTGCGGGTGGTCTCGATTGAGCGCGGCTACGATCCGCGCGAGTTTGCGCTGGTCGCCTTTGGGGGCGCAGGCGGTCTGCATGCGTGTGAACTGGCCGAAGCGCTGGGAATTCCGCGCGTAATCGTGCCGGCGTTGCCCGGGGCGCTTTCGGCGTTCGGAATCCTGGTCAGCGATGTGGTGAAGGACTACTCTCGAACTGTGCTGTGGCGAGTAGCAAGGGAATTTCC
>QIAB01000055.1:591-23611 GCA_003225455.1 Acidobacteriota bacterium
CCGGGAGTTTGCAATTTTGCGGCGCAACGCAGAGAAGAGCTTTCGTGAGGAGCGCTGGCGTGGGGCGATCAGCTACCAGCGCAGCGTCGACGTCCGTTACCGGGGCCAGGGATACGAGCTTAACGTGCCTTATTCCAGTACCTTGATAGAAGACTTCCGCCGCGAGCACCAGCGCCGCTATGGCTACAGCTACGGCAATCGCGAAGTGGAATTAGTGACGCTTCGGCTGCGTGCAAAAATCGCGACACCTCAGGCCAAGATTTTATCTGCGCGTGAGCGGAAGACGCAGGCGGCGCAAACGCGAAAACATAAGAGGGCTTCAGTTCTGTTCGGAGGTAAGAAGTTTGAGACATCCGTGGGCGATCGCGACGTGATGCCCATCGGCAAGAAATTTTCCGGGCCCGCTGTTGTTACGGAATACAGCGCTACAACTGTTGTGCCTCCGGGGAGATCCTTCTGGCTGGACCGGGCTGGCAACCTGATGATCGCCTTGTAATAGCTTCACCTTTCTCGTCCTCTTACCGGACGAGTGGGCCGAATCCCATGGGGAGACGAATGCGGTCACAAAAAAGTAGACCCGGGGAAGTGAAACCCGCACCAACTTGCCAGTGCGAGTGCAAAGCGTGCGACATAGGTATGCACTGTGCGAAGCCACCCGATTGCCAGCACCCACCTCGCAAAGCTACGCGGAAACGAGGTTGACGCCGCTTCTCTGATTCGCACTCGCCTTTCTGCGCAGTTCTTTCTCTACCCATTCGGCGAAAAGCGCCTGAAACTCCTCTTGCGTGTAGATTCCCTTGTGTATTAGGAGAGTGTTCATCGCATACACGGTGGCCTTGAAGCCTTCGTCTCGTGAAGCCGCAGCCAATGCTTCTTCAAACGACATATGGGCCATTCTCCTCGACCTTGCAGATGGGAAAAACCGCTGCAGTCATCCAATCACTTTAAGATCGTCGCGTCAATGAGTGCTGATTATAAGAATACGTGGGCCACAGACTGTATGTCTCCGCTGGGCACTAGGTACTCGGCCCGCACCGCCGTTACAATATCCCTGTGAAGCCTAACATCTTTCTGGTTGAAGACGATCCGGATATCTCCCGGCTGGTGCGGCACCATCTGGAAGGGGCGGGATTCGTGGTGAAGGTGTTTGCGGCCGGGAACACCGTGATTCCGGAATCCGAGCGACAGCGACCGTCTTTATACATTCTGGACATCATGGTGCCCGGGAAAGATGGGCTTGAGCTCTGCCGCCAAATTCGCCAGATACCTGTGCTCGCACCGACTCCGGTCATCTTTCTTACCGCGAAGAGCGGGGAAGCTGACCGCATACTGGGCTTGGAGTTGGGCGCCGATGATTACATTCCCAAGCCGTTCAGTCCGCGCGAACTGGTGGCTCGCGTGAAAGCGGTGCTGCGGCGTTTTGAGAGGCCGTTGTCGCAATCGCCTATAAAGATCGGGGAGATCGAGATCGATCCCGGCGCGATGACGCTCAACGTGCGTGGAAGCCAGGTCACAACGACTGCTACCGAGTTCCGGTTATTGGATTATTTCACCCGCCACATCGGTCGGGTATTTACGCGCGATCAACTCCTCGACTCGGTCTGGCGCGACACGGCTTACGTTACGCCACGTTCGGTTGACGTGTATGTGCGGCGCATTCGGGAAAAAATTGAGCCGGACCCGGAGAACCCGCGCTACCTCAAGACCGTGCGCGGCGCCGGATACCGCTTCGAGGCGCCGAAGTGAGGAATCGGATTTTCTTCAAGCTGCTGGCCGCCTTTGGGATCGTGATAGCGACGGTTGCCGCAACGCTTGATTTTTCCGTTCACCGCGCGTGGGAAGCTTCGCTTCGCCAGGAAATCGAGCGCAATCTCCGCCAGAAAACTCTGATGTTCGCAAACCGCGTCAACACCGACCGCAATCATGATTTGGCGGATGTTGCCTCCCAGGAAGGGCAAGCCGCAGGCGCGCGAGCTACGGTGATTGATCCGCAAGGCAAGGTTCTGGCTGACTCAGAAATCCCGCCTTCTACCATGGAAGACCAGGCCCGAGCTCCAGAATTTGCCGCTGCCTTGAGCGGGGAGATCGGCAGCGATATCCGCCGGAGCCCCGCAGTGGGCGTTCCGTTTCTTTACGTAGCTGCGCCGGTCGCAGGAGGCGCGGTTCGGCTTGCCTATCCGTTATCTGATATGCAAGCGGCTGTAACCGGCGTCCGCAGCAAGCTGGTCCTGGGTTCATTGCTGGCATTTGCCGTGGCATTGCTGATATCGGGGGCGGTGGCGGCATTCACTGCACAGCGGTTGGAGCGGATTACGCAATTTGCCGATCGCATTGCACACGGGGACCTTGGCGCCCGCATTTCCCAAAACTCGGGAGACGAGATCGGGCAACTTGCGGCTTCACTAGACAAAACGGCGCGCCGGCTCGAAGAAAGCTTTGCCGCGTTGAAGAACAGCCAGCGACAATTGGAAACACTGCTCAACAGCATGCAGGATGCGGTGATCGCGGTGGACGAGGAAGACCGGGTGCAATGGGCTAATCAAGCTATGAACAAGCTTGTGCCGCAACGGACGCGCTTGAATGCGCCGGTGGTTGAAATGGTACGCGATCCAGATTTCCTGCGTGCTGTGCGGGCTGCCGGTGGAGCGCGGACTGCTGTAACCGCCCGCGCCACCTCCATTTTGCCGGGCCGAACTTTCGACGTAACCGCAGGGCCGTTGCCCGCGGGCGGCGCCGTGGCAGTTCTGCGCGACCTCACCGAGACCGAACGCGTGGAAAAGACGCGACGCGATTTCATTGCCAACGTTTCGCATGAGCTACGCACCCCGCTGACTTCCATTCAGGGATACACCGAAACCTTGCTCGACGGCGCTCAGGAAAATAATCATTCGCGGGAGTTCCTCGAGATCATTCGCAAGAATGCAATTCGAATGTCACGTCTCACAGAGGACCTGCTCACGCTGGCGCGAGTGGAATCGGGCGAACAGCGGTTCTTGATCCAACCGGTTGCTCCTGCAGAGCTCCTACAGGAGACAATGGAGAGTTTTCGAGAGCTTGCTCGCACGCTGAATGTGGAGTTGCAGGTGGAGGATAATGCGAGCGCACAGATAGCTGCCGACCCAGAGGCAATCCATCAGGTGTTTTCCAACCTGGTGGAGAATGCGCTCAAGTATGGAGCCGCTGGGGGGCGAGTCGTGCTGGGAGCCAGGCCGTCAGCCCGGGGGGTGGAGTTCTATGTGCGGGATTTTGGCCCTGGCATTCCGTCCGAGCACCTGCCGCGTCTTTTCGAGCGCTTCTACCGTGTGGATAAGGCCCGGTCACGGGAGTCAGGAGGAACCGGTCTGGGGCTAGCGATTGCCAAGCACATTGTCCTGGCTCATCACGGGAGTATTCGCGCGGAGAGTGAGTTAAACCATGGTTCCACGTTCTTCTTCGTTCTGCCGGCAGTGTCGTAAGCAGGGAAAATTCACCTTCCTTTAACCAAATCCTTGAAAAAACAACCTATTCTCCGTTATTGGCCATCAACTTAAATCGGCGGCGAGTATATGAATCGCAGGCAGTCATTGCGATGCGGAGAGGTACGCGCATGAGTACAGCCACTATCAAAACTCCAGAGTCGGAGCCGTCGTATCCACATCTGGTGAAGCGCACGATTGAAGCCTGCCGGGTGGCGAAAGAAGCGGCGGCGGCGGCAGCGGAAGGGATCGCGACCGGCTCGTCGCCGTTGCTCAATTCACTGCGCGATCGCGAAAAAGAGCTTGATAATCTGGACATGGAAATTGATGCGGGCGTTACCACGGCTATCACTCGGGTGACCGAGGGAGAAGCGCGTGAGTTGTTGGCCTGCATGAAGGTGATGATCGGGCTGGAGCGCATCGGCGATCTTCTGCTGAGCTTTTCCAGCAGCGCACAAGCGGCGGGTCCACGCCTGGATCCGCAGGATACGCGCGATCTTACGCATATGGCGACAGTGCTGGAGAAGATGCTCACCGACGTGGGCACGGCGTTTTCATCTCGCGATGTGAAAAAAGCCATCGACGTACTCCGCGCTGATGCAGAAATGGATCGCCTGCGGAATTTAATTTTCCTTCGCCATATCGAGAATCCTGAGAACCTTCAGCGGCACGCCAGTCTCCAGGTTATCTTCATGACCCAATCTCTGGAGCGCGCCGGCGATCACGTGAAGAATCTTGCCGAGGAAGTTTGCCATTTCGTGAGTGGGCACACCGTGCGCCACGTTCTGATGACCTACGACAAACCTATCGAGCAGATGTTCCTTGATTGGCTGCGCAAGCGCGATGAGCGCGGGTAATCCTCTCCATACAGTATTCTCTGTAGCAAAAATCTAAGGTGAAAATTTGTTATAGGAATCTCCAAAAACTCCTCTTGCATAGGGCTTCCGCTCCCATTAACTAACGCAAAGACATACGGGCACTCTGGCACGCTGCGTGCTGCATCAGCAGCCCGTATAGCCAACTCGTCGATATTCTTGAGGAGCGAAGATAATGAAGAAGACTCTCACCGTGGTAGCAATTCTTGCGCTGGCGGTAACTCTGTTGCCTGCGGCGTTCGCCCAGACCAACGATCAAAACAGCCCAAGTTCCAGTTCGCCGGCAGCTTCGAGTCCGGCGGCCAGCCCATCGGCCAGCCCGGCCCAAACCAGCCCAGCGCAAACCAGCCCGGCGGAAACGAGCCCGGCCCAGACCAGCCCATCCACACCAGATCAACCTAGCGCGCAAGGTTCAGCCTCGGGGTCATCTCAGACGGCCGAGTCCTTCACCGGTACCGTGGTGAAGTCCGGAGACAAGTACGTTCTGAAGACGGGCAGCGGCACGTACCAGATTGATGATCAAGACAAAGCCAAGCAGTTCGAAGGCAAGCAGGTGAAAGTGAGCGGCAGCCTGGATAAGGCGACGAGCACTCTGCACATCACCGACATCCAGGCGGCGATGCAGCAGTAACGCGCGTAGTTTTTCCCCTGGGAGGGTCCGCCCTGCTAAACGCGGACCCTTTCGTTTTACTGCTAAACACGACCCGAAATAAGCTCGATTGTGACATCCGTCACAACAGAACCTGCCATTCCGAGCTTATCGTTCTCCTTGGAATCCTCTGTCTAATGTTCTCTGGCGGACTCACACATGCCGCGATCCAGGCTCTCGACTGGATGGCGAATAGAACTGTCACAAAGACAACCCGGCCAGAGCACCAGAGCACCGGTCGTCGCGGCGAAGAAGACGCTTACTTTTATCTGAGAAAGCTGGGCTACGTCATGGTGGCGCGCAATTTTCGCTCGCCGCGCCGGCGCGGCGAGATCGATTTGATCGCTTGGGACAAAGATGTGTTGTGTTTTGTGGAAGTCAAGACGCGCACCACGCGAGATGTGAAACCTGCGGAAGCCGCGGTGGATCGCGGAAAGCAGCGCGAGCTTGCAGCCGTCGCCCGCGAGTATCTCCACCATCTACCACCTTCGTGCCAGTTTCGCTTCGACGTACTCAGCGTGTATTATCAAAAGCAACCCAGCCTGCCGATGTTCGAGTTATTCCAGAATGCCTTCCCGGTATCGTAAAATAACGTTTTAGTAAGATTGCGGTGCTTGCGGTTATTTTTGGCGCAGTTTCGGAAAGGATTTCATACTTGCCCGAACTTAGAAAAGATCCAATTGTCGGACGCTGGGTCATTATTTCGACGGATCGCGCGAAGCGCCCGACCGATTTCGCGCGCGAGGGAGTGAAAATCAAGGGTGGTTTCTGTCCCTTCTGTTACGGCAACGAGAACAAAACGCCACCCGAAATCCAGGCATACCGGCCTAATCCCAATAGCGGACCTCCACCACAGCGCGATACTCCGGGTTGGACGGTTCGGGTTGTCCCGAACAAGTTCCCGGCGTTGGGCATCGAAGGCAACTTGAACCGCCAGGCCGAGGGTATGTTCGACAAGATGAACGGAATCGGGGCGCACGAGGTCATCATCGAGACCCCGGATCACAATGCTACCCTGGCTACGCTCCCGCCTAAGCGCATAGAAGATGTCTTGTGGACCTTTAGGGACCGAATCCTGGACCTAAAAAAAGACCGCCGCTTCAAGTACATCTTAATTTTCAAGAATCACGGTGAGGCTGCTGGCGCCTCACTGGAACACGCGCACTCGCAGTTGATTGCGTTGCCTATGCTTCCGATTTATCTGACCGAAGAAATCGAGGGCGCCAAGCAGTACTTCATCTATAAGGAACGTTGTGTGTTCTGCGATGTCATTCGTCAGGAGACCGAAGCGGGTATTCGCGTCGTCGCAGAGAACGAAGACTTCCTGACCCTCGCCCCATACGCGCCGCGCTTCCCCTTTGAGACTTGGATTCTCCCTAAGCAGCATGAGTCGGCATTTGAGAACTCCTCTTCGCACATGTTTGAGAATCTGGCGAAGGCGCTGAAGCTCTTGCTCACCAAGGCCGACCGAGTCTTAGATAACCCTCCCTATAACCTTGTGATCCACACGTCTCCAGTGCAGGATCCCACGAACGATCATTATCACTGGCATATCGAATTCATGCCCAAGCTGACCAAGACCGCAGGATTCGAGTGGGGAACGGGCTTTTATATCAATCCCACGCCTCCTGAGGAAGCGGCGAAGTTTCTGCGGGAAGCAAGCGTAGAAGAAGCGGTACCGGTGGCGGTGGGGTAGGTTAGTTTCTAAAAAAGCGCCGCCATCCTCGGCGGCTGATGTCGCGGGTGTTTATCGCCCGCGCTTTCATCGGCAACTCATCCCTGCGTGCGATCCAAGAACTCCGCATGCCACGCCATCTGGATCGCTTCCAATTTGCCCTCGTTGGACGTCTTGGAGTCATCCTTGAACTCGGGCAACTCTGTTACGTAGCGGTGCAGATCAGTGAAGCGTAACGAGAGCGGATCAGTTTGCGGATGTTTTTCGGAGAGAAGAATTCCGATATCGTCGGCATCATCCCAGGTGAGTTCTTTTGGCATATAAGCTCCCTACCAAATTCAAATTGATGCCCTTTTGGCAGCGTCATACTCAGGTGAAAGCTCGCGCAGGTGTAGGACCGTCTCAACGACACGATCCGCAACGAAGTCAGCTTCCGGCTCGGTGTTGAAGCGTCCAACGCCAAACCGGATTGAGCTCTGTGCTAGATGATCCTCCACGCCCAGCGCCTTCAATACGTACGATGGCTCAAGCCTCGCAGACGTGCATGCTGAACCGCTTGAAACCGCCACGTCGTTGATGCCCATCAACAACGACTCGCCTTCCACGTAGGCGAAGCTGATATTCAAATTTCCCGGCAGCCGGTGTTCCATCGAACCGTTAATATAGCACTCGTCAAGCTGGCCCATGATTCTGTCCTTCAGCCGGTTGCGCAGACCAGCCAGCCGGCACGATTCCTTTGGCATTTCTTCAGTCGCGATCGCGCAGGCTTTGCCCAAGCCTACGATCCCCGGGACGTTCAAAGTTCCTGACCGCATCCCGCGCTCGTGGCCGCCTCCGTCAATGATGGCAGAAATGCGCACTCGCGGATTTTCGTTCCGGACGTAGAGCGCGCCCACTCCCTTTGGCCCATACATTTTGTGAGCAGAGATGGACGCCAGGTCAATGTTCTGCTTCAGCACATCGATTGGCATCTTTGCCACGGCTTGGGTGGCATCCGTGTGAAATATCACACCGCGCTCATGACACAGCTTGCCGATGTCCGCAACGGGCTGGACAACGCCGATCTCGTTATTGGCCGCCATGATCGTAACCAGGATCGTCTTGTCATCTATGACGCGCTTCAAGTCTTCGAGATCAATCAAGCCGTCTTTCTGCACCGGCAGGTAGGTCACACGATAGCCGTACTTCTCCAGCCGCTTACAGCTATCGAGCACGGCCCTATGCTCAGTGACCGCCGTGATGATGTGATTGCCTTTCTCTTTGTACATCTCGGCGATGCCCTTAATAGCCAGGTTGTCGCTTTCGGTTCCGCCAGAGGTGAAGATGACTTCTTTTGTTGTCGCGCCGATCAGCTTAGCGACGCGTTCGCGAGCCGTCTCCACGGCCTCTTCCGCCGCCCAGCCGAATGAATGATTCCGGCTGGCTGCATTGCCGAATTTCTCCATAAAGTACGGCAGCATCTCTTCCAAGACCCGCTGATCCACCGGAGTGGTCGCATGGTTATCCATGTAGATGGGCAGCTTGATTCCGTTTGGCGGCACGGGCTGCTGGTACTGCCGCTCGGCCGGGGGAGTCTTAACATCTGTGCTCATGATCTTTATCTCCTGAGCTTGCTTTTCGGTCAGCTTGAGGATCGGAATGCCCTAAAATACGGATCTTTCACTATTCAAGATGCTAGAGACCACGTGTCGTAAATGCAACGCCCGCAGGCAATGCGTTCAAATTGCGATTCGAGCGTAAACGCAAGGAGCTAAATGACTTAGGCTTATCCCACGATGATGCTGCAATTTTAAAAATCTGAGCCTCAGGAAGTCCGTCTCAAAACGTCAAGTTGGGTCAAGCATCCAACGCAAGCCCTGAGTTGACGAATCTTGGACTTGACAAGCGCAGAAGCAACGCTAAAATACCGCCAACTTCCGGCGAATATCAACCTGACCCGCTGGGGCAGGACTCCAGACCGGATTTATGAAGCCAATCCCGCCGTCCCCAGTCCCCGAGAAGAGAAGCGAAATGGCAGAGTGTAAGCACCCGCGTGTGCGCATCGTGTCGCGCGATGAAGACTCCGAATTCGTCGAGTGCCTGGAATGTGGCGAGGTATTCGAGTCCAGCGAATTCAGAGACATGACTATCGAAGAGACAAAACTCAAGAACGAATCCTAATCGTCGAGTCCGAGTAGTGGTTTGTGTCGATATGAGTGGCGTTACCACGAACCGGTGACGGAAGTAATTTTGGCGGCGCCTTTCCTCTTGGTAAACGCATAACACTTTGTTACTGTCGCCTAAGGAATTCTGTGTCTGCGGAGAGGCAAATGCAGCTAGTCGCCCTCGTAGTGGACGACTCGATGCTGATCCGGCACACCGTCTGCCGTTTTCTTGAAGAACGCGGCTTTCGGGTGGAGTCCGCTACCAACGGCCAGGATGCCGTTGAAGCCTTGAAACGAGTCCGCCCCGATCTCATCGTAACCGATATGCAAATGCCCAAGATGGGCGGCGCGGAACTGATTACCGCAGTGAAGGCCCAACCTCAGACTGCTAACATTCCTATCGTGATTGTCGCTGGCAAGCAAAGCGGATTCGAAAAAAAAGAGAAGCGCGCCAACTTCACAATCTTCAAAGATATTGATATCGAATCGCAGCTTGCCAAAGCACTGAAAGCTGTATTGCCTGACTGCCTCACGAAGGACCAGGCTGCAGGAAAATAGTATCGATTATTTAAGCGCCAAGCCTGCTTCCGCAGAAAAATCCAGAGGAGCGAAGTCCCCGCTGAGGAACTTAGGATACGCCGCCGCGGCGATCATCGCGGCGTTATCAGTTGAGAGTGGACGAGACGGGAAATATACCGGAAGACCTTCCATTGCGGATTCGCGCTCGAATCCCTGCCGCAATTCATTGTTAGCAGCGACGCCTCCAGTTACAAACAATGTCGCGGCATCATAGGCACGAGCCGCGGCCAGAGTCTTGCCGACGAGGTCGTCAACCATTGCTCGCTGAAATGAAGCCACCAGATCTAGGCTCTGCCTGTCGCAGTTGGCGATGTAGTCTTCCAGTTTGGGCTGGGCAATGTCGGATAAAGCGCGGCGGCGGTCATCAATCGCTCCCTGCAAACCATGCATCTCGATGTAGCGCAGGACCGCAGTTTTTATCCCGCTATAAGAAAAATCCATGCGGGGTCTATCTCCGGATTCAACTCCCCCGCCCTGGTGCCGGCGATCTGGGTGTTTGATCTGCGAAGGTGGAAACTTTACCGCTGTAGGATCACCGTGCGTGGAAAGCTTGTCGATAATCGGTCCACCAGGGTAGCCGAGGGCGAGCAACTTGGCGACTTTATCGAACGCCTCGCCGGCGGCATCGTCGCGTGTATGGCCGATGTTCTCGTAAGACCAACTCTCGCCTTGCTGCTGGGCAAGGTAGAGATGAGTGTGCCCTCCGGAAACGACCAGAGCCAGCACCGGGAAATTTAGCTTGTGTTCTGAAGAGGAAAAGCTGCCCTTTTGTCGTTCCTCGAGCAGTACAGCATGAATGTGTCCTTCGAGATGATTCACCGCGATCAGAGGTTTGTCCAGAGCGAACGCCAGAGCCTTGGCGTAACTAATGCCGACGAGCAAAGCGCCAGCCAAACCTGGGCCTTGCGTAACGGCGAGGGCATCGATGGACTGATAGTCTTTCCCTGCGTCAGCCAAGGCCTCCCGCACCACTGGGATAATGGCCTTAAGATGCTCCCGCGATGCCAGTTCCGGCACTACTCCTCCATAAGGCTGATGCATGGCGATCTGCGAAAAAACCACATTCGAGACAATCTGCTCGCCCGATCGCACCACCGCTGCCGCAGTTTCGTCACAAGAGCTCTCGATTCCGAGGATGTAGGCGTCAGCCATAACCACAGTTTAAACTCAAGCTCAGTTGACCTTGCGAATGCTCAAAGATTTCGCCATATCGATCATTCGCACCCTACGCGACCACGGTTATCAGGCCTACCTGGTCGGCGGATGCGTGCGCGATCTACTGCTCGGCCGTGAGCCTGCTGACTACGACGTCGCCACGGACGCCACACCCGAACAGGTCATGCGCATCTTTCCGCAGACCTACGCGGTTGGGGCGCAGTTTGGGGTCGTGCTGGTACCTGTAGCCGAAACTCCCACTGTACCCTCTGTGTCCTCTGTGGTTGATCAAGCGGATGTTGACCACAGGGCAAGAACCGTCGAAGTCGCCACCTTCCGCTCGGATATGGGCTATTCGGACGGCCGTCATCCCGATGAAGTGCGCTTCAGCAAAGATCCGCAACTTGATGTTCAGCGCCGAGACTTCACCATCAACGGCCTACTTCTTGACCCGATCAAGAACGAAGTGCTCGATTTTGTTAGCGGCAGAAAAGACCTTGAGGCTGGCATTATCCGCACGATTGGCGATCCCGATCGCCGCTTCGCAGAAGACAAGCTGCGAATGCTGCGTGCCGTGCGTTTCGCCGCGCGCTTAGGATATGCGATCGAGGCACAGACGTTAGCCTCAATTCAAAAGCTTGCACCCCAGATTCACCAGGTTTCGCGCGAGCGGGTTCGCGACGAGCTTACAAAAATGCTCGTCGAAGGCCATGCACGGCAAGCTTTCCTTCTGCTTGATGAAACTGGGCTTCTGCACGAAGTTCTTCCCGAGATCGAGTCTATGAAAGGAGTCGA
This sequence comes from Acidobacteriota bacterium, assembly GCA_003225455.1. GTDB lineage: Bacteria > Acidobacteriota > Terriglobia > Terriglobales > Acidobacteriaceae > QIAB01. The sequence continues at coordinate 11,919 of QIAB01000055.1, forward strand.
GCAGCCGCCTCAGTTTCATCCCGAGGGCGATGTTTTTGTTCACACACTTTTGCTGCTCGACAGACTTCCCCATCCCTGCCCCGCAACCCTGGCTTGGGGCGCCCTGCTGCATGACGTTGGCAAGCCGCCGACCTTTCGCGTTGCTCCGGATCGCATCCGCTTCGATGGCCATGTCGACGTTGGTGTGAAAATGGCAGAGGAAATCTGCCATCGTCTGCGATTTTCCAGCCGCGACACAGACCAGATCCTCGCTCTGGTCAAAAATCACATGCGATTTGCCCATGCCATGCAGATGAGCGAATCGACGTTCAAAAAATTCGTGCGCATGCCACGTTTTGAAGAACACCTGGAGCTGCATCGCATCGATTGCGAATCAAGCCACGGTGATCTTACAACTTATCGCTTCACGCGAGAGAAGATCGCTTCCATGTCGCCGCAAGCGATGCGCCCACAGCCGCTCGTCACTGGAGATGACCTGATTGCCGCAGGCTACGTGCCAGGTCCGAGGTTCAAGGAAATCTTAGGTGCAGTGGAGGATAGGCAGCTAGAGGGGGCGCTGCACAGCGGTGATGAAGCGATGGAGTTCGTTAGGAAAGAGTTCCCAGTTTAGGCCATCGAAGTTATCGGTTAAAAACCGTTGTCAAGCCCCTGCGAGCTCAATTTTCGAGCTAAGCCGCTGTTTCTAAACTGAAAATAAAATTCGTAACCATGTCCCATTGCCCTGGGGAAAATTGATATGCTAAAAGATAGAGGGGAAAAATGGCGCGGAGTCATCCGCGCCGTTTCTATTTGGAGCTCTTACGGTGTAAATGTCCGGTAGTAGCTGAGGCCGGAGAGAACGCAGCGCAGAGTTTTGCCGTGGACAGGCGTATCGAAGCTAATCTGCTCGCGCGGAGCTTCGCCTTCTTCGCCCGCCCAGAATCCACCGTGGCCATCGGGCGTGAGCAGCCACTCGCTACCCTCGGGGGAGATCAGCAACAGCTTGTCTTTACGAATGACGATGCGAAAATTATTGAACCAGGCGTGGTTGGCCCGATAATGACCAGGATAGGTTGCCCAATCCGCGGGAACGTCGAATTTCTGAGGGCCGGAATATTTTTCGCCAGAATACCGGTCGCCGCCATAAAAGAGTTCCGTGACTATGCCGTTCTCACGATGAACGCGCAGTGGAAATAACGCGAACTCGGGAAGATTCGAGAGGAACGTCTCTTTGCCGTATGGCTCCAGCGCGGTTTTCTGGCCATCGCGCAACAACAGCAACTGGTTATTTTCAGCGACCAGGATTAGTTTTTTGCCATCGGGCGAGGTGTACGTTCCGGCGTAATCGGGTGCGTTAGCGACCCGATCTGAAGAATCTTGATCGGGCATGGGAGGGAGATCTCGTCCTTCATAGGCGGCGCGCAGCAGCTTTAGCGCGTAATCAGGAATGCCGCCCGGGCCACCAGGAAAGTTAACCAGTGCGATGACGCCGAGGCCGTCATCCACATCGCCTTGCAGTTTGGAGCTGTAGCCAACCATGCCACCAGCGTGGCCGATGTAATTGTGGCCATCCACGGTCCAGGAACTCATGCCATAGCCGTACCAAACGCCTTCGGATTCCTGGGAGGCATGCTGAGTCAGGAGCTTGAAACTTTCGTCTGAAATGATTCGTCCGGTTGGTGAGCTTCCGCGATTGAGCAGCATGCGGAGATAGATCGCCATATCGGAAGCCGTCGAGACGATTGCGCCGTCTCCAGCGGCGTACTCAAGCCAGGTTGCTTCAATCAGCGGCGAGGAGGCGCGGTTCGGGCGATCGTCGTAGAGCGGCGCATACCCGGTGGCGAGACGGGCGTAGGTGTCATGCGTGAAAAGCGGCTCGCTATGCGACATACCCAGAGGCTGCAGAATTCGTTCGCGGACGTTTTCTGCTGAAGTCTTACCGGTGATTTCCTCCAGCAGATAACCCATAATCTGGTATCCGATGTTTGAATACGCGAAATGCTTGCCGGGTTGGTACCCAGTCGATCGATCGCGGACGCCCGCTGCCTGATAGAGCGAAGAAGGAATATCGTCGCGATCCCGAGGGAGACCCGCAGAGTGCGACATGACGTCATGGCCGGTGATCGGTGCATATTTCGAGTGAACGGAAAACCAGGGCAGATATTTTGTGATCGGCTGGCGCAGGTCGAACTTGCCTTGTTCACTAAGCTGAAGCAAAGAAATTGAAGTGAATGATTTCGAGATAGAACCGATTTCGAATTCCGTCTCGGGCGTAACCGGGTTCTTCAGCTTCACGTCGGCGTAGCCGTAGGCTGAAACGCGCAGAAGCCCATTGCCATCTGTCAGTGCGAGGGATAACCCAGGGATTCCTTGCTGGAGCATCTCGTGCGCGACGTACTCGTCAAGGCGGCTGTAGGCTTCTTTCAGGCGCGCATCACGATCAGGAGAAGGTTGGGCAAATGCTGCACTGGCGAGGAGAATGACAATCAAGACTTCCAGCAGGCGAGTTCCGTTCATTTTGTTCTGCCCTTGGACTGGCGAGAGTAGCAGAAATTTCTGGCGAGGCAAAACCATGCCGGCAAAGTGAGTGGTAAAATCAAGTTCACTCCTGATCCACAATGACTCGCACCATGGAACGCGCTGCTGTGGGACTGGAAAGGATTGTCGCCAGCAGCTTGCGGCGAGCCCCATCGGGGGAAGGGCCGCTTCTGGCATGGCCGCTGGCCTGTGGCCACGCAGTGGCAGCTCGGACGACAGCATTGAGCTTTGCAGATGGCGTTCTGCAAGTGCAGGTTCCAGATGCCGGTTGGCGGGCAGAGTTGCAGACGCTCGCGCCGCAGTATTTGGCGGTGCTTAACCGCTACGTAGCCGAAAGCGTGAGGAGGGTCGAGTTCGTTGCGGGCAAGAGCGCCCGCGCCATACGCTGACGATCCTGCTTTGACGCGCAATGAAAGTCACGGAAAAAGACGTTGCCTACGTCGCCGATCTCGCGAATCTGGAACTCACTCAGGCAGAGCGCGAACGCATGGTTCGCGATCTGAACTCGATTCTTGAGCACATCGATTCTCTAAATGAATTGGACACGACCAACGTGCCTCCGATGGCACAAATTCCCGATCGCTTCGGTGTGGATGAGTCACGGCAAGGAAGCGAACGTTTCGCCTACACCATCCGGGAGGATGTGCTCGAGGGATTGCGCAAGTCTTTGCCGCATGATGTTGCGCTGGCGAACGCGCCGGATAGCGATGGGACATTTTTTGAAGTTCCAAAGGTGATCGAGCGATAAATCCTCCTGAGTCTGCTACAACTGCCTTGTAGATTCATTAGGCAGGCACGGCTCTGTACGTTTGCAGCTCGAGTGTGGGCTTGTCTTTGGGAAGGGCACGAAGTTTACACGTGCCAAATAAGTCCTTTATCTTTCCCTAGTTTCTTACTTCTCGGTTCTCAGGCATATGGAGCCTAAGTCGCTTACGATCGATGCCGCACGTTCAGCCGTGCAACAGCGTACTGCCAGCGCCATCTCTCTGACAGAGTCCTTCTACGCCAGGATTCAGAACGATGACCCGAAAATCGGCGCGTATCTGACCCTCTGCAAGGAGCGGGCGCTGGCCAAAGCTGCTGAAATCGACACATTGGCCGAGAAAGGCGAGCGGTTGCCGTTGCTGGGCGGCGTTCCGGTTGCCATCAAAGACGTCATGGTCACCAAGGGCGTGCGCACCACTGCGGGATCGAAGATTCTCGGCAACTACATTCCGCCGTATGACTGCACAGCAGTGGCGCGTCTTGAGGCGGCAGGCGCCATTGTTCTGGGGAAGCTGAATTGTGACGAATTTGCAATGGGGTCTTCCAATGAGAACTCAGCATGGAAGCCCGTGCACAATCCCCGTGATCTGAGCCGCGTACCTGGTGGTTCTTCGGGAGGAGCAGCAGCGGCGGTAGCTGCGGACATGGCGGTTGCGGCACTCGGGTCTGATACGGGCGGTTCAATTCGGCAACCGGCATCGTTCTGCGGTGTGGTCGGTCTGATGCCGACGTATGGGCGTGTATCCCGCTACGGCTTAATCGCCTTCGCCTCGTCGCTCGACCACATCGGACCACTGACAAAGACGGTTCGCGATGCGGCAACTGTACTGGGAGTCATCGCAGGACGTGATCCTATGGATTCAACCTCCGCCGAAGTGCCGGTTCCAGATTACGTGACGGAGTTGGAGAAGCCGGTGCACGGTCTGAAAATTGGGGTGGCGAAAGAATATTTCGGCGAGGGGCTTGATACAGAAGTGCGTAAGTCGGTTGAAGCCGCAATTCAAAAATTGGCTGACCTGGGCTGCGAGATTGTCGAAGTGTCGCTGCCGCATACGAAATATGCAATTCCGACGTATTACATCGTTGCGACGGCCGAAGCTTCCGCCAACCTCGCGCGATTCGATGGCGTGCGCTATGGCTTTCGCGCGCCGGAAGCGCGCACTCTTTCCGCGATGTACCGCTGCACTCGTGACCTTGGGTTTGGTGCGGAGGTTAAACGTCGCATCATGCTGGGTACTTATGCTCTGAGCGCAGGGTACTACGATGCCTATTATCTGAAAGCGCAGCGCGTGCGAACTCTGCTCACACGTGACTTCGAAGAGGCATTCAAGAAAGTGGACGCCATTGTCACACCCACCAGTCCCACTCCGGCATTCAAGTTGGGAGAAAAAGTGGACGATCCGCTGGCGATGTATCTCGCAGATATCTATACCGTGACCGCTGATCTCGCAGGCATTCCAGGAATCTCGGTACCTTGCGGAGAGACTCGCGAGAAACTGCCGATTGGGCTACAGATTTTAGGGAAGCATTTCGACGAAGCCACAATTTTGCGTGTGGCGCATGCGTATGAGCAGGCGGCGTGAGCAGGCCTTTGCCGTAGCTCGCACTGCAAGCCAGAATGGGCCTCGCGTCTCTGATGTAGTTTCTCCAAGGCTCGAGTGATTTCTACTGCTTTACCCTGCAGTCCCCACAGTTCCCGGCTTGTAACTCCCTGATTGCACTTTCGTTACTTGTGTTTTCCGGCGGGGGCGTCAAAATGCTTCCAGAAACTGCAGAGGGAGATTTATGACTAAAGCGTTTTGGATGGCTCTCGTCATACTGCTGGGCCTGGGATGGTCTGCCAGTCCCGTGCTGGCGCAAGGCCCTAAACACGAGGCGGACAAAGTTCGAGACCAGATTGAGCGGCGAGATCGTGCGCAGCGCCACGATCGGGACGATGATCGCGACGTGGTGCGTGAACACCGTGAGCACCGTCGTGACATCTTTGTGCGAGACGAGCATGGCCGTCCACCAGGATGGGATCGCGGCAAGAAGACCGGTTGGGGGGATTGTGATGTGCCTCCAGGGCAGGCGAAGAAACAAGGATGCCATTCGTTTCATCACGAATCTCATCGCACCGCGAACAGGACGACATCGCATCCGGTGATCGTCCGGCGTCCGCGCGCTGAAGCACATGCGCACGTGGGAGTAGACGGGAAGGTGCACTGATTTTCGAGTTGTGGACTTGAGATCGCCATCGGCTTAACCGGTGGCGATTTTGTTTTGGGCCGAGATTGGCTTGGTCGGGCAGCCCCTTCGACTGCGCTCAGGGCGGCTGTCCCCACGTGGCCCCCGGTAGCTACAGCGGTTCGTAGTAACCCTCTCCGGCACACGCTCGGCAGAGAATTTTGCCATTGCGCGCCACCTCGCGGCGGAAGTTGATGCCTTCGCCGCACTGTTCGCACACAATTCGTTCGCCTTTATATCCAGGAAATTCTTCAGGAGGCAGCTCGACCTTCACCCACTGCGTGGTGAAGAGGTCGTCGTCCGGCATGTTGCGATAAGCCAGCATTTGTTGTTCGTTCTTTTTCCCGAGTTCCGGATGCAGCTGGCGAGCGAGAATCTTGGATGACTCCTTGGCAGCAACGCGAATCGCCTTGCCGTTGCTGACGTCAACAAAAGTAGCAGCGACTTTGCCCCAGTCGCGAAACTTTAAAGCGCGTTTGCCCAGCCGGCAGCCAGTCACGACGGCCACCGCATCGGTGGCGCAGCGATCGATTTCCACAAAAGTGACCAGGCGCTTGCGGTCGTTCCCGTGGGGGTCTTCAATGCCGAGCTTCTGCAGCCCGAGCATTGCCATGCGCACGCCGAGGACCTGGCCCGCGCAGAGGTGACCGTGTGCGCGTTCGGCATCGCGGAGATATTCGTCGAGAGATTTCACCAGTCGTTTGTCGTTAGTCGTTAGTTGTTGGCGGCTCACGCCGCCTTCTCATTTCACTCTCAAACCCAGCTCAACAAAACAAATTTTATTACGGAGGATTTATGCACTCAAATTCGATCATGAAAACTGTTCTTGCAGTTGTTTTATGCCTGTCGCTCGCAGCCACGGGCTGCACCGCGGAATGGATCAAAGTTGCCTTGGCCGACTTGCCGGTGCTTACCCAGATGGCATTGAACATTGCCAGTCTAGTTGCGGCTCTGCAAATGGGGAAGCAGGTCAGCCCCAACGAGGCGGCAGCAATCCAGAATATTTCCGCGGAAGCTACCAAGGACCTGAATCTGCTTCAGGCGCTCTATAACCAATACAAGGCAAATCCGGATAAGGGCACGCTCGCAAAAATCCAAAGCGTCATTGGCGACATCAACCAAAACTTACCGGCGCTCTTGCAGGCGGCTCACATCAGCGATCCGACGTTGTCGGCCAGAGTAACGGCTGCGGTGAACTTAATTTTGAGCACGGTCACCAGCTTCGCGTCGCTGTTGCCCCAGTCGGCCGCTCCCACGGTGGTTGCAAGACGGGTGCCAGCAAGAACAGCCGTTCCGCATGCGAAAGATTTAAAGATGCGGTGGAACGCGCAAGTGTGTACAGCAACTGGCAATGCTGCTTTTGATGCGGCGTTGGCAGTTTGCAGCATTAAGTAGCGGGAAAGATTCCTGCGATCGTAGCGCCGGCATCTTGCCGGCCCAATGGCAGGGGCGAAACGCCCGACCCTGGATGGCGGCGCTACGGTTAGATTACTGCCTTATTTCGATGAAGCGGCACACTCATCGCGAACGCCTGTTTCGCCGCGGCAATTGTCTGCTGAATATCCTCGCTTGTATGCGCTGCGCTCAGGAAGGCGGCCTCGAACTGAGACGGAGGAAGATAAATGCCGTTGTCGAGGATAGACCGGAAAAACCTCCCGAATGCTTCGGTATTGGATCTTGCGGCGGAATCCCAGTCCGTAACCGGCCCGGCGGTGAAGAACCACGTGAACATGGAACCCACGCGGTTGTAGCAAATGGGCACGCCCGCATCTTTGGCGGCGGCGGCAATCCCCGCCACCAGTTCTCCACTCACCTTATCCAAGCGCGGGTAGATCATCTTCCTGTGGTCACGCAAATAGCGCAGTGTTGCCAATCCTGCTGCCATGGCTAGCGGATTGCCTGACAAAGTTCCCGCCTGATACATAGGCCCAAGCGGCGCGACCAAATCCATGATCTCCGATTGCCCGCCGTACCCGCCCACAGGCAGCCCGCCGCCAATGATCTTGCCGAGGGTAGTGAGGTCGGGAATAATTCCGTACAGCTCCTGCGCGCCACCGAACGTGAGACGAAAACCCGTCATGACTTCGTCGAAGATGAGCAACGTATCATAACGGTGGGTGATCTCGCGCAAGGCATCCAGGTATCCGCGATGCGGCGGTACGCAGCCCATGTTGCCTACCACCGGTTCCACAATCACGCAGGCAATCTGATTCTTAAACTTGCTGAATGCTTGCTCTAAGGCGTCAACATTATTGAATGGCAGCGCCAGCGTGAACTGCGTGAACTCTTGGGGCACGCCCGCCGATCCCGGAATTCCCAGGGTGGCCACACCCGATCCCGCCTTCACCAACAGCGCGTCGGCATGCCCGTGATAGCAGCCCTCGAACTTAACAATGTACTTGCGCTTGGTGTAGGCACGAGCGAGGCGGATCGCCGACATAGTGGCCTCCGTCCCCGAGCTGACGAAGCGAATCTTTTCTATGTGAGGAAATGCCGAAATGACGATCTCAGCGAGGTCGGCTTCGGATGAGGTTGAGGCGCCGAAGCTAGTTCCGTTCCTTGCCGCCGCGCTGATGCCTTCCACCACGCCGGGCGGTGCATGTCCCAGGATCAGCGGCCCCCAAGAGCCGACATAATCGATGTATTCATTGCCGTCGGCATCCCAGATGCGCGAACCGCTTCCGCGCACGATGAATCGTGGTTCTCCACCGACCGCACGAAAGGCGCGCACAGGCGAGTTCACTCCGCCGGGAATCACCTTCTCGGCGCGCTTTTGCAGCTTACGGGATTGTTCGGTTTTACGGGACAAACGAAACTCCTTCCCGGAAACTATAGCAGCACTTGCGGGATGCCCGCGCTCGGACCGGCGCCGTGGGATTTCACGAACAATTTACCCCGCTGCAACAATCCTGAAACAAATTCTTACTATTCTCATCTTAGTGACATGCCCTTCTAACCGGGAGGGTTCAGGACAGCCTCGGGGGCTCCGGGCTGTCCGACTTTTTTGGCGCCAAATCTGCGCGGTCATGTCTCCTCCCCCGCGGCTGTTGTCATTTGCTGAACCATGTGAGCATGGGAGTCTACCGCGTGGCAATCGCAAATTTCCTGGCTGGCAAAACGTCAAAACCAGAAATCACGGCACATACCCTGCAAACGACTATTAAGTACGCGATCGCGGCCCCGTGCTCACGCCCGGATTCCACGTTCGTTTGGAGTTCTAATGCTGTTACTCTACTCGGGATTGTGACAAACGAAGCTCTTCCGCAGCCCCAGACACCCGATTCCCTCATGCTTTACGGCTTCTGGTATCGGGCCGTGCCCAGCAGTGAAATGCGCCCAAAGGAATTGCGCAAGGTTATGCTGCTCGAAACTCCGCTTGTACTAGGGCGTGATAATCAGGGCCGCCCGTTCGCCATGCATGATGCGTGTCCGCATCGCGGTATGCCGCTTTCTTATGGCTGGTTTGACGGCCGGCAGATGGAATGCAGCTATCACGGCTGGAAGTTCGATGCCCACACCGGGCAGTGTCAGCTCGTTCCCTCACTCACGGCGGATCAAAAGCTGAAAATAGAACGAATCTATGCCGGCGCTTACCCCTGCGAAGAACGCGACAACTACGTCTGGACATTTATTCCAGATCCGAAGCCGGCGGGCGCCGGGTTTGGGAAGCCCCTTGAGCCTTCACTCCCCGTGCCGCGTGTGCCGACGTTCAGCGAGAAATACAACATCGCCCACCTTACCGCTGACCTGCCGTGCAGTGTGGATCATGGAATTATCGGCTTAATGGATCCCGCGCATGGTCCCTTCGTTCACCAAGCCTGGTGGTGGCGCAGCCGCCACAGCATCCACGAGAAGCAGAAGAATTTCGGGCCGATTCCCAACGGCTTCCGCATGAGCGCGCACACCCCCAGTTCCAACAGTGCGCCCTACAAGCTCCTGCGCCTATACGCCGATGCCGAATCGATCACAACCACAATCGATTTCGTCTTGCCGAACTTGCGTTCAGAGACGATCCGCGCCGGCAAGTATTGGTTCGCTTCTCTGACCACGGTCACGCCGATCACACGAAATCATTGTCGCATTGATGTAGTGGCTTGCTGGAACATCTTCCGCTGGATGCCGTTGGGCGGGAGCCTTCTAAAATTCGTTTTCGCGAAATTCGTCGAGCAGGATCGACGAACGATGGAACGACAATCCGAAGGCCTGAGGCACAACCCTCATCTCATGTTGATCGACGATGCGGATCGGCCCGCGAAGTGGTATTTCCAGCTAAAAGCTGCGCACCTGGAGGCCAAAAGGAGCGGTGGCGAGATGAAACATCCAATGACCGCACCAGTCACGCTCAAGTGGAGAAGTTGAGGCGTTTGGCGGGCCTTAGAGTCCGCTGCCGAAATCCTGAGGGCAGGATCTCATGCCCGCGCAGCCGGCTATTCTTTGACCAGCCACTCCAGCGCTTCCTCCCGCGTTGTGAACGCCGGCAGATCCCGCTGCGAAAAGCTCTTCACATTTTGATAGAAAACCTTCGGCAGGGTCTCCGCGCCCACCCAAGCGGATCGTTTCACGTGAGGGCGGTCAAAAACCACGGCTATTTTGAGCGTGTTGAAGGTTTTCTTGTCGAACTCTGCGCCGGTGAAATCGGCCAAAAGCAGCACCGATCCCTTGGGCTCTGCGGTCACAAAATCTGGTACCAAGCGGCAGAGTCTGTCTAGCTCCTCGCCGGAACAGTGCGACAAATCCACCATGAGGATTCGCTTTCCCTTATGGCCGATAAAACGTATGCGATCACTCATAGGCAACTCGCAGCTTTGTTCTTGCGGCTTGCTCCGTGCCTGTTAAGCAGTTCCTATTGCTGGTTGGCAGCCTTATCCGGCTTCTTGGCTGCGGGCGCAGGCTTCAGCGCTTGTTCCGGCGGAATCTCGTTTCCGTTGGCATCCACATAGTGGACATCGAACGGCGCGTCGCCGGTTACGTCGAACAGCGAGCAGGAAGCTTGGCAAGTGAACTGATGCGCGTGCTTCGCCGCCAAATAAAGAAAGTCGCCCGGACGAAGCACGACGGGAGAGCCGTCCTTCATCTCAGCTTTGGCGCGGCCGGAAACCATCATCACCCGCTCGGTCGGTGTGTGCCAGTGCCAGGGCACTTTGCAACCGGTCTGCGCCTTTAACAGCAGGGTGGCGTTGCCTTTTCCCGGATCGCCACTCTGCACCGCCCCGGTCATGCCCGGCGGAATTCCAGGAAAATTGACGAATTTGCTTGTAGCGCCGGCTACATAGGCAGACTTGTCCGCCTCCTGCGCAGCCACAAACTGCGAAGTGAGCCCAAGAACAAACACGGATACAACACACCAGCTAACGAAACGCATGCACGCCCTCCTGGTTGAAACGGAGGAAAGTATAGCAATGTCAGGCAAGATCGCACAGGGGGCAAAGCACGGGGCTTTCCGCGTCTCGCTGATGATTGAGAAGTGTGGCGCGGATATGCTCCTCGGCGCGCTTGGACTCTAGCGTGGGAGAGCTCGACTGGACATCGATAGCCCTAACGCGGCGCGTGCACCAGTACACTCGGTCAGCTCTCACCAGACCAGTTTGACGATCGGAATCTTCTCGGACAAGGCTTGGGCAATGATTTGGCGGTCAAACGGATCACCATGATGCATTGGTAGATCGAACAAATGGAACGCATGATCGGCGGTGTAGGGCAGTATGCGGATGTCCAAATCCTGAACCGCTTGACGCGCAATCGCAGCTGAGAGCCTCAACTTGCCCAGGGTTGCCTTAATTGCGATCTCAGCCAGAGAAACGGCACTTAACTCGAGAACATTTTCGGGGTTCCCTAAAGCAGCGGACGCTCGCCTGCTGAGCCGCTCAGGCGATTCCACCGCGTAGATCAGGATGGCCGTATCCAGAAGCAGGCGCACTTCGTTGTTGTCCTTAATCGCGCCCCGCGAGGAAGTCTTCTACTTCTTCGTTCGTCATGGGTTTCCACCAGTTCGGATCGAGGACTTCAATTTTGCCTTTCAGCGTTCCCAGCATCCTCTTTTTGCGAGTGGGTTCCTTCGTGCGCACGATGTCCACGACGGGCACACCGCGCCGGCAGATGGTCACAGGCTCCCCATCCTCGACGGCCTTGATCAGTTCCGGCAATTTGTTTTTTGCGTCGGCTACGCTGACCTGCATGGATTTATG
>QIAB01000055.1:23630-38928 GCA_003225455.1 Acidobacteriota bacterium
ATTCAAAGAAGGCCGAGCGCGGGTACGCTATTTCAGCAGCCCTTCCACCACCCCATAGGCCTCGCCCAGCGCGGCATCCAGCGCCCCCGGATCTTTCCCGCCGGCCTCAGCAAGATCTGGCCTGCCGCCACCCTTGCCGCCAACTCTCTGCGCCACAGGGCCGATGACTTTTCCGGCTTGAATCCGCGAGGTCAGATCTTTGGTTACGCCGACGATTAGAGCGACGTTGCCGTTGGTCGCTGATCCCAGAACTACGACGCCCGAACCCAGCTTGTCGCGAAGCTGATCAACGAGAGTTCGCATTTGCTGGCGCTCCAGGTTGTCCACGCGGTGGGCGAGCACTTTGACGCCGCGAACGTCTTTGATCTTGTCTCCAATGTTCGTAGTCGAAGATGACGCCTGCCTCATTCGCAATTGATCGTTCTCGCGCGCTAGACGCTTAATCTCCGCGTCTCGTTTCTCTAGCTCGGCTTTCAGGGCTTCGGCAGGAGAAACGGGAATCTCCTCTCCTGAGGGTGCCCCATCTTTCGCCTGATCTTGGCGAAAGGTGGGACTGACGAAAGCCGACACAACGTTTTCCAACTCATGATCTTTCCGAAAATGCTGCAGCGATCCCTCCCCCGTTATCGCCTCCACCCGCCGCACCCCCGAAGACACGCTGCCTTCTTTCAAAATCTTAATCAGCCCGATCTCGCCGGTGGCGCCAGTGTGTGTGCCGCCGCAAAGCTCGGTCGAGAAGTCGCCAATCTTGATCACGCGCACTCGATCGCCATACTTTTCGCCAAACAGCGCCATGGCCTTGTACTCGTTGATGGCCACATCGAGGGGCACGTTCTCGATGACTTCGACCTTTTCATTGCGCAAGACTTCTTTGTTGATGAGGTCTTCTATGTCCTGCAGCTCTTCGTCTTCGACGGCGGTGAAATGCGAAAAATCAAAGCGCAGATGGTTCGGCGCGACCAGCGATCCTGCCTGCTTCACATGCTTGCCCAGAACTTCGCGCAGGCCGGCATGAAGCAGGTGGGTGGCGGTGTGATTGCGCATGGTGGACTGGCGGATGCCCGTGTCCACTACCGCGTCAACCTTATCTCCGATTTTGAGGGTGCCCCACCCTACGGCCTGCCCTGAGCTTGCCGAAGGGCGGTTTTCGTAGGGTGGGGATTTTACGATGACCTGATGCGCTCTTACTCCCTGTACCGGGTAGTAGCATCCCTTGACCTCGGCGACGACAGCGTTCAGCTCATCGCTGTAGAGCACGCCACGGTCCCCAACCTGCCCGCCGGATTCTGCATAAAACGGCGTGTGATCGAGGATGACCTCGCCTTCTTCGCCCGACCTGAGTTCCTGCACCCCCTGCCCATTCTTGACGAGGGCCAGCACCTCACAATTTTCCGAGCGGGTCTGCAGATAACCTTCGAAGACTGACTTGGGAAGCTGCTGATATGCGGGGTTGGCAGTTTGCTTGGCCGCGCCCTTCCAGGAGGCGCGAGCGCGCTCACGCTGCTCAGACATGGCACGATCAAATCCGGTTTGATCGAATATCATTCCGGCGTCGCGCACGGCGTCCTGGATGAAATCAAGTGGCAAGCCGAAAGTGTCGTAAAGCTTAAAGGCCTTGTCCCCAGGAAACTTCGGTGGACCGCTTACATCAATTACCGGAGGTTCAATGCCAGGAACTTCCTCCGACAGAGTAGTCTGCCTAAGGATTTCGTTTTGGAGCTGCCGCTTCAGCTGTTCAAATCCGACGTCCAAAGTGTGAGCAAACCGCACCTCTTCGCTCTTTACAACGTCGGACACATGCTTAATAGAATCTTTCAGTTCGGGGTAGGCGGACTCCATTAGGTCACGCACTTTGAAAACCATTTCATTCAAGAAAGGCCGGTGTTGCCCGAGCTGGCGACCATGGCTGATTGCCCTTCGCAGAATCTTGCGCAGCACATATCCACGGCCTTCATTCGACGGCAGCACTCCATCAGAAATCAGGAAGGTCGCAGCGCGCGAATGATCTGCGATTACGCGTAGCGATGCGGCGGCTCTGTCTGGCGAATCTTGCTGAATGTATTCAATTGAACTTCTTCGTGACCCCGTGAGCTCTGCTGCCCTCTCAATCAGCGGCACAAACAAATCCGTCTCATAGTTCGAGATCACGCCCTGCAGCACCGCCGCCACGCGCTCCAGACCCATGCCGGTGTCAATCGAAGGCTTGGGCAGCGGATTCAGCTTGCCTGATGCATCCCGGTCAAACTGCATGAACACCAGATTCCAAATCTCGACATAGCGCCCGCAGTCGCAGCCGAACGCACAATCCGTGTGTCCCTGATCCGAAGCCGCCGGACCCATGTCGTAATGAATCTCGCTGCATGGCCCGCAGGGCCCGGTGTCGCCCATTTGCCAGAAATTGTCTTTCAGGCCGAACTCGAAAACGCGGGCTTTGGCGATACCTTGTGCGACCCACAAGTCGTAGGCTTCAGCATCACGCGGCACGCCGCCTTCGCCTTTGAAGATACTCAAGTACAGCTTGTCCTTCGCAATCCCAAACCACTCGGGCGAAGTAATCAGCTCCCACGCATACGCAATGGCGTCTTTCTTGAAGTAATCGCCAAAGGAAAAATTTCCCAGCATCTCAAAAAACGTGTGATGGCGGTTGGTGAAGCCGACATTCTCCAGGTCATTGTGCTTCCCGCCCGCCCGCACACACTTCTGCGAAGAAGTCGCCCGCGTGTAATCGCGCTTCTCCAGGCCGAGGAAGACGTCCTTGAACTGGTTCATCCCCGCATTGGTGAAGAGCAGAGTCGGATCGTTATGCGGAACGAGAGACGAGGAGTGCACCTCGCGGTGCCCCTTTTGAACAAAAAAGTCGAGGAATTTCCGCCGGATTTGAGAGCCGGTAAGCATGCAATCTCTATTAATGTGAAATTGATTCTAGCACCCGATATCGGCGCTCTAAGACTTCCCCGACCAGCAGGGAACGCGGTTGGCGACGCGGCACCTGCGCGGGTCTTCGTCGCGGAAACGTGTACGAGAATCGTGAATTACGGGAGCCTTGGCGAGTTCAGCCGCTATTCACCGAGCCAAATACCTACCAAACGCCAAACCCCGCCGGAAGGGCGGGGTTCGTCAGCAATCTGCAAGCGGGCTGGTTGGCCTGGCTTGCGTCTCTTTTATCACCGTCGGGGAGCGACTTGTTTCGAGGTCCCCTAACACCGCTTCTTACATGACCAACGCTAAATTCTCCAACTCATGCTGAAGCACCGGCAGCGAACAGCCTGACATCTCCACCCGGCCGACCGCATCCCTAGCGGCTTGTGGCGACACGCCGTAGCCGCGCCCCATCAAAAAGATTTGCAGGAGCTCGGCGGCTTCACGCGAATCAGCCAAACCTCCCTGTATGAGATCGTTTCGCAATGCCGTCAGTTCGGTACTGGAAAATCTCTCTTTCTCTCTCATGGTCGTTCACCTCCGACCCTTACCCTTCTGACCATTAGACTCAACAGGTGCCGTCTACGTTGCATGCAATTTGCGTGCCGCAAATCGACATCACTGTATATTCGGGCCAGAAATTCGTTATTTGTGTTAACCCGTTGCTGCAGTTTTGGTTGCAGCCAACCCGAGCGTGGTGGAGCAACGGGGTGAGGCAAAACCGGGTGTCGGGCGATTGACAGGATGTGTCGTTGTGGGACACAAACGGGCCACTGCCCGCTGCGCGGCAGTCTCAAAGCGTGGCTTAGGAAGGCTCGGTGACAGCTTCGTCCACCAGCAGGATGGGAATGTCATCCCGAATAGGATAGACGCGGTGGCACTCTCCGCACTTGAGGCTCTGCCCTTCATCTTTGAGCGTGAGTGGCTTCTTACAGACGGGGCAGACAAGCATATCGAGTAAGTCTTGGGAAACCATAGGGCAATTTTCGAATGCCGATGGGCAATTGTCAATTTGAGAGTGGTCCAATATCTCAAAACGAAGATTTCAAAACGGCCGCTCGGCAAACCCAACCACCTTTACGATAGAATTTTCTCGCGTCTTCTCTGATGTTGAGGTGCTATGGCTGCCACCATTCTCGACGGCAATAAAATCGCTAACGAAATTAGGGCAGAAGTTGCCGCTGAGGTGAAAGCCCTCTCGGCGGCAGGAGTGCGTCCGGGTCTGGCGGTGATTCTCGTGGGTAGCAATCCCGCTTCGGAAATCTATGTTCGTGGCAAGGTCAAGAGCAGCGAGGAACTTGGCATTTACAGCGAGAAGCTCACGCCAGCGGAGAACATTACAACGGAGGAACTCCTCGAACTTGTCCTGGAACTGAATCAGCGCGATGAGATCGATGGAATTTTGGTGCAGCTTCCTCTTCCGCCGCAAGTCGACTCCAAGAAAATTTTGATGGCCGTGGATCCCGCTAAAGATGTCGACGGGTTTCATCCCGTAAATGTCGGTTTTCTGTCCACGCAACGCCCCGGCCTGGTGCCGTGCACGCCCGCTGGGATCATCGAAATTCTGAAGCGAAGCAACATCCCGATCGCCGGGCAGGAGGCTGTGGTGGTGGGACGCAGCGACATTGTCGGGAAACCGGTTGCGATGCTGTTGATCAACGGCAACGCCACCGTGACCGTTTGCCATTCGAAAACGCGCGATCTTCCGGGAGTATGCCGTCGGGCAGATATTCTGGTCGCCGCCATCGGGCGCGCCGGCATGATTACCCGCGATTTCGTGAAGCCGGGCGCAACGGTGATTGATGTGGGGGTGAATAAAGTGACTGATCCGGCCGAATTCGCGCGCCTCTTTGTTGGAAATACCAAGCGCGAGGAAAGCTTCCGGACAAAGGGCGCGACCCTGGTGGGAGACGTGCACCCGGAAGTCGCAGAGGTTGCAGGAGCGCTCACGCCGGTGCCGGGCGGTGTTGGCCCGCTGACCATCGCCATGCTGATGGCGAACACTGTAAACGCGGCGAAGTTGCGGCGTGGTACTCGCGTACCAGAACTGTCTCGCGTTTAAGATTCAACCGCCGATGGCATTCTCGGCGGCGACGGTTTTCACTGAGGACACTTGCTCAAAGTCGGGCTGACCGGCGGGATCGCCACTGGCAAGTCGGTAGTCGCGGAGATGTTCGCGCAATTCGGTGCTCATATTATTAAGGCAGACGAGATTGCGCACCGGCTGATGCAACCGGGCGAAGTGGTTTACACCGAGGTCGTGCGCGAGTTCGGAACCGGCATCTTACATCCGGATGGCACGGTCAACCGCTCCCGTTTGGCGGAGGCCGCGTTTGGCGACGCTACCGGAAATCGACCGTCGCGCGTCGAAGAATTGAACCGCATCGTCCATCCCGCCGTAATTGAGAGGCAGGAACAATGGATGGAAGAAGTCGGCAAGCGCGATCCCAAGGCGGTCGCAATCGTCGAAGCCGCGCTGATTCTGGAAGCCGGCGCTGCCGAGCGGTTTGACCGGTTGGTGGTGGTCACCTGCGGGCCCGAGCAGAAAATTGAGCGCTGGGCGCGCCGCATGAAAATAGACGAAGAAACCGCCCGGCGTGAGGTCACGCGCCGAATGGCGGCACAACTTTCCGATGCCGACAAGATCAAAGCCGCCGATTATGTAATCGACAATTCCGGATCGTTGGATGAAACTTCTAAACAAGTTCGCGAGATATACGCGAGCCTCAGTGCCCAAGCCAGCAAGCCGGTAAGTGGCAACTGAGAACCGATAAATTATTCCGGCGAAAAAGCTGAGCAGTTCCAAACCGTAGCGGGGACCAAATCATGAGACTCTTACGTCCGCTTCTACTCGCCGTCATTCTTGCCAGCGTATTTTTCTATTTCACGACTTATCGCCGCGGCCAAACCCACACCACCAATTGGCTCGGACGGCCGAGCAAAATCGAAATCACTGAAGCTGCCGGCGGCGAGACGCCCGATCAAGAAGAGCAAAACAATATCAGTGTCTACCGCAAAAATATCGGGTCGGTGGTCAACATCACCTCCAA
Organism: Acidobacteriota bacterium; assembly: GCA_003225455.1. Lineage (GTDB taxonomy): Bacteria > Acidobacteriota > Terriglobia > Terriglobales > Acidobacteriaceae > QIAB01. The sequence continues at coordinate 29,600 of QIAB01000055.1, forward strand.
AGCAGTGGCGTTCGATTTCTTCTACGGCCTGGTGCCGCAGGAGGGCCAGGGATCAGGGTTCATCATTGATAAAGAAGGCCACATTCTCACGAATTACCACGTTATCGCCGAGGCTCGCCAGGTGGAAGTCACGCTGCATAATCGCAAGAAGTATCGCGCCACGATCGTAGGCACAGACCGTTCGCATGATCTGGCCATAATTCAGATTAAAGCGCCGGAGCTGACGCCGATGGTCTTAGGGGAATCGCGGAACTTGCAGGTTGGGCAGAAGGTCTATGCCATCGGCAATCCTTTTGGTCTTGCCGGGACGTTGACCAGCGGCATCGTCAGCTCAATTCGGTCGGTGCAGGAGCCCGATGGCATGACTATCGACGAAGCTATTCAAACCGATGCTGCCATCAACCCTGGCAACTCCGGTGGCCCGCTGCTGAACTGGCGCGGTGAAGTAATTGGCATTAATACAATCATTGCTTCCACCGTCGGACAGAGCGCCGGAATCGGATTCGCCATTCCCATCAATACGGCAAAAGCAGTGCTGAGCGATCTGGTTACATTGGGCCGCGTCCGCCGTCCTGCTCTCGGCGTGCGTACAATTCCCATTACTCCTGAGTTAGCCGATCAAATGGGCCTGGCAGCCGACTCTGGGTTGCTGGTCGTGCAAGTGGTTCCTGGAGGCGCTGCTGACCGCGCCGGCCTGCACGGTGGCAACGAACGCGCTTACCTCGGCAATACTCCGATCACGGTCGGAGGCGACCTCATCGTCGCGATTGACGGTCAGAACGTCCAGGATCAGCAAGATCTCAGCCATGTCATGAACAATCACCGCGCTGGCGATACCGTCCGCGTCACCATCTATCGCGGCAAGCGGAAGATGGATGTAAATGTGACGTTGGGAGAAGCAAGAGAGCAGGTGTAGTAAGAACGAACGAGTCGGAATGGACGGCACGAAAACACGAACGCGCAGCGGGAACACTTTGTCCAGCCGTAGAACTGCCCCACTCAAGCCAAAAACGGGCTTGAGTTGATTGGATAAGAACGAAGGCTCGATCCAGTCCCATGTAGTCTTGAGTTGAGGAACAAGACAGCTGGGAAGGAAGGAGCCTTCGCTCTTATCCAATCAAGGTAATCGGTCGTACACTCCCTTTTGGTAACCCTTGGTAACCATACGATTCTGGGCCAAGCGCCTTACAATGACCCTGTCCGAAAGATCATCCGCGACTGATCCGCAGGTTCATCGCTGGATGAGAATCGGACGGTGAACTCCCGACCGAAGCTGTTCGCGGCGGAGAAACCGGAGCCGGAGTCCGCAATCTTATGGCGTTTGGTTTTGGCTTCAACAAGCAGAAGGCTCTCAGCTCTGCGGAGAAGTTTGTCCAGCAGGGAAAACTGCAGAATGCCATCTCAGAATACGAAAAGGTTCTGAAGGCTGACCCGAAAGATCTCACCGTTTCGAACACCATCGGCGACCTGTACGCGCGGCTAGGCCATAATGACAAGGCGGTTGTCTGCTTCAAGAGCGTTGGCGATGCTTATGCTTCCCAGGGCTTCACCGTCAAAGCCATCGCCATGTACAAGAAGCTCACCAAGCTGAAACCCGCACTGGAAAGCGTGTTGCGGCTGGCGGAGCTTTATACGCAGCAGGGCTTGTTCAACGACGCGCGCGCTCAATATCTGCAGGTCGCCGAAGAATTCCTCAAAACCGGAGATCTGGAGCAAGCGGTCCGGATTTTCCAGAAGACCTTGGAAATGGATCCGGAAAACACTGCCATGCGCATGCGTTTGGCGGAAGCATACATCCGGCTGGGGAAGAAGACGGAGGCGATGCAGATTTTCAGCTCTGCTGCTGATACCTTGCGGTCACGTGGCCAGCCTAACGCAATCGAAGAAATTGTGCAGCGCATGCTGAAGCTCGATCCCGGCAACAGTTATGGCTTATTGTTGCGCGGGCGCAGCGCGCTGGATGCCGGCGATGTCGCGACCGCAATCAAGAATCTGGAAAAAATTGCAGACCTCGATACGCATCCCGAGGGGCTGCGTTCCCTGATGCGAGCTTACATTCAGAGTGGCCGCTTTCCGGAAGCTGGCAACCTGGCGGCCAAGCTGCTGAACGTACATAACGATCCGGTCGCCGTGACAGAATACGCGAATGCCTTGGTTTCCGCCGGGCGCTTCGAGGAAATGTTGCAGCTCTACCGGCAGCATTCTGACCGACTGCTGGCAGGGGATTCCGCCAAAGTCCTGGAAAGCCTGCATTCGGCCATTGGGCACGTACGCGAAAATCCGGCAGCTCTTGAAGCATTGCTCGAACTGCTGCAAAAGGCGGGCGACACCACCCACATCACCGAAGTTTACGAACTGCTGGCGCATGGCTATGTGCAATCGGGAGAGTTGGATAAGGCACGCGACTATTACCTGAAGCTTACGCAATTGGAACCACAAAACCAGTTGCATACCCGGAATTATCAGCAGGTGTTGGCGCGGCTGGGTGGAGCGCCATCGAGTTCTCGTCTGATTACGCCTGAGGAAGGCGCGGTCCTGGTGGATGAATTGGAAGCGACCGCCCCGTTCATCGACCAGCGTTACCCCGACGAAATCGCGCTGGCCATCCGGGCGGCTCTCACCGATGCCGAGCTTTTCGTCTCCTATAACATGCCAGCGAAGGCGCTGGGGCCGCTGATGTCAGCCTTGCCGAAAGCGCCCCGCGATTTGCGCCTGAACCAGCGCTTGGCGGCATTGCACACACGCGCCAGCCGCTTTGCGGAAGCTGCCGTTTGCTGCCGCACTTTGGAATCCATTTATCACGATGCCGGTCATCCCGACGAGGCCACCCGCTATGGCGAGCTGGCAGGCAAGTACGAGGAGCGCGCCGCCCTCGCTGCCGAGCCGGAAGTGGAAGTCGAAGTCGCCAGCGCGGCGGCGGCTCATGCCTCGACCGCTCCTGCGCCGACTGCCCCAGCTTCAGGACTCTTTTGGCACACTCCAGCAACGAATAAATCTCAGGAGCCTGCTGAATTCGAGGTTCAAGCAGCGCCCGTCCCTGTTGAAGATGAAATTGATATCTCCGACGAGTGGGAAGGCGAACTTACGGAAGAGCCGGAATCGGCTCCGGCCGCGGAGGTGGTTGCCGCGGCAAAGAAGTCTCTGGCAGTTGAGGCCAAAGCCGCCGAGGAAACCATCGAAGAGATTCGCTTCTACCTGGCGCAATCCATGATCGAACAGGCGCGCGCAGTTTTCGCCAAGCTGCTCAAGCTCAAGCCTAGTGCAGCTACGGTATCGGCGCTGCGCCAGGAAATCGAAGCGGCGAGCCAGCAAGTGGCATTCGCTCAGCCAGAGACTATTGAGGAAGTTTCGGTAGAAGAGCCCGCTCCGGTGGAGGAGATTGCGCCCCCTGCCGCACCGAAACACAAACCAGGCGTGCTGAAGGAGTTCGTTTCTGATCTCGAATCCTCGCTCGGCGACGGATTCCTGCCAGTGGCTCCGGCCAGAGAAATCACGCCACATCCAGCGCCTGCCATGGCGGAAGTCGCGCAAGCAGCCAGCGAACCGGGGCACGCGGGCGTGCTGGGCGAGTTTGTTTCTGATCTTGAGGCCTCTTTAGGGGACAGCTTTTTGCCCGAGGCGCCGGTCCCCCAGACGCAAGTTGAAGCCCAACCACAGCCGGCGATTACCCACTCTGCTGTCGCAGTTGCGGCGAGCGCTGCTCCGACTACGATGGCATCCGCAGCTGTTGCTCCCGTACCGCAGCCCGGTGCCGGCTCACCTACATTTACTTATCAACCTGCAAAGATGCGGCCTCTAGCTCCGCAAAAACCCGCCGCAGCTCTCAACACCGGCGCGGGGGTGGACCTTGCGGACATGTTCGGCGAGTTGAAGCAGGAACTGGAAGAGGACACCGCGGCCGCTCAGGAAGATCCAGAAACTCACTATAGCTTGGGGGTTGCCTTCCGGGAGATGGGACTGCTGGACGAAGCGATCGCAGAATTGCAAAAAGTATGCCAGTCGGTCGACCGGGGACATCCGTTCGCGCAGATCATGCAGACCTACACTTGGCTTGCCCAGTGCTTCCTCGACAAGAATGTGCCGGAGGCTGCCATTCGCTGGTACGAACGGGCGCTCAAGCTTCCCACCATCGACGAAGAGACCCGCATTGCTTTGAATTACGAACTTGCCTCCGCCTACGAGAGCGCGGGCAATAAACCTGCTGCCCTCTCCCACTTCATGGAGGTTTACGGCAGCAACATTGATCACCGCGACGTGGCGGAGCGCATCAAGGCCCTGAAGTCGTAGAATGGCTGAATGGGCGGTTGCTCGAATCGGCGCACGCGAAGTGCTCGTTTCTGTGGAGGAAGTGCGTGAACGCCGATCCCAACATACCTCTCAACCAGATGCCGGGTTCGCTTAGGAGCGAACTGCCGCGCAGCACTGCGGCCCTCGAGACCTCTTCCCAGGACTCCGAAAGCAACCGCTACACCGGTCTTCAGCTCTGGATGCGGCGGCTGGCCGTCCTGATGTTTGTTTTTCTGTGCGCCACGGCAGGCGTGCTCCTGGTTATCCTACCGTGGCGGCCGGAGTGGACTGACAATCATCTGCTGTTAGGCTCTCCGTGGCTGCGGGCATTCATTTCCAGCGGCTTTGTGCGCGGCCTATGCAGCGGCCTTGGGCTGCTCGACATCTGGATCGGATTCTGGGAAGCCGTGCATTATCATGAGGAGAGGCGGTATTGAAATTGTTGCGTACTGCATGACGCCAGTGTTTAGGTTTGATTGATTCTGCCTTCGTATTTTGCTGGCTGCATTTCTAAGCCTTTCATCGAAAGACCTGCATGACCGATCCAAAAATAAAACCTGCGCCGCTTGCCTACGAGAACGAGCCCTTTCTCAGCAGCCCGGATGGGCGAATTCTGCGCATCCTGGCCGAGTACAGCGAACCCCTGTCACGCTTCCGCCGCGAGCAAATTCAGGATACGGTGGTTTTTTTTGGCTCGGCGCGGTTTCGTAGCCGTTCTGACGCGCAGAAGACGCTAACCGAACTGCAGAAAGGCCTGGGCCAAGAGCGGGCTGTGGCCGAGCACAAACGCGCTCTGACCTCGGTGGACATGGCCCGCTATTACGAGGAGGCGCGCCGTTTGGCGTTTCTCCTGACCCAGTGGTCACGCGAGATTCCTGCGCGGCGCCACCGTTTCGTGGTCACGACTGGCGGGGGACCAGGCATTATGGAGGCTGCAAACTTGGGGGCACGTGAGGCCGGCGGGAAGACAATCGGATTGAACATCAATTTGCCTTTCGAGCAGTCCCCGAATCCCTACATCACGCCCTCACTGAATTTTGAGTTTCATTACTTTTTTATGCGGAAGTTCTGGTTCGCATACTTGGCCAAGGCGTTGGTGATCTTCCCGGGCGGATTTGGAACACTGGACGAACTGTTCGAAATCCTCACGCTTGCTCAGACCCAGAAATTGGCGAAGAAAATTCTGGTTGTGATTTACGGCAGCGAATATTGGAATCGTGCAATCAACTTCCAGGCTTTGGCCGATAGCGGAACCATCTCCCCCCAGGATTTGGAACTGTTCAAGATGGTCGACTCGCCCGAGGAAGGCTTCGAATATCTGCGCGAAGGTCTGACCAAGTACCACCTCGGGCCGTTCCAACCGAAGAGGGTGGGAGAAGCGGTGCCGGAGATCGCGAAAACTAATCCTTAGCCTGGCTCGGCCGCTCGAAACTCCCTTGCTGCTCTGTTACATCACCGACCGCAAACAGTTCTCGGGCGACGAGGCTACGCTCCGCCGCTCACTGTTGCGGAAGATCGCCGATGCGACCCGCTGCGGAGTCGATTTCGTTCAGCTCCGCGAAAAAGATCTTTCAGCTCGAGAACTTGAAGCGCTGGCCCGCGAGGCTGTGAGTATCGTCCGTGAAAATCTGAGAACTGAGAACCGGGAACTGAGAACTCGCTTATTGGTAAATTCGCGTACCGATATTGCGCTGGCTGTGGGTGCGGATGGAGTTCACCTCCGCTCGGATGACATTTCTCCATCTCAGGTGAGGAGCGTCTGGACGGAGTGTGGCGCAGGCAGTCATGCGCGGCCAACAATTGGCGTTTCCTGCCACTCGGCCGAGGATGTACACCAAGCCGCTACGGACGCCGCCGATTTTGCGCTATTCGGTCCTGTGTTTGGGAAGCGAGATGCGCCACAGATTCCTCCAGCGGGGCTTGAGGGCCTCCGTCGCGCCTGCCAGGAAAAGATCCCCGTGCTCGCGCTGGGCGGCATCACACTGGAAAATGCGCAAGTTTGCCTGGATGCTGGCGCTGCCGGAGTCGCAGGCATCCGGCTATTCCAGGAGAACGACATCAGCAAAATTGTCGAGTCGCTGCGATAACGGCGTGGCTGCACTTTTGGGCTCAGTCGAGTTGCACCTTAGCCCAGAACTCAGCAGAAGATTCGACCGGAACTATTTCAAAGTCGATCAGATCATCCCAGCGGCTGGTCCAGGTCTTGAGTAATTCCGGATCCCGCGCTTCCATGATCTGAAAGCAGCGCATGCCCGTCGAATCCACCCAACTCGCCTGGTAAGCGACGCCTTCGGGCAACATTCGGCCACTCAGCTTGAACCGCTTTCCGACCGCTCCGGCATCGCGATTCTTGAAGCTTTCAATGACCATGAAGAGCATAGAGCGGAGTGTACCTCAGTAGTCAGGCAATTGACCCACGCGCGATGCAACCACCACAACCCGATGTGGTAGATTGAAAATTCCTCGTCTGCGGGACCCCGCCGCTGCGAAATTATCAGGAGAAATAAGCTCTTGCCCCTAACCCAGGACGCGCTCTGGTACAAGGACGCGATCATCTACCAAGTCCACGCTCGTGCGTTCTATGACAGCACGGGCGACGGAATCGGGGATTTCCGTGGACTCGCACAGAAGCTGGATTACCTGCAAGAACTTGGGATCAATGCGCTGTGGCTGATGCCGTTCTTTCCTTCTCCCCTCCGCGATGATGGCTACGACATTTCGGATTACCGCTCGGTTCATCCCAGTTATGGCACGCTCGATGATTTTAAGATTTTCCTCGAAGCGGCCCATCAGCGCGGTATTCGCGTAATCATTGAGATGGTGCTGAACCATACCTCGAATCAGCACCCCTGGTTTCAGGAATCTCGCAGCTCCCTTAACAACCCGAAACGGGATTGGTATGTTTGGAGCGAAACCGACACCCGCTATCGCGGTACGCGCATCATCTTTGTTGATACCGAACTGTCCAACTGGGCTTGGGACCCGGTTTCCAAACAATACTACTGGCATCGTTTCTTCAGCCATCAGCCGGATTTGAACTACGACAATCCCGCGGTGCGCGAAGAAATGTGGAACGTGATGAAGTTCTGGTTGGACATGGGGGTGGATGCCTTCCGGTTGGACGCCGTTCCTTACTTAATCGAGCGGGAGGGCACCAACTGTGAAAACCTTCCTGAGACGCATGCGATTATCAAAGACTTTCGCGCCCGGCTCGATCGGGAGTTTCCCGGCCGCATGTTTCTTGCCGAGGCCAACCAGTGGCCGGCGGATCTTGGCCCGTATTTCGGAAACGGCGACGAATTCCACATGGCCTTTCATTTTCCGCTGATGCCGCGCATGTTCATGGGGCTGAAGCTCGAAGACCGCAAGCCGATTACGGAGATTCTTCAGCAGACGCCGGCCATTCCTGAGAACTGCCAGTGGTGCCTCTTTTTGCGCAATCACGATGAGCTGACGCTGGAGATGGTGACCGACATCGAACGCGACTACATGTACGACGAGTACGCCCGTGAAAAAAGCATGCGGCTCAATCTTGGCATCCGCCGAAGGCTGGCGCCGTTGCTTGATAATGATCGCCGGCGCATGGAACTGATGAACGGGATTCTCATGTCACTGCCAGGCACTCCCATCATTTATTACGGCGATGAAATCGGCATGGGAGATAACGTGAATCTCGGCGACCGCAACGGAGTGCGTACACCCATGCAATGGGATGGGGGATGGAATGGAGGCTTTTCCGCGGCTGATCCCGAGGCCCTCTACTCACCGCTTATGTTGAATCCGGTATACGGATACCAGGCGTTAAATGTGCACTCGCAGAAGCGCTTTGAGCATTCGCTGCTTTCGTGGATGAAGCGCATCATAAAAACACGCAAATCGCTGCCAGTTTTTGGCCGAGGCACAATCGAGTTTCTCTATCCTGCGAACCATCGCGTGCTGGCGTATGTACGGCAGCTTGGCAAAGATACGATTCTTGTGGTGAACAATCTTTCCAATTCCGCACAAGCCGTGGAGCTTGATCTGCGCCGCTATAAAGGGAATATCCTCATTGAGATGTTTGGCAGGAATCCCTTTCCGCGCATCGGAGATCTGCCATATCTTTTAACCATGGGTCCCTACCAGTTTTATTGGTTCCGGCTGCGAAGAATCTAGCCGGAATGCGTAGGGGCGGGTGCCCTCACCCGCCCAGCCGAGCAAAGCTCGGCAACATTTGCCAAACCGAGGCTGCGCGTTGAGGCCCCGGACGAGGGCGTCGGGGCCTAGGTGGACATTGAGGAGGTCGCGTTTTGCCCGAAGAAACCATTCTCACGGATGATTTTCTTCGTGAACTGATCAACGTCGGTGAGGTCGACATTCTTATCGGAGTGCCGACGTACAACGACGCGAAGACCGTCGGGCAGGTGGTGCAGGCCATCCGCGCTGGCTTGCTGAAGTACTTTCCGCGGCAGCGCGCTGTCATCATCAACGCCGATGGCGGTTCGCGCGATGGCAGCCAGGAACTAGTCCGCGCCGCTTCAATCAGCGATCTGCAGCATGCTTCTAACGTCTACGCTCTCCGCACTCTGCATTGCGTCAGCACAGAGTATTCCGGCGGGCCCTCAAGCAGCGTGGCCCTTCACACAATTCTTGCCGCCGCGGAACTGTTGCAGGCCAGCAGTTGCGCGGTAATCGCACCCGATTCCACCAACATTGAACCGGGATGGATCGAGTCGCTGTTACGTCCAGTCACGCGCGATGGCTTTGATCTGGTGACACCGATCTACCGGCGGCACAAGTTTGACGGTTTGCTGATCCGCAATCTTCTTTATCCCATGAACCGGGCGCTTTATTTACGCCGGGTGCGGGAACCGTTCCCGCTGGATTTTGCATTTTCAGGGCGCCTGGGGACTCACTTCTTGGGGCAGGATTTCTGGTCCCAGGAACCGGGCCGAATCGGGGCAGAAATCTACCTTACTATATCGGCCATCGCTGGAGAGTTCCGCCTCGCACAAAGCTTTCTGGGGCCGAGATCGCATGTGGAATATGCTGCTTCCGATTTGGTT
>QIAB01000174.1:0-408 GCA_003225455.1 Acidobacteriota bacterium
GAAGAGCGGGAAAGGGCATTTGCGATTTCCGATTCTGCCCTGATGCGAATGGCACGCGGCAGCGATGTGCTCTGTAGGCTTATAGGTGCGAGCGATGGGAAGAATTGAATAAGCAATTGAGCCTTGTTAAGGCCGTTGACTACGATTATTTCGGTGGGAAGGAGAAATTTGAGGAAATGAAGCGCCTGGCAAAGGAGCATTCGGGCAAGTCGCAGAATTAGCTCGGATACGCAAGAGCGGTGACGAACGGCTTCCGGTGTTCCAAGTCGCGTGCCGTGCTCAACGCATCAAACCTTGACTTCGCTCCACGCTTTCCCTTACTGGATTCCCATGCAACCCAACCTTCTTGCAAACTTATCGCTCCAACAACTCAAGCAGGCAATCGTCATCCGAGAAAAAATCGATGAT
>QIAB01000174.1:509-3094 GCA_003225455.1 Acidobacteriota bacterium
GATCTCGGCGGCAGCCAAGGCCCGGTGGGCGAAGCGGAAGGGAAAACGGCGCATGTCCAAGGTCGTAGCCGCCAAAACTAAGAAGCCATCACCCCGCGCTCCCATGAAGGAACGGATTGTCCAAACCCTCAAGGCGGCCGGAAAGTCCGGAGCGACAATCAAGGACCTCGCCGCGAAGCTTGGAAAGAGTTACGGCAACATAAGCGTTTGGTTCCACACCACGGCCAAAGGGATAAAGGAAATCAAGAAGGTTGAGCCGGGCAGGTTTGCCTGGGGGTCTTGAGAAGGTCCAACGCGAAGGACTGAGGCCGAATCCAAAGAATCTGAAGATCTGATCGTATCCTCGTCGTTCTCGTCCCGTGCGTTGCGGTCGTAGCGTCCTCGATTAGGCCGATCAGGACGAGAAAGCAATTCGCTCGCGGTACTCAAAGGACCTGATTGGCGGCGACCGGATGGCTGACCAGCAGCGCTCAACTGTTCACCACCGAGGCTTTGCCGCGCTCTTTAAACGACGTAATCCGCGAAGCCTCCCACTCCCGATTCGCCGGGAGTCGTCCGACTGACCTCAGTCGCGCGTGGGAGGGGCTTGCCCGCATGCCGCTGGACAACACCGGTTACGGGGAAATCTGTCGAGCGCCCGGACGCGCAAACGGATTGACGGTAGTGGGCTACTTTGAAAAACAAAATCCAAATAATCAATTGCTTTGTGGGTCAATGCTAAAAGTTTGGCTTTAATAATGAGGCAATTCAAAGTTATTGAAATTCTTGAATCTGCGTAAAATCTTCGCTACAGTATAGCAGACGTAAACAAAACAAAATGAAATCTAATGAGCAAGGACGGAATGAAGATAAAAGAAATCAAAGACCTTCGTGACGCCGTTCCGTTCAAACGGTTTTCCATAGAACTGAACAGCGGTCGGCTCGTAAACGTTCCAACCGGTGATCATCTGTTCATCCCGCCAAACCATCAATTCGTAATCGTGGCGAATAGCCACACGTTTATTATCGACCTAGAGAATATCAGTGCGCTGATTTTGGAAACTGCGAAAAAATCAGATGCCCAATAAATGACAATCTCTAAGAGTCGAGAATGATGCAAAGGAAATTGGCGGTCAGTCGCCAATCAAACCCACGACTTCTTCTAATGTCCAAACGTGGTCAGTGATGCCAGCTTCCATTGCCGGGGTAACGCGCAACGTTTGATGAATCCGGCAGAAATTATAGTGCATGAAATGAATCGCTGCCGCGTGCTTGTGGCTTTCCAATTTCTTGCTGAAAGCGTTCGTTAATCTGGTGAACCTGCGATTGCTCATGCGCAACGTCAAGTTTTGCCGTTCAACGTGGCTGGTGGATACATGCTTTTCAACAGGTTTTCCGCTAATACGTGTCTTGCGTGCTCCTGTGCAAACCGGAGGAGAGTATCGGACTTCGCCTTGAACACCTTCGTTGCCGTAAAGTTTTACCAGTTGAGCGAAATCAATCTCAGAACCAAACGCGCCTTCAACGGCTTCGATATACGCCTTCAAACCGTCGCTGGTGAGTTGCACGCGGCCAGCCAAACGGGGTGCAAGGTCATTGATGAATTTGTAAGCGTCAACGGCATTGCGTTTTCCAACATGCCAGCAAGGAATCAATTTGGTATTCGCGTCAATCGCAACCCAAGTCCAAGTATCGCCGACTTCGCTGTTTGTCTTCAAATGGGCCGGAAGATGCTTTTGCTTGGCGTAGGTGAAAGACCAAACTTCGTCAACTTGTAGCAGCTTGCAGAAGTGTGTTTCATTCCACGTTGGCGTTTTCGCGCCAAAATCTTCAATTGACCGGCCCAAAAAACAAAAGAACGAATCCAATGGATTCGTTTCATTTTGTTTTGTTTTTTGTTCCCAGGTCTGAAGAACAAGTGACGAATATCAAAAGTTTAGTACGGTCGTCAACCCTTTTTGTTAGGCTTGGAAGAAGGCTTTGGGAGTGTCGGACTTTTGATCGGTTTCGCGGAGATTGCTTCCACATCTGCCATGATTGATTTCATCCGCATATTCACGTCGGCTGGTCGTTTTTTGGCTGGCTTTTTCATCGTGTCAGACTAAACCTTAGCATTCAGGAAAACCAAAAAGATTTATTCAAAGTAGCCCACTACCGGATTGACTCAGGGCGCTATTTCTGGCATAGATGTCAGCTAATCTTAACCCCTTTGCTCCTATGCGTGCCAAATACCGCCCCAAACTCGGGTTGCTCCTTTTGGTGGTTTGTGCAGTCGTGGGAGGCCTGGGAACATTCGATTGTTCGGCCCGCGTGCTGGACGATTTTAACGACAACACGAAAACGGCGTGGACTGACTTCACGTTCGTGCCCGGCTTTGGCATTCCGTTTGAAACCAATGGCCAGTTCCGCTTTGAGTTGCCCCCGGCGGGTCAAGCCATCTTCACCGCCAGCCAGAAGACCGCGGAGATTTTCGAACTAAAGGAAGGCCGTACTCTGGAGTTCCGGGTGGACGTGATTCAGGCCGGCGGCAAGGACTCGTTTGCCGTGCTCGCATTTCTCCCGCTAACGGTCGGCGGCAATCCCAATTCGCCCGGCAGCCTGGCCGG
>QIAB01000100.1:0-2200 GCA_003225455.1 Acidobacteriota bacterium
GTTCGTGGCGGTTTCGGTGTGATGTATGATCGCATCTATAACAATCTATTCGAGAACATCCGTTTCAATCCGCCTTATTTTTCGGACAACCAAGTCGGGTATTTCACCGGTATTTCGGGATCGGTCGTCGGCGCGATCTCATCGCCCGGCTTGTTGAGCTATCCCTTTACATCCACGCCAAGGTTTGCGGGGGGAGCTGGTGTGGTGCCGAACCCGCGGCATATGGACCAAAACATCGTGTCGCCGTACTACGAGCAGACTCACTTTGGCTTGCAATGGGAATTTGCCAAAGGCTGGGTGTTCGAGCCCGAGTATGTCGGCACCTGGGGCAGAAAGCTCACGGGGATCGTTGACATTAACACCTACGATGGGCGCATCTCCGGTGCGGGCGCGACCACACGTATCAATCCCAACGTTGGTTCGGATAACTTCCGCGGCAACAAATTTGATTCCAACTATCATGCTCTTCAGTTGAGCATCCGTAAGACCTACTCTTCGGGTTTGAGCTTAACCGGCAACTACACTTATTCGAAGACGCTGGACGAGCTCAGCGACGCTTTCAATAGCAAAATCGGTCTAAATCCTACCGATAACCAAAATATCGGGTATGACTACGGCCCGGCTGACTTTGACGTACGTCATCGTGTGGTGGCCACTATCGGTTACGAGTTACCCTTCATGAAACAGAACCGCTGGATTGGTGGCTGGGGGGTGAACTCCATCGTTAGCTGGCAGACCGGGCACCCGTTCTCGCCGTATAGCGGTAGTAGTCACTACGATCTGAACAAGGATGGCAAGAGAACAGATCGGCTGGTTCCGACGGTTGCTCCGATGGACACCCTCTTGCACGGCAGCCCGGCTGGGAACGCGGACGGCACAGGTGGTTACTTCGACACCACGAAGTGGGTCCGCTACACCTGCCCAGCTAACGTAAACGGCGGTTTCTGGTGCAATGCGCCAATCGGTCGTAACAGCATATTCGGTCCGCATTTCGCCAACGTTGACTTCAATATCGCCAAACGATTCAAGATCACGGAATCGGCCGGCCTGACCTTCCAGGCCAATTTCTTCGATCTTTTCAATCACCCGAACTTCCTGCCTCCGGGAATTTCCGCTATTGGGACCGCGGCCGGCGGCACCAACGACCTGAGCAGTGATTTCGGCAAATCAACCGCAACTGCCGGCGACAATGGCGGACACCGCATCACCCAGCTCGCTCTGCGGTTCGACTTCTAATCAAAGAAAGCTGAAGTTTCGTTCAAGCCGGCCGCAAGGCCGGCTTTTTATTGTCCGGCGTGCGTGTCTATCCAGAAAATCGCCCGCCTCAACTGCGTGCTAAACTGAATCCATTCTTCCATGCGGCTCCTGCGGTGGTTTCTGTGTGTTCTTTGGTCAGGTGCTTTAGCGACAGCCGCAACCGCGCCCCGTCCCAACGTTATCCTCATCACCCTCGATACCACCCGCGCCGACCGCATGGGTTTCGTCGGATCGGATCGTGGGCTTACGCCCAACCTCGATGCACTAGCGCAGCAAAGCGTAATTTTCTCGAGAGCCTACTCTCAAGTGCCCCTGACTCCTCCTTCTCATGCGGTGATCCTGACTGGCACCTACCCGCAATTCAATCATCTGTCATACATGGGCGAACCGCTGCTGGCGGACCTGCCATATCTCCCAGACATCCTGCATCGCCGGGGCTATCGCACAGCGGCTTTTGTTGGATCGATGATGCTCGATCCCAAGAATGTGACTGCCATCGGCTTTGATCGAGGCTTTGATGCTTACGATGCCGGTTACCATCGGCGCGGCCCGCGCGAAGACCGCTATCACAGTGTTGAACGGCGCGCCGGGGAAGTCGTTGACCATGCGCTTGCCTGGCTCAGCCGGCATCCATCCGGCCCGATTTTCATGTGGGTGCACTGCTATGACCCGCACGGCCCTTACGAGCCGCCGGAGCCATACAAGTCCCGCTTTGCCGCAGATCCCTACGATGGAGAAATTGCTTATACGGATGCAGCGATGGGTACGCTGATCTCGAGACTCAAGGCTCGCGGCTTGTATGAAAACTCGATAATTGCCGTGATGTCGGATCACGGCGAAGCCTTCGGAGAGCACGGCGAGCGTCATCACGGAATTTTTTTGTACGACGAAACGATTCATGTGCCACTACTCATCAAGCTGCCCAGAGAACGTGCAGCGGGCA
>QIAB01000100.1:2209-15015 GCA_003225455.1 Acidobacteriota bacterium
GATGTAGCGCCAACCATTCTGCAAATTATCGGCATGCCGGTGCCGGCGGCAATGCAAGGGGAATCCCTCACCGGACTAATGGCACCGAAGGCAAAGCAGACTGACGCTCCAGATCGCCCGGCTTACGCCGAGAGCATTTACGGTCATCGTGCTTTCGGTTGGAGCGCGTTGCGGGCTTGGCGTGCCGGTAAATATTTGTACGTCGACGCCCCCAAACGCGAGCTGTACGACCAGTCAGCGGACAAAGCCGCTGATGTTAACCTGGCATCAAAGGCAGCAGCGGTGACGGATACTCTATCCGCACAACTGAGCGATTTCCGTTCCAAGACAAGCCGCGCCGGAAGCGGACAGAGCAACCTCAATCCAGAGCAAGCGGAGAGCTTAAGAGCTCTCGGTTATCTTCCGTCGAACTCAGGTAGTTCCGGCGAGAGCGAGAACGCCAGCGGAACAGATCCCAAGGACAAGATTGAGATCGCCAATCTGCTGCACCAAGCTCTCTTCGAAGCGGAAGATGGAAAATATCAGGAAGTAGTGCCCAAGCTTGAGAAAGTGCTGCAAGAAGAACCAAACACAAATTTAGCTTATCTTGAGCTCGGGCGCGCTTATACCCGCCTGAAGAATTACGAAAAAGCCGTACCGCTCCTGAAAGAGGCAGTTGTGCGCCTTCCAGAAGATGCCCTGGCGCACTACGAATTGGGCCGAGCGCTGGTCGAGTCCGGCAACTGGACCGAGGCCGCACCGCAGTTTGAGGCGGCTGTGTCAAGCAATCCAAAATCGGCCGAGTTGCATTTCTATCTGGCAGTCGTGGACGAGCGATCTCAGCGCATTCCGGAGGCGATGAAAGAATTCGAGAACACGATCGCGCTGGACCCCAGGCACTTTCGCGCCAATCTGCTGCTCGGACGGCTTTATGGAATGCAGAGGCAACCCACAGCCGCTTTACCCTATCTGCGCCAGGCAGCCAAGATCGATCCGGGATCCCCTGAGGCTCATCAATTCCTGGCGAATGTCTATAAGGAAATGGGCCAGGAAGCGAATGCCCGTCGCGAGCAGGCTGAAGCTGAACGCCTGCAAGCTGAGAAACCTTAGGGGTCAACGTAAAACGCCATCGCGTTTTGCGAGGGCGCTGCCATCCGAGCCTGAGCGACCTATCTTCCTAATATCGTGTAGTGCGAACTGGCTGCCATGAAAAACAACATCGGTATGGACAGAAAGAAGTTCGTCCGCGAGGCCAAAAATGCCTGGCGCGCCAGCACGGCCGCGTTCGCTGGGGGCGAACCCGCGAGGGTTCCTTGAATGATTCGCTTGTTGTTAGGCCAGATCACGCCCCACACGTTGAACAGCATGATGAACCCAAATCCTCCGCCGATGCCGATGGAGAGGACGTGATTGTCGTCCTGCCCTACAGGAGTGAATTTCACGAATAGCCAGGCGGCCGCGATAACCACCACAGCCGTGACGAGTCCAACCAAGTAACCTGGCGGAGTTTTCAGAACAACGAAATAGAGGATCCCCCACGCGACAATCCAGATCAGCAGAAACAGCCCAATCGTGCTGGCCGGATTCACACCCATGCGGACCGCGTCGGCTGCGACATAAATCTGCGCCCAATACCAAAAGCCGACAAAGACGGTCAGCAGGGAGCTCCAGCGGAACAACTGCAGCGTGGGCAAGGTCATATATTGGAAGACCTTCGGCTTCATGCCCACGTCCACCTGCTTCATGAAAGGGACGTTGACCAGGTTAAAAAAGTACAGCAGTCCGATCCAGGTGATACCTGCGAGGAAGTGAGCCCAACGCAACAGCAGCGCGAGAGCTTCCGTCCACGTGTGACTCGGCATGACTAGCAACCCTGCGAAAGCTGTCAGATGATGCATCGCGATTCCTCTCCAACAACGGACGGCGAAGTTTGAGGCCCAACACGGCGCGCCGGAAAGATACGCGCCCAGCAATAATCAGGAAAGGCAGATCCTGAGAAGACATGACAAACGCACTGCGGAATTGCATCTCGCGCTTGCCTTCTTAAGGCGGAGAATATTTGCACTTTGCCGGCTGTTCTGTCAACCGGACAAATTTGAGCCTGTCTTGAAAAACGAGGCACTTAGGCCGTATTGTACGAACGTGGCCACTGCACTGCGCAAGATGAGGAATCGAAGGGGGTGCTTGCGGAGTGAGAGGCTATTCCAAGCCCCATGCGGTTCGCATGAGCCGCCTGGGAGCAATTCGCAACCTGAAAGCTAATAAGGAGATCGGCTATGGAAAATAAGCCGGCACAAAACATTCAAGACTCTTTCCTCAATACGGCGCGCAAAGAGCGGATGAACATCACCATTTATTTGCTCAGTGGCGTGAAGCTCACTGGCCGTATTCGCTCCTTCGACAAGTATTCGGTGGTGCTAGAGACCAACAACCAGGAGCAGTTGATCTTTAAGCACGCCATCTCTACTGTGGCAATGGGCAGGAGTGCGCATGGCCATAGTGAGAGGCCGACCGCGATCACGGCTTCCACAACAGTAAAGACCACGGAAGCAGCCCCGGAGCCTGAGGCTCCCGGCACCGGGACAGAAGGCTAGGGAAAAGTACCAGCGGCCAGGGACTTCGCTTGAGCAGTCCGCAATCAAGAATTTCCAATAGCCACGGGCGGGCGCGTGCTAAGCCGCACGCGAGAACTGAGGCGCCAAAGGAGCGTGCCTTTCTCGTCGGGCTGGAGTATCGCGTGCGCTCGCGCGCTGGCGGCAAAGCTGGGCAAGGTCCGCTCACAGCCAGTGCGCTTGCCGCTCGCGACCAAGCCGGTCTTCTGCCATCCAAAGCACCCAAGATCCCAGAGTTCAGCGCCCAGGAATCTCTCGATGAGCTGCGTTCCTTGGCGGTCAGCGCGGGCGCGGAAATAGCAGGAGAGTTTCTTCAGCGTCGTGATCGTCCTGATCCCGCGACTTTGATCGGTCGTGGAAAACTTGAGGAGATTGCGGGGGCTGCGGCCTCAGTGTCGGCAGATCTCCTGCTCTTTGATCACGATCTCACCGCCTCGCAGCAGCGCAATATCGAAGAAGTCGTCAATACGCGGGTGATTGATCGCACTCAGCTCATCCTCGATATTTTCGCCAGGCATGCCCGGACTCGCGAAGGTCAGTTGCAGGTGGAGCTCGCCCAATTGGAATATCTGCTGCCCCGGCTGGCAGGACGCGGTGTGGAAATGTCCCAGCTCGGCGGCGGAATTGGTACGCGCGGCCCAGGCGAAACTCAGCTTGAGACTGACCGGCGGAAGATTTATCGCCGCATTCGGCACGTTAAGGAACAAATCGAAAATGTGCGGCGCATTCGCGCCCAACAGCGGCAGAGGCGCGAGTCTGTGCCGATCGCTACTGTTGCCTTGGTGGGTTATACGAATGCGGGAAAATCGACGCTGTTCAATGCCCTGACCAACGCGGCGGTGCTTGAATCCCCGCGCATGTTCGCGACCTTGGATCCGACCATTCGGGCTGTGAGCCTGCCTTCCAAACGCCAGGCCTTGCTCTCTGATACCGTGGGTTTCATTCGGAACCTGCCACACACGCTAGTCTCAGCCTTCCGCGCCACGCTCGAGGAAGTGCAACGAGCAGCATTGATCTTGCATGTCTCAGATGCCAGCAGCCCTTTATCAGCGGAGCAGGATGCGCAGGTCGAACGCGTGTTGAAGGAACTAGAGGTGGATCGCAAACCGCGCTTGCGCATTATGAATAAGATTGATCTGCTTCTTGCGAAGCAACGCGAATCTCTTCGGAACGATCCAAGCGCAGCTCACGTTTCAGCGGCAAAGGGAATCGGCTTGAGCACGTTACTGGAAAGGATAGACGCGATGCTTGCGGAAGATCCGGTCGGCCGTGTGCAACTGCGCGTTCCACAGAAAGAGGGGAAAATGCTGGCGCTGCTCGAATCACGGGCACGGATTTATTCGCGTCAATATCGAGACGGTTTGGTTGAGATGGAGGCGGAAATGCCGGAATCCATTGTGAGGAGACTCAGGGAATGGGTCGTCAAATAAGCTTCCCTGACTTGTGTGCTCAACGACATACGACAATCAAGTAAGAAGATCTTTAATATCAGGCGCACGTGTGCGGGAAGTAATTGACACTGTCGAGACGGGGACATAACCTCTGCCAATAATGGACTGCTGATCGGTATGCTCTGCCTTATTATGCTGTGGGGGGCAACAAACCACGAGGGGAGCCGGTTCTGAATGAAACAATTTCTACTGCTCGTCGCCGTGATTGCTGTGGTCTTTGGAGCGCTGTTGGTCAGCCTTTGGGTGCTCGACCTGATCAAACTAGCGGAACTGCAAAACGACTTGCGTAAAATATTCGGGGTTTTGGGCGTGGCCGCCGTGGCTGGCGTCTTGATCTTGTCCCTGGTCAAGATTGCGCAGAAGGGATAGCTCTGCCGCGTTCTTCGGAACTTACCCAATTAAAACGGGCCGGCAACCAAGAAGCCGTGACTTTCCTTGAGGCATTTTGGCATCACTTCAGCCCTTCCACGAGATACAGGTCAGAGAGAGTTCGAATGTAACCGTACACGTAGGCCTTGGCATCGGCAGACATCGTTATGCCGCGGATAGTGTCGATTCCAGCGGCATCGGCCAGGCGCGAGTTCCTTCCACGGTCTCCTTTGCTCGGTGGACAGGTCGACTTGAACCACGCACCCGCTTCAGTTCGCGCTTGGCGGCCGGGAGTTTGTCTCGCCGGGCTTCGACGGGAATCGGTTCGCCGCTCGCGACGGGGAAAAGATAGACCTTGTGGTCCGGGCCAACGCCGGCAACCTGGTCCCCTTTGGGGGAAATTACAAATGTCGGATTCACTCCTTCTGGACTAATCGGCCGCGGCTTGCCGTCCTCGGGAGATTCCACATAGAGACGAAATCCGTGCCCTGCCTCGTTACCCGAGAAAACCAGCCGCTTGCCGTCCGGAAGCCACCGCGCCGCGAGGTGGTTGATTGAATCGTGCGTGAGCGACCTCGCCTCCCCAACCCCGGTCGGCAGCAGAACGAGCGGGGATGGCGCGATGTTTGGCCGCGCGATCGCCCATTTTCCATCGGGCGACAGTCCGAGACCAATCCCGTCCCCCAGCCGAATGGCTGGCGACCCATCTGTCTTGCGAAGATAAACAGCGTACTTTGGTCCCCCGCCTTCCCCTGTCTCCCCAAAAAGAACGGATCGACCATCGGCTGACAGGTCGCCCGGTACCGACCAATCGAGCCAGGACAAGTCACGTTCCTTAGCCTCACCGGGCGCAAGCCCGATCATCCCGGCCCGGTCATTGTTGCGAGTCAGCAGCACATTTCCTTCCCGGCCAACATCGAGCAACATCAATTCGCCCGGAACCCGCGCCAGCAGCCGGACTGTCCCCGCGAGATTGACCGCGTAAAGTGACCGATCTCCGCCGGTTCGGGTTGCGCTGAACCAGATTTCATCGCCACCCAGCGACCACGCCAACCCCTGAATACTGTCCCAGCCGGTCGAGAGAGTAGTTTTCTTTCCGGCTGTATCGACACCGCAACCGCGCCACCATCGTCACCAAGCTGGGGGTGGTCAATAAAAGCGATCATGTCCGCCTTTGGTGAAATGCGAATGTGACCGATCCATCCATCTGCCTGGTAAAGCACTTTGTCTGGCGGAAACTCCAGGCGCTTACGACCTTCCACCTCCCGGACGATCGCCAGGGTACTTCCGTCGGGAGACCAATCCGCCCATTCAACATTCTCCCGAATCTCCCGCGGAGCCCCGCCGACCAAAGGCACTCGCGCGAGCGTGCCGGCATAAAGGAATTGCGCTCTGGGGTGACTTCCGAGCGAGAGTGCCATCTCGCCCGAAACGGAGATGGCCAGAATGTCGGCTCCCGCCGGCCTCAACTCCTGAGACTCAGGGCTCTCCGGTCGAGTTGTGAACAGTTCGAGTGGCTTGCCTTCCCAGGCAGCGCTGTAGATGATTGTTTTCCCGTCAGGGGCAAAACGCGCGGAGTGGACAATGCCACGACGGAACGTCAGCGGGTGGTAGACCGGAAGAGAAATCTGCACGGGACGGTGAAGCAAGAACATTCCTGCGGCCAGGCCGATAATGAGAGCGATTGCTCCGGCTACGACCGCCACCAGCAAAGCGCGTTTCTTTGGCACGCTCCTCTCGCCGGTCGGGCCACGGCCGCCACCGCACCTGAGGACGACGCTGTGAGGACCGCATCCGCGGACCGCACTCGTGACGTGTCTAAAGCTCTTTTGAGACGCTTCAGGTCTCCACGCAGCTCCGCCGCCGTCTGATAGCGGAACTCGCGGTCCTTCTCGAGAGACTTGGAGATCAGTTCTTCGAGTTTCGCCGGAATCTTCGGGTTTGTACTAGACGCTGGCGGAGGCGTGCGATTTAAGATCGACTCGAAGATCACGCCTGTGCTGCTTCCGGAAAACGCGACCTCCCCGGTTGTCATTTCGTAGAGCACAGCGCCGAAAGCGAACAAGTCGGTACGCTGATCGAGCTCTTCCGCGCGCACCTGCTCCGGCGACATATAAGCCACCGTTCCCACGGTGGAACCAGGGCTGGTCATCTGCAGCCCATTCGTTGCTGTCAGCATTCCCGAGCCTTCAAGGCCTCCGCCGTATCCGGGCGCCAGCTTCGCCAGGCCAAAGTCCAACAACTTCGCCTGTCCGCGCTTGGTGACGAAGATGTTGGCCGGCTTGATATCGCGGTGAATGATCCCCCTGGTATGGGCGGCATCAAGGGCATCCGCAACCTCGATGGCCAGATTCAGTAGTGCTTCCGTATCCATGGGTCGCCCTGCGATGCGATGTTTCAATGTCTGCCCGTCCAGATATTCCATGACAATGAATGCGTGGCCATCCTGCTCGTCAACTTCGTGAATGGTGCAGATGTTGGGATGGTTCAGAGCAGATGCGGCGCGCGCTTCGCGCTGGAAGCGCTCCAGAGCCTGGCGATCTTTGGCGACTTCCTCGGGAAGGAACTTTAGGGCGACGAACCGACCGAGCTTGCTGTCCTCAGCCTTATAGACGACGCCCATTCCACCGCCGCCCAACTTTTCAATAATGCGATAGTGGGATACGATCTGGGCAATCATGAGCCGCCATCTTAGGCGGGATTCGTGAGGCAGTCAACGCCACGGACATACCACCGAATCGTGGTTCGCGCCCAAATGCCTATGGAGGCGCATTCGAGGCTTCGCCAGAACGTGCGAGCGTAATAGAGCCGCCAAATCATGCGCGCAGCGGACCTCCAGCGATGGTGCGCGGAATCTGAAATGAACTTGAGGAACCTTGCGAGGCATGCCCGAACGAGCGCGAGGAACTAACGACGACAATTTAAATGGGCCGGCAACCAAGAAGCGGTGACTTTCCTTGGCTATCGGCCCATTCGATCCTGAATTGGATCGGAGGTGATATCTCTATGCTAGACTCCTCAATCCAGATGTCAAGCATTCTTTCCTTTATTTTTTTATGGCTTGCGGGTGGATTTTCGAAGCGGAGATCGCATCTACTCGCGTTGACAGTAGTTCTTTTGAAATGTTAGCTTTAAGTGTTTAAAAAGCCCTCTTAAGCTCAACGTAATCATCAGCACACAATGGACGAAATTCTGTCACAGCTAGGCGGATTACTGCTTGGGTCCATACCGACCATCATCTTTCTAGTCATGCTTTACGCCACTTATTCGGTGCTCGTACACAAGCCGCTGGTTCGAGTTTTAGCCGAGCGCCACGCCAGAACCGAGGGCGCAATGGAAAAGGCGCGAGCCGATATCGCCGCCGCTCAGGCGCGAACCGCGGAATACGAGCAGCGTCTTCGCGAGGCTCGTGTGGCGATGTTCAAACGGCAGGAGGCTCGCCGTCAACAGGCTGTGCAAGCCCGCGCGGCTGCGGCGGCGGAAGCGCGCGCTGAAGCCCGATCGCAGATTGACAAAGCCAAGGCCGACATAGAAAAGGAAAAGCTCGCAGCGCAGTCCGGTCTTGAAGCTGAAAGCGCCCGTCTTGCCGCTGAAATTATCCGCGTAGTCCTGTCTCCCATCACAGTTCAGGCTCAGGCGGTGGGGCCATGAGGGCTCGTTCGTTTTTAGTTTTCATTTCGATTCTGGTTTTATTCTCTTGGATAGCTGCGGGCCAGCAGCGTGAATCTAGGCGAACATCTGATAGTGAAAAGAGTGTTCAGTCATCCTCAACGAGCACCGAACTCGCCAAAGAATCTCGCGAGGCCTCCGGCGAAAGCGATGAAGACCAATTTAAGCACTCAAGCTCGGTGCAGTTTCTGGCGAAAACCACCGGCCTCAGCATCGAGCATGCCTATTGGCTGAGTGTGCTGCTGAATTTCGCCATCATTGCTGGGGCAATCATCTGGATATCGAAAAAGAATCTCCCGGCGATGTTTCGCAATCGCACGGCTTCCATCCAACGGGCAATGCAGGAAGCGCGCAAAGCCAGTGAATACGCCAATCGGCGGCTTTCAGAGATCGAAGCGCGCCTTTCGCGTCTGGATGCGGAGATCGGCCAAATGGCGGCGGCAGCCGAAAAGGAAGCCGTAGCCGAGGAAGAGCGGATCAGGGCTGCGGCGGCGGAAGACGCACAGAAGATCGTGGAATCGGCTCAGCATGAGATCGAGGCCGCAGCCCGAGCCGCTCGTCGCGACCTCACCGCCTACGCGGCGGATCTGGCCGTGTCGCTCGCTGCCAGGCAAATCAAAGTTGACGCGACGACTGACCAGATGCTGGTGCGCAACTTCTCCGATCAGCTCTCGGCTGCGAACGGAGCCGGTCCAGAATCGCACGAGGATGGACGATAGCGCATGGCCTCCGTCACGAACATTTACGCGCGCGCTTTCGCCGACGTCGTTTTCGATCAACGTATCGATCCCGCTCAAGCGCTGAATGAAACCCAGTCTATCGCGCAGCTTGTGGCTGAGAGCAAGCCTCTGCGCGAGGTTTGGGAAGCGCCTTCGATTCCTGCGGAGCAGAAGCGAGGCGTGCTGGATGCCATCATTGCTCGCGAGAAGATTTCCCGTCCGGTGCGCAACTTCATAGCCGTGCTGATTGACCATCATCGTATTAATTTTTTGCACTCAATCGTGAAGCAGATTGAGCAAGAACTAAATCAGCGGATGGGCTTCACCGAAGCAGAGGTTACCAGCGCACGAGAGTTGGGCGATCCGGAGCGGCGGGCGCTCGAGACGCAGGTCGAAAAACTGACCAGGCGCAAGGTGCGAGCCCGTTACATCCAGGATCGAACTCTCCTCGGCGGTGCAGTTGTAAAAGTTGGCAGCACGATTTATGACGGCTCCGTACGCGGACGTCTGGAGAGAATCAGGCAGGCAATTAGCCAGTAGATTTCGGCTCTTTGTCGGCGCGCGCGTAGCTTTTTTGTCGGAAACCTAAAATCTCAACTGCAACATTCGCAAGGGAGCGCAAAGGAAGCAGATAAGAGCCAGAAGCTAAACTATGCCAATCAGACCAGACGAAATCACCCAATTGATTCGCCAGCAGATCGAGAACTACGAATCGAAGATCGCCGTCGATGAAGTCGGTACCGTCATCGCGTTGGGCGACGGTATTGCCCGTGTCCACGGCTTGGATAAAGTCATGGCCGGCGAGCTGCTCTCGTTTCCTCATGACGTAGCTGGTCTTGCTATGAACCTGGAAGAAGACCAGGTCGGCGTGGTGCTGCTGGGCGAGTACACCGAAATCAAAGAAGGGGACGAGGTCAAGCGCACTGGTCGAATCATGAGCGTGCCGGTAGGCGACGCGTTGATCGGGCGCGTCGTGAACTCTCTCGGCCAAGCCATCGACGACAAAGGTCCTATTTCAACCGGCGAATACATTGCCCTGGAACGCCTGGCGCCGGGCGTGATCGACCGGCAACCGGTGCGTGAGCCAATGGCAACTGGCCTGAAGGCCATCGACAGCATGATTCCCATCGGCCGCGGCCAGCGCGAACTAATCATCGGTGATCGTCAGACCGGAAAAACTGCCATTGCTCTCGACACCATCATCAACAACAAGGGAAATGACCTCATCTGTATCTACTGCGCCATCGGACAAAAGCGCTCGTCGATTGCGCAGGTAGTGAAAGTTCTGAGCGATTATGGCGCGATGGATTACACCATCGTGGTCGCGGCGTCTGCCTCTGAGCCTGCGCCCATGCAGTACATCTCACCGTACGCCGCGTGCGCCATGGGCGAGTATTTTCGCGACTCGAAACGGCATGCGCTCTGCATCTACGACGATCTTTCCAAGCACGCGGCCTCATATCGTGAAATTTCCCTTCTCTTGCGGCGTCCGCCGGGCCGCGAAGCTTATCCAGGAGACGTGTTCTATCTTCACTCTCGCTTGCTGGAACGCGCTGCCAAGCTGAGCGACAAGAAAGGCGGCGGATCACTTACGGCACTCCCGGTGATCGAGACGCAGGCCGGAGACGTCTCCGCTTATATTCCGACAAACGTCATTTCCATTACCGATGGACAAATCTTTCTTGAAACCGATTTATTCAATCAGGGCGTCCGTCCCGCGGTGAACGTCGGAATATCCGTGAGCCGCGTGGGCGGCAGCGCCCAAATTAAAGCGATGCGGCAAGTCGCGGGCAGCTTGAAGCTCGATCTCGCGCAATATCGCGAACTCGCAGCATTCGCGCAATTCGGCAGCGATCTCGATAAAGCCACGCAGGCACAGCTCAACCGAGGACAGCGCCTGGTCGAAGTGCTCAAGCAGAACCAGTTCTCACCGCTGCCATTCTCCAAACAAATTCTGATCATCTTCGCCGGAACGAATGGTTATCTGGACGATCTCGCGATTGATCAATTGCGCGACTTTGAGGGCGAGCTGTACAAATATGTCGAAACCTCAAATCCTGGCCTGCTGCGAAGCATCATGGAGAAGAAAATTCTCGACGATAACTTGAAAGCCGAGATGGCTCGCGTGGTCAAGGAGTTTAAGGAAACTTTCGTCGCAGAGCGGCAGGCTGTGGCAGCAAAGTAGATTTGTGCTCAGATTTGTGCTCAGGGAGATGTCATCCTGAGCGAAGCGAAGGATCTATGCACTTGGTTCGGGGAATACATAGATTCTTCGCTGCGCTCAGAATGACATCACAACTGCCACGACTGACGACCAGAGACTAACGACTCACGACCGACGACTGATCCGTGCCCAACATTCTCGACATCCGCCGCCGCATTCGCAGCGTGACCAACACGCGGCAGATCACCAAAGCCATGAAAATGGTGTCGGCGGCGAAGTTGCGACGGGCCCAGGATCGCGCGCTGGCGGCGCGTCCGTATGCGCAAATGCTCACCAACGTCCTCAAATCGCTGGTCTCGCGGGCAGAGATTTACGATCCCGAAACCGGCGAGCCCCGCCATCCTTTGCTCGCCCAGCGGCCAGAGAAGAACGTCTTCCTGATCGTCGTCACAGGTGACAAAGGTCTGGCAGGCGCATTCAACACTAACATCCTCAAAGCTGCGACCAAGTTTCTGGAATCAAAGCAGGGGAAGAATATCGAAATTGAGACCATCGGACGCAAGGGCAGGGACTTTCTCCGACGCCGCTACAAGTCGGCGCAGCCTCGTCCCGCTAACTCTCAAGATCCCGCCAGCACAACCATCGTCGGTGAGCAGATCGGGGTCCTGGGCAAACTTGACTACGAAATGGTCTCCGAGTTTGTCCAGACTGTGATTGATCGTTACAGCAAACAAGAAATCGATTCCGTCTACTTCGTCTACAACGAATTCAAATCGGTTATTTCGCAACGCCTGGTTGTCGCGAAGGTGCTTCCGATCGAACGGGTGGGCGAAGTTGGCGTTGCGCAAGCCGAAGAAATGACCGCTGAAGAACGCCGCCGAGCGCTCGAGGCCGCGAAGGGCGCCGGGGTAGGTGTGCGTCCCGCCGACACTCGCGCCGTGGACACTGAAGCCGCCAAGTTTGCGGCGGCGCAAGTGGACTACATCTACGAACAGCCGCCGTCAGAGCTGTTCAACGCGCTGCTGCCGAAATATGTAAGCATTCAAATTTTTCACGGGCTGCTCGAATCCGTGGCTGCCGAGCACGCTGCTCGCATGACGGCTATGGATGCGGCCACAAACAATGCCACAGACATGGTTGATTCGTTGACACTCGCCATGAACCGCGTACGCCAGGCGAAGATCACGAAAGAAATTATTGAAATTGTGAGCGGCGCAGCAGCGCAGTAGTCGCGAGCTCCCAGGTTGTACAGCTTAAACACCGAGTTTCTATGCCACAAAACATCGGACACGTAATCCAAGTTGCCGGGCCCGCCGTCGACGTGCAGTTCGTTGAGTCGGCCATGCCTCCGATCTATGAAGCGCTGAAAGTGGTCGATGAGGGCTTTCAGGTGCCCACGCCCATCAACGTCATCCTCGAAGTGCAGCAGCATCTCGGTGAAGGCCGCGTGCGCTGCGTCGCTATGGAGCCGACGGACGGCATGGTGCGTGGCATGAAAGCCATCGACCAGGGCGGGCCAATTTCGGTTCCTGTCGGCCCGGGTACGCTTGGGCGCGTCATGAACGTGATTGGCGAGCCTGTGGACCAGCTTGGGCCAATTCAGTTCAAAGAGAAATTGCCCATTCATCGTCCCGCGCCACTATTCGAAGATCAGGCCACTACTGCCGAGATGTTTGAAACCGGCGTGAAAGTTATCGACCTGATTCAACCATTCTTGAAAGGCGGCAAAATCGGCCTCTTTGGCGGGGCGGGAGTGGGGAAGACCGTTATCATCATGGAGCTGATCAACAACGTCGCCAAGCAGCACGGAGGATTTTCTGTTTTCGCGGGGGTCGGAGAGCGC
>QIAB01000175.1:0-425 GCA_003225455.1 Acidobacteriota bacterium
GGAGGGAGGAGCCGCATATTCAATTCTGATTTGCTCCCCTGGCGTCATGTTGGCGAGCGCGAATAAATAAATGCCGCCTTCGCTCAAGCGAATGCCCCGGCCATCGATGACCGTCGAATCGGTGAAAACGCGAATTGGCGCATTGAGCCAATGACGTTGCCAACGGCGGCGTTCTAATTTCTCTCTGAAGAGTTGCATTCCAAAGTCGCCAATTTGAGCAGGCCGAAAGCGACCTGCGGGCACTTGGCATAACTTATGACATCTGCTCATAGGGAGGCATGTTACGGTGGTACACGGGGTACTGGTGAACGCAGGAATTCTCGCGCTCATTGGCGGCACGAAAGCAATAGGATGTTGCTCAGCGCGTCAGGAGTGTTGAAGTTTTCCTCGCAGCAAGTCTTCAAGATCACCAACTTGCTCGCCCA
>QIAB01000175.1:479-3671 GCA_003225455.1 Acidobacteriota bacterium
GGTTCTGGCTCATCATGATGACTGGCGCCTGAATCGCTGCCAGCATGGAGAGAAACAGATTCAGCAGAATAAAAGGATAAGGGTCCCATGCGGACCCGCCTAGCCTTGCGTTGATGGTCGCGTAGATACCGAGGATGAACAGGAAAATGAGGATGAAGGTCCATGAGCCGCCAAAGCGGGCCACGGAATCGGCGATGCGCTCGCCAAATGTCGCTTCCGCTTCAATGATCTCGTTGGGATGGCGATTGGCGCGAACCCGCACCAGCCGCTGCGCAGCGTGGAATTGGCGTCCGAGCACGGCCAGCATATCCATGCCGGCGTGCGGCTTGCGTTGCAGGAGAACCGCGATATCCTGGCGATCCACTTCGAGGCAAACTGTTTCCTCGAGCGCCACGGCGTGGGTTTGATGCGGGGTTTGGTCCAGCATGGAGGCGAAGCCGAAAAATTCGCCGAAGGCCGGCTCGTCTACCACAACTTCCTGATTGTCTTCGTCGATGGTGGTGATCCGCACACGCCCGGAAACCATCACGTAGGCACGGCCGCCGGCTTCGCCAATTTTGTAAATGCGCTCTCGCGCAGCAAATGTCTTTAGTTCGACTTGCCCGGCCAATACGGCGGTCTCATCGTCATCGAGAAGAGCAAACAGCGGAACGCGTCTAAGTATTTCAGGGCTGCAAGCCATCAGTCACCTCGGATTCATAAGTGATTGCAGAGTCAGAGGATGGCATAAATGGAGTTTGGACAACAACCCTGGCAGCGGAAATTATCAGTAACCTTTTCGTGCCCTTTTCATCTCATGGGGAGTAACTAAGCCGAGTTACGGCCAGATCGACCGATCGGAAACCAGAGTCCGGAGCAGCCCCATTCTTGCCACCGAGAGCAGCGTCGGAGTTCGCCATGAGCTTCTCGAGCGCATGGCGCAAGCGCGCGCCGAAACTGACAAACTGTTTGAGTTTGTAAGGCCGGATTCTCTGTACGCGCGTCCCATTCCTGAGAGACACCGGATCGTTTTCTATATCGGACACTTGGAAGCCTTCGACTGGAATTTGCTACGTGAGCGTGTGATCAACGCGCAAATTTTCAATCCGCAGTTTGATCGCTTGTTCGCATTCGGCATTGATCCGGTTGACGGCGGTCTGCCTTCGGATCAGCCTGCGGATTGGCCTTCTATTCCTGAGGTGCAGAAATATGTGCGCCGCATCCGCGAGAGCCTCGATGAGCGGCTGGCCGCCATTTCGCCGTCCGACTCAGCAGGCGATGGGTTTTCTGCATCGACGCTGCTCAATGTAGCCATTGAACATCGCCTGATGCACGCGGAGACGCTGGCGTATATGCTGCACCAGTTGCCGCTCGAAGCAAAGATTCCGCCAGCCTCTCAGAGCCAGGCGGTAGCTTCGCGGGTAAATCCGGCGATGATCGAAATTCCTGCCGGCCGGGCGACGCTCGGACTCTCTCGTGCCTCGGGCAACTTCGGCTGGGACAATGAATTTGAGGAACATTCTGTCGAAGTTCCGGCCTTCGCAATTGACAAGTACAAAATTACGAATCGTGAATATCTGGAATTCCTCACTTCCGAAGGGTACGAGAACGAGGAATATTGGACAGACGCCGACTGGGACTGGAAGACAAAACAGAACATTACACATCCAGTGTTCTGGCGTCGGATGAATGGCGACTGGTTTCTGCGCACTATGTTCCACGAGATTCCGCTCCCCCCCGAGTGGCCTGTATACGTCAGCCACGCAGAGGCGAGCGCGTATTCCCGCTGGGCGGGCAAACAGTTGCCGACGGAGGCGCAGTGGCATCGCGCTGCTTATGGCACGCAGGAGGGAAAGGAAAATCCGTATCCGTGGGGCAGCGCAGCGCCAGACGAGAAGCTCGGGAATTTTGATTTCGAGCGGTGGGATCCCACTCCCGTAGGTGCTTTTCCCCAGGCGCAGAGCGCCTTTGGCGTGGCTGATCTACTCGGCAATGGTTGGGAATGGACTTCGAGTATTTTTGCACCCTTCGCGGGTTTTGGGCCATTCCCGTTCTATCGTGGATATTCAGCGGATTTCTTTGACGGCAAGCATTTCGTAATCAAGGGGGGCTCGCCGCGTACTGCTGCCTGCATGCTTCGGCGTTCGTTCCGCAATTGGTTTCAGCCGCACTATCAATACATTTATGCGGGATTCCGCTGTGTGAGCAATTAGATGACAGCACGTCCAAACTTCATGGTAACGCAAGCGATCACTGCGGATCCCGTATACGAGTTTGCCTCCGAGGTACGCGCTGGATTGACGAGGCCTGGACAAAGGGAGCTTCCTTCAAAATATTTGTATGACGACGTTGGCTCAGCGCTTTTTGAAGTAATCAGTGTTCTTCCGCAATATGGGCTCACGCGGGCCGATGAAAGACTTCTTCAGCGTTACGCGCATGAGATGGTTGAGCGGCTTCCTGCTCCGGTCATT
Source organism: Acidobacteriota bacterium (assembly GCA_003225455.1). Classification (GTDB taxonomy): domain Bacteria; phylum Acidobacteriota; class Terriglobia; order Terriglobales; family Acidobacteriaceae; genus QIAB01. The sequence goes on from QIAB01000175.1 coordinate 2,930, forward strand.
GTGGCGGAACTGGGCAGCGGCAGCGGCAAGAAGACCCGCTATCTGCTCGAGGCGCTCGATACCCGCCAGCAAACGCGTTATTGCCCGATCGAGATTTCTCACACCGCGCTCACCATGTGTGCGCGCGAATTGAGCGACATCGATCACATCAGCATCGTGGGATTTGAGAGTGAGTATCTCGATGCGCGCCGCCGCTCTGGGCAGCACCTGCTCGTACTGTTCCTGGGAAGCACAATTGGAAACTTCGACCGTCCGGCTGCCGCAAAATTTCTACGATCGGTACGCGAGATTCTCAATCCCGGCGATTCGCTGTTGCTGGGAACCGATCTGGAGAAGCCTATTCCGCAATTGATCGAAGCTTATGATGATCCCCTCGGAGTCACGGCTGCCTTCAATGTGAATCTGCTTGCCAGAATCAACCGCGAGTTGGATGGCGACTTTGTCCTGGATCAATGGAAGCACGAGGCCCGCTTCAACCCGGATGCCCGTAGTATGGAAATGCACCTGCGGTCGAAACAGAATCAGGTCGTTGCCATTTCTCGTGCTGAACTTTCCCTGGAATTCTCACAAGGGGAAACTATCTGGACAGAGAGCAGCCATAAGTATGCTACCCGGGAGCCTTTTCGGATTGCCCGAGAAGCGGGATTTCGTTGCGTCGCTCAGTGGGTGGATAGGGAGTGGCCCTTCGCGGAGAACCTATTCATTGCGGAATAATCTGTCTATTTCTTAGTTCCTGTAACTA
>QIAB01000175.1:3689-4888 GCA_003225455.1 Acidobacteriota bacterium
GACGCAAGTTCCGGTCGGGAGTGGTAGTAAGCTTGTTTGCGTGACACTGTTTATTAAATGGCGATCATGGAGCGTAGCCAATGATTAGATTAGAAACCGAGCGGCCAACTCTGCGTCCGCAGGCGATTCCGCGTGCAGATTTTCCGTACCCGGGAGCGGTTCCAATGGAGCGAATTCTGGTTGTGGAAGACGATCGCGCCGTGCAGAAGGCGCTCAAGCGCTTATTCGAGGCGGAGGGATTCGCCGTCGAGATCAGCGCAGATGGGAAAGCGGCGCTTGAAGCCTTTCGGGCTACGACTCCGGCCGTGATTGTGCTTGACTTGCGACTGCCATCAATGTCAGGCCGCGATGTTTGCCGCGAGATCAAGCAACAGTCGCCCGCCGTTCCGATCATCGTTCTTAGCGCTGCCAGTGACGTTTCGGATAAGGTATTGCTGCTGGAACTCGGCGCCGATGATTACGTTACGAAGCCTTTCAGCCCTCGCGAGCTGCTCGCTCGCGTGCGTGCCGCCCTGCGGCGGACGGCGCGCACCGGCAAGGGAGAGGTGTTCGCCTTCGATGGCATCTCCGTCGATTTGTGGAAGTTATCCGCGATGGACAGCCGGTCGGCCTCACCGCACAAGAGTTCAAGACTTTGAAATTTATGGTCCAGAACGCGGATCGCGTGATCTCACGCGACGAGTTGCTGAACGAAGTCTGGGGCTATCAGAATTATCCTTCGACGCGCACGGTGGACAATCACATTCTGAAACTGCGGCAAAAGCTCGAGCGGGATCCCGCGAATCCGGTGCATTTCCGGACGGTTCACGGAATGGGCTACAAGTTCGTGCATTGAGAGTTCGCCGGGAGAGCGGGCATGCTTAAACTGAGGTTGCAAACCAAATTCCTGCTCTCGATGCTCTTAATATCCGCCGGTCTTACCTGCACCAGTCTTCTTCTGGTGCGTCGCAGCGTCCACAAGCAGGTCAAAAAAGAGATTCTTTCCGACCTGCAAAATTCCGTCAGTACCTTTCATAATTTTCAGCGGGAGCGCGAACTGAACCTGAGCCGCTCGGCAGAATTGTTGGCTGATCTGCCCACTCTGCGGGCATTAATGACGACTCAGCACGAGGCCACCATCCAGGATGCGTCCGCTGAGCAATGGCGGCTGGCGGGAAGCGATCTGTTCGTGCTAGCCGATAGAGCCGGGAGAGTAGTTG
>QIAB01000175.1:4988-6356 GCA_003225455.1 Acidobacteriota bacterium
TCTGCTTAAAACCTATCTATTTCGGGCCTGCGACGGATAATCGCATGCTCGGGTTTCTAGCGGTCGGTTATGAAATCGACGACCGGGTGGCTGCGCAGGTGAGCCGCATTGCAGCAAGTCAGGTAGCGTTCTACTTCGGCCAAACCATAATGAGGAGCACGCTGACTCCGGCGCAGGAGACTGAACTGGCCAGGCATTCTGTTCCCCGCTCGAATCCGGGGATTTCAGAACCCGAGGAAATGCAGTTGGGGGATGAGAGTTTTCTCAGCACTTCAGTGGAATTGGCTGGGCAGGAGACGCCCTCGGTGCGTCTAAGCGTGCTTAAATCGTACGATCAAGCTACAGCATTCCTCGATCGCCTGAATCGCCTGCTGCTGGCGCTGGGACTGGCCGCGGTGGTGGGCGGAAGCCTTTTGGTTTTCCTGATTTCGCACACGTTCACACGTCCTTTGGGGAGCTTGGTGAACGGCGTACGTGCGCTCGAGCAAGGTGACTTCACCTACGCGCTGGATGTACACGGCAGTGACGAAGTCGCGGAGGTGACCGGCGCCTTCAAGCGCATGCGGAACAGTCTTCTAAAAACCCAACAGGATTTGCTGGACGCAGAGCGACTGGCGACCATTGGACGCATGGCAAGCTCCATCTCGCACGATTTACGGCATTCGTTAGCTGCGATCGTCGCCAACGCCGAGTTTCTTTGCGAAAGCCGCTTATCGGCGGATCAGCGGGAAGAACTCTATGGGGAAGTGCGCATCGCGGTGAATCAGATGACCGATCTCATCGATTCCCTTCTGGAATTCTCGCGCACGCGAGAGTCGCTGCGGCCGAGTTACGGGAGTGTTCGCGACTCGATCGAGCACGTCGTACAAGCCATTCGCTCGCATCCCGAATTTCACAATGTGCAACTTGCCATCAGCGAGCAGGGAAACAGCACCGGATGGTTTGACCCGAAGAGGCTGGAGCGCGCCTTGTATAACTTGCTGTTGAATGCTTGTGAAGCGGTAGTCTCAAACGCTGGCAGCATTCTGGTCGAATTGCGGGAAATTCGAGATGGCGCTGAGATTCGCGTCAGCGATAACGGTCATGGGATTCCAGACTCGATTCGCGGCAAACTCTTCGAACCCTTCGTCAGCCAGGGAAAAGAGAACGGCACTGGGCTGGGGCTGACGGTTGTGCAGAAGATTGTTCAGGACCACGGCGGAGATATTGCGGTGGAGAAGTCGTCGCCTGAGGGCACGGTGTTCCGGCTGAAACTCCCATTGACTTCTGCATCGGAAGTTTCCCCTGATAACCGGGCGGGCGGGAGACCCGGCGCTCCGCCTTTGGTCCGGACAAAAGGCGCACAATCGGAGTAGGATTTCCAGTCAG
>QIAB01000175.1:6366-7008 GCA_003225455.1 Acidobacteriota bacterium
GAGTCACTTCGGGAGGCGAATTGTGAAGCAGGGTAAAGGTTTGCCCGCTTGGGTTGCGAAATCCGCAGGATTCGTGTTGTTGTTAGGCTTGCCCGGCTGGGGCCAGGACGCGAGTGGACCCGCGGCGCAAGAAGCTGACGCTCTGACCGCCGCAGTGCATGATCTTCAAGATCAAGTGCGTGAGCTGCGGGCTGCCGTTGCTGAAGTGCGTTCCGAAGCCGCGCAATATCGAGCGGAAACTGCCGAGTTACGCAACGAGCTGCAGACCACTCGCAGCCAATTGGCTTCTTCCGCAACACCTTCTCAATCAAATTCGTCCGCCGGAGTATCCCCAGTGCCGGCCAACTCTAATCCAAGCGAAGCTAGCGCTAAGGGAGCAACAGTGGAGGATCGCGTAGATGCTCTCGAGGAGACTACGCAGCTTCTGAACAGCAAGCTCAATGACCAGTATCAAACGAAGATTGAGAGCGCATCAAAGTATCGCGTCAGGCTTTCCGGGCTGGTCCTGCTCAATATCTTCGACAATCGGGGGAATGTTGATAACCAGGACTTTCCTACATGGGTGACACCACCCAGCTCGTACAGTTCCAGCGGGGCTCTTGGCGCCAGTTTGCGCCAATCCGAGTTAGGGCTGGAAGTTTT
>QIAB01000056.1:0-30702 GCA_003225455.1 Acidobacteriota bacterium
CTCGCCTGCAAGACTCGAGGCCAGGATGGAGTCGCTGTCTCCTTTCCTGCAGGGCTCTTTCATCCCCTACAACATGCCGGTTTATCCCGGCGCACTCCGGTTTGCCCGTCGTCCTTCTCCATATTGCACACAGTTGATTCACCACCCATCTCAGCCTAAGCTAAGTGGCTTAAGCGCATCATGCGAACCACATTCTCACCGCGTCGGCCGTTGCTGCAGTTTTTAGCACTTGTTTTTGCCGCGTGTGCCATTACCGATAGTGTGCTGTGGATCATTCACAACAAGTACTCAACACCGCAACCCGGGATTTACGAGTTATGAGTATTCAGCAACCACTCGCGCAATGAAGGTGGGTGAACTGCTCCCTGGGAGTCCTGCCGACCAAGCGGGACTTCGCTCCGGAGATCGGATCGTTGCGATAAACGGCCAGAAGCTCGACAACCTGCGCCCTTTCTACGAGGCAATGATCATCGGTCACAATGACATTGTCGAGCTTTCCGTTCAACAGCCAGGATCGCCTACTGGGCAGCGGCGATTAAAGCTTGTGGTTGGCGGCGGAAAACGAGTGCCCGCGGGGACCATGCGACTGGAAGATCTGTTGGGCCTGCCTATCGATTATTACCCGTTGGGCTTCCTTCTCGTCGGGGTTGCAGTCTTAGTGTTACGGCCTGATGACCGCAACGCGTGGCTCTTGGCGCTGCTCTTTGGCGGCTTCCTGGCCGCTGCGCCCTTGTTCGAAGGAAACATTCCAGCGCACCTGCGTGGATTCGTTTTCTTCTACAAGATCGTCATGTTCTGGTCCTCGCTCGCCCTTTTCTACTATCTACTACTTCTTTGCTGTCTTTCCCGCTCCATCTCCGGTTGATCGAAAGGTCCCCTGGTTGAAATATGTCTTGTTGGCGGCTGCGATAATCATCACCGTCCCCATCGGGTTGCGATGCTTGTTTGCAGGGGGAACGCTGCCGTTGTACCTCGACACTCGTTGGCCAGGGACGACCCAGTTCACATGGGTTCTAAGCACCCAAACGGGATTGCCAGCGGCGGCTTCTCGCGGCTGGTCGGGCAGTGGATCCCTGTTCCTAGGGTGCTTTCTAGGTGCGATGACCCTCGGATTGGCGTCGTTAATCTCCAACAATTTTCTGTCGGCGGATGCGCAGGTTCGGCGAAAAGCGCACGTCATGCTGTGGGGTACCGTGATTGGCGTCACGCCTATAAGCCTGATTGCCGGGGCTGCGTTTATTGCTAATGGATTCGCAAACATCCCGCTGGTTTTGTGGGAGGCATCTGTTCTGCTTCTATTGTCGGTATGGCCGCTATCATTCGCCTACGCGGTCGTGAAGCACAGAGTCTTGGAAATTCCGGTGCTTCTGAAGAGAAGCGCCCCCGCTACGTCTTGGTTCAGCGAGGATACTTCGTCCTCCTGTTTGTCGTCGCGGCGACGGCCATTGCATTCTTCACGCACACGACTGCACGATTCTTTCCAGAAAGTACCAACCTAGGCATGGCGGTGAGTGCGGTGTTTGGGATTGTGCTGGTGTGGGCCCCCGATCGTGAAGCGCGGCACCGAACGGATTGACCGCGCCTTTTTTCGCAGCGCGTACGACGCACGCGTGATTCTGCAGGACGTGGCGGAGAAGGCACGTGCAGTGACAGAGCGCCATGAACTTGCAAGTTTGCTGGAACTTGAAATCGGTGGTGCTCTGCATCCGAAATCGTTGGCATGTTACCTCGAAGCCGGAGATGGAAACTTTGTTGCGGAGCATGGCACAACGCATCGAGATTCTGGCATCGTCTCTTGGGGCATCAATCCGCGCACTTTTACCGGCCGTTACGAGTCGCAGCTTTCGTCTCACGGCATTACGCCGGAGGATTGGTCAGCAATTCTGGGAGCGCAAAGCGGCTTTTACGGAAGCTTCACGTCAGCGGTGGACTTCTTCATTTCACAAGCAATTGAGGCGGTACTGTCCGCGAATTCTGGTGCCAGTTCGACTGATCGAGATGCCACGGATAAATCAGCAGTGGCATCTCTCAGGAAACTTGACGGCTCTTTCGACGTGAGCACGCTAATGCAGGTGCTGATGTATGCGGTTCAGAATTATCCAGCAACGGATTGGGGCTATTGGGCGGCTGGGGACGGGCGAGACGAAGCGGTTCGGCTAGGGTATTTAGCTCAGCAATGAAGCGTTCCCACTAATGATCCGTCCTTGGGGCATATTGCGCATTGCGTCGTTCATCGTATTCTAGACGCTCCAAGGCTCTTCTTCTGCTCATCCCACCAGAAGTGGTTCGCTTTCGCGGCGGCGTCGTTTGCGCTGTTTATTCTTTGCGGAAGTCGAATGGCCATACGTTCTGCCAATCGTCAATTGACATATTGATCGAGTTCAGAGCTTCCTGAACCTCGCCCAACCATTTATCATAGGGCATCGACTGCATCGCGTCTTGCTCAAGAGTATTGTACTCGTGCATTTGAGTGTTCCAGCAACCTTGGGAAAGGGGTCGGTGACACCTCACTTTACCGCTGATTGATGGCTTTCGGTGAAAATCTTGAACGAACTCGCTAAAACTGTGCAAACTGGCGTTTTTTGCCTATCTTTGCTGCTGCAACTTGCTCTGGTCTAAACCGTCCAAGTATCCTGGCCTACGAAATGATTCCCGTAATCGACTTATTTGCGGGTCCGGGCGGACTCGGCGAGGGGTTCAGTGCGTTCAGGGACACTGGCGGAAAGCAAGCTTTTAAGATTGTCCTGTCGATAGAAAAAGATCCCATTGCACACGAAACCCTCAAACCGCGCAGCTTCTTTCGCCAATTTGCACCCTGCGATACGCCCAAAGAATATTATGAACATCTCCGTGGCGAGTTGGCTCGTGACCGACTCTACGCGATTTTTCCCAAGCAATCTATGAACGCTTCCGAGGAAGCAACGAAGGTGATACGTTCCTTCGGCGTGATGTTCGGGGATGTTCTGCACGAGACACCAGTGCGGCTTGAGGTTTTTCCTGCTTTCCCAGATCGCTGGGCAGTAGGGCTGTTTCCCGTCTGGCTGGAGACCCTTGGCTCGTGCCACTTTGTTCTCCCGCTGTCTAATACTGAGGACAGCGGGAAAATCAGAATTGTCGGGTAGCTTTTTTCTCGCCTGATCTAAGCACCGTCATTTCAGGTGCTTACGGGAACTGGCGGAGAGAGTGGGATTCGAACCCACGATACGGTTTCCCGTATACACGCTTTCCAAGCGTGCGCCTTCAGCCACTCGGCCATCTCTCCTGCGACCGGCTCCTTTTCTGATTTTATGGGGCTAAGACGGAGACCGCAACCGCAGCAAGCGCAATCAGCCATTCTGCAATCAGCGATGGGCGTGATCGTGACTATCGGAGCAGTTCGCCTGCAGCCTGGACGGGGCAGAGCCTCGTCTCCACACATTCCCAGAGGTCAGACTTGGGATTGCCGACTGAATGATGATCCTGAGTGCTGAGATTTAGGAAACAGTCTTAGGATCTTGCGTGATGGAAGGGACTCCAGGCGCGCTGCCGTTACCAGATGAAGGTTGTGGCGCAACCGGCGCTTTGGGCGATGATTCGAGTACGCGATTGTGCAGACAGAAAAGAGCCAGTTCCAGGCGGTCGGCGACGCCCAGTTTGTCATAAACTTTGCGTAAATAATTCTTCACCACCTGCTCGGTTGTTCCCACACGCTGCGCAATCTCTTTGTTTTTCATGCCCTGAGTCACGCAGGAAACAATCAGTGACTCTTTTGGGGTGAGTTGCACTTTGGGTCGCGATGAAGACGGCCGGGTAGCTTGCGTGCGATAGGCTTCTAACACCCACCGGATGCCCTTGCTATCCAGCCAGGGCTCGCCTTCTGCTACTTTGCGGAGGCAATCGACCAGCAGTTCCGGGTCAACCTCGCGCGAAACAATGCCATGCGCGCCCCGGCGGAAGAGTTCCAGTGTAAGTTCCTCGTCGGGCTGTGGCGTGACGACCACCACTCGCAGCGACGGAGACTGCCGCATCAGTTCGGAAACCGCTTCTGTAGGATTGGAGCTCAGCGCCGCCTCGAATATCAAAATGTCAGCAGAGAATTTCTTGGCAGCAGATAAGGTCTGGGCCATGGTCTCCGACTGGCCCACCACGCGAATGTCATCTTCCAAGGCAAAGATCTTGCGCAGACCGGCGCGGAAGATCGCCTGCGTGTCAGCCACGATCACGCGGATGAAGCGGCTGTCGCCGTCTGCTTCCCCTTCACGCGGCTGCCCGAAGTTGGTTTCCACGGTGACCGGAGTGCTTGCCATCAGTCTTCCTGGAGCGCTCAGTGGCGCTCAAAGCGATACTCATCGATGACCACACCCACGCCACGGCGGCCATCTTCTTCAAAACTGCGTACCACACGGCCACGGCAATCGAGCTGCACATCAGCCGGCGCGCCCACCACATCGGCCGGCAGCGAAATGGTGAAATCCACCAGCGAGCCCACGGGCATTTCGGAATCCAACTGGAAGAGCACACCGTTCGCAGAAATATTTTGCGTTTCTGTGGCGCTCGCGCCGGATTTCGATTTCACCGAGATCGGCAACTTGATCGGGAAGCGCGGCGCGCTCTGCATATCCGGATAGCGTCCGCGTCGGCTCTTTTTCCCCAGTTGCGCATTGATCTCTTCACGTGATCCTGGCGTCGCGTCGTTGCGAAGCTCCGCGCCGGGATTTCCGTTGTTCGAAGATTCGCCATTATTGGCCATTACGCCCGCAGCTTACACCCTGGGAATCAGAAGAGAAAAGTTACCGAAGTCACGGGACCTGTAGGGCTTAACGTCTTTCGCCCCATAGAGTTGCGAGCCGATTCCAACGTTGTGTTCGTGGATCACTGAAAATTTCTGAGCTAGCAGTCAGCATTCAGCAATCAGCATTCGGCCAACGAAAGGAGTTACTGAAATGAAAGACTTCAGAGATCTACAGGTTTGGCAAAAAGCTCACCAACTGACACTTGCAGCCTACGGCGTGACGACCAAGTTCCCTAGGGAAGAGTTATACGGCTTGATAAGCCAAATTCGGAGATGTGGGGCGTCGATTGCCGCCAACATCGCGGAAGGCTGTGGGAAACGAGGTAACGCCGAATTTCAACGATTCTTGAACATCGCCAGCGGCTCAGCGAGCGAACTCGAATATCACTTCCTTCTGGCTCGCGATCTTAACCTGCTCAGCGAGCCTGACCATAGAAGGCTGCACAACAGCGTAGTTGAGGTCAAGCGGATGCTCGCATCTCTGACGAAAAAAGTAGAAGCAGAACGCCTCGCTGGCTGAGTGCTGAATGCAGAGTGCTGCTTCTAGAACTTTGTCACTTCCGTAAAATTAAATTCTCTCACTTTCATTGCCGGGACCACCATGTCGAATGACTCCTCGCCGCTGGCGCGGACTGGAGTTCCCATCTCTTCCACATGGGAGAGCATGTGGATCAGGCTTTCGTTAAAGCGGAAATTGCGAATGCCATGCCGAACTTTTCCGTCCTCTACATAAAATGTTCCGTCGCGCGTCATTCCGGTAAGAATTTTTTCGTACGGATCAACTTCGCGTATGTACCACAAGCGTGTGACCAGCACGCCCCGCTCGGTTGAGGCGATCATCTGATCAATTGACTTCGGCTCTTTGGGTGGAGCGAATACTATGTTCATCGGCGCTTCGCCCATTTCATTCGGAATTGGAAAGCCGTGGCCGGTCGGCTCGATGATGCCTACTTTGTCTTTGTATTCGGAATTCTTCATCTTCTCCGCAGTTGCGCGAGCATAGACGAGCCGCTTCACCACACCATTCTCCACGAGCGGCACGCGCCGACGCCGAACTCCTTCCCCGTCGAACGGCGCGCCCGATTGCAATGGATGCGCAACATCGTCGGAGATGTTAATGTTCTCGCCAAAAAGTTTCGTGCCGACACGGTTATTCAGAAAAGACCGCTGATCGAGAATCGCCAAGCCGCCGAAATCGAAGAACATGAAGCCGGCCATATCCAGCACGGCTGCTGGCTCAAGAATAACGGTGTGCTTGCCGGGAGAAATCTCTTTAGGATTTGCAGATTCAATCGCCTTCTTGGCAGCAATCTCGGCCAGCGCTTGCGGATCAAGATTGCGGATGTCCGGAGAATTCGCTTTCTGCCATCCGGATGAGTTCCCCGCCAGCATGGTGATGGAAACCTCAGAAGACGTCTGGGTATGCCAATCGCTCAGGCCACGAGAGTTGAAAATCCCCTCGACGGATTCCGAGGTCGAGAAAATTCCGGCAGTGGTAAGTTTGTGCTTCGTCGCGATGCCGACGATTTTGCTTACAGAGTCCGCGCGCTGTTCTGCTGTGATCGCCGCAGTCTGATCGAAATGCCGGCTTGGCGGTCCCTGCATGGTAAGGGTGCCCGCATCCGGCATCGATAGCAGATCACGATCCGGCTGCTGCACTTTAGCCAGCGCTTCCGTCGCCTGCACGACACGTTTCAAACTCTCGTTATCAAATTTATTGGTCGTTGCCCGCGCGGTTCGTCCGCCAAATGCAGTGCGTACTGAGACTCCATAATTTTCTTCGGCAACATTCTGGTGAATCGTGTTATTGGCGAAGCGCGTCAGCGCGCTCTTGCCGCCATAGAAAAGCACCTCCACTTCCTCAGCAGTGGAGTGTTTGCGGATTCGATCAAAGATCTCGCCAGCCTGGTCTTTCGTTAGCATTTTGCCGTGCGGGTTTATCTGTGTGACTCTGTGGCGAAACTAATTCCCTTTGTAAGCCGATCCAACCTTTATATTCCGAAACCTTGCCGGAGCCGCGCCGTGGCCGGTTCCCATTACCTGCTGCGGCTGCCCTTTCCCGCAGTGCGGCGTTCCCCACAGCACCCACTGGTCACGCGAGCAAATTGCGTCCAGGGAATTCCAGAACTCGGTTGTGATTCCGGAGTAGGAGGGATTCTTCAACATGCGAGTGCGATTGCCGTTTTTGATTTCCCATCCCGCCTCGCAGCCGAACTGAAAGTTGTAGCGCTTATCGTCAATGGACCACGAGCGGTTGGTCTCCATGTAAATGCCTGAATCCGTGCCCGCGATGAGCTGCTCACGCGTCAGCGGGTGGACGCCAGGCAGGATGCTGATATTGGTCATACGAATGATTGGCAACCGGTTCCAACCCTCTGCGCGTAGTGTGCCGCCGGAGCGATTCGCGCCGATGGTATACGCCGTCTCACGCGAGCTGAGATATCCCGTAAAAAGGCCGTTCGAAATAATTGGCGTGCATTGCGCGGGCACTCCTTCATCATCGAAGCCAAACGTCCCCAGCCCCGGGCCATGCTCCTGCCGCGCGTCAGCAACGATGTTCACCAGCTCACTCCCGTAGCGAAGATTGCGCAGCTTGTCGACCGTGAGAAAGGAAGTACCGGCAAAATTTGCTTCCATTCCAAGAACTCGATCCAGTTCGATGGGATGGCCGACCGATTCGTGAATTTGCAGGCCGAGCTGCGAGCCATCCAGAATGATGGTGAAGACCCCTTCAGGGCAGCGCTCCGCCTTAAGCAGCGCCACGGCTTCCTCGCCCACGCGACGAGCATTTTCAACCAGCTTCAGCTCTTCAACCAGCTCGTACCCTTTGTTCTGCCACTGACCGCCGTACGAGTTGGGATACGACCGCTTCTGAATCTCGCTTCCCGCAAAGGCGTATGCCGTGTACCCCACGCCAGTGGTGTATTTCGTCTGATGAATGCTCGCGCCCTCCGACGACAGGAACCACTGTTCGTCGCGGCGGAAATTCATGTTGGTCTCAGCCAGGGTTACGCCCGCTACGGACCGCAGCTCGGAATCAATTTTCAGCAGAAGATCTAAATTCTGCTCCACCGAAGTCGCGAATGGATCGATCTTAAAAGGCGAAGTCCAGTCGGCGGTTGCAGGCTTCTCCGGGGCGAGTTGAATGTCATGCTGCTTGACTCGGGCGGACGCCTTGGCAATGGCGACGGCCTTAGCGGCGGTGGCCTCGACCGCTTCCCTGCTCAAATTGTCCGACGCGGCAAATCCCCACGCTCCCTCCGCAATCACGCGCACACCAATGCCTTGCGATTCGGCATCGGAAGCGCTTGCGATCTTGCCATTCTTGGTGGCCAGTGCGCGGCTGCGCTCGTCACCTATGCGGGTGTCGGCATAACTGGCTCCGCGAAGCGCCGCAGTGCTCAACGCCCATTCAGCAATTTCTTGCATAGAAGAATTCAATCTACCACAGCGGGTGTGGAAGACTTTCCTTCGTGTACTTGCGTTCTTTTGTGGATGTCAGGCATCCCGCAGGTCATTTCGCGAAGAACGTTCGTGGTTTATCCTCTCCCCGTGACCATCTCGGTTGTGTTGATCACTCAGGATGAAGAAGCCAACTTGCCGAAGACACTCGAAAGCGTGATGCCCCTGGTACGCGACGGCAAAGGCGAAATCATTATTTTGGATTCAGGATCCACGGATCAAACCCTCGAGATTGCACGCTCATATGGAGCGAAGATTTTCTCGGAGCCGTGGAAGGGTTTTGCCGAACAAAAAAATTCGGCGATGCAGAAAGCCAGTTGCGATTGGGTGCTGCAATTGGATGCCGATGAGGCCTTGGCCCCTGAGTTGGCCGAGGAAATTCATCGCATCATAGAGTTCCCGGCGGATATGGATCGCGAACAACGCAAGCGCAGAATTCACGAGCTTGCTTATGTTCTTACTGCCCGCACTCTCCGCCAAATTCATGAGATCACGCAGCGCGAGGGCTCGAAAACCCGCGACTATGGCTCTTTTGACAAGTTGTCCGGCTTTTGGATTCCTCGCAAGAACTTTTTCCTCGGCCGTTGGATCAAGCACGGCGGATTTTATCCCGATCCCAAGCTGCGCCTGGTTCGGCGTGGCGCAGGAAGATTCGAGGAATACGGCGCTCATCCCACGATGAAAGTGGATGGGCCTACCGGTCAGCTTAAGCACGCGCTCGTTCACAATGCCTATCCGACTCTGCGCGGTTATATCGATCACATGAATAGCTACTCATCTTCCGGCGCCGTGATCGCACAAGAGAAGGGGCACTGTGATTTCAGTTTCACCAACATCGTGCTCCGGCCGCTGTTCACATTTGTCTACAACTATTTTTTCCGCCTCGGATTTGTCGACGGCAGCGAGGGACTGCTGCTCCACCTCTACCACTCCGTTTACGTTTCGTGGAAGTATGCCAAAGCGTGGGAGATTGGGCGTAGGCCATGAAAAAGTGGCGCAAAGCACGCTAAGAACTTCTTTGCGATCTTCGCGAATCTTTGCGACCTTTGCGGTCAAAGGCTTTGCTAGAAGGCTGCGATCCGTAAATGATTCATCCTGCCCGCGTGCCATCCGGCACTGGCGATTCTGGCACAGCAAGGACGGGATGCACTCCATCTGCATAGCCGATATCAAACAGAATCCCCTCCGAAACTACGCCTCGCATCTTTCGAGGCTCGAGGTTAATCACAAAAAGCGCTTGTTTGCCTTCAATTTCGCGTGTGTCGGCCCGCTCCTGCTTCAGCCCGGCAACAATCGTCCGTTCATGATCGCCAAAACTCACGCGTAGTTGAACTAGCTTGTCTGAGTCAGCGACGTCCGTAACTGCGCGGATCGTGCCTACGCGGACGTCGATTTGATTGAGAACCTCCAGCGTAATACCCGGTTTCAATGCGGAAGGAGTCATGGAAATATCTTAGAGTACGGGGCGTCAACGCCAGTTGGGAATCCGTAATTTGCTTGCCCCAGTGGCTGCTTCTATCATCAAATACGATCAGGTTTACAGATGCCGTCCGATAAGCCAAAAAATCCGGCCGTCGCAGAAAGCCCGATAGCTGAGGTGTTTGAAGGCCGGCATCCCACGCCCAGCGAGAAAGAATGGGCGGAGAAGACGCTCGCCCCGGCGCTTGAGAAGGCTCCCGAAAAGCCGATTGGCGCAGCCAGCGGCGTTAATCTTGACGAACACGGCCATGCCCGCTTCACAACCATTTCCGGCGTTCCCATCCGCCGGCTCTACACCCCGGCTGATCTTCCTGAAGATTGGAACTACGAAAAATATCTTGGATATCCGGGCCAGCCGCCTTTCACGCGCGGCATTCACGCCTCTGGATACCGAGGCAAGCTGTTTACCATGCGCCAATTTTCCGGCTTCGCTTCGCCGGAGGAGACGAATGAGCGTTACAAATATCTGCTCGAGCACGGCGGTGGTGGACTCTCGGTAGCCTTCGATCTGCCGACATTGATGGGCTACGACTCCGATCACGCAGCCAGCGAAGGCGAAGTCGGCAAATGCGGCGTGGCCATCGATTCGCTTGAAGACATGGAGATACTGTTCTCCGGAATTGATCTGGAAAAGACCACCGTATCGATGACTATCAATTCGCCTGCATCGGTGTTGTGGGCGATGTATCTGGTGGTGGCTGAAAAACAAGGCGCCGATTGGAAGAAAATCTCCGGCACCATTCAGAACGATATTTTGAAGGAGTACATCGCGCAGAAGGAATACATCTATCCGCCCGCGCCCTCGATGCGGTTGGTAGTGGATACTTTCGAGTTCGGATCGAAATTTACCCCGCGCTTCAACACCATTTCAATCAGCGGATACCACATTCGCGAGGCGGGTTCGACCGCACTCCAGGAACTGGCGTTTACTTTGTACGACGGCGTGGAGTACGTCGAATGGGCGCGCCGCCGTGGTCTCGACATAGACGAATTTGGTCCGAGGCTGAGCTTTTTCTTCAATGCACACAACGACTTCTTCGAAGAAATTGCCAAGTATCGCGCCGCCCGCAAGATTTGGTATCGCGTAATGAAGGACCGCTTCGGCGCGAAGAATCAGCGCACCCGGCTGCTGCGCTTCCATACCCAGACAGCGGGGGTTTCGCTGACGCGCAGCAACCCAGGAACAACATTGCTCGCGTTGCTCTGCAGGCGCTGGCGGCGGTTCTTGGCGGCACGCAGTCGCTGCACACCGATTCCTACGACGAAGCCTTCGCCCTTCCTACCGAAGAGGCCGCGCGCATTGCGCTGCGCACGCAGCAGATTATCGCCTACGAATCAGGAGTCACCCAGACCGTCGATCCGCTGGGCGGATCGTATTTCCTGGAAAATCTAACTCTTCAAATGGAGAATGGCGCTTTCGACTATTTCGGCAAGCTCGATGCCATGGGTGGCATGGTCAAGGCCATCGAGCGCGGATATCCGCAAAAAGAAATCGCCGAAGCTGCATATCAATATCAGAGGGCGGTCGAAGCTAAAGAAAAGATCATTGTCGGCGTGAATGATTTCACAATCGAAGAAGAGCCGCCGCACACGCTTTATATAGACGAAACGGTCGCGCGTCAGCAGTCTGCGAAGCTGAAGACGCTGCGTGAGCGGCGCTCAAATGAGCGAGTACAACGCGCGCTCGATAGCCTGAAGAAGGCCGCCTCCCGGGAACCCCGTGCCGAGTCGAACAGTAATATTTCTTCCGCGAACACCATGCCGTACATCATCGACGCGGTTCGCGCCTACGCGACTGTCGGCGAAATCTGTGACGCGCTACGACAGGTGTATGGCACGTATACGGAAGTAAGTGTTACGTAGAGCTGAGTTGAATCGTCCTTCAACTGTCTTCCTGAGCGAAGCCGCGATTCCGCGAAAGGGACTCGCACTGCAGCCGGAAGGGGCTTCAGTGAATCACCGAAGTAACGTTTTGATTCTCCCAACGTTCAGCTTAAACTTGCCTGGTGCGGAGCCTCATTCCAGTAGGGCGACTAGCGCTCATTGTTACCACAGTCTGCGCTCTTGTCTTCACTTCTTCGTCCCGCGCGCAGCAGTCTGCTGATCAGCCAAGTACCCCAATCCCACTCCCCGGAAAGCCAATTCCACCCGATTATTCCAAACTTTCCGAACACAACATTGAGTGGCTGAAAACACAGCCCGCTCAAGCGCAAATGGAATTTCTCCTCGGGGCAGCAATTAATCACGATCATGGCGCTACTGACATGATCGCCAAGCTGGTCGAGGACTGGCACGGCAAGCTGCATCGGACCCAGCGCTGGCAGGATCTGGAGACCACCGCCCTCTACGCTAACGATTTGCGCGTGCGGGCTGCGACCATTGAGATCAATCTCGCGGTCAACAATCTGGCGAAGACTGAAGATACCGCGAAGGAACTGATGGAGTCAGGCAAGCAGCAGGAGAGCAATCGTCCGTGGGACGCGTGGGAATTGGGCACGCTTGCCAGCCGCGGCATCGAAGCGGATCGCATTCACGAACTGCTGGTCACCTGGGCGCATGACAATCAGCAGCAGACGCGTTTTTGGGCGGTCGAGGCCTGGCGCACATCGGAACCAACGACACAATAAAAGATTTTCTGGACGTCCTTCGCAACGACGCTTCCATGGATGTGCGCGAGCGTGCCGGATGCAGCCTGGCAAAATCCGGCATGTTGAATCGGGAGCAGCGCATGAAAGCTGTGCCTGGACTGCTTGAACTCACCGACGATCCTTCATTGAATGCAACCACCCGCACATGGGTCTATCAGGCACTGCGCGAAATCACCAATGAAAATCTGCCCAATGACCCCGCAACCTGGCGCAATTGGTATTTCAGCAAGGGCGCGGAGCGAACGCAGGAATTCAAGCGTGCAGATTCCTGGGCGGTGCTCGGAAACAATTGATCTTCTGCCATTAGCCTTCTGCTAAACTGTCCGGCTTGCCAGTGTCTACTCGAAGACAATTTCTAACGCAGTCCGCGATAGCCGGCGGAGCATTGCTCTGCTCCCGCCCGAGATGTCTCTATGCGGCAAACCGCTCTCCCACCCTGCGCTTTCCTTCCCAGCCTCGCGAGCGGATTGCGATTGCCTCATATCCTTTTCGCAACTTTATCGTCGGAGAGGAAAACAAATCCCCCCATCCGATCGAATTGAAGGACTTCGCTGCTCACGTCGTCGAGAAATTTAATATCAATAAAATCGAGCCTTGGACAGGGCACTTCCCCTCTCCCGATCCTAAATATCTCAACGATTTCCGTGCGGCGCTCGAACAAGCTAAGGCAGCAGTGATAAACATAGCAGTCGACGGCGAGCACAGCCCCTACGCGCTGGATCGCAGCGAACGCGAACAGGCAATCGCTTTTAGCAAGCGATGGATTGATGCCGCCGCAGCGATTGGCGCACTCAGCGTCCGCACTAATCTTCCTGCAGCCAAAGATGCGAAGGCTGACCTCAATCGCACCATCGAGAGCTTGAAGCGAGTTGTCGAGTACGCCGAGGTGAAGAATGTCGTCGTTAATCTCGAAAACGATAATCCTGTCAGCGAAGATCCATTCTTTCTGAATCAAGTTATCGAACGGGTTAATAGTCCATGGCTTCATGCGTTGCCCGATTTTGGCAACACGCTGCTGAGTAGTGCTGATCCTGAGCGCGCATACAAAGGCGTTGATGCGATGTTCGGGCATGCATACTGCATCAGTCACGTGAAGGACGGGGAAACAGACGAGAAAGGTAAGTCGGTCAAAGTAGACTTGGCGCGAACCTTCGGCTTCGCCAAGGCTCACGGCTACAAGGGATACTTCTCCATGGAATTCGACCGCCCCGGCGATCCGTACTCGGGCACGAAAGATTTGATCGAGAAAACCATTCGGTATCTCTCATAATCTCTACGCTTTGTTATATCAGTACACTTTTGTCCTGTTGAGAGCACGGAATTCGAGTATTCTTCCCTTCACCCCGCTCACCAGCGCGTGTATCATCGAGAATTTCAAGCGAGGCGTGCACACCTGCCAGGTTCTATGCGAAAAGCTATTCAATATCTCAGTCAGGCTGACCCTATTCTGCGCGCCATCATTGAGCGCGTCGGCGCGTACCGCATGGAATACGGCGACCCGGAGTTTCACAGCCTGGCTGAGGCCATCGTGTATCAGCAGTTAAACGGCAAGGCTGCGGTAACAATCTTTAAGCGTTTCGCTGCACTCGCCGGAGAACCGCTTACGCCAGAAGGAATTTTGAAGCTCAGCGAGGAGCAATTACGCAGCGTGGGACTATCGAAGCAAAAGTCTTCGTATTTGCGCGATCTCGCTGCCAAGACCCATGAAGGCAAACTGAATTTCCAAACCCTGCCCACATTGTCCGACGATGAGGTCATCGAACACCTGACTCAAGTGAAAGGCATCGGCGTGTGGACTGCGCACATGTTCCTGATGTTCGCGCTTCGTCGTCCCAATGTCCTGCCCACCGGCGACTTCGGCGTGCGTATGGCAATGAAGAAGTATTACAAAAAACGGAAATTGCCCAAACCAGAGCAGATGGAAAAGATCGCGAAGGCGTGGGAGCCTTACCGTTCTGTCGCGTGTTGGTACCTGTGGAAGAGCTTGGACGTCAAAACCGTATAGCGCCGGCGTCTCGCCGGCTCTCGCGAGGAGATCGCAAGGGGCGAACCGCAGGGCCGTGGTCATCGGAATCACCATCGCAGTGGGTGCAAGAGTCTTTGAAATGGCTTCCCAGGAGACAATAGCCTTGTTTGTGCTCCTTTGTGTCCTTTGTGGTTAAATTGAGCCGATGGCTGAGCAGAAGATTCGCGTCCTCGTCGCCAAGCCCGGCCTCGACGGCCACGATCGCGGCGCCAAGGTCATTGCTCGCGCCTTGCGGGATGCTGGCATGGAAGTTATCTACACCGGCCTGCGCCAGACACCAGAGATGATTGTCAACTCGGCCCTCCAGGAAGACGTCCACGTCATCGGGCTCTCGATTCTCTCCGGCGCGCACAATGCTATCGTCCCTCGCGTCATGGATCTGCTGCAGCAAAACAAAATGGATGACGTGATAGTAGTCGTGGGTGGGATTATTCCTGATCAGGACATCGGACACCTCAAGAAGGCGGGCGTCGCGGCGATCTTTCAGCCGGGCACGGCGATGGATGAGATCGTTAATTTCATCCGCGAGAACGTGAGGCCGCGTGCTGTGCCCAGCGCCGGCTAGGCAGGACTCTCACCCGAACATCGTATCCAGACACGATTGCTAAGTCATGCTTTTTGAACAACACCGGAGGAAGACCTGCCTCCCCGCGTCTTTTGTGATTTCAAGAAAACGACTCAATCACGAAGGACACAAAAGTACACGAAGGAAAGCTTCTCATCTCAGGAACTCACTTCCCAATCCACTGGTCAACCCAATCATTCACCGTCTTGTACCAGAGCTGCGAATTCTGCGGCTTGAGCACCCAATGGCCTTCATCGGGGAAATAGAGCATTTTCGACGGCACGCCCAGCCGCTGCAAGGTCGTGAAGAGCTGGAATCCCTCTGACACATCCAACCGGTAATCGAGCTGGCTGTGGATGACCAGCGTCGGCGTCTTAAAATTCGTCGCAAATAAATGCGGAGACCATTTCCGGTACAGCTCGCGATTGGTATACGGCGTGCCCTTGAACTCCCACTCGTTGAACCACAGCTCTTCGGTCGTGCCCCACGCCGACTCGGCGTTGAACATGCCGCCGTGCGTCACGATGCACTTGAAGCGGTTGGTGTGGCCGAGAATCCAGTTGGCCATGTATCCGCCGTAGCTGGCGCCCAGCGCGCACTCGCGGTCTTTATCGATAAACGGATAGTGCTGCTCGGCATAGTCGAGGCCCTTCATCAGGTCTTCAAACGGAGCGCCGCCCCAGTCGCCATTGATCGCGTCAATGAACTTCTGCCCGTAGCCGGGCGAGCCGTGAAAATTGATAAATATGACCACGTATCCGTTCGCTGCGAGGAGTTCGTGATTCCAGCGATAGCTCCATTCGTCTCCCATGGGAACTTCCGGTCCACCGTGGACGATGAACTTCACCGGATATTTCTTGTTGGGATCGAAGTTCGGCGGCTTGACCAGGAAGCCCTGGACCTTGTCGTTCTTAGCGCCGGTGAACCAGAAGGATTCGAGCGGGGACATAGAAATCTGTGACACTGTCGACGCGTTTAACTCAGAAAGGGCTTCTGCCTCTGAATGGAAACACGTCGAAACATGGTAATTGGGTCTGATCTTGTATTTGCCTGGCACAACCTCGTCTTGACACGAGTAATACGCTGGTTTCGCCATGTAGATTTCATTCGGCGCAGCAATCGACATTCGCGTAAATAGAATAGTTTTACCGTCACTCGAGACAGCCAAATCACCGTTGAAGCCCTTTACAAACGCGAATGGAATATCCCCCGGAACGGTGTGCAATCCAGGCTCCGGATCAACATCTTTCTCATAAATGAGCGCCGATCCTTCGTTTTCGGCGATGAAGTATAGATGCTTCGAATCGGGTGCCCAAGCCATCGTTTCAATCCAGCGGTCGAAATTCTCCATCAGATTCTTCTTCTCTCCCGTCTTCCGGTCGTACAGCATCAAGCGAAAGCGGTCGCTCTCGTATCCCGGACGCTGCTGGGCGCGATAGGCGATGTACTTTCCATCCGGTGAATAGAGCGGAGTGTTGTCCGCAGCTTTGTTCTCGGCAGTGATGTCCTTGGTTTGCGCCGCAATTTGGACGGGCGAGACCCCCGTCCCTCCATTTACAGGGACGATGAACAAATCGTTGTTGGTCGAAATGGCCGGCACCGGATCGTGATTTGAGGCGTAACAAATCTCCTTCCCATCAGGCGAGAATGCATAATCGTCCTGTCCGCCAAGCGAGAACACGGGAGCATCGTAGTCGCCGAGTGTGAGGTCGCGTGGGATCGCGTGGGGACAGCCGCCCTCGGCTGTCCGGTCGAGCGGAGCTCGACGGTTTTCATTCGCGGCATCGGAAGTTGGCAGCTCGGCGTTGCCGAGCCGGACAGCCGAGGCGGTTGTCCCCACGTGCTCTGTGCAAGCGTCAACAGCGGTTATGAACAGATGGCTGCGCTTGCCCTCTTTGTATGCATTCCAATGGCGATAGAGCAAGTGGGTGAAAATCTGCGCCTTGACCTTCGAATTCTTCTTTTCTTCTACCTTTTTCGCATTGCACGCTGATTCCTCGGCAGGTGCCCCGTCGCACTCCGGATAAACTTCCGACTTGAACAGAATGTTCATCCCGTCCGGTGACCACAGTTCGCCATCCGCTTCGGTCGCCATGTTCGTAAGCCGATGCTTCGCAGTTACGGTTCCGGTCGCGCCATCGAAATCCGCAATCCAGATTTGCGATCCGTTTTCCTTGGTAGACACAAACGCAAACCTCTTCCCATCCGGTGCCCAGCGCGGGCGATCCGCATCCTGATCGGAGATGATTTCCCCTTCTCCACTTTCGTGGGACTCTCCCACCCTACCCAAAACCGGGGTAGGGTGGGGCGCCCGATCATTTCGTCGATCGTTATTGGGGTGCCCCACGTCTCCGTGTTTTTGGGAGACGTGGGTATCACCGTTTGGTGATAGAGGCACCACCCACAGATGCGGTGTTTTTGTATTCGCCTTCAGATCAACATCAACAGCAGCGAACAGCACCCACTTTCCGTCCGGTGAGACCACCGGCTCTTCGACGCGCTTGAGCGCCATCATGTCTTCAAACGTGAAGGGATGTTTCGATTGAGGAAATAAGGACAAGGTGGTGCAAAGGACAAAAGTAAGCAGGGGCCAGTACGCCCGTGCCCCCACCATGCCAGAGCGGAAACGGCGCATCGGTGCAACCTCCGCAACGAGAGCCAATAGTCTAATCCACCCAGGGATTCACGAGCCGTATGCCGCAGCCCTCGAAATCGTCGGTATTTCGCGTGGCCAGCGCAGAACCATGCACTCGGGCGATGGCAGCAATCTGGGCGTCGAACTCGGCAATGGGTCTCCCGATTTTGCGTCTTGAAGAAGCGATTTTCGCAAATGCGCGCGCTGCCTGCTCGTCAAATACAAGAATTTGACCGGAGAAGTCCTGCGCAAACATTGCTTCGGCTTCGGCATTCAACTTCTCGCGCCGCTTTCCGGCAGGTAGAAGTTCAATGCCGTAAAGAATCTCGCCGACAGTAATCGACGTGATGAACAACTCATCCGCGAGTTGTCTTCGCGCGATCCATATGAGTGCCGCCTCGGATGGGGAGGTGGCCATCACTTCGGAAAGAACATTCGTGTCGAGTATCGTCACGAGTACTACCGGATGCCCGGGTCGCGAATGGGTCCGCGCGGCGGGGTTTCCAGGTCAACTCCGCCTAATGGTGCGAATCGCCGGCGTATGGATTCAACGAGGTCCTTCCCTGATTGGACGGGTCTGTTCAACTCAGCTCTTAGGATTTCTCGCGCCTCCTGCTCCATCGAACGGCCGTGTTTTGCCGCGCGAATGCGCAGCTTGCGCTTGGTAGTCTCCGGCAGCTGACGAATAGTGATGCTAGCCATACATCAATGATAGCATTGCAATCAGTGATTGCACAATCGCCCCTGTGATAGATCGGGCGAGAATTGCAGCGATCTTTTCCAGACCGATCCTCGATCCGTTTGCCTGCCCCTGCTGGGCTGTTATACCGTAAGTCTTTCGTATCCGAAGTTCTTTCGCACCCATGGCTGATCGCGTCGAAACCACCTCGGCCCCGAATTCTGCAATCCTCGCGACGCGGGTAGACCCCACCTCCAGCCGCTATGAAGCCAACATGCGCTTCATGGCGGATCTGATGTCGCAGGTCCACAACGAAGAAGAAGAGATTCGAGAGGGCGGCGGCCTAAAGGCGATTGAAGCCCAGCACAGCAAGGGCCGGCTCACCGCCCGCGAGCGGATTGGGCTGCTCGCCGATCCGGGGACATTCCTCGAGCTTGGCATCTATGCGGCTTCGGGTATGTACGAAGAATGGGGAGGCGCACCCGCAGCCGGCGTGGTCACCGGCCTGGCTCGCGTCCAGACGCGCCTCGTGATGATCATCGCCAACGATGCCACGGTAAAAGCGGGCGCTTTCTTCCCCATGACCGCGAAGAAAGTTATTCGCGCCCAGAACATCGCTATCGAAAATCGCATTCCGACGATTTATCTCGTGGATTCTGCCGGTGTCTTTCTGCCTCTGCAGGAAGATGTTTTTCCCGACACCGACGATTTCGGCCGGGTATTTCGTAACAATGCTGTGATGTCATCGCTGGGAATTTCGCAGATCGCAGCCATTATGGGCATGTGCGTGGCCGGCGGCGGATATCTTCCGGTGATGTGTGATCACGTTCTGATGACCGACGGCAGTGGGTTGTTTCTAGCAGGCCCCGCTTTGGTGCAGGCGGCGATTGGCCAGAAGATTTCCGCCGAAGAACTCGGCGGCGCGGCTATGCACTCCGCAATCAGCGGTACGGTCGATTTTCGTGAGCCCAATGATGAAGCCTGCATTGCGCGTATTCGCGACATCATCGAGAAGTGGGGGTATCGGCGGCAGTCGCCCTGGGATCGAAAGAAGCCCGTACCTCCGGCTCTAGCTGCGGAAGAAATTTATGGAATCTACGACCCCTCCCCGGCTCGCCCCTATGACATAAAGGAAATTCTGGCGCGCATTGTCGATGCCAGCCAGTTTGACGAATACAAGCCGGAGTACGGCAAGACCGTGATATGCGGATATGCCCGCATCGGCGGATTTGCTGTGGGCATCGTTGCGAATCAAAAATTACACGCCCAGCAAACTGATCACGAAGGTCACAAGCGTGTAGAGTTCGGAGGCGTGATCTACACCGAATCAGCCGAGAAAGCGGCGCGCTTCATTATGGACTGCAATCAGAATCTCATCCCCCTGATCTTCTTCCATGATGTAAACGGTTTCATGGTGGGACGCGACGCAGAGTGGAGTGGCATCATCAAAGCGGGCGCAAAGATGGTGAATGCGGTATCAAACTCCGTCGTGCCGAAAATAACCGTGATTGTCGGAGGCTCGTTCGGCGCAGGCCATTATGCGATGTGTGGCAAAGCTTATGATCCGCGCTTCGTTTTCGCGTGGCCGACGGCTCGCTATGCGGTGATGAGCGGAGATTCAGCCGCGGGAACGCTGGTCGAAATTAAAATCAAGCAATTGGAGCGCAGCGGGAAAAAGCTGAGCGAAGAAGAGAAGAAAGAGCTGTATGAATCCGTGAAACGCACCTACGACGAGCAGACCGATCCGCGTTATGGGGCTGCACGGTTATGGATCGACAAGATTATCGATCCCATTGAAACGCGTGATGCGATTACCCAGGCACTCGAAGCAGCTGCGCTGAATCCCGATGTGCCTGAGTTTAAGGTTGGGGTGCTGCAAACGTGAATATTCACCACGGAGGCACGGAGACACGGAGCAAGCTTCTTCAAGAACAACTCACCGAGCGGATCATAGTGCTGCTATTGAGGTACATCGAACGTTGGGACCAGGCTTGCTCGCATCTGCATATATGAGGAGTTGCAAACGTGAATATTCACCACGGAGGCACAGAGACACGGAGCAAGCTTCTTCAAGAACAGCTCACCGAGCAGATCATAGGTGCTGCTATTGAGGTACATCGAACGTTGGGACCAGGCTTGCTCGCATCTACATATGAGGAGTGTCTCTGTCACGAATTTCATCTTCGTGGGATCGCTTTCCGGCGGCAGTTGCCGTTACCTGTCGAGTACAAAGGAGTTCGGCTCGATTGTGGCTACCAGATCGATGTGGTTGTTGAGGACGCCGTGATTCTTGAGCTGAAATGCGTTGATCACGTCTTGCCTGTTCACGAAGCGCAGCTACTTACATACTTGAAGCTAACCCGTAAGCGCGTGGGCTTAATTATTAATTTTCATGTCGCCACGCTAGTACGGGGTGGCATTGTCAGAAAAGTTGTCTGATGTTCTCCGTGCCTCTGTGTCTCCGTGGTGGAGAATGGCCAAAGCCGTAAAATTGATCGAATGTCCGCGCGATGCCTGGCAAGGGCTGAAGGGGCAGATTCCATCCTATATAAAGGTTGACTATCTGAAGGCGCTGATCAGCGCCGGATTCAAGCATATCGATGCCGTCTCATTCGTCTCGCCCAACGCCGTGCCGCAGATGGCCGACTCGGAAGAAGTTCTGAAAGAACTGGATCCGCCAGATGATGTTGAGATCATCGCGATTGTGGTGAATCAGAAAGGTGCGCAGCGAGCGGTCAATACCAATGCCGTCCGTACGCTCGGATTTCCCTATTCAATTTCGCCGACCTTCCTCCGCAACAACCAGCGGCAAACGCTCGAAGAAGCCATCGATGAACTGGAGAAAGTCAAGCAGAAGGGCGAAGATGCTGGACTGGATAATGTGGTTTATATTTCTATGGCGTTTGGGAATCCGTATGGGGACAAATGGAGCCTCGACGAGGTCGTCGATGCAGTGGACCTGCTTGAGTCGTATGGGATAAAAGCGATTTCGCTTGCCGATACAGTCGGATTGTCTAGTCCCCAGCAGATTCGTGATCTGGTTTCCGCAGTGCTGGCGAAGTACAACTACTTGGAAATCGGAGTGCACCTGCACAGCCGCCCAGAAGAGGCAGTCGAAAAGATTTTGGCCGCCTACGATGCGGGCTGCCGCCGCTTCGATTCCGCTCTCGGCGGTTTAGGCGGATGTCCTTTCGCGCAGGACGCGCTGGTTGGAAATATTCCGACCGAGAAAGTTCTAGATGCGCTGCGGCAGCGTGGAGCAGAGTTGCCGGCTCTGAAGCCACTTGATACGTTGCTGCGTGTTTCTGCCGAGGTTGGAGCCAGATATACCAGTTCTTCCGCCGCAGATTGAAGCATCATGCAAATCAAACGTGATGAGTAACAGCACCATCCAGCTTGGTTATGACGGGGCCATCGCCACCATCACGCTCGACCGTCCTCAGAAGCGCAATGCCATCAGCTTCGAACTCATCGCAGATCTCATTGGCGCACTGGACGAAGTTGCGCGCTCATCTGCTCAGATCCTCATCATCACCGGTAGTGGCAGCGCGTTCTGCTCGGGGATGGACTTGGAAAACCTAAAAACCCTGTTAGGCCGCTCACCCGAACAAAATCTGGAAGATTCGCAAACCATGGCTCGGCTGTTTCGAACGATTTATGAATTCCCCAAGGTCACGATCGCTGCTGTGAATGGCCCAGCCATCGCCGGAGGCACGGGCCTGGCGTTACTCTGTGATTTCACACTCGCAGTGCCTGAGGCTAAATTCGGCTACACAGAAGTCCGCATCGGATTCGTTCCCGCAATCGTCTCCACTTTCTTGCTGCGGCAGATCGGCGAGAAGCAGGCTCGCGATCTGCTGTTGACAGGCCGGCTGTTCGGCGCAGACGAAGCTCTGCGTTTAGGTCTCATTAACGAAATTGTTGCCCCAGAGAAACTCATGGACCGCGCCCGCGAGTTGGCTAATCTGTTATTGGAAAGCAGTCCCACATCGTTGATCTGCACCAAACGCCTGCTTACCGAGCACGCTCGCTCTGAACTCGACGCGCAGATCGAATCGGCAGTCCGTGAGAATGCCGCCATTCGGCAAACCGCCGATTTTCGCGAGGGAGTGACGGCGTTCCTCGAAAAGCGCAAGCCGCGCTGGCGGGACGGCCAGTGAACGGCAATCATCATCCCACGGTTTGCGAGACCCGTCTGCGTGTGCGTTATGCCGAGACCGATCAGATGGGCGTGGTTTATCATGCCAATCACTTCATCTGGTTTGAAGTGGGCCGGGTCGAGCTGCTGCGTCAGCTCGGCTTTTCATATCGCGACATGGAACAGAACGACGCCTGTTTTATCGCGGTTGTGGATGCACGTTGCCGCTACAAGGCACCTGTCCGCTACGATGACGAGGTGATCGTGCGCACGCAATTGAAGAACGTCCGCGAGTCGGTAATCCATTTCGGATACGAACTGCTGCGGGCTGGCGATGGCGAGTTGCTCGCCGAGGGTGAAACAACGCACATCGTTACGGATGAGAAAATGAAAGCCAGGTCGCTCCCGGGAAAATATCTGACGGTGTTTCGCGACGCGGCGGGAAAATAAATGGGGAGCGCATGGCAGCTTCGGCCGCGCCCGAAGATACATTCTTGATCTGTCATTCCGGATCAGCTTTAGTCGCTCGGAATGACAACTTGTTTAACTGAAACGAACTTTCGTGAAAGCTCTCCACATCAACGGCAACGATCTCACGCCTGAGGCCGTGCGCGACGTCGCCGTCGAGCGGCGCCCCGTGCTGCTCGATCCCGACGCGCGCGAAAAGGTCAATCGCGCCCGCGCCATCGTCGATGCCCTGGTTGCCGAAGATAAAGTTTCCTATGCCATTACGACCGGAGTTGGCAAGCTGAGTGACGTTCGCATTGCCGGAGATCAGATTCGCGAATTGCAGGTCAACTTGGTGCGTTCCCATTCGGCGGGCGTTGGCGAACCTCTTTTGATCCCTGAAACCCGCGCAATGATGCTGCTACGCGCGAACTCTCTTTCCAAGGGACATTCCGGCGTTCGGGCAATAATCGTTGACACGATCTGCGAGATGCTCAATCGCGGCGCGACTCCCTTCGTTCCATCGCAAGGCAGCGTCGGCGCAAGTGGCGATCTAGCGCCGCTGGCTCACCTGGCGCTTGCGCTGATCGGAGAGGGCGAGTGTCTCGATGAAAAAGCTGTCCGAATTTCCAGCCCTGAAGCATTGCGCCGTGCTCAGATTAAGCCCCTGGTGCTCGAGGCGAAAGAAGCCGTATCGCTAATTAACGGCACGCAAGGCATGTTGGCTGTTGGAGTCCTCGCGCTGCTGGCAGCCGAAACGTTGGTCGACTCTGCTGACGTGATCGGCGCTCTCACGCTCGACGCTCTACGCGGCACCGACGTTGCGTTCGATGAGCGCATTCATAAAGCTCGCCCGCACAGCGGCCAGCTAAAATCTGCCAGCAATTTGCGCAAGCTGCTCGAAGGCAGCCAAATTCGCGAGTCCCACCGCGATTGCACTCGCGTACAGGATGCGTACTCGCTGCGCTGCATCCCCCAGGTCCACGGCGCGGTACGCGACACGCTCGCGCACTGCCGCGAGGTCATGGAAGTAGAAATCAATTCTGCGGTCGATAACCCGCTCGTATTCCCCTCCTCAATTCACGTAGGGGCGGACGCGCTCGTCCGCCCAACGGAGCGAAGTGCCACGTTGACAGACGGCGACATCCTCTCCGGCGGAAATTTTCACGGTGAGCCGATCGCTTTCGTTCTTGACTTCCTCGGCATCGCGCTGAGCGCGCTTGCCGGAATCTCCGAGCGTCGGATCGAGCGCCTCGTCAATCCAGCCTTAAACGAAGGCCTGCCGCCATTTCTCGCCGCCGGCGCCGGCCTCAACTCCGGCTTCATGATGCCGCAAGTCACTGCCGCCTCTCTCGTCAGCGAGAATAAAGTGCTGGCGCATCCAGCGTCGGTCGATTCGATCACAACTTCAGGCAATAAAGAAGACTACGTTTCCATGGGCATGACCGCTTCTTTGAAGCTCAAGCGCATCGTGGAGAACACCCGCAACGTCCTCGCAATCGAAGCCATGGCCGCGGCTCAGGCTTTGGACTTCCTCGCCCCGTTGAAGACCTCAAAGCACCTGCAATCCGCCCATGCCGCAATCCGGTCGGTGTGTCCGACGATGGATAAAGACCGGGTAATGTACCGGGACTTCGCGCGCATCGCAGAGCTGATCGCAGCTAGAAGACTCCCGGAATCGCTATTCTAATTTCGCCGAAACAATCGCTCACGTCAGCCCAGTTAACCATGCAACTGCACCGACAATGAGGCAAAATTATTCGATCTCCTGCCCTGCTGATAAGTGCTATGCTCTGTAGTCGCAACACTAGGAAAGGAGGTTTCTATGTTGCTCCGACATGTTGCGATTGTTTCTGAAAGCGACAACGTTAATGCGGCTGACGTATCCATAGCGGCAGCGGCCATCCAAAAACAGGTTACGCGGGATTTCGGTCCGATATGGGAAATTGACGCAACGGTAGACGGATTCGACGCACTAGAAGACGTGCCCATTGACTATTGGCCCGTCATAATCGAGGACAATATCAACGAACCCGGCGCGGCCGGCGTTCACAAGGATGACAACGGTCAACCGTTTGCTTTGGTCCAAGCCAGCGAAGGTTGGCAGCTCACCACCAGTCATGAATGTTTGGAAATGCTGGCCGATCCCTTCGGGAACCGGCTGGTCGCAGGGCAGTCCCCGATGCAAGATCAAGGCCGGGTGGAATTCCTGGTCGAAGTCTGCGACCCGCCGGAGGACGCGCAGTTCGCCTATACATCGAACGGGATTCTGGTTTCAGATTTTTTGACTCCCTACTACTATGATCCTGTCACCTCATCAAGCGTTCGCTACAGCTATACGGGAGCGATCCAAGCTCCACGAACCGTGCTTCAGGGCGGTTATCTGAGCTGGCACGATCCAGTTTCCGACCACTGGTTCCAGGAGCGGTTCTTCGATGCGGAATCGGAATTCGTGGACGTCGGCGTACTCACCGCCGCTGAGAGTCTGCGCAGTGAAATCGATAGGCGTACGATAGTACCGCAGCGTCAGAAGGGCCTGCCCAAGACGGCGCCTTTCGTCAGAAAGGCCAATGCGATGCGGGCCGCTGCGAGTTCGTCGGGCAGTTCCAGGGCTTCTCGCTTGCACAACCGGATTGAGGAGGTCCGCCGGGCGGCAGGCGATCGCTAATTGCCCGGGATCCGCTCAAGAAGGAGCGATGCGCATGGAATATGAGGATTTAAAGGCCGCTCAACAAGCACGCGCGAATCGGCTTCGAGATCAAATTGAAAGGCTGAAGTCAGGCTCTGGAGGAAAACCAACTGTGGTTAAAACTCCAAGACAATTTGTTGAGGAGAAAACCAGAGAGCAGCTTCAAAAAGAAACAAAAAGCCGAAAGAAACACTGAAAATAATTTACACAGAGATTGGGCCGCCGATGGTGAATCCGAGCGGCCCGTTTTTATTGTGTGTGGGTTGATGGCACTGGACAAAAATTTGGCGGAGCGCTAGTCGAAGAGCTTCCGAACTTGAGCCGATCTAAACGCTGCAATCCGACAAGGAGCATTGGCCAGCCAGGAGCGCCTGCGGCGGGGCTAAAGCCGAAGGTATATCTCACGCGCTTCGTCCGAAAGGAACCTAAGATTTCTACAGCCGCCAGTTTTTTGGAGCCTTTCAGGGGCCACATACGGGAGGGCTGGGCGGGCCTTCATCCTTTTTCCTGGAAACATCGTCGTCTTTTCTCGCTGGCGCAAGAGTAGTTGGCTTATTGCCATCGCCGCCAGCGCGTGCGGGAGCTGCCTTGCAGGTCTTTCGTAGCTCTTTCAGGATTTCCTGGCGATCTCGTCCTGCGTACTCACGGGCGAAACGGGTCAGCGCTTCCGTCACAATGTCGTGATGGTGCAATTTATCGAGGCCAGGCTCGCGAGTGATATTTAGCCATAGCCGGTGAATTAAGTGAACGTCTTCCGGCTTGATGGAAGGAGTATGGGGGCCGATGCGGAAGGTGTCGATCTGCCGATCGGGGTGAACTACTTGAAACACGAACTGGCGCTTGGGTTCGGGAGCACCTTCCCAGGCGCGACCTAACTCGATGGACTGTTCCTGTGCGGTCATTTTGCTCGAGAGACCGGAGACGACGGCAGACGATTCCAGATTGATTGCGGTCTGCACAATCGCCGACCAGACATCACGAGCCGGCACAACCAGCAGCGAAACATGTTTGCCAAAGCTCTCGGCGATATTTACTGCCCGAGAAAATAACTGCTCTTCGTACTCGCTGAAAATCTGTTCGGTGGAAAGATCGTAGGCGGCCGTCCCGAACTGGCTGATGCGCGCTGACATGACGACGATATCCTGCTCCTTGACATCGATCCGCTCCAGCGCCCACCTGAGATGATTCAGAGTGTTGTAGTCACGAACGGTGACAAGCACATTGCCGGGGCGAATACCAAGCCCACTGCGGTCTACTGTATCCCGCTGGAGCAATTGAAAATGCTCCTGCAAATGCTGCTCGGCTAGCGCGTGCTTCCGCCGGTTGGCACGTTCGGAAACAGTAAATACAAGGAAGAATGCGGCGGCAAATCCTACGCCCGCCTCTGTTGCCAATGACTTTGTAAAAAGATTAACGATAGCGACGGAGAGCAATACCAGGAATACGGATGCCAGTCCGACAGGAATCTCGCGGCCGCCGATCTGAATGTTCGGCGGCACCTTCCAGCCCCGCTCTCCTTTGTACTTGTAGCGCAGCACCAGCATGGCGAGGCTGTTAAAGGTGAAACTCCAGATCACACCAAAGGCGTAGGCTTCACCCAGCCAGTAGACGTTTCCGCGGCTGGCGAGGATCGTGAATAACTGAAGGAATACGACCAGGTTGACAATACGATAGGTCGTGCCGAAACGTGGATGCGGCTGGCGAAACCAATCTGGCAGGACTCCGTCTTCGGAGATTCGGTTCAGAACACCATTCGAACCGATGATGGCGGTGTTCACGGCGCCAGAAAGAATCAAGAACCCAACTACCACCACAAATGCGCGAAACGCGAGGCGCAGCAACTGCGGGCCCCACAAGTACATTGCCAGCCCGGCGATCAGATTGTCTTTGTAAACCGGCACGCGCACGGAATCGGGGATGATCATTACGAATAGCAGCGCGGTTAGGCCGGTGAAAACGAAACTGTAAATGGCAATAATGATCGCCGCGCGCTTCAAATTCTTGAGCTTAGGCGAGGCCAATTCCCGGTTCACCTGAGCCAGCGATTCCTCGCCGCTCATGGCCAAAACAGAGTGACCGAATGCAATCAGAATTCCGAGCAGGCCGAACTTCCGCGCCAGATCATGGGCAAGATCAGTGTGGTTGAGAAAACCCAGGGCTTCGTGCCCGAATTGCAGATTGTGGCCGGTCGGCCACGGAACCGGCTGGTAACCCTGCTTCAGCAAGGTGACCGCCGACCAACCTAGCAAGAGCACGACCATGACGGTCGTGATCTGCATTACGCGCAGGGCTTTCTCGCTGGATTCCTGAATTCCCTTGGTGTTTTGCCACCAGAAATAAATGGTCACTGCACCAGCGAAGACGACCGAAGTCCAGTTGACGTTTACGTGAGGCGTGCCGTGGAAGATGGCATGAACGGCGCGGGGAATCCATCCGTGCGTGTCCAGGGTGACAAAAACATCATTGATGAGGCCGGCAATGTACTGTCCGGCAGAGACGCCGGAGATTGGGCCGGTGAGGATGTAATCGAACATCAGGGCAGAGACGCTCATTTTGGCCAGGGTTCCGCCTAGAGCTTCCTTGACTACGCGGTAGACGCCGCCCCGTACAAACATTGAGCAACTCTCGACGTACACGGCGCGCACGGTAAACGAGAACAGCATGACGGCGACGATAAACCAGGGAGCAGACTTGCCGATGGCTTGCTCCGCAATACCGGCGGCGTAGAAGGCCGACGAACCTAGGTCGTTCAGCACAATCGCGGCAGCCCGCCAATACGAGATGAAAGTCAGCATCACCGAGGTGGCGACGACGATGCGTACTCGATTTGAGGGAGCGCCGGGCTGGTAGGAAGATGCCATCAGGTAGGTTGCTCTTCGGTGTGTTTCGAATCACCGACTCCTGCCAGGGTCTCGATATCTTCGATCGCGGTGAGTATGAGCACAATAAACGAGCCAATGGCGCCGATCGCAAACATCCCCTCGATCAGGCGAATGGCGATGGTGACCAGAATGCCCATCCGAGTTATGTTAGCTGATAGCCCCTGTACGGGATAGAGCCGCGCGGGTGGAAGCACTTTGTTTGTTATCCTTCCTCGGTGCGGCAGATTCACAAGAGTGCCTGGGTTCTTGTCCTGCTCTCGGCGATTTTGCAGATTCTGATTTTCCCGTTGAGCAATCTTTACATACTTTGCTGGGTTGCGGTCGCTCCGCTGCTGGCGGCCATTCTACGGGCCAGGCCTCCGGCTACTTTGCAAGTCTCGGAAGGAATTAAGCTCGTTCCCGCCAGCCCGTTACAAGGATTTCTGCTCGGTTATGTCTGCGGAATCCTTTGGTACGCGGGAACATGTTATTGGATCTACAACACCATGCGGCAGTACGGCGGCGTAAATGCGCCCGCCGCTGTCGGAATTCTGATTCTTTTTTGCCTGTACTTGGCGCTTTATCACGGCACATTCGGTTTGTGTGTCGCTCTGCTTGCGGGAAATAATCCGGTCAGCCGGCGAGCGCTTGTGCTCTCGCCCTTTGTATGGGTCGCAATTGAATTGGCGCGCACACGTATCTCGGGATTTCCCTGGGATCTTTTGGGAGTGACCCAGGTTGACAATATTCCCCTGGCGCGAGTCGCCACTGTGACTGGGGTGTACGGCGTTTCGTTTGAAATCATGGTGGTCAACGTCGCAGTGGCAGCGGCACTGTTGTTGCATCGCGATCGAGTTCGGCGGAAGAAGCGTAATTCCCTGCTGTTGGCGTCGGTTGCAGCCATTGTGGTGCTGCAGGCGGGGCGGTTGGTGAATCCCCCGGCGTTGCCTAGCGATCATGTAGCTCGGCTGGTGCAAGAGAACATTCCCGCCGTGGAAGGCTCGGATTGGACGGAGGAATATTTCAAAACCACTCTGAAGGATTTGACAGCGCTTAGTCTGACCACCCCGAATGGCGAGAGAGCAAGGCGATACGATCTGATTGTGTGGCCTGAGTCACCAGCCCCGTTCTACACAACTGATCCTACGTTTCGCGACGCGATAAGCAATATTGCGCGTGAGTCACAGGCATGGGTGCTTGCCGGAGGTTTGGGAATCCGCAATGCCAGCCAGACTCCGCGGCAGGCAACGGAGGTCTACAACTCTGCCAGCCTGATCAGCCCGAGCGGCGACTGGGTGGGGCGGTACGACAAGGTTCATCTGGTGCCGTTCGGCGAGTATGTTCCGTTTAAGCGCGTATTTGCGTTCGCGGGAGGATTAACCAAAGAAGTTGGCGATTTTGCGCGTGGGACCTCTCGCGCGCCACTTGACGCCGGCGGGACGAAGCTAGGCGTGTTCATCTGTTATGAGTCGATCTTTCCGGATGAAGTCCGCAGGTCTGCTGCCAACGGCGCTCAGGTTTTTGTGAACATTTCCAACGATGGCTGGTATGGTGACAGCGGCGCTTACGCACAGCACTTGAAGCAAGCGCGAATGCGCGCGGTAGAGAACGCGCGTTGGCTGCTACGGGACACAAACACTGGAGTGACCGCTTCGATTGATCCATATGGCCGCATAGTGGCGCGCGTACCTCGTAAAGTGAGGACTGTGCTCAACGCTTCGTATGCTGTTTCAAACGTCACTACGTTATACACGCGGCATGGCGACTGGTTTGCGTATCTGTGTGCGATAATTTCAGTGGTGGCATTGTTGGCGGGCCTGCTGAAATCAAAGGCAGCGAATCGATAGCGGGCACTTTGCGGTCTTTGGGAACGCAGTTGGAGATCAATATGGTGGAAGAGCTGGAACAAGAGTATGCA
This sequence comes from Acidobacteriota bacterium, assembly GCA_003225455.1. GTDB lineage: Bacteria > Acidobacteriota > Terriglobia > Terriglobales > Acidobacteriaceae > QIAB01. The sequence goes on from QIAB01000056.1 coordinate 30,319, forward strand.
GGATTGAAAGATAAGGTCCGCGACCTCCGGGAGTATCTTTGACGCGGGAAAGTTGCGTCACCAATTAGTCGAGATCGAAAAGCAAGCCTCTGATCCGAATCTCTGGTCGAATCCGCAAAAGTCCCAGCAGGTGATGCGCCAGAAGAAGCGCCTGGAAGAGGTGTTGTCCACTGAAGCCGAACTCGTGCGCCGTAGCGGCGACATCTCCGCTTATTTTGAACTTGCGCGCGAAGGCGAGAACGTCGACGCAGACCTGCGCCGCGAGATCGACTCTTTGCGTGAACTGGTGGACAGGCTTGAGACCGAAACTCTTCTCTCCGGAGAGAACGATGCGCGCAATGCGATCGTAACGATTCATCCTGGGGCGGGCGGCACCGAGTCTCA
>QIAB01000056.1:30734-44295 GCA_003225455.1 Acidobacteriota bacterium
GCGTTGGGCCGAGCGACAGGGATTCCAGACGATTCTCTACGATTACCAACCAGGCGAAGAGGCCGGGCTGAAATCCGCGACATTTGCTGTAAACGGCGAGTACGCTTACGGCCTGCTGACCAGCGAAATCGGTGTACACAGACTCGTGCGAATTTCGCCTTTTGATCAGGCAAAGCGCCGCCATACATCGTTCGCCAGTGTCTTTGTCTCGCCGGAGATCGACGACAGCATCGAAGTTGTGATCAAGCCGGACGACATTCGGGTGGATACATATCGCTCTAGCGGCAAGGGCGGTCAGCACGTGAATACAACAGATTCGGCGGTGCGCATCACGCACCTCCCAACCGGTCTGGTCGCGAGCTGCCAGAACGAGCGGTCGCAACATAAGAATCGCGAACGCGCCATGAGCATGTTGCGATCGAAGCTGTACGAATTCGAAATGGAGAAAAAGCGCGAAGCGACGAAGAAAATCGAAGACTCCAAACTCGATATCGACTTCGGCTCACAGATTCGCTCGTACGTCTTGCAGCCATACCGCCTGATTAAAGATCATCGGACTAAGGTGGAGATTGGCGATGTAGACCGCGTGCTAGACGGGGATTTGCAACCGTTCATCCGAGGGTACCTGCGAATGAGGCGGGGAGAGAAGCAGTAGGGCGGTATGCTCGCAAAGCATTCCCTTACCGGCCTTCGCGAGATTTTCATTGCGAACTTGTGAGCTTTCTCGGCGAACTTCGCGAGGCTTCTTTGCGACCTCTGCTGTTAGGAGCTTTTACCGCAGAGAACGCAGAGTACGCCGAGAACTCGCAGAGAACGCCAAACATCCGCCTCCAGTCTCTAAAGTAACGTTACCATCCTGAAAAAGCTGGCAAACGAGCACCTGCTGCGTAATGCTGTAAGGTAAGTGGCTGGTCTGGGAACTGTAGTTGGGGTAGCGCCGCCGTCCCGGCGGCCCAATGGCCGGCCAGAGGCCGGCGCTACAAGTGACACTCCTCATGTCCCGCATGCTCGATCTCATCCGCGTTTCGGCCTTACCTTCGAACGTAATGCAGGCTGCCTCGAAGGGCTCACTTTCTGTGCCTCCACAGGAGATGATCGAAATCCTGGTTTATCTAGCAAACCACAATAGAATTTTCGGTCAGCAGGCGCAGCTCACGCTGGCCGGTTGGGACGAAGCCGCATCGCGCGCAGTTGCATCCGATCCGAGCACACCGAAAGAGGTGCTCGATTACATGATTTCAGCTAAGAACTTGCGTCCGGCGTTGCTTCCGGCGCTGCTGGAAAATCCAAGCGTGAGTCAGCAGGGGCTGGTTAGCCTTGCGGAATCCTCTCCTCGCGATATCGTCGAAGTGATGCAGAAGAGCGAGCGGGTGCAGAAATCTGCTGTCATTCTGGAGGCTCTCAAACGTAATCCTCACGCTTCAAGCATGACAGCTGAAGCAGCTCCCGACACAATTCAAGCTGAGCCAGAACGCGCAATGGCTGCCTCTGCGGCTGCCTGCGCCAGCGGCGCCGCAGTAGCGCCGGCGGCGGAGATTACCAAGTCAGAAGACGAGGTACTGACTCCGCCTGCTGAAGCTCCGGATTCCGAAGCAGATCACATCCTGGATGAAGGCATTCTCGCTTATCTCACCGAACATGCTGGCGAGATTTCGGTCGAAGGTGAGAAAGGATTCCAGCCGATTGGCGGATTTTACGATGAGTTCGTGCCGGGATCCGAGGAGCCATTGGAAAGCCCCAGTGCACCATCGTCGCCGAACGCAGGACCGGCCCCGGAAGCTCCCAAGAAAGTACCTGGAGGGAAAAAACAAAACCTGAGCCACGAAGAAGAGCGCGGCAGCGCGCTGCAAAAGATTTCCAAGCTCGATATTAAAGGTCGCATTCAGCTCGCCATGAAAGGCACGAAAGAAGAGCGTTCGCTGCTGGTTCGCGACGGCACAAAGGTAGTCGCGCTGGCGGTGCTCGAATCGCCTAAGATCAGTGATTCCGAGGTGGAGAAATTCGCGACGCAGAAGAATGTGCTGGAAGCTGTGCTTCGCGCCATCCCCATGAAGCGGCGATTCGTTAAGAACTACGCAGTCGTCCGCAATTTGACGTTCAACCCACGCACCCCCCTGGACGTTTCTCTGGGCCTCATCAAGCACCTCCTCGTCACCGATCTGCGGCACCTTTCCGGTAATAAAGAAGTGTCGGAGACGGTCCGCAAGCTGGCGCTTAAGATGTTCAAGCAAAAATTGGAAAGCGGAAGCAAGAGAGGCTGAGCCTCGGTTCGCCCGGCCAACACTGGTTTCCGCCATATTATGCCGCTACAATTCTGGCATGGCCTCGGTGCCTGACTCGGACGCTATCGCCCATCTGCTGCAACGCGCGAAAACTATTGCCGTCGTCGGACTCTCTAATTCCCCGCTGCGGCCTAGCCACGGTGTCTCTGCTTACATGCAGACGCAGGGATACCGGATTATTCCGGTGAATCCGCGAATTCACGGGGCATTGGGAGAGAAATCGTATCCGTCGCTTCTTAACGTTCCTGAGAAAATCGACATCGTGAACGTCTTTCGTCGTCCTGAGTACGTGGATGAAATCGTGGATCAAGCGATTCAGCTCAACGTCCCAGCGATCTGGATGCAGGAGTCAGTAATTAATGAGAAAGCGGCCGAAAGGGCGCGTAAGGCGGGAATTTTTGTGGTGATGGATCAGTGTATTTTGAAGGAACACAAGGTACGATTCGGATAGCGACAGGAATGTGGATGACGCACCTTGCCGACCGCCAACTCCGCGCAGGAAGACAGTTTGAGGGAGCTTCAAGCTTCGATGAAAATTACCGTCGCGTCGTCCTGCAAGCCAGCGCCATTTACGAAAGTGCGGACATCCTGGAGAATGCTTTCCGGCGAACACCCGGTGCCGGACAAATGCTGTTCGAGTCTTCCCGCGCCGTACTCTTCATCGGCGGGGTTGGCTGCCTCAGTGATGCCGTCGCTGTAAAACACCAGCCGCGAACCCGCGGAAAGCGGGACCTCAACCTCAGAGAAACCCCCAGCGGCAAGTCCTAACGGCATACCACGATCCGTATCCAGAAAATGCGCACTGTGTTCATTCACCAGCAGCGGCCGCAGGTGGCCGGCATTGGCGAAAGTCAGCGTGCGGGAGGCTGGATCAAGCACGGCATACACCATGGTGACGAACCTGCCGCTCGGAAAGTCCTCGACCATTAGATTATTCAGGCGAGCAAGCACTTCGCCTGGGCCGCAGCCGGCTTCCGCCAGCGAGCGCAGCATTCCGCGAGTTGCGGACATCAAAAGCGCGGCGGCAGTGCCTTTGCCGGAAACGTCCGCCAGCACCAATCCCCATTTTCCGTTGCTGAGCGGAATGAAGTCATACCAATCACCGCCCACGGCACCGGCTGGTATGCTCAGCCCGGAGATGGCAAATCCAGGAACATAGGGCGAACTCTTTGGTAAAAGCGCCTGCTGAATGATGCGGGCTTCATGCGCCTCACGGCTCATGCGTTCGCGTTCCTGGCGCTCGCGTTGGAACAAGCGCGCATTCTGCACGGCGACCGCCACATGGCTGCATAGAGCTTGCAGAAGCCGAAGTTGCCCGGGCGGAAATGCGTTTAGCTCAGGATGGGAAGCCGTGAAGACTCCAACTAGGCGGTCGTCGACGAGCAGGGGGATTGCTACTTCGGAGAGGGTCGACTCTTCACACGCAATGTAATAGGGATCGCGGCGCACGTCGGGCGCGTAGCGCATCTTGCCGGTTGCCGCCACATAGCCGACCATGCCATCTTTCCCCACCTTCAGTGTTTGGCCTTTTTCGTGGCTGGTGCAGCCGCACACGCCAGCGAGAATCAGTTCCGCGCGCGGCTCGTCATGGAGATAAATATTCGCTTCCACGCACCCGAAAGAAGCAGCAATCTCGTGGACGACTTTGTCGATGAGCTGATCGAGATCGAGGATCGAGGTGATCTTCTGAGCGGCCTTCTGCAGCTTAAGCAGCTCTTCGACCTGCTCGAATTGCAGGTCACGGGCGGCGAGGTAATCGGAGCGTGGTATCGGGGCGCTGGTGGCCATGGCTCCTCGCAGGGCAGTCGATTCAACACTGCAACTTACCAGAATAGATGCGAGGCAGTTTACCTAGGATTCGCCTTTATTCCGTTCGGAACCCGTGCCGGGTCGCGAGCGCATACGCTTTATCTCCTCTATGCGTTCACGGATGCTCTTCTCTACTCCCTCACGGGTCGGATGGTAATAGACGCGGTCGCGCAAATTGTCTGGCAGACACTGCATGTCAGCCACTTTACCTTCAACGTCGTGTGCATACTTATAGCCCTGACCGTAACCCAGGCCTTTCATCAATCCGGTCGGCGCATTGCGGAGGTGAAGGGGGACAGGTTCAGCCGCCGTACGTTCGACATCCTGCTGCACGTCGCTATACGCGGTGTACAAGGCATTTGATTTGGGGGCGACGGAAAGATAAACGACTGCCTGCGCCAGTGCCAGATTGCCTTCCGGCATACCGATAAAATCCACGGCGTCGCGTGCTGCCATGCAGAGCGAGAGCGCGTTAGGATCGGCCAGGCCGATATCTTCGACTGCCATGCGGACGACGCGGCGCGCGATGTAGAGCGGGTCCTCGCCCGCTTCCAGCATGCGGCCCAGCCAATACAGAGCCGCGTCGGGATCGCTGTTGCGTACTGATTTGTGCAGGGCGGAGATGAGATTGTAGTGCTCCTCGCCAGCCTTGTCGTAGAGCAGCACGCGTTTCTGCAGCGCGTCCCGCACAATTTCGTCGGTAATCTCTGCTCCGGCTTCTTTGCCGGAATGGCTGCGCGCGAGCGAAGCGGCGACCTCGAGCACGTTGTAGGCGCTGCGGGCATCGCCGCTCGAGTAAGCGGCGATCTTTTGTAGGACTTCGTCTGATGCTTGCAGCTTCACGGCTCCCAGACCACGCTCGTCGTCGGACAGAGCACGGCGGAGAAGGGTCACGATCTGATCTTCGGTGAGGGGCTTAAGCACGTACACGCGGCTGCGGGAAAGCAGCGCGGAAATAATTTCGAATGAAGGATTCTCGGTTGTTGCCCCGATCAGCCGGATGTTCCCTTTCTCTACATGAGGAAGGAACGCATCCTGCTGGGCTTTGTTAAAGCGATGGATTTCGTCGATGAAGACGATTGTGCGAGTACCGTATTGCCGCGCTCGTTCCGCATCCGCCATGACCTGCTTGATTTCTTTAATACCAGCCAGAACTGCTGAGAATTCGATAAAGTCGGCCTTGGTCACGTGAGCGATGATCTTAGCCAAGGTCGTTTTGCCTGTACCGGGAGGTCCCCAGAAGATCAGTGAGCCGGTGTCGTCGCGCTCGATTTGCGTGCGCAACGGCTTGCCAGGGCCGACTAGATGCTCCTGGCCGACAAACTCGTCGAGCGAGCGCGGGCGCATGCGGTCGGCAAGCGGGCGAGTGCGATCGCTAGGATTCTCAGCACTCGGGATAGGTTGAAAGAGGCTCACACAAAGTCATTTCATCACAAGGACCACTCAGTACGGAGAAAATGATTGTTAAGACGGCTCTGATTTTGCCTCGCGATCGGTTCGTTGCCTCGCGCTCTCATACAGTACGATGCCGGCTGCTACGCCGGCATTCAACGATTCCACCCTTGCAGAATGCGGGACTACGATTACTTCGTCCATCTGAGATATCAGATCGCGGGCAAGCCCGGCTCCCTCGCTGCCGATAAAGATGGCTAGCGCGCCGGTCAGGTTTGCGTCGGGGAGGGGCACGCCTTTATGAGATGAGGTCGCGACCAGACGCAGGCCTTGCTTCCGCATTGTGCCGAGCGTTGCAGGCAGCGTTGTCCGCGCGATGGGAACGCGAAATATCGATCCTGCTGAGGCTCGCACGACCTTGGAATTGAATGGGCTTACCGTGCCTTCTTCAAGCAGAACGCCGGCCGCTGCAAAAGCCTCAGCCGAGCGCAGGATTGTGCCCAGGTTTCCCGGGTCTTGCAAGCCAGCAATGGCGAGAATCGGCCCGCTCTGCGCTCGCGCGAGCACATCATCTAACGAATATTCCTTCCATCGAACCAGCGCCGCTACGCCCTGCGGAGTTTCACTAGGGACGACATTCGCGAACAAGTTGTCAGGAAGGAGCAGGGTTTCGACATGTGCACCGATCTGAGGCAGGAGTTTGGCTGCCTTGTTCTGCGCTGAATCGCTGAAGAATACTGCCCGAAAACGAACGCCGCTGCGAATCGCTTCTTCGAGAATTCGGAGGCCTTCGATGGCGTACTGATCATCTGAGGTAAGCTCGCTTCGCGAAAACGCCCGGCGCAACTCTTTGATGAGAGGATTATGCCTGCCTGCGATGGGGCGGAGCCGGCTGAGCAGCGGCTCCTTTCGGCTTCGATTCTCGGGTGCGAGTTTGGCCACGTTAATGCCTGGCAGCGCCTTCTTCGCTGAGCTTACGGATCTCAAAGCCGATGTCATCCTGACCCTGAGCGCAGCGAAGCAGGAAGGATCTATGCATTTACGATCTGGAAAGGATTGCATAGATTCCGATTTTAGTCCCCTTGCAGATATAATGTCGCGGGTTGACCTTACAATTGAGCGAGCAAGGAGAGAGAGTGCCGCTGTCACTGAACGCGCGCCAGGTGGGCGATGTGACGATCATCCGATGCGGCGGGCGCATCGCAGGTGGCGAAACGGAGTCTTTGCGTGTTCACATGCATGGGCTCTTGCCGCATCGCAGGGATATTATCCTGCACTTGGGCGAGGTGGCTTTTATCGATAGCGGTGGCCTGGGCATGCTGGTGCGGGTGCTGACCAGCACCCGCAGAACTGGCGGCGATTTGAAATTGTGCAGCGTGCCCCCGGAGATCTTTAGAGTCCTGAAGATCACAAACCTGACCAGGTTGTTTGACACGCATGAATCTGAAGAGGAAGCAGTCTCATCGTTTTATAGGCGAAAGACTCCTACAGAACAGGTAAAGGCCACAGGCCCCAGTGTATTGTGCGTGGATCATGCCGCCGATGTGCTCGCTTGCTTGCGGGGAATATTGTGTAACGCTGGTTATGACGTCCTCACCAACAGCAACCTGCATGATTCCTTGATTCTAATTCGGGCAACGCGGCCCAACTTGCTGATCCTGGGGCCGAACCTGATGTCCTCCCCAGGAACTCTGCAAGCTTTCCGCACCGAGTGCGCTCTAGTGCCTGTGGTGGAACTCGGCAGTGAATTTTCCACGCAAGATGCAGGACAGGCCGCATCCGAACTCCTGGCAAAAATCCAGTCGCGCCTGCAGCGGGGCGGACTGGCCTCGTAATCGCGGTTTTCAGTCAAGCGCACGAAGACCGACATGATTCCAGACTGACCACCACCCCACGTCTGTTCCCCTTGCTGCACGCTGCCATGTTATGTTAGGTTTCCCGCGATTTCAGTAACACGGAACCAGAGGGGGCGGTGTGCGCGCGGAAATCGTGAAAATAAGTAGCGAGCGGCCAGAACCTTCGCTGATCCGTTACGCAGCGGATCAGATTCGATCTGGCGAAGTATTAGGGATGCCGACGGACACGTTTTATGGCCTTGCGGCCGATCCGTTCAATCTTCGCGCCGTCGACCGCGTGTATGACATCAAGTCGCGCTCTCGCCACAAGCCCTTGTCACTGCTCATTGAAGGTGTGGATCAGGCTGAGGAACTGACGCAGCCGCTGCCGGAAGAGTTCTACGCGCTGGCGCGGCGATACTGGCCCGGGCCGCTGACGATTATTGTTAAGGCGTCATCGAAACTGCCGTTAAAAGTAACGGCGAATACGGGGAATGTAGCCTTGCGCGTTCCCAATGCCAAAATTCCTCTGGCGGTTGTGCAGGCGGCGCAGATTCCTATCACGGCCACATCGGCGAACCTGAGCGGCGAAACCGAGTGCACCACCGCGGTGGCGGTGCGAGACCAGCTTCAGGATCGGATCCCCATCATTGTTGACGGCGGAACCTCGCCGCGCGATATTGCGTCAACCATCGTTGACCTCACTGATGAAGAAGCACGCTGGCGCATTCTGCGCGAAGGCGCCATTCCTGCCACAGACATCTCCGAGTTCTTCGCACAAGGATGAGTGCAGCAGCCACTGCGATGCGAATTTCGAAAAGCCGTCCGTTCTGGCTGATCGGAATGGTTGTGGCCGTTCTTGCCGGATTCTTCTTTTCCATTTGCGTGGGAGTCGTTCACGATGCTTCGCTTCAGGAATTGCATCCCGCCGATGCGATCGTTGTCTTCGGCGCTGCCGAGTACTCCGGCCGCCCATCACCCGTGTACCGCGCCCGCCTGGACCATGCATTCGACCTCTTCCAGCGTGGCATTGCTCCGGTCATCGTTACGACCGGCGGGGCTGCCGCCGATCCGAAATTCAGCGAAGGCGGAGTCGGCCACGATTATCTGAAGCGCCGGGGAGTTCCTGATTCCAGCTTGATCGCGGAAACGCACGGGTCAGATACAGCCGAGTCTGCCGAGCGAGTGGGAGTGATTTTGCGGGCCAACCATATGAATAGCTGCCTCGCAGTGAGCGACGAATACCACGTTTTCCGGATTCGTAGATTGCTGGAAGATCAGGGGGTGCGAGTCTACGTTGCGCCGCGTCCTGAGTCCAAGCCGCATTCGGTCTGGCAGCGCGCTTGGGCTGTGCTGCGGGAGGCAGTCAGCTATATGGCGTGGCGACTGCATCTTCCCGTGTAGCTAGCGGCGACTTACCAGCCCATTCGCTTTCTCAGTTCCGTGATGTGCGCCACATGATGGCGCCCGTGCCAGGAGTAGAGCGCGAGATTCTTTTCCAATGGCATGACTCCCAGTTCCGGATGCTTGAATGTGCGCTTCCACTCGTCCGGTTTGATCGCCCGCAAGACACGAACAAAGCGATCATGCAGCGACGCCAGCAACGCGAGCGAGACTTCCAGTGGCGTAGATTGGCAGTCCGGCAATTGCGCCCAGCGGTCTTCCATGTAGGGCTTGATGGTTGGCTCGTCCTCGGTCAGTGCCAGCTTGAAACGGATATATGCATTCATGTGACTCTCTGGCACATGATGGACTACTTGCCGCACCGTCCAGCCACCGTCGCGATACGGGGTTTCGATCTGCTGTGATGACAACCCCTGAATCGCAGCGCGAAGGCGAGCGGGGGTTTGTTCGATATTGTCGATGAACTGATTCCGTTGCTGCTCGCTTGGCGGTCCGTCGTAAGTAAAATTACCGATGGGATAACGCGGGTCGGTCATCTTGCCTCCAGTCGCGGTAGGCAAAATTCTAAATCCTGGGCGCGAACGTGAGCCATGGAAAAAGGAACTGGATTACATGAACGATCTTTACTTAGAGAAAACCAGAACACCGCCGCCGGCTAAGAGCGCAGCCATCAGCGTGCTGAAAAAATTAACTGTATCGTTCCCAATGCGTCCTTGCCGCTCCAGAGAGGCACCCAGAAGGCTGTCAAAGAACATACCGACGACGGCCCCGCCCAGGCAGGTGGTCAGATAATGCCACGGCAGTAATCCAGAGACCACGCATATCCCAGTTGTCAGCGCGGCGGCTGCCATGCCGGAAAGCGTGCCTATCGCGCTGATTCCGCCATTGGTCCCTGCGGGAACGGGCTTCCAGGTGGTAATAAGCCGCGCCTGGCGATTAGCAGCTTGTCCTAGTTCGCTGGAAACAGTGTCGGCAGCAGCTTCGCTAAGAGCGGCAACTAATGCGACCAGAAACAGAGAGTTTCGATGTGAGAACCAGTAGAGGAGTGCACAGACCGCCGCCACTCCAAGATTGGCGCTGACTTGCGACGCCTTGCGGCCCTCGGCGCGCTCGGCGACGCCGATGGCTTGTTTTCTCCGATAGCCGAATCGCGTGGCGACCCAGGTGAGCGCGAATACCGTAATAAGGCCAGCGAATGCGCCCAGGCCTACACACGCAATCAGCAAGAAGCAGACAATTGCGCCGGCGGCGGCGCCGGATCGGCTCACCCCTCTAATCCAGCGTGCCAAAGCCGTGAATGCAAGCGTGACGGCAACGGCCCTCCAGAGAGACGTGATGCCATTTGTAGCGAGCGCAATGGCAATCAAGCGATAGGCGGGCATCGAAAATTATGAGACTACAATATGTAGTATGCTGTCGGTCTGTATACCAGTGCTTCGGCTTTCAATCTGGATTACCGCTCGCGGCTTACCGCATCCAAGTGCCGCATGCTAGTTTAAACTCACTAACCTGGCGCGCTCTGGCGCCATCACGAGTACGGAGCGACATTATGGCAGCCTCGGTTTGGTCTGGCTATCTTACCTTCGGTCTGATTTCCATGCCGGTGCGGCTTTTTTCCGGCGCGCGCAGTTCGGGGATTTCCTTCCACATGCTGCACCGCGACGACCTCACGCGGATCAAGCAGCAGCTTTACTGTCCGAATGACGATCGGGTTGTCGAGCGCAGCGAGATTGTGAAGGGATACGAGTATCGCAAAGATGAATACGTGGTGATTGAGCCGGAGGAAATCAAGAAGATCGAGCCCAAAACGGCGAAGACTATGGAAATTCTGGAATTCGTGAAGGAAAACGAAGTCGATCCGGTCTACTTCGAATCTTCTTATTACATGACGCCGGAAGAGGCGGGGCGGCGTCCTTATGCGCTGCTCACCAAAGCGCTCGAGGAGAGCGAATTCGTAGCGATCGCCAAGCTGACCATGCATAACCGCGAGTACACCGTGTTCTTGCGTCCACACGAGGGTGGGCTGATGCTGCATACGATGTACTACGAAGAGGAGGTGCGCAAGGTGGACGGATTCGGCTCACCCGATGTCGAGTTGAAAGATGCAGAGGTCAAAGTGGCGCATCAGTTGATCGAGGCTTTGGCGACGGACTGGGAACCGGAAAAATATCACGACGAATTTCAAGACAACCTCAAGAACCTCATCCAGACCAAACTGGAAGGTGGAAAGATCGCCGAAGTCGAGAAGCCGAAGAAGCTCGCCCCTGTGGTGGACCTCATGGCCGCACTGAAACAGAGCCTGGCCGAGATGGAAGGCAAGAAGAAGCCGGCGGCCCGGGCTGGGCGCGAAGCGGCAGCTGGAGCGAGGCGATCCCGTCGCGGTTAAGGTTTCTTTGCGAACTTTGTCACTTCTCTTGGCGGACTCTGGGGTCAAAGATCTTAAGCGCAGGGGCTCAGAGAAAAGCCGCATAGGCCACAAAGTAACAACAAAGTTCCTTACGAATTTCTTCCCGCCCACAAGCAATCCGCTGGCGCTGCTTTCTGCTGCCGTTTAGAATGATGGATTCTTTCCGGATCATTGTGAATACATGGAATTTCTGACTGTTGGGGTGGCGACGCGTGTGCAGCGTCTGGCGGGCTTGTCCGCCGTTTTATGGCTTTTGTTGGTCTGGTCAGGCTGTGGCGATCAGTTCCGCCCCGTGGCCACTCCGATCACGCCGCCTCCGCCCGATCCCAAGCCGACTCACTTCGTTTTTGTGGTCAATCGAAACGGTGCAAACGATCCCGGCACCGCTACCAGAATCGACGTCTCTGGTGATTCGAATGTTGGTGTTGCCACGGTCGGACTAAGCCCCGTACATGCTTCATTTATACCAAACGGAAGCCGCATTTACGTCGCTAACAGTCTCGAAGACACAGTTTCTTCGTACGCTCTAACCAGTATCAATCCAGTCACAACTACAAGCTTGCCGCTCGGTTCGAAGCCGGTTTTCATCCACACTACTGAGAACGGTACGATGTATGTGGCTAATGCCGGAAGCAAAAGCGTGGCTGCGATCTCGACTAGCAGCAACGCCGTCACCAACAACATCACGCTTCAGTTCAGACCCATTGCCCTGGCAGAAACACCTGATGGGAAAAAAATCTATGCAGTTGGCAGCGACGACTCAGGAGTCGGCTCGGTAATCAGTATCAATTCAATTGATAAGAGCCTGAATCAAGCTACTACGGGGCTTAATGCGCCGGTTTGGGTGGCGACACGCTCCGATAGCCAGAGAGCCTATGTCTTGAATAGCGGGAGCGGGACGATCTCGACCATTGATACATTTTCCGACTCCGTTCTCAGCGATGTAGCCGTGAGTGTGGGCGCGAATTTCATGCTGTATGACCCAAAGCTCAACCGCCTGTACATAACCAATCCCACTGCTGGAACCGTAAGCATTCTTGATGCGTCTACCGATCCGCCGAGTTCCCTGACTGGCGCGCCTGTCACAATCCCGGAATATAGCCCGCAGACGTCGTCCGATCCTTTGAATCCATGCCAGGGCACGGCGGTAATGCCAACCTCCGTAACAGCCCTTCCCGATGGAACTCGGGCTTACGTTGCCAGCTTTCAAATCAGTGGTGGGCAAATCTGCTCACAAGTTTCTGTCATTAACACCGCAAACAACTCGGTTACGAAGACCATCGGTTTAGAATTTACTGTTCCTGCCACTGGTCCGCTGACAACTGCAGTGCCGGTTGCGCAGGACGAAACCGGTTGCCAGGCGGCTCGTCCCGCCCCAGCTGCCAATACAGGGTTCAGGCTCTCAGTAGCCAGCTCTGCGGATAGCTCAAAAGTTTACGTAGCCAATTGTGATGCCGGAAGCACCGCCATCATTCCCACTTCCAGCGTAGCCCAGACAGCTAATGTGCCTTCGCCAGTTAGTGATTTCCCACCGATGACCACCACGGTTAGTATCACGGCTGCCTCGCAAAGCGGTTCAACTACAAGCTACACCTACACACCGCTTTCCGGCCCGCCGCTGCGGGTCGGCACGAGCATAACTATCACGGGAATGAGCGATTCAACGAAGCACGATGGACTGGAACCTTCAACGTCGACAACGCTTCCGGGGTGACGGCAACCGGGCAGACCGGTACCGGCACGGTAACTGTTCCGCCGCCGCAGAATCCTGTGTTTGTGTTGACGGGACCTTAAATGAAGTGAGTGGCGCTAATTGTTGCTTGCCCCTGGAGGCGCGACAAGGGCCTCGTTCAGAGTTGGCACAACCCTCATTGGCCCGCGGCCACGGCGCGCTCTCCCTGCCGGCGGCGGTTATAGCGCAAAGCGATATTCATGAACACGCTGCCGCTCGCAGTTTCGACGCAGATGACAAGAGCTTCGGTATCCTCGCTGCTTTTGGATCCGTCTTCAGTGTGGAGGATGGGCGGATGCACACGGAAATGGAACCCCTGATCATTGAGCGAAGTGATGGCATTGCCGGTTACTTCGTTAGCCAGCTCGCAGACGGTTTCGCGCACCAGAGTGTCTGATTCCGGCAGTTCTGTCCCAGCGAATTTGCTGGCCACGCGGACCGCGGTTTGCGGATCAAGGTCGAGGATGATGCGGCCTTCGATATCGCCCGTCACCCAGATAAGAGCGGCGACACCCTTACGCCGGTAGGCTTCTTCCTCCATGCTAAGGCTGCCTACTGTCGTGGAACATTGCAGTCCTTCAGCCAGCACGGCGTCTGCCGCGTTGATGAACGGCTGGATCAACTCCATCTTCATGGCCTAGGCTCCCGCGCCCGCCGCGCTTGCGACGGTGGCATCCTCTCCCAGCACGTACTTGATCAC
>QIAB01000056.1:44303-46865 GCA_003225455.1 Acidobacteriota bacterium
TCACCGGCTTCTGCACGAAATGCCGCGCGCCGCGCTGCAACGCCGCCACAATGTTCTCCTGATATCCCACGGAAGACACCATGACGATGCGCGCCTCTGGATGCTGCCGGACGATCTTTTCGGCGGCTTCGATACCTTCCATCTGCGGCATCGTGATATCCATGAGCACGATGTCAGGGCTTGTGCGTTCATATTCAGTGATGGCGGTTGCGCCGTCACCGGCTTCACCGGCCAGCTGTCCGCCGAATGTTTCGATAATGCGGACCAGATTCTTGCGGGCGAAGACGGAATCGTCCACTACTAGGTAGCGGACCGGTTGACCGTCTTTGCTGCGTTTGACTGGTGCAAATTGCTCCATTGTTTCCTCCTGCTTCCCCGATTGAGCGAGTTTGTCTTACAGGGCTCGCTCAGTTCTTAGTCCCTGTCCCGGGCTTTCTCCCCGTTGGGCTTGCCCGATTCCCGCCTACTCCCACGACCGTGCGCCGCGCGCTTTACTCTTGTGCCGCTCCCCGGCTCTGTTTCACATCCGCGTGCCTGTTGGCCGCTGATTGATGCGTCGTGTCTCTCAGCTTCCGGCGCCGGCGGCTCGGCTGTCGTTCGGGTCGAGCACCGTTTTGCGATCCTGCATACACTGCGCCATCAATGTATTTGCCAGAGCATCGAGAGCCACGACACGAACCGCATAGCCACGCTCAATTGCGGCTTTTGGCATTCCGAACACCACGCACGACTCCTCGTTCTGCGCGATCGTCATTCCTCCGGCGGCCTTTACTGCTCCCATACCTTGCGCGCCGTCATCTCCCATTCCAGTCATCAGGACGGCAACGCCCTTTGGCCCAAATTCTTCCGCCAAGCTTTTAAACAACACATCGACGGACGGCCGGTGTCCGCCAACTCGAGGGTCATCGCCCAAGACAGCGACATCGCCCAGAGGAAGCCGCTTTACCTTAAGGTGACGATTGCCGGGACAAATTAGAACTCTGCCCGCCAGCAGCATGTCGCCCGATTGCGCCTCTTTCACCCCAATGGAGCACAGCTCATCCAGCCTGCGGGCAAACATCTCGGTGAAGCCTTCAGGCATATGTTGCACCACAACGATGGTCCCGGGAAAATCCGGAGGTAACTGGGAGAGCGCGTACTGAAGTGCCTGTGGGCCGCCGGTGGAAACTCCGATCGCCACCACCCTTGTTGGCATTCTCTTGCTATCCAGCGAAAGCTTCTCGATGCGCGGTTGAGGCTCAAGTGCGGGGGTGACTCTTACTCCACGACTGTGCGCCGCGGCTTTTATCTTGGCGATCAGCTCCTGCGCAATTTGCGGCATGCGGGCGGAGACATCCTGCGGCTTCGCCACGAAGTCAAATGCTCCCAGCGAGAGCGCCTGGAGCGTGACTGAAGCGCCTTGCGTGCTATGGGAGCTGACAACAATCACCGGCAACTTGTGCCGCCGCATGATCTCCTTAAGCATTTCCAGACCGCTCATGCCGGGCATCTCGAGATCGAGAGTTATCACTTGGGGCTTCAGATCGTCGATTTTTTTCAGGCCGAAGTTTCCGTCCATGGCGGTGCCGACTACCTGGATGGAAGCGTCAGCCTCGATAATTTGTGGAATCAACTTCCGCATGAGCGCGGAATCATCGACGACCAGGACGCGCACAGGTGAACTCATTGCTTCACCTCCCCGGCACCTTCATGGGCGGCTGAATGATCGGAATGCGCCAGCAAGATGCCTGCAAGCAGGTCTCCCGTTTCAGTGGGCCGGTGCTTGCTATGGCGTTCCACGATTGCCGGCAGATTGACGATCAGCACGACCCGGCCATCGCCAAGAATGGAGGCGCCGCTCACAAGATCGGTCGAAACCGTATGATCATCGAGCGCTTTGATTACGAGTTCTTCTTCTCCCTCGAGGGCATCTACGATCAGCCCCAGCTTGCGCTCGCCCAAGGCAATGACCAGGACGAAGATTTTCTCCGCCGGCCCAGATTGCTCTGCCCGCCGGCGCCCCAATCGCACCACCGGCAGCACCTGATTTCGTAGTTGCAACACTTCGGAGCTGTCAACTTTATGCAAATCCGACTCCTGCGCGCGCGTGATTTCGGCGACGGCATTGAGTGGGATGGCATACAATCGCTGCTCCACCCGGAAGAGCAAGGCCTTAATGATGGCCAGCGTCAAAGGCAGCTTGAGCCGGAAAGTAGTGCCTTTGCCAGGGCGCGTCGCGATTTCCACTGTGCCTTTCATCCGGTGGAGAACAGCTTGCACCACATCGAGTCCAACCCCGCGGCCGGAAATCTCAGTAACTTCCTCAGCAGTGCTGAAACCGGGGCGGAAGACGAACTCTAGAATTTCATTCTCACTTAGACGGCCAGCCTCCTCGGAAGAGACCATGCCTTGCTGCAGTGCCTTAGCTTTGATTTTCTGAACATCGATGCCACGGCCGTCGTCGCTGACTTCTACGATAACTTGATTGCCGTGATGGTAGGAGCTGAGCCGCAGCGTCCCATGAGCGGGCTTGCCGTTACGGGTACGCTCCTCAGCCGTCTCAATTCCATGGCTGATCGCGTT
>QIAB01000056.1:47069-98495 GCA_003225455.1 Acidobacteriota bacterium
CCATTGCATCGCCAAAGCGGCCGCGCATGGCTTCCTTAGGAAAATGCTTTGCCAATTCGCTAAATGCTTGCTGGAGCATTGATTTGCCGATAATTAACTCCCCGACCAGGTTAAGAACGTTGTCGATGCGCTCGGCATCCACGCGGAGGATGTTCTCCACAGTATGGGATTTGGATTGGCCTTCGTTGTCTTCAGCAGACATCGGTGATTCCGGCTTTGTGTCCGCCGCACTAAGATCTTGTGCAGATAGCTCGGTGCTACGCGATTCCGGCTTCTGCGGTGTTGCGTCAAGCCTCTCCGCGGCCGATTGCATCAGCTCCACGCTGGCCTGAGTAATGATCGTAGGAATCCGGCAGACGGCAATCAATTCTTCTGCCGATTTGAGACTGCCTATTAGGAAATCGAGTTGGCGCAGGGGGCCGGTACCATTGGGGTCCGGTCGCGCCGCAAGAACCTCGCCAGCCCCCTTCAAGGCATTTGACGCTAGTTGCCGGGCGGCAATCGGCATTGCGCATTGCGGATCGACGATTGCTGTGAGGTGGTAAACGTGTTTGCCATTCTTCGCGGCGTTTTGCGTCGCGACTTGTTCATACTCGGTCCATGCCACCGCTCCTCTGGTAGCTGCTTGTGTTTTCTTTTTTGAGGTTTTCCTGGACTGCGGGGCTTGCGCGAGTGCGCGTACGATTTTGCGCAAACGTTCTCCAGAAGGCGCTTTGGATTTCCGGCGATAGGCAACCAACATGTCGCCGAATGTGTCGGCGGCACTGAATGCCGCATCGGCGAGAGAAGAGTGCGTGCATGCTGATTCGAGCGCCAGCGCATCCTCGAGTTCGTGGGCAGCATTGCTCAATTCACGAAAACCGCAAGCCGCCGCATCGCCCTTGAGCGTGTGCACAATTCGCCGGATGCTGCGCACCGTTTCAAGATCGCCGGGCTGCTTCTCCAGCTTCAGCGCTTCCTCGTTGAGCGACTGCAGCAGTTCCTGCGAAGTCTCAAAGAACAGCTCCCGCAGTTCTGCGCCGCGTTCATCGGAAAACTGAGTCACTCGGTCACCTCAATCTTCTTATAAGCCGTTCCGCTGTTGCGATGAACCATGGCAAACTTTTCCGTTAATCCAAGTAAGCTCTCCGCGTGCCCGACAAACATGTAGCCCTCGGGATTCAGGCAGCGCCAGAACTTGTCGATGAGGCGCTTTTGCTCTGCCTCGTCGAAATACATCATGACGTTGCGGCAGAAGATCACGTCATTGCGCTGGGGGAGGTATTCGGTCTTTAGATTGTGGAAGTCAAAGTGAATCGCTTCTTTCAAAGCCTTTTTCACCGCATAGCGATCGCCAATTTTGTCGAAATAGCGTAGGCGGTAGCTGAAATCCACGGATGTCATCTGCGTCTCGCTGTAGACGCCCTGCTGGGCGGCGCGCAGGACGGAGTAGCTAATGTCGCTGGCCAGGATTTCTACCTTCCAGGGCGGCGGAATCAGCGGCTTGGGCGAGGGCATCTCCATCGGCAGCGGGTTGCGAAGGTAGTAGTACCCCAATCCATCCGCGACCAGCATGGCTAGGGTGTAAGCCTCTTGGCCGGTAGAACAGCCCGCACTCCAGATGCGCAGTGAGTAATCGCGGCGAGCCTGCTTCTGACGCAGCAGATCCTCGAGGATATATTTGTGAAACAACTCCAACTGCGCCTTATTGCGGAAGAAGCTGGTTTCGTTAACGGTCAGATTCTCCACTAAGCTCGCCAGCTCATTCTTTCCCTCACTGCTGATGAGCAGCCGGTAATAACTGTAGAAGGAATCCAACTGGCACTCTTTCAAGCGGCGCTGCAGACGGTCCTGCAAGAAGTGCGCGCGCCGCTCGTCGAAGTGCATACCGCACTCCTGATACACGAGCGACTGCAACAGCCTCAATTCAGCATCCGTAAGCTGCCCAGGGACAGTTGATGTACTCATGAATTCTGCTTTTCCGCTCGCCCCGTATTTCTACTTTCCGGAGGCCGCACTGCGCGTTTCCGCGCCAGCTCTCGGCTCGTGCTCGGCTCCGTTCTGCCCAGCTTCACCGAATTCCAGAAGCTTGGCCATATCAAGAAGCACGATGAGCCGCCCCTTGTATTTGCCCAATCCGGTAACGCAATTCAGCCCGCCTTCTTGGAAAAGAACGCTGGATGGCTCGACATCCGCGGCGGGAATCTTCAGAACCTCTGAAGCGGAATCGACTATCAAGCCCGACAGACGCCCGTTGTGCTCGAGCACCAGGATGCGGTTGCGCCGCGCCGGCGAGACTTTCTTCTCTCCGAAACGCTTGCGCAGGTCGATAACTGAGACAATCTTTCCCCGCAGGTTAATGACGCCTTCCATGTAATCGGGAGCATCCGGCACGGCGGTGATTTCGGGCACGCGCACGATTTCGTGCAGCGAGGTGATGGGAACTCCGTAAGTCTCACGTCCCACCTGGAAGCCGACGATGTGAAGTTCGCGATTCATGCGAATCGATTGAGTTTAGCTGTGCGCGCCCGCCGTGGCATGACGGGACGCGGCGGCCTTTGCCGAGAGTCTTTCGTCCAAGCGTCCGGTGATCCGTTCCATTTGTTCCAGGGCAAAGCGGTCCATGGAATCCAGCAGATCACGCGACATTTTCGACATCTGCTCGGCTGAAGCTGCCAGTTCTGTGGAACCAGAGGTGGTCTGCTGGACTAGTTCGCGCATGCGCTCCATGGCTTTGACTACCGCGTCCGCGCCCGATGCCTGCTCCTCGACGGCCGAGTTAATTTCGTGCGTGATTTCGTTGAGGCGCGTAGTGGCGCGAGCGATCTGGGAGGAGCCGTGTGACTGCTCGTTGGTAGCCGCGCCGATTTCCTGGGCGAACTTGTAGACCTCGGTCACAACGTTGGAAATCTTGCGCAGAGCCGCGTTGAGTTCCTGCCCGAGGCCCAGGCCATCATTCACGATGCCGGTGCTGCGCTCCATGTTCTCGACTGCCTTGCGGGCTTCTTTTTGAATGCTCTGGATAAGCTCAGAGATTTCCTTTGTCGATTGCGCCGATTTTTCCGCCAGCTTACGAACCTCATCGGCGACGACGGCGAAACCAAGGCCATGCTCGCCGGCGCGAGCGGCTTCAATCGCTGCATTCAGGGCGAGCAAGTTGGTCTGCTCGGCCAAATCATCGATCACTTCGATGATCTTGCCGATGTCGTCGGCGCGCTGGCCAAGCACATCGATGATCTCGCCCGAGGAGCGAATCGTGCTGTTAATCTTATTCAACCCTTCCGTGGCTTTCTCCATAGTATTGATTCCGCTGTGCACTTCTTCGCGCGAGCGGTTGGAGATATCGAGCAGGACTTTGGCGGTATCTGCGACCCGCTGGATGGAAGCGACCATTTCATCGATGGAGGCTGAAGTCTCGCTCACGCTTGAGGCCTGCACTTGTGTACTCTTCACCATGTTCTGAACATTGACGCTCATCTCGTGCATGGTGCTAGTGACTTCGTCGATAGCGGAAGCCGTTTGCAGACTGATCTTGGCCGACTCGTCGGATGCGCCCGCCACTTGTGTGGAAGCGCTTGCCACCTGCGAAGCCGCATCGCGAACGTTCTGTACCAGTTTTCGCAGACCTCCGACCATGCGGCTGAAGGCGTTGCCGAGCGTGTCCTGTTTTGAGCGGGGAGTAACTTCGACCGACAGATTGCCCCCGGCAATGGCCTCGGACACGGATGCCATTTCGCGCAGGTACTTCACCATGTTGCCGAAGGTGCGCGCGAGTTCGCCAATCTCATCCTTGCGGCTGATGTTGATCTCGTGGTCCAGATCGCCGGCATTGCCGATGCGCTGCGCCACTGTCATCAGGTCATTCAGCGGCTGAGTGATGGTTTTGGCGGAGGTGTAGGCAATGACTACTCCCAGAACCAGAGCCATGAGGGTGCTGATCAATGCGATCGCGACGGTCCAGTTGCTGGCCGATTCATCTGACTTCCGCCGGTCTTCAATTAGTTTCTTATTCTCCTGATCTGCAACATCCAGATACTCGGTGGCGGTTTTCACCCAGGAAGAGGCATCTTTCTGTAAGTAAAAGATCTGGAGTTCGGCGACGGTGGCGTTCCCACCATCAACTTCTTTTCGTTTTTCCACCAGAGGGAGGGCGAAATCGTGAGCCCAGTTCTGCTCCGTCTGTTGCAACTTCTGCAGCGCCGAGCGTTGCTGGTCAGATTCGGACAGACTCACAGCCGTTTCCAGCTTGTCAGTCAAGATACGGGTCCCCTCGCTCATCCGGTCCACTTCACGGCTGTCGCCGCTGAGCAGGTAGTTGCTCAAATAAAGGCGGTTCTGCATCATTTGAAAGCGGACTTTGTCGCTGGCGTCAGCGAGTTGCAGAGCCCGGGCAGCAGCGGCTTTGAGGTTGTGTTCGCGGTAGACGGCGGTCAGGTTGACGAGAAACAGCACAACGACCATCGCCAAAATGGCTCCAAAGCTGCTGTAGAGTTTCCTGCCAATCGTCATTTGCTGTTCCTCCGCTACTGTTACTTTCCTGCGGCTGTGGGCGGCTGCAGTGATTTCCTTAGTCTTGAGGCTGAAACTTAAATTCCACGATGCATGTGCTATCTTCCCCGGCTGGCTCGAACTTCCATTTCTTAATGGCGTCCATCGCCGCGTTTACGAGCAACGGGTGTCCACCGACCACTTTGGTGCTCTTTAAGTTTCCGTTAGGTGCGACGACTACCAGGACCTTGACCGTCCCTGTGATGCTCATGCGGCGCGCAACATCGGGATACACCGCGGCTACCTGGGTCTTGGGCTTGCGCGTGAGCTCCCCGTGGCTGGGCGCCGATCGCGTCTGCGCACGCAGGGGATGAAATACCGCGGTTCCTCCCAGAGATAAAAACGCGAGGAGACTGCCAGCCATCCACTGCCGTGTGGTTCGTGAAGACACAGCTCCTCCTCGAAATATCTAGCTCAAGGGCAAGTGCAATGCCTTTGCCAGCTTTGGGGAGCGCAGCCTGGGGATAACCTTACCAGGCGTAAACTGCTGACAAAGCGTGAGTTGGATAACAATCGGACGGTACACTCCTTAGGCCAAAGGAAGATGAAAGTCGTCTCATCATCCAGCCCACTTCTCAGTTTGAGACCTGCTCATCTTCGTTCCGCTTGGTTGACAACTCGGCACGCGACCTTCTATTTTCCTTGACTCAATTTGAGATATAAAGGTACTTTTCTCGTATATTCAATAACTTGTAGTCGACCCATTAAGAGGCGGTGCCACTCTGGCGTTGCAAACAGGAGATACGACAGTTATTGAGAGCCCGAGCCCACGGTCGGACGAGGCGTTCCAAAAACTCCTGCTACGTTTTTCCGCAGCGGCCGCACACGGTCCGCATGCCCCTTCTCTGATTCGCCTTTTCTGCCAAGCCACGCGGGAATTCTTCCAGGTTGACGGCGCTTACTTCTGGCATTGCGCCTCCTCTGTGGAACTCATCGGCGCCGAAGCCGACGGCTTGATGGCCGAGCGTTTTCGCGGCACTCGCCTCAAGGCGAGCGAGAGCGCAGTTGCTGTTGAGGCCATCCGGCAACGTAAGACAATACGCGTCAATCATCTGGATCAAACCCGCTATCCGCTGGCTGCCGAGTTTCACGCTCAGGCGATCATGGCCGCTCCGTTAATCGTGTCGAGCGAAGTCATTGGGGCAGCCGTCTTCCTGCACTGCTCCGACCCAAGTTTTTTTACTGAGGACTTGGCGGCCAAGGCCACGATCCTGGCCGGCCAATTGGGCAGTTTGCTGGAAGCCGGACGATTGACCCAGGTCTCGCACGAGGAACATCGTCGGGCGCAAATCCTGGTGGAGGTAGCACAGACCCTGCATTCGATGACCGACGCGAAGGCTGTCGTTGACGCCGTTGCTGACCGCGTGCGCATATTGCTGCGGACCCGCCTGGTTTGCATGATGCTTCGCCAGGGAGGCTCCTTCGCTTTGCATGCCGTGGCCGCGGACTCTCAGCAACTGGCGGCATCGGCGCGGGCCCGGCATGACCGCAAGGGCTTGCAGTTTGCCGCCGATCTTGCAGTCCGAGCCGTCACTGCCGGAGAACCGGTGGCAGTTTCGATCGATCCCGCAACCCACGCGCTGGGCAACCTGGTTCCCGCAGGAACGCTGATTGCCGCGCCCTTTCGTACTTCGCAAACCGAAGGGGCAATTCTGGTGTATCCCCGCCCGGAAGGCGCATTCAGCGCCGATGAAAAATCGGTCATCTCGGCGGTGGCTGGATTCGGGGCAGTCGCGATCGCCAATGCCGAGCTGTACGGCAGCTCCCGCGCCCACGCGCACGAGCTGCACCAGCTATTGGACATCTCAAGCGAGCTAGGTTCGATCGGGGAATTTGACGAATTCCTGCAGAAGTTCGCGCTTCGAGCTGCCGATTTTCTCGGTTTTGGCCGAGCCTTCATCGGATTGCTGGAAGATGGCGCTTTTCGGGTAAGTTGGGGTTCGGAAAATGGAGCCACGCGCCGGGTGGAGCTTGTTTTCCCTGAAGGCCCGGCCAGCCGCGCTCTGATGAACCGCGAGGTCTTCTCGAGCGACGATCCCGGCTCGGTGCCTGGAGCGAATTTAGAAGTAATTGCCGAATTCAATGTGCGGCAAATTCTGGCTGTGCCCCTGCTCGGCACTGACGGGCGAGTGCTGGGAATGTTCGGCGTATTAGACCGATTGGATAGGTCGCAAATTTCCCACGAAGACATTCGGCGCGCTCGCGCCCTGGCAGCCCAAGTCGCTGTCGCGCTGGAAGCAAGCCGGAGTCTTGATCTCTCGGAGCGCCATCGGGGCCGGGCGGAGTCTCTGATGAGCCTGGCACTCGAGTTGAATTCGCTCCTGAAGTTACCGGATTTCGCTCACAGCCTTGCCCACCGCTCGGCGGCAATGATGGGAGCGCAGACGGCGGCATTGGCGGTAAAGCAAGAATCGGGGCTGGAAACCCTGGTGCTTGAGACTCAGGCCGTCGAAGCTGATCAATATCCACGACTTTTGCGCCGCCTCAGTCATGAGCTGCCAGCCGCGCTGGCGAAGCATCCAGAGCCGATTGTTTCTTCTACATTGCCAGAACTTTTTGGTCCAGTGCTCGGAGCGGAACTGGGCGGTGGTGATTGCACTCTGATCCGCTTGTCCGGCGCTTCGGCAGAATTGATGGGAGTGCTATGTCTTGCGAACCGCGGAAAACCGCTCGCGCAGGATGACGAGCAACTGCTTCAAGCCATCGCAAAATATGCTTCGGCGGCCTTGGAGAATGCCCGTCTGTTCAGTCGCATGGAACAGGCGAATCGTCACTGGATTGAGATTTTTGATGCCATCAGTGACTTCATCGTAGCGCACGATGAATCGGACAACGTTCTGCGGGTGAACCGGTCGCTGGCGGATTTTATCGGCGTGCAGCCACAAGAGCTGATTGGCGTAAACATGTCTGCGCTGCTGGCGATGGGGCAGGCGCCACCCACCCCTGTGTGCCCCTTCTGCCGCAGTACCGGCGAAAGCGAAGGCGAGTTCGTCCATCCTGTGCTGGAGCGGACGTATTTGGTTTCGACCTCCCGGGCGCATGGCGCCACCAGCGAGGGCATGCAAACTATCCATGTCCTTAAAGATATTAGTGATCGGCGCGAAGCGGAGCGGCGTTACCGGGAGTTGTTCGACAACATACAGGAAGGACTGTTTTTCTCGACTCCGGACGGCAGATTCATCGAAGTCAACGACGCCTTGGTCCGTATGCTCGGCTACGGCAGCCGAGAAGAGCTTTTGCAAGCAGATATTCGCACCGAGGTTTATTTCTCGCCGCAGCATCACAAGGAACTTGCTGACGAAATGCAGGAGCGCGGAGTGGTCCGCAATCGGGAGGAGGTCCTTCGCCATCGAGATGGAAGCCCGGCTTATGTGCTCATCAATGCATTTGCGGTGCGGGACGCGCAGGACCGGATTGTGCAATATCGCGGTCTTATGCTCGACATCAGCGAACTGAAGACGTTCCAGGCAGAGCTGCAGCGGGAACGAGATTTCTCGGGAAATATTCTCAACAACACCCAGAGCCTGATTCTCGTGGCCGACACGGCTGGTTTAGTGAGTTACGCAAACCGCCGATGGTTTGACATGGGCTATGAGCAGCGGCAACTCGTAGGGCGGCCTCTTGAGGAGTTGGTAGCCCCCATGCGGCGACCAGCTTTGAGCGAAGCGATCAGCGCGACCATTGCTGGCCGTCAGGTGGATAACCTGGATATGCAGATTCTGCGCGGCGATGGCCGCATTGGTCAATTCTCTATGAATTTAAGTCCCATGCGGGACGAGCAGGGGAACGTCAACAGCCTGGTGGTAGTGATGTCGGACGTAACCGACGCCGCCACCCTGCAGGCCAAGCTCATGCATGCGGAGAAGATGGCGGCGGTTGGCCAGTTAGTCTCCGGGGTCGCCCATGAAGTAAATAATCCGCTCACGGCGATCCTCGGTTTCGCAGATTTGCTGATGGAAAATCCGGAGCTGCCGGAAAGCGCGCGCAAAGACTTGCGCGTAATTTTGCAGGAGGCGCAGCGAACCAAGCAAATCGTGCAGAATCTGCTGAGCTTCGCGCGGCAGATGCCGCCACAGCGCAAACCCGTACAGCTTAATTCGATTCTCCATCGTACCGTGCAGTTACGCTCCTACGACTTTCAGAGCCATGGGATTGAAGTAATTGAGCAGTTTGATCAGGAGCTGCCGAGCGTGATTGGAGACTCGCACCAGCTCCAGCAGGTGTTTCTGAACATTCTCAACAACGCATATGACGCGGTGCGCGAGGTTGGCCGTAAACCTCGCATCGAGATTACTACCGCGGGCGTCGCCGGTTTCGTGGAGATTTCTTTCCGCGATAATGGGCATGGCATCTCTCATCCAGAGCGAATCTTCGATCCGTTTTTTACCACTAGGGAGGTCCGCAAAGGCACGGGACTGGGCCTGAGTATCTGTTACGGAATGGAATTGTGCACGAGCACGGTGGAGAGATTCTGTGCCATAACAACGCGGATTCCGACGGCGCAACGTTTATCGTGCGCTTCCCTGTCAAGCCGGAGCGGTTATCCATCGGAGCCGTGGCTGGAGTTTCGCAAATATGACGCTACCCGCAGCCAAGACTGCCGTAAGGGCCGGTTCCCTGCCGGTGCTGCTCATCGAGGATGAGCCGGCAGTCATGGCTTATGTTCGGGCCGCGTTAGAGCGCAGCGGTTACGCAGTTGTGTGTACTGAATCCGGAGTAGATGGGCTGAAGCTGCTCGAGTCAGGAGAGTTTCTTGGCGTGGTTTCTGATATGCGCACTCCCGGAGGAGTGAATGGCGCCGACGTCCACGCCTGGCTGGTTCACCATCGGCCGGAACTGGCGGCGCGAATCGTTTTCATAACCGGTGATATCGCCAACGAAGAGACCGTCGATACGCTGCAAAAAACCGGCGCGCCTTGCGTAGAGAAACCGTTTCGCGTGCAGCAGTTTATTTCGGTAATCGAAAAAATCATGGGGAAAGCACTGTGAGCGATGACTTGCGTATCCGGCTCTTGATTGTGGACGATGAGCAGAGCATTCGCAGGCTCTGCATGACGGTTGGGGAGGCTCTCGGCTTCATCTGCATGGAAGCTGAGAGCGGCGAGTCGGCGCTGGCCCTGCTCGAAGAACAACCGGCGCACATCATCCTAACTGATATGGTCATGCCCCGCATGGACGGCCTTGAATTTCTCGAACGCGTAAAAAAGATGCTGCCCCGAACCGAAGTTGCGGTGATGACCGGTCATGGTTCGGTAGAAACTGCAGTCCAGGCCATGAAGCTCGGGGCTTACGACTACATCGGCAAGCCGTTTTCTCCGTTAGAAGAGTTGCGGCTTTTCCTGCGCCGCATGGCCGAGAAGGTCCGGTTAGTCGAGGAAAACCAATTCCTGCGCGAGCGCGTGGATACAGAAACTGAACTGCATGGAATTGTGGGCGCTTCGCCGAAGATTCAGGATGTGCTGCGCATGATTTCGCGTCTCAAGGATACCCGCACGCCGGTGCTGATTGCGGGCGAGAGTGGAACTGGAAAAGAGCTGGTGGCGCGTGCCATTCATTTCCGTGGATCGTTCGCGAATCGCCCATTTGTGGCGGTGGATTGCGGGTCGCTGGTTCCGACGCTGATTGAAAGCGAGTTGTTTGGCTACGAGAAAGGCGCTTTCACCGGAGCGGTTCGGTCCAAAACTGGTCTTTTTCAGTCGGCAAATCGCGGAACGATTTTTCTCGATGAAATCGGAGAGCTCCCATTGGAGATGCAAGCCAAACTGCTGCGCGTCTTGCAGGAGAAAGAAGTTCGTCCGGTGGGCAGCAATCAAAAAACAAAAGTTGATGTGCGCGTTATTGCGGCAACCAATCGCGACCTTGAAGCCGAATATCGCAACGGCACATTCCGAAAAGATCTGTATTTTCGCTTGAACGTAGTCACCGTGCATCTCCCGTCTCTTCGGGAACGCCGCTCGGATATTCCGATGCTGGTGCACTGGTTCCTGGAGCGCCTTGCTCCGGGAGATTCCATTCAGGTTACGAGTGCCGCGATGAAAGCGTTGCTGCAATACGACTGGCCAGGAAATGTCCGTGAACTGGAAAACTGCATGGAGCGTGCTATTGCTTTGGGCGACCGCCGGCGCATCGACATGGGCGATCTCCCACCGAGCCTTACAACCGGCTCCCAGGCGTTGGATTCACTTGCGGATGCGCCTTCTTCCTCCTTGAGTTCAACTGATCTGGAGGACATTGAACGGGCGACCATCCAGCGAGTTTTCGAACAAGTTAAAGGCGATAAGGCGCTCGCAGGCCGGATGCTCGGCATAAGCCGCGCAACGCTTTATCGAAAGCTCAAGCGATACAACATCGGCATGGGGATGTCGCATACCAGCCAGGCGCTCCAATGATCGACGCTGCTTTCTATTTTCGTGAGACGCCGTTTCATCTTGAGACAGGAACAACGATCACACCCATTGCAATCCTTCTGGATCGCCACCAATCATCCTTGCAATTCAGTCACTTATCTCATCCTTTGCCTTGCCCCCACTTTGGCTGTACCCGTGCATTTCCCTATGCCGATGCAGTCCGGGTGCCCGCGTCTTGCTAACCGGCAGACCTGGGGACCCAGGCTGCGTCGACTCTTGCAGTGAGGTGTACCGTGGCCCGAGAGGCTAGTGCTGCCGCGCGCGCTCGCGAAACGTCAACCGCCAAGCTGGCGAAGTTCTTTCCTGAAGCCAGCCCGGTGCGAATTCCAGTGCGTTTGACGCGAGTGGCCGAAGGAAATCCTTTGACTGAAAGCACGGTCATCGAGTTTGGCACACCGCACGAAGTGTTGTTTGCCTCGACGTTGCCGCTGGAGTTTGCCGACACCCTTCGGCTGCAGAATTCTGATGGCACGCTCGATGCTGAAGCGTCAGTGGTCGCGCTGCATAACACGGGCGGACGCACTGCAGTCGCGGCGCGCTTTACTCGCGAAGTTGCCAACTGGATCGTGAAACTATGACCGATACACCCAAAGTTAGTGATCTGACGGTGGAGTGGCGTGCTGCCCGGCTGCTTTACCCGCTCTACGCCGCCCTGGCCCGCGAATTTGTGATCGATCTGCCGCCGTGCGCCGACTTGGAATCCGGCGCCGACGCTCCCTCGCAAGAATCGGTCGAGCAAGCCCGCCGCTGGTTTTTGGATATGGATTCGCGCATCCAGGTGCACCAGTTGCGCCAGTTCCTGCAGACCACAACTTTGACCAGCGAAGAGGCACTGCGGACTTTGCTGGAGCATCATTTACAGAAAGCACCGCGTTCGGATTCCGACCGCGACAAAACGGATTTTCTGCTGGTGCAGTTCTTCTCGCATTGCGCGCCTTCACGGCTGGAAGATGCTGACGTGGATATAGGGTACGTGGCGCAAGTGCTGGAGCCGGTGATCCAGGTTTCTGATCTTACGCTTCCAGAATGGGTTCAACCGCTGGAAGAATTCATTCAGGCAGCTAACGGCTGCCGAGGGCTGCACGAACTGCTTTCAAGCGGAATGTTGGAAAAAGGCAGAAAGCTGAAGGCTTCGGCTGGAGAGAACTACTTCACCCCGGTCGCGATGATTGCATTTACTCGCTTCAGCTTTCTGATGCGGCGGGTCTTCTTCCGCCTTATGCATCAGGATCTAAACGCGATTTTGGATGGGTTGCGCGAACTTGAGCTGTGCGGCGTGAGCAGCCTCGATTGCCGCTCGGCTCAGTTTTCCGCCGACGAGCCAGTGGCGCGGCTGCGCATGATTTGCAACTCATGGAAGGTTATGTTTCACGCCGAGTATTCCTCGGGGCAACCCCTGCGCATGCTGGTGGATCTGCGAATTGTCATTGATGCCGCGTTGGCGCGAACCGCGAAGAACGTTGGCGCGAGGCAATCTCCCGAAAAAGCAAAAGCAGCAGCCGCAAGCATTGAAGTAGCGCCAGCGAACCCCGGCATTGCAGAATTTGAAGTAACCAGCGCTCCTCCCGAATGGGACCCCAATGCACCTGCCGGAGGCTCTGCGCCGGATGATGGGACGCACTAACCACGCGATGCGAGCAGCGAGGACGAACTTGGATCAACCCACCGCATTAATCATCTCCGATGACCCGGAGTTTTCGCGCACGATCACGGGACGGTGGCAGACAGAACGGAACATGCCCGCTCTCACTCTGATGAGCGGCGACCTTTGCCAGGATCTTGATCCCGACACCTTCGATTTGGCTGTTGTGGGGGCTTTAAAGCCTGCTGGGTTGGATTCCGCACTGCGTGCGCTTGAGCCCACTGGAAAACCAGTGCTGGTGGCTTGCGAGGCAAATGCATCGCCACAGCAAATTCGTGAAAAACACCCAACTGCCCTGGTGCTGCGCCAGGATGAGGGCTGGCTTGATGCTCTAATGCTGGTCGCTTCGGAAACTTTGAGGCGATGCCAAGCCGTGGCACGCGCGCGGCAGGCGGAGCGTGCAAGCAAAACACTCGAACGCGAAGCTACGCTGGGGCGCTACATGCTGGAGATGCGGCATACGATCAACAACGCGCTCACCTCGGTCTTGGGCAATTCGGAGCTGCTGCTAATCGAGCCTGGATCGCTTTCCGCTACTGGACGCTCGCAGCTCGAAACCATTCGCAATATGGCGGTGCGCATGCATGAGATCCTGCAGCGCTTTTCATCGATTGAAAAGGAACTGAGCATTGTGGAAAAGCAGGTGGAGAAAGACGCGAAGATAAGATCGCAAGCGGCGGTAGCAAATTAGTGATCCTCAGAATTTAAGCCCTCCCCCCAGAAGTGCTGATTCTGCTTTTTTAGCAGAGCCCATCCCTTGCCTTTAATTTTTTGCCATTCCGAGGCGGCCTTCAGCCGCCGAGGAATCTGCTTTCCCGGCTCTTTCCGCAGCTTTTTAGGACATCAACTACGGCAGATGATCCATGTAGCAGGGGGCCGACGTAGGTTGCGTTGGGATATTCGACGGAGCTGGCGGGGTCTTCCACGGCGCGTTCACAAAATCTAAGAACTCGGTCATATCCATCTGCGCCGCGTCCCGTTGCGTCAAGCTGGGCACGTTGAAGCGCGCCTCAATAAACTTCAAAATCGCTGTGTAATCCGCCACGGTGTGAGAGACATAGTTCTTTTTGCTAAACGGCGAGACCACGATAAGGGGCACACGATAGCCCGTGTACACAAAATCGCAAGTAGGACCGGTCTTGCTGGGATCGTTGCAAATGTCGCCAGACTGCAAGTCATTAGGCTTCATCAAGTCAGGGCTGACTGCCGGTTGGGGCGGCACATGGTCGTAAAACCCACCGCCTTCATCCCAGGTCAGAATAAATACCGTATCTTTCCATGATGGGCTTTGCATCAGCGCATTGATTAAGTTCGAAACGTATTGCGCCCCCACCTGAATCTTGCCGCCCGGATGGCTGTCGTCCTGTTCTGCGTGCTCGTCGGTGCCAGCCGCAAATCCGGGATCGACTTCCGCGACCGCAGGCAAAGTTCCATTCTGCACATCGGTCATGAACTGACTGGCGGATACGAAATTTGAGCCGTGCGAATTGGCGAAGGTGTACATGCCCAACTCAGTGTGAGATTGCAGTGAGCCACCAGAGTCGGACACATAAATCCGCCAGGAAATGTTGTTGTCGTTGAGTTGTTCAAAAATAGTCTTATTGGTGAACTGCGGGGCGCCCGAGAGAGGCGGATACACGTGCCCCAGAGATGTTCCCGCCATCAGGTATTCCCGGTTGGGCTGAGTACGCGTCATGACCGGCGAAAACCATCGGTCCGACGTGGCGAAATTCGAAGCCATGAAGTAGTAGTACGGCAGAACGCTGGAATCGTAATATCCCATTGCTCGAATGCCGTTCACATCACTCTCAGGCGGGTTGCTTCCGGGCACGTACTGTAATTCCCTGACGTCGTGGGCTGCCGTGTGCACAAAGCCATCCAACGTGGCGGTTGCAGAAAGCGGATCGACGACATTCCAGTCCACGTGAGATTCGTTCCATGATGGGCTGGGATTTTCCACACATTGCGTGATCAGCTTTTGCGAGGGGACCAACGNNNGATCAATTACGCCGTTAACAACCGTAACGCAATCGTTGAAAGGCGCGGGAGATTGCTGGAACGGAAAAGCTGGATCGCAGCCCGGGTTGGTGGCTGCGGCGCCGGGAGGAGTATTGAACTGTGGCAGACCGTCGAAAGTCCCTGGAATGCCATTTTGTGTCCGATACTGCTGCAACGCGCCGAAGTAGTGGTCGAGCCCACGGTTTTCCTGCACCATGAAAACAATGTGATTAACGGATTGCAGACTGGCTCCGAAAGTCGCTGTCACCGAACCGCCGCTGTTGGCATTCACGTCACAGGAGCCGGTTCCCGTGCAAGCACCGCTCCAGCCTGCAAAAGTGAAGCCGGTATCGGCCGTGGCTGTTAGCGCTACCTGCGATCCGGACTGAAAAGTCGCGCTGCAAGTTGTCGGACAATTTATCGCCGACGGATTGCTCGACACTGTGCCCGAGCCGCCTCCAGCTACGGTCACATTTAAGGTAAACGGGCCGGAATTGTGAACCAACCCCTGGCAACCCGACAGAAACAGAGCCGCGCAAATCGTAACGCAAGCAAAACTCACTTTGGCGAACATTCCCATTCAACTTCACCTTTGTTGAAGCTGGATTTGGATGAGCAGAGGGCAGAGCTGGTTGGCTGTTTAGGCTGTTCCTAACATGAACCTACTAGAGATGGAATGACGCACAACTGGTATGCTAGGCGGGTCATGACGCGGGTATTTACTCGAAAATTACTCCTTCGGCTGGGCGCAGCTATTGCCCTGATTTACCTGGTTTTCATCGCGGCCATCTGGTGGGCCATGCGTCAGCCGCCGGAAACATTCGGCCGGGCCATGTCGCGCATGCCAGGAGTTGCTTACCTACTTCTGCCGTTTGAGACGATGTGGACTCACGCCCGCGCTGGAAATGGAATGCAACGCCAGATTTCTCGCTCACGAAGTTAGACAGATCCGGTACCGTTCAGCTTTCGGCCTTGACCGCGAAGCAACCAGTCGTGCTGGTATTCGGCAGCTACACCTGACCTCCGTTCCGGCGGGAGGTTCCTGCCTTGAACAAACTCTACGAGGAATATGGGAACCACGTTTCTTTCCTTGCGGTCTACATTCTCGAAGCACATCCCAGCGATGTGTGGCAGATGGAAAGCAATGTACGCGACAAAGTGGTGTTCGCCAGCCCCAAAGACTTTGAGGAGCGCGCCTCTGTCGCTGGAACTTGTGTTCGCAAACTAGGAATCAAGTTTCCTGCCGTGATCGATGGGTTTGGGAATACCGCAGAAAAGGCTTACACCGGCTGGCCTGATCGGATTTACCTCATCGACAATAACGGACGAATCGCTTACAAGAGCCGGCCCGGCCCGTTTGGATTTAAACCGGAGGAGTTGAAAGCCGCGCTGGGCCGCTTGCCGCAAACGCAAAGCCGGATTCAGCCCTGATTCCTATCGGGGAAACTCTAATTGGATTTGGCCGCCCTGGTGATTGCCCCTTCCGACGCCGACGAGACCAGTGCCGCATATTTCGCGAATACTCCGTTCGGATAACGCGGCTCAGGTGGCTTCCATTCCGATAGACGCTGATGCAAAGCCGCGTCGCTCACCTCAATCTCCAGGACGCGCTGGTTTACATCGATGTGGATAGTATCGTCTTGGTGCACGGCGGCGATTGGCCCGCCGAGCGCAGCCTCGGGCGAGACATGTCCCATCATGAGTCCATGCGTGGCGCCACTGAAGCGCCCATCAGTTAGAAGGGCGACCGACTCACCCAAACCTTCGCCGACAATCGCTCCGGTCACACTGAGCATCTCGCGCATTCCAGGCCCGCCCTTGGGTCCTTCGTTACGGATCACAACAACATCGCCTGGCCGAATTTTCTTTGCAGTCACGGCGGCCATGGCTTCTTCTTCCGATTCGAAAACCCGTGCCGGCCCGCGATGACTCAGCCGTTCGTGCCCGCTGATTTTGGCCACGCAACCTTCGGGTGCAAGGTTGCCTCGCAGGATCACCAGACCGCCTGTCGCTTTGAGAGGTTTCTCCAAGGGCGCGATGACTTCCTGGCCCGGAGTCTCCTGGGCGCTTTCGGTTTCCGAACGGATCGTCAGTCCTGTCACTGTACGCGGTTCAGGATGAATGTGCTTTCCCCGAAGCAAGCGGCGAGCCAACAGGCGCACGCCTCCGGCCCGGTGCATATCGGTGGCAACAAATCGCCCGGAGGGTTTCAGGTCAGCCAGGAGCGGCGTGCGCTCGCTGACTTCTTGGAAATCGTCAATATCGAGTGGGACGCCCGCCTCGCGAGCAATCGCCAGAAGATGTAGGACCGCGTTGGTTGAGCCGCCGGTAGCGGCAACTCCTGCTATGGCATTCTCGAACGCCTGACGAACCAATATGTCCCGGGCCGTTGTTCCGTTCTTCAAGAGATCCATCACCAGCTTGCCGCAATCAAAAGCAACTTGATCTTTGGCCGGATCCATTGCCGGGACACTGTTGAAGCCCATCGGCGAGAGCCCGATCATCTCCATGACCGTAGACATCGTATTCGCCGTATATTGTCCGCCGCACGCGCCCGCGCCCGGGCAAGCAACATTCTCCAATTCGCGCAGGTCATTGTCAGTGATCTTTCCGGCCGCGTTCGCTCCCACCGCTTCGAAGACGTCCTGAATAGTGACATCCTTGCCCTTGTAGCTTCCTGGCGCAATCGTGCCGCCATAGAGCACAAGCCCAGGAAGATTCATGCGCGCCAGAGCCATCGCCGCAGCAGGGATAGTCTTGTCGCAGCCGACAACGCAAACCACCGCGTCAAACATCTGCCCGCGGCAAACCAGTTCGATCGAGTCTGCAATGATCTCCCGGCTCACCAGCGACGCGCGCATGCCCTCGGTGCCCATCGTCTCGCCGTCAGAGATCGCGATGGTGTTGAACTCCATCGGCGTGCCACCCGAGGCCCGAATGCCCTCCTTTACCTTGGCCGAAAGCCGGCGCAGATGAAAATTGCACGGCATGGTTTCGATCCAGGTGTTGGCTACTCCGATGATCGGCTTACTCAGATCGCTGTCGGTGAATCCGACGGCCTTGAACATGGCGCGCGCGCCGGCGCGATCGCGTCCATCGGTGATACCACGGCTGCGGTGTTTGGGGTCCATGGGAAATGATTATGCCAGAAGGAGAGTTGCGGGTCGCTCGATCTGATGCTTTACGAATACGATGTCATTCTGAGCGAAGCGAAGAATCTGTGCATCGATACAACAGCCACACACTATTACGCCATCGCGGCACGCGCAGAACCGCCTGCGCCGGCCGAGGCCGGTGGATGCCGGGCTGCGTCCCAGCTCTCCGCCAGCTCCATCATGTCCTCCGTAGGAGCGCCGGCGCGAACCTCTACGACATCCACGATCGCATGCCAGTCACGGAAGAGCTGTCCGATCTGCTTCGTATTAAGTTCAAGCAACAGCGAAACTCTGTGGTTGTACCCGTGAGGCTCAGCCTGGACATAGGGCATCTCGACTCCGCGGCGCGAAATCGCGTTCAGTATGCGCATTAGTGTGCCCTGCGTGTTGCGATAGTGGACATGAAAGGCATGCATATAGTTCTCCGTAGCGCCGGCCTCTGGCCGGCTGTGCGACGGGCGTCCGCGCCCGCCGACTATTCTTCTTCGAACATCATCTCTGACAACGCTGCCCCGGCCGGCACCATTGGGAAAACGTTCGCTTCTGGATGCGTGTCGAACACTAGCAGCTCCGGCTCGGACGAATTCAAAAAACGATCCAGTTCATCTCCCGTCTCTTGCGACACCGGAAATTCCCGCACGACCGCTTCGCTAATTCGCTGCCCATGGATCTTGTATGCCTTCGAAATCGCCACGAAATCCGGGTTGTCGCTTAAGTCGGTCTCAGCATAATTGCGCTGATAAAAAAGCTGCTGCCATTGCCGCACCATGCCGAGAT
This sequence comes from Acidobacteriota bacterium, assembly GCA_003225455.1. Classification (GTDB taxonomy): domain Bacteria; phylum Acidobacteriota; class Terriglobia; order Terriglobales; family Acidobacteriaceae; genus QIAB01. The sequence continues at coordinate 65,576 of QIAB01000056.1, forward strand.
ATTTGTTGTCGATGATGACCATCTTGATCGGCAGCCCTAGGCGGTGCACCGTGGCCAGTTCTTGAATGTTCATCTGGAAGCCGCCGTCACCAGAAACGCAGAGTACGGTCGCGTCCGGTTTTGCCAACTGAACTCCAATCGCCGCAGGCAGAGCGAAACCCATCGAGCCTAGCCCACCGGATGTTATGAATCCGCGAGGCAGTGACGAGCGGTAGCGCTGAGCGGCCCACATCTGGTGCTGGCCCACGTCCGCCAGAATCACGCTGTTCTCAGGAAGCCGGCTGAAAAGCTCATCGAGAAACCGAATGGTCGGCTGCGCCAGTCCACGGGGATCGAGCTCCGCGCGCTCTGGGCCGCAGGCGACCGCGCGCCAATCGCTCCAGTCAGGCAGCTTCACCTGGCGGAGCGCGTTGTGACAGGTGGGAATGGTTTCTGCCAGGTCGCCAATTATCGGCAGCTCACAAGGGCGCACGCGGTCCAACTGCGCCGGATCGATTTCAAAGTGAACAATGCGAGCATGAGGCGCAAAGCGCGTGGGATCGCCGGTTACACGGTCATCCAGGCGAGCGCCGAAAACCAGGAGAAGGTCATTCTCATGCAATGCCATATTCGCGGCGCGCGTACCGTGCATCCCAACCATGCCGAGGTAATAGGGGGTTTCAGGCGGTATGGCGCCCAACCCGTGCACCGTCGCGAATGCCGGAACCTGCAGGTAATCCAGCAACCGCCGCAGTTCGGCAACCGCGCCCGAAAGTTTTACTCCCGCTCCCACCAGCGCGACCGGTTTTTTCGCCTGTTCCAGCAGTGTGATCAGCGTCTCTGCGAAAGTCGATTCGCCATGCACATCCGCAGGCTTGGCATGCGGCGTGAACTTCACCGGCCCAGAGAATTCCATCTTCGCTTTCAGCATGTCGGTGGGGATGTCGATCATCACCGGGCCGGGCCGCCCACTGCGCGCCCAGTGAAATCCTTCCGCAATCACCGCAGGAATTTCTTCGATACTCTTGACCAGCCGGCTCCACTTCGTCAGTGCCAGCGTCATGCCAAAGACGTCCGTCTCCTGAAACGCATCAGTCCCGATAAGAGCGCTGCGCACCTGGCCGGTGATGCAGACCAGCGGAACCGAATCCATCTTCGCATCGGCGATTCCAGTGACAAGGTTGGTCGCCCCCGGCCCGCTGGTGGCAAAGGCCACGCCAACCTTGCCGCTGACGCGCGCCAAGCCTTCGGCCGCAAAAACCGCTCCCTGCTCGTGGCGGGTGAGAACGTGCTTGATCCCGCTGCCCTCGAGCGCGTCATACAACGGCATGATCGCGCCGCCGGGATAGCCGAATACCAGATCAACGCCCTCAGCTCGCAAGCACTGCAGAACGATTTCTGCTCCTCTAAGCATTCACGACCTTCGCCTCGGGCTTCTGAGCCAATCCGGGCTTCTTGGTGTCTTTCTGCAGCCATGACATCATGCCCCGCAACTTCGCCCCAACTTGCTCAATCTGGTGCTGTTTTTCTTTCTCTCGAAGCGCGGCAAAATTCTTACCGCCTTTCTTGTTCTCTTCGACCCATTCCTTGGCAAATGACCCATCTTGAATGCGCGCGAGGATATCTTTCATTGCCTTGCGAGTTTCGTCGCCGACAACTTTTTCGCCGCGAGTCAGGTCACCATACTCGGCCGTATTGGAAATTGAGTAGCGCATCCGGGCGAGTCCGCCTTCATAAATCAGATCGACAATCAGCTTCATCTCATGGAGGCACTCGAAGTAAGCAATCTCGGGCGCGTAGCCAGCCTCGACCAAAGTCTCAAAGCCTTTCTTGATGAGCGAAGTCAACCCGCCGCAGAGCACCGCCTGCTCGCCAAAAAGATCACTTTCGGTTTCTTCTTTGAAGGTCGTCTGCAGAACGCCCGCGCGCGTCGATCCGATCCCATAGGCATAGCAGAGCGCGTATTCGTGGGCGCGGCCGCTGGCATCCTGATGAATTGCCAGCAGGGACGGCACGCCTCTGCCTTCTGTATAGACGCGCCGCAGCAGATGCCCCGGGCTCTTCGGCGCGATCATGACCACATCAACGTCTTTGGGCGGAACGATGGTTTTGAAGTGAATGCTGAAGCCGTGAGAAACGCCAAGAATTTTGCCTGCGCGGAGAGCAGGCTTGATCTGCGACTCATAGAAGTCGCCTTGCGTTTCATCCGGCGTCAGAATCTGAATCCAATCGGCTCGTTTAGCAGCCTCAGCCGGCGGCAACACGGTCATGCCGTCTGCTTTCGCCTGCTGGGCGCTGGCGCGCTGCGGATCGAGCCCGACAATCACGTTATAGCCACTGTCGCGCAGATTTTGTGCCTGGGCGTGGCCCTGGCTTCCGTATCCAAAAATGGCGATGGTTTTGCCCTTCAGGGCTGAAGGATTGGCGTCATGTTCGTAGAAAATTGTGGCCACGTTTTCTCCTGGAATTCCAAATGCTCGCGAGTCTTAAGGAACCGACCGGTCGGTCGGCTGATAGAATCTTAGCTATTTTCCCAAATCGCTGTCAATATCGATCTCACTTCTGCCTCCTGGTAACCACCGTAATTCCCTCTCAAAGCAAAAACCCATCACGAGGACCTCTGGCGATGGGCCATAAGAGCTTATAAATTCTGTTACTTAGCTGAATATTTTCTTCGCGCCAGAGTTCGGGAGATTTGTAGCTTGCAAATGCCCCCATTTTCTGGCCGAAGTCCAACCGTCCTAAGAACCTTGCATCTTTAAGAAGTAAGGCCGCTTCGGATTGGACCGGACCCGCTACCCAGCTTGACCGCAGCAATTGCCGTTAAACGCGGCTTCGGAAAATGGCCTGTTATGTCCCGACCTCATAGGTGTTTTTCTATCTCTTTCTTGTTCGCTTTCTTATTCGCAGCTTTACCGTGCTCCCTACACGCCCAAGTTACATATTCCGCAATCGTTGGCAACAACACCAGCGCATGCTCAGAGCGGGGAGTGCCGCCGTATTGCCGATCGCCATTCACCGGCAACAGCACGAAGGCGGCGAATACTGAAGCTCAAACGGTTGTTGTGAATCCCGTCCCGGGCAATGTGAATTTCTCTGACCTCCACTCCATGCTCTACCCGGGCTCGACGAGCAAAATCCTGTTTCACTATCAGCCCTGGTTTGGGAGTTCCGAGCACATCGATGTCGGTTACAACGAGAACAACAAAACTGTCGTTGCCAATCAGATCGCAAGAATGATTGCCTTGGGTGGCTACGGAGTGATTGTCGATTGGTACGGCAGCACCAATCCGGCGCGCGGCTTCCACTTGAACACGACCAATGTGATCGCCAAATATCTGAATAGTTGCTTCTCGACGACCTGCCCCTTCCGCATGGCGATCATGGTAGACAAAGGCGCGTTCTCTTCTCAGTGTCCGAAAGGAAAGAAGGACCAAACTTCCTGCATTACAAAAAACCTGACCCGCGACATGGATTACATCAACAACCATTATGCGAAGGAACCTTGGTACGTCACTGATCGTGATAACCCGATTGTGCTGTTTTTTCTACATGAGCCTGAATGGTCCGGCACGGATTGGCAGCGAGTGTGGTCGGAAGTGAAGTCGCACACCAATTCTTTTGAGCGCCCGTTTAAGTTCGTTTTTGAGGAAGAGGACGTGAACTGTTGGCGTCACTACCTCGGCGATGGCTGCTATGTTTGGATGAATCCAGCCAAATGGTCTCCGCAGTCCCAGTTCGACTGGGGCGCGAGCAGCAATCCGAAACCTGTGTATTACGAGGATTTCTACAAGAATGCCGTTGCGAATCCGGAAAAGATTGCCATCGGCGCAATCAAAAAAGGCTTCGACGACAACAACGCGAGTTGGGGCACGAATCGGGTTACTGCCCAACAGTGTGGCCAGACGCTGCTCAACACCAAGGATCTGATCTCGAACTATTACAACTCGCGCTATCAGCTCGAATATCTTGGCGTGCCGACCTGGAACGATTACGAGGAAGGCAGCGAAGTCGAAACCGGAATCGACAATTGCTACACCGTTTCAGCCTCAATCAGCGGCCACAAACTGAACTGGACGCTAGACGCAAGTAGTTCCTACGCAACTCCTGCGACGGTTGATCATTTCACCATCTATTACGGCGACCGAGCCACGCTGTACGTCGCGAAGGACAGTATTTCTGCTAACGTGACCTCGATTGATCTGGCGCGCTTGGTGCCTGCAGGAAACTGGAACATTTACGTTCGTATGGTGGCGAAGCCACTGTTCACGAACCGAATTTCGGACCCGGTTGCATACAGATCGAGATGAAAGCCAGCAAGAAGAAGCCCGCCAATTTGCTCGTGCTATAATCCGCCCGCACGCTGGCGTTTTCAACAATAGCGTATTCCTGCCAGTTGTGAGGACTTTGCCTCCTTGCTTGACCTGCCGGAACAGTTCAACGTCGCCACTTACTTCGTTGATCGCAATGTCTCGGAAGGCCGAGGAGAGAAAATCGCCATTGAATGCGGCGATGAACGTGTTAGCTATCGCGATCTTCTGGAACGAACAAACCGAGTAGGCAACGCACTTCGGGGCTTGGGTGTTCGTGCCGAGGAGCGAGTATTTTTGCTTCTTCCCGACACGCCCGAATTCCTGTACTGCTTCTTTGGCGCGATCAAGATCGGTGCGGTGGCTGTTCCCACGAATACTCTACTCAAGCCGCACGAGTATGAGTATCTGTTGAATGACACCCATGCACGCATCGCCATCGTCAGCGAAATTCTCCTCCCGCAATGGCAGCAAATTCCAAGAGACAGACTTCAATATTTGGGAAAGACGGTACTTGTTGGGGCGCCGACCGGCGGATTTATCAATCTTCGCGAGTTGATCGCTGCTGCCTCGCCCAAACTGGACCGCGCGGCGCCCACTAGCAAAGACGATCCCGCATTCTGGCTCTACTCCTCCGGAAGCACAGCGACTCCAAAGGGCTGCGTTCATCTGCATCACGACATGGTGGTGTGCTCCGAACTTTACGCAAAAGCCATTCTTCGTATTAACGAGCATGATCGCTGTTATAGTGTGGCCAAACTGTTCTTCGCTTACGGCCTCGGGAACGCCGGATATTTTCCGCTTGCCGTTGGCGCGACCAGCATCCTCTCGCCGCACCGCCCGACTCCTGAAAACGTCTACGCAGATATCGAGCGTTACCGCCCGACGTTGTTTTTCTCCGTCCCGACGAATTACGCCGCGCTTCTGGCGCATCATCGCGACGACGGCCGTGAATTTGATCTGTCCAGCATTCGACATGCGGTTTCTGCCGGAGAACCCTTACCTGCGGCTTTGTTTGAGCGCTTCAAGCAGCGCTTCGGCGTAGAGATCCTGGATGCCCTCGGCTCAACCGAAACACTGCATATGATCACCTCCAACCTCCCCGGCGAGGTGCGGCCGGGATCGAGCGGGAAGATACTCCCCGGATTGGAAGCCAGAATCGTTGACGACCAGGATCGGGATGTTGCTTCGGGTGAGATCGGCACCCTGCTGATGAAGTCTGACGCCACATGCTCCTGCTACTGGAATAAACACGAAAAAACCAAAAACGCGATCATGGGCCACTGGTTCCGAACCGGAGACAAGTATTATCAGGACGAAGACGGCTATCTGTGGTATGCCGGCCGCGCCGATGATTTATTCAAAGTAAACGGCCGCTGGGTCAGTCCCGCCGAAGTTGAGAGCGCGCTGATTTCGCATCCTGCCGTGCTCGAAGCAGCAGTGGTTGCCCGCAAAGATGAGAACGACTTGGAGAAGCCAGCCGCTTACGTGGTTTTAAACAAAGATTTTCATCCCGGCCCTCCTCTCGCCGGCGAGCTGCAGGACCTGGTAGCAGAAAAGCTAGGCGCGTATAAGCGCCCGCGCTGGATAGAATTTCTCCCGGAACTCCCCAAGACCGCCACAGGAAAGCTGCAACGCTACAAATTGCGCAATCGGAAAAAGGTCGAATAATGGCGCAAGGATCTTGCAGGTGAGTTAGTGTTTCAGCGTTGCCACCGTCACCGCGATAAGCAGAATATTCCAGGAAACTATCCCGGTGTAGAACAGGTTTGCCACCCAGAGCAGCTTCTGCACTCGCCATGCAATGAGAACGGCTAGCACCTTGCTGACGGCAACACCGCCGAGGGGGCCAAAAATGGCCGTCATGCGAGCTACCAGAGGATTCACTTCATAGCCGCCCAGATGAAACGCAAACAGAGTTGTTGCGAGGTCGAGGATCTGGAGCGCAATGAAGCTCCACTTAGCTTGAAAAATTTTCACCATCTGATTTCCCCTGCGGCAAACTGAATTCTCCGCTCCCCATGCTCTCCCGCGGACCCGAGCCTGTTCCAGTCACTTAGGTCACTTGGGTTCACCAGCCGGGCCTTTTGATGCTCTGCAAACGGAACAGGTTCCAATTCGAGATTCAGTTTGTGCAGATTGCGAATAGGTGCTTCAGCGTATACAGGGAAATATGTAGCGGAGCGAAACCAGGAGCTTCAGGCCGCGACCGTGGAAGCGCCCTGCGTAACAGGAAGACGAACAATGACGGCGGTTCCCCTTCCTTCGCCGTTAGAATTGATTTCGAGGGTGCCTCCCAGTTGCCGCACTCTCTCGCGCATGCCACGAACTCCGACCCCTGGAGTTGCCGCCTCCGCTATGGCATCCTGCTTCTTCGGAGAAAGTCCTCTGCCTTCGTCCGCTACCCTGACAATGACCTCGTCGCCGGACTGGCTGAGGCGAATTTTCGCTACCGAGCTTCCTGAGTGGCGATGAATATTGGTAAGGCATTCCTGCACCACGCGAAAGATGGTAGTTTCCAACTCGCCCGAAAGACGTCCGAATTGGGCGGGTAGATCGAGATCGACTTGGATCTTGCTGCGTTGGGCAAATCCGTCCGAGTACCAGCGAAGCGCTGACGCAAGACCTGCTTCATCCAGCAACGGTGGGTGGAGAAGATGAGAAATTGTGCGGATTTCTTTGTTGAGTTCGTCGACCAAAGCCGCGCTGTCAGTAACAGCGTTGACCGCTTTGGTGAGCCGTTCCAAATCAGCTTTGACGGTGGAGAGATTCATTCCCAGGGCAGCCAGCATCTGCCCGACGCTGTCGTGCAGTTCGCGGGCGATGCGCCGGCGCTCGTCATCCTGCAATTGCATGAGACGCGCCGAGAGCTGGCGCAAACCGTGGTTAGCGGCGTCCAGTTCAGCGGTGCGCTGCCTGATGCGGTTCTCCAGGTCGGCGTGAGCTAGCCGTAAGATTTCGTTGTCTCGACGGCGAGCCTCGCCCATCAGCATGAATAATCCCGATACCAGGAGGAATGTAGCCAGGCCGATCGCCTGCTCGAAGTTAGAAATCTGGAAAGAGTGGATAGGCCGAATGAACCAATACCGCGCAGCTAGCGTGGAAATCGTGACGGCTACAACGGACGGGAGCAGCCCGCAATACCAGGCAGAAAATCCAATTGCTGCAATCAGGGTGAGATATGGACTGTAGCCATGGAGAACACCCCTAAGTACCCACTGGACGAAAAACGCAAAAGCCACTGCCAGCAAGGCAAAGGCATAGCGTGCGGCAGAATAACCAAGCAGCCGTGCAGACAAAGTAGAATGCGTTCTCATACGCTCGGAATGAAACTTTCGACAACCCGAGAGTCTGACCCGGTCAACAAGCCCACTTAATGTTATATCAATATGAATCGGAGTCAAAGAATACTTAGTGCAGGGGGCTGCGCCTTGCCGTGGCGAGAGTCGTAAGTCGTTGAAAACGATGCCTCTCGCCTGGAGCGGCTTAAGCAGCGATACCGGCTAACGCTCGCTGGGAGCCGTGTTTGGAGCTTTTGTTTCTGCACCGCTGGCTTCTTCGCTCCGCGGCTCCTCTTTTTTATTGACGTACTGCACGATGAGCGAAATCCGGCGGTTGGAGGGATCTTGCGGATCGTTACCTTTGCGAAGCATCTGGTCGGCGAAGCCTCGGACTTGCGAGATCTGGTCCGGACGCACTCCATTCTGCTGCATCCATCGTCGTGCTGCGTTGGCGCGATCGACGGAAAGCTCCCAATTCCCGTAATCTCGGGCTTTCGCAAAAGGTCTGGAATCGGTATGGCCTTCAATAGAGATTCGATTCGGAACTCTTCCTAATTCCTGCGCCAGCAGGACGAGCAATTCTTTTCCGTTGGCACTCGGACGCGGGCTGCCGACATCAAAAAATGTCCCGGTCGCGGTTTCCAGCAGTTCGATGCGCAAGCCCTCAGAAGTAATTGTCATTTCAATCTGATGCTGCAATTTGTCGAAGTCGGGCATTTGCTGGATGGTTTTCTGCAATTTCTGCATCAGGTCGGAAACGTTATCTTTGGTGATGGTGAAATTCTCCCCGGAACCCACGTTCTTGCTGCCCATCTTGTTGGCCGTTCCTGAAGGATCGCGGAAATACCCGGCAATCGCTTCTCTCACCGGCTTGCTGGTGTTGAGCAACCAGAGCACGATGAAGAGCGCCATCATCGCGGTGACGAAATCCGCGTAGGCAACCTTCCAGGCTCCGCCGTGGTGTCCGCCGTGCCCGACTTTCTTTTTAATGATGATGATGGGGCGGGCGCTGTTCTCCATGATTGGTTCCTACGCGGATGCAGCTTCAGCGGCGGGCGCAGGCGATTCGGCTCCGCCACCGCGGCAGGCCTTCTCCAGCTCCTGGAAAGTGGGACGGACGTGCCCCGGTATCGCGCGGCGCGCCACTTCAACGGCCATGATGGGAGCGGTCCCTTTTAGAAAAGAGAAAATCAAAACGCGCAGCACATGAAGGAAAGCGTGCTCTTCATCGGCGGCCTTCGCCATGTTTGAAGCTAACGGGCCGACAAAGCCATAACAGAGCAGAATGCCGAGAAACGTCCCCACCAACGCGGCGGCGACTTTGTGGCCGATCTCTTCCGGCGGTCCGCCGAGCGCACCCATAGTGATTACAACGCCGAGCACGGCGGCCACGATTCCCAATCCCGGCAGCGAGTCCGCGGTCGTGCTCAGAGCGGAGATCGGGATAGCCGCTTGATGATGGTGAACTTCGAGATCAAGATCGAGACCCTGATCCAGGTCAAATGGCTCCATACCAGTGACGGCCATGCGTATGGTGTCGCAAAAAAATTGCAAAACGTGGTGATTTTTGATGAAGGCGGGATTTTTCGACAGGATGGGACTCTTCTCCGGCTCTTCGACGTCGCTCTCGAGAGAGACCAGGCCTTCGCGGCGGGCTTTGTTGAACAAATCGTAGATGGTCTTCAAGGAATCTAGATAAACCTGTTTGGTGAATTTTGATGAGCCGAAAACTCCGCCCACACCACCGGCGATTTGCTTCAAAATGTGAAGCGGATTGGCGATCAGCACGGTTCCGGCCGCGGCCCCGCCAATAATCAGGAGTTCTGCCGGCTGGATGAGCACCTTGAGGTTGCCGTGCTCCATGAGGTATCCACCCACGATGGAGCCAAAAACTACGACGATGCCGATAATTGCAAACATGATCGTTCAGCCTGCTGATATACCGCGACTCTTAAGGTTTGAATTTTGTTGATCCGCTTTTTCATTCTGCGATTTTGGCTCCAGCATGCGTTCAGCCCGCTTCATGATGGATTCCATGCTGTCGCCTGGCTGGACCATGGCTTGGCTCAAGGAGACAGTCACGCTTAATGTGTCTCCCCACCACTGAATTCCAGAGGAGTTCACGATTCTCTTCACGTTCTCGGCTGCGCGGATGAGATCACGTGCCTCACAGTTTGGAACAATGATCAAAAAGTAGTTCTCACCCCACCGGCCCATGAATCCTGCTGCGCCGAGCGTGTGCTTCATGTTTTGAACGATGACGTGGAGAATGGCTTCCCCAGCTTCGCGGCCATGCGCGGCACGGAACTCGTCCATCTGCTCGACGCGGATGTAGAGAATGCCGAACGGAAGTTGGAATTGCAAAAAAAAGGCGAGATTTTCGCGCAAGTGCGATTGGACCAGTTCACGGGTGAGGGCGCCACTGCCGATATCGAGCAAATTGTGGGCGGCAAGATTGGTCTGGGAATTGTCCATTTCTGAAACCAGACGCTGCTCGTCGAAACTTTCTGCAGCTCCGATCACAGAGCCGTGGCTGTCGCGAATAGCCACACTCCGCAAGTAAACAAGAATGCGGTGCCCCTTCTTATGGCGAAAATAAACCTCGCATTCGCTCGATTTTCCCTCGTGCAGGGTGCCGGTCATCGGGCAGCTGACACCACAATGCACGCAGTTATGGTCATTGCAATGAGCCAGGACATTCTCGCGGCATAGGCGTCCCAGGGCTTCGTGGCGCAAGTAACCGGTTATTTTTTCGGCCCCCTCATTCCAGAAAAGAATTCGTCCGTCGCGTCCGACGACATAGACACCAGTCTGGAGGCTTTCCAGAATCGTGCGGAAGATGTCCGGATCCTGAAGTTCGGGCATGAGGCACAGTTGTGACTACCTGTCGAGTGTTTCATCGGCAGAAAGAAGGAGGGTCTTCAGGTTGCGGTGGGGCGGTTGACGGGCAGATCAACTCCATCCAGTTTCGGAGGAGGAGTTGATCTGCGCAATTCTCCGCGCCTTAGGATGCCCCGGCTGTGCCCGGCCATGCAGGATTCAAAGTGGCGCGTATGACATTCAGCAGTTCGCTGTTGTCCGCCGGCTTTTGCAGGAAGGCGGTTGCGCCGGCTTGCAATGTGCGTTCACGATTGAATTGCGGATCGCGCGCTGTCAGCACAATCACCGGAATCGCAGAAAGCGCGGCGCTTTGCTGCAAGCGATCCAGCACGACGAACCCATCGCCGGCCGGCAGACCGATATCCAGGATAATCAGGTCGGGCCGCTCTTTCTGGGCCATGGCGATGGCAGAAAAGCCATCTGTCGCATACGAGGTTTCGTAGTGATTGGCGCGCAAGCGAAGGTTCAGTCCTTTTCTTAAATCGGGATCGTCGTCGACAATCAGAATTTTTGGTTTAGTGCTCACAAATCCTCCCTCAGTTGGTTTTTGTTTCCGATAAATTGCCAATGTTCCTGGCACGGCCATTGGAATTGCCGGTTCGGTGAATCTTGGCGATCGCGGCTTCGCTGATGACCTCCGCAACCCTTTGAACGATTTGCTCGATGGACTCCCCAGAGTGCTGCGAAGGAAGCTGCAATTCGGTGGTTGCGATCAACAACCAGAAAGAGCTCGCCGCCACTAGAGTTTTCGAATGGTGGCAATACCGTGTCTTTGTCGCGAAGAATGCACGACCGGAGCAGTTGCAAACATTGAGGGCAATCGCGATCCCAATTACCCATAGACGAGGAGTGCAGCGGCGAGAGTTCGACTGTGATTAACGAAATTGAGTCACGAAGTTTCCCTTCCACCGCGATGACCGGCTTAAGGAGTTTGGCCATGGAGAACAGCGGGAGAGTGAAAGTAAAGGCAGTGCCGTGCCCCAGCTGGCTTTCCACCCAAATCCGACCGCCGTGCAGACGGATGAGTTCTCGCGTGATGTAGAGGCCCAGGCCAAGCCCCTTGCGGCTGTCGTCGATCGAGTTGGGATCCTGGTAGAGCCGTTCGAAAATCAGGTTTCGCGCTTCCGGAGTGATACCTCGACCTGTATCAGCGACGGAGATATAGGCAAAATCATGGTCGGCATCGACGAGGCAAGCCTTCACCATGACCGATCCCTCAGCCGGTGTAAATTTGATGGCATTTTCAAGCAGATTGAGCAGGGCTTGCAGAGTTCGCTCCGGGTCGGCATAAACCATCGGAATCCTGGTATCGACCGCGGCCTCAAGCCCGATCCGCTTTTCCTGGGCCGATGCCTTCATCATTGAAATCGCTTGCTGAATCACATCGCCTAGCACCAGGCAGCGAGGCTCAATGCTGATCTTGCCGGACTCGGCGCGAGTGGCTTCCAGCAGATCACCAATCATGCTGCGAAGTTGATTCGAGCTGCGCAGAATTGTCTCCAGATGCTCGCGTTGTTCGCCGTTTAATTCGCCGGCAATGCCATCCAGCATGATCGTCGTAAATTGATGGATGCACGTAAGGGGCGTGCGCAGCTCATGGGAAACGTGCGACAGGAATTGATCTTTGAATTGCAATTGCTGGCGGCGGCTCATGTCGAGCGATGTGATCAGAGCCTGACGTTCCATGGCGTAACGCATAGCACGCGCCAACTGCTTACTATCAAAGTTGCCTTTGACGAGATAATCCTGCACGCCCTGGTGTACCGCTTTGAGGGCAAGCTCCTCATCGTCCTGCCCGGACAATACGACCACGGGCACGCCAGGCGCCTTGCTCAGCACCTTGCGGAAGGTATCGGCTCCATGACTGTCAGGAAGATTCAAGTCCAACAGCACGACCGCAGGCTGTTGCTCGCTGAGACGCGAGAGGCCGGCGGACAGCCGGTCCACACACTGGACATCAACGTCCGATCTGCTTTCCACTAATCGCAGGCGAACCAGGTCGGCGTCTCCGCGGTTATCTTCAATCAGCAAAACATGCGGATGTTGATCACTCACAGTTGCTTCTCCTCTTGTGGCAGGCGCGCACAGCGAAACCAGAAATCCTGAATCGACTTCACTGCCAAAGCGAATTCCTGCAAATCGCCGGGCTTGGTGACATAGCTGTTCGCGCCCAGTTCGTAGCTGCCTAAAATGTCGCGAGCCGCTTGCGACGTGCTGAAGACCACCACCGGCGTTTTGCGCAGCGCCGGGTCATTTTTTACGTGAGCGAGCACGGCTCGGCCGTCTTTCTTGGGAAGGTTCAAATCGAGGACAATCAAATCGGGCCGTTGAGCGCCTGCGTACTTGCCCTGCCGGTGAAGGAATGCAATAGCCTCGGCCCCGTCGTTCACAGTGCGCACTTGCCCACAAAATTCCCCGCGCGACAGCATCTCGGCGGTCAAATCAAGATCTGCCGGATTGTCGTCAACAAGCAAAATCTCACCTGCGGTCATCATGGTTTTGCCCTTGTCTAGAGCCGGCTTCTGACGCCGGCAGCGTAAATTTGAAAGTCGAGCCAACGCCTTCCTGCGACGTGACCCAAATTCTCCCGCCATACTGCTCGATGATCTTGCGGCAGATGGCCAAACCAATTCCGTTGCCTGGATACTCAGTGCGAGTGTGCAGCCGTTTGAAGATCACGAAGATTCCCTGGCAATATTCGGGAGCGATGCCTATTCCGTTATCGGTCACGGAGAACAGCCATTCATCAGGCTGCTTCTCAACCGTGATCTGAATCTGCGGAGCTTTCGGTCCGCGGAATTTGATGGCATTGCCGATTAAATTTTGAAATACCTGCGCCAGCTGAGTAGGATTCACCAGCACAACGGGCAAATAATCGTGAGTGATGTGGGTATCACTCTCGCGGATGGCAACCTGGAGATTGGCGATGGCGATCTCTACTGCAACATTACAATCGGTGTCTCTATTTTCGCTGTTCAACCGGCCAACGCGGGAAAATACAAGCAAATCCTGAACCAGAGTTTGCATTCGCTTGGCGCCATCAACCGCGTAGTGGATGTATTTGTCAGCCGGTTCGTCGAGTTTCCCTTTGTAGCGCTCTGCCAGGAGCTGTGTATAGGCGGCAACCATGCGCAGCGGCTCTTGCAGATCATGAGAAGCGACGTAAGCAAATTGCTCCAGTTCGCGATTGGAGCGAGCAAGTTCCTCGACTTTTTTTGCTAGATCGTCCACAGCCCGCTGCCGCTCGTCCCTTAATCGTTTTTCCTGGAGGGCGCTCAGCACCGCCATGGGAAGGCGCGCTAGCCGGTCTTTAAGAACGTAGTCGGTTACGCCCTGCTTAATGCACTCGACGGCGGTGACATCGCCAAGCGCACCGGAGACCAGAATTACAGGGATGTCCAAGTTCTCGTTGCGCAATACATTCACGGCTTCCATGCCTCGCCATTGTGGGAGGTTGTAGTCGGCGAGCACGACTTGATATAAGTTCGACCGTACACGCTCGACAAATTCCTGCTCGGTTTGCGCAACTTCGAAGGTCAGATCAAATCCGCCACGCCGCAGCTCACGCGAGACAAGCTCAATGTCAGAGGGGTTATCCTCAACCAGCAACACCCGCAGCTTGCCATGCGCAGGCGCAAGCCGGATATTTTGCTCGGGGGCGAGGGTTGCGGTTGCGCTCATGGTTTCATCTCGCCATTTGCGGGCACAACATTGCCCACAGGCGCTTGATTGATGACCAGCCAATACAGTCCCACTTGTTTTACCGTGTTTCGGAACTGGTCGAAGTCCACGGGCTTCTGGATATAGCTATTGGCGCCCAGGTTGTAACCATTCACCAGGTCACGCTCTTCCTTTGAGGAGGTCATAATGACCACGGGAATGGTCTTGGTCCGCGGATCATTCTTGAGCTGCTTGAGGACCTCGATTCCATCAACCTTGGGCAGCTTCTTGCCTAGAATTTCCTCGGCTGCGTAACCCTTGATGCGGGCCGCACCGGCGTTCCAGCTGATTACGCTGCCCTGTGGGTCGAGCATATATATGGCATAGTCCTTTACCCCATCGAGCAGGAGGCGAAACCGTTCCTGGCTTTCATGCAGCGCCTCTTCAGCGCGCTTTCGCTCAGTGATGTCGGCGCGGATGGCCACATACTGGCGTGGTTTGCCCTCCGTGCTCAAGGTCGGGACAATGGTGGTGTCCACCCAATAGTACGAACCATCCTTGGCGCGGTTCTTGATTTCCGCGTGCCAGACCTTGCCGTTCGCGATGGTGCGATACATCTCGTGAAAAAACTCTTTCGGATGGTGGCCGGAATTGAGGATGCGGTGATTCTGTCCGATCAGTTCGTCCTTGGAATATTGGCTGATGGCACAGAACTTATCGTTCACATAAGTGATGGTGCCCTGAACATCAGTGACGGCCACGATGGCGTGTTGATCCAGGGCGAACTTTTGATCGGCTAGTTCCTTCAGCACTTGTTCGCTGGCAGCCAGGCTCTGCTTCAGCATCTGTTCCGCCTGTATGCGGTCGGTGACATCGCGCAGGATCACGGTGAACAGCTTCTTACCCGCGGCGTCAACTTGGGAGATGGAAGCCTCGATCTGGAACTCTTCGCCATCGGCACGCACCGCCCAAAGCGCGCCCAACTCGCCCATGCCGCGACTGGTGACTCCGGTTTCGCCGAAGCGGCGAATATGGCCGGCATGGTGAGATCGGAAGCGTTGCGGAATAAAGCGTTCGATGGACTGCCCAACTGCATCTGAGGCTGAGCAGCGGAACATCTTCTCAGCCGCTGCATTGAACAGGGCAATGCGCTGCTGGTCGTCGACGGTGATGATGGTGTCCATCGCCGAACCGATGATGCCTTTTAGTCGTTCCTCGCTCGAGCGTAGCTGCTCCTCGGCCTTGATGCGCGCGGCAATCTCCGACTTAACCGCTGCCGTGCGTTGTTCTACGCGCTGCTCGAGCTCTGCATTCAGTGCGATGACTTGAGCGCGGGCCCCGGCACTGACGCCAATTTCACGATTAATCGCGAAACCGGCCAGCAGCAGAAACACTGTTCCCACGAGAGTGCCAGCAATCGTAACGAGGTTTGTCAATTGCCGGGCTGCGTGAGTCTTCTTGCTGCGCTCGTCTAACAAATGCATCTCTTCAGCCTGCATCTGATGGATCGTGTCCCGCATCGCATCTACGACTTTCTCGCTTTGCTTGATCTCATCCGCACCGGGCGCTGTGCGCGCATTGCGCCGCGCAGCCACCAGATGATCGGCGAATCCGAGGGCGGCATCGATCTGCGGTGCCAGCATTTCGAGACGGCGTTGCTGGCTAGCATTGTCCGCAGTCAAAGAGCGAAGCGTGTCGAAGTCCTGTCCGACGGTGGCACGGGCGGCCTGGTAGTGCTTAAGCAAGAGCTGTTGACCGGTGAGAGCAAAGCCGCGCGCACTGGTTTCCAGTTCGATTGCATGTTCAACGGTAACCTCAAGCGTGCCCATTACTGCGTGGGTATGTGCGACCAGATCGGCCTCTTGCGCCGCCAGACGAGTGCTGCGCCAGGAAAGGAAACCCATCAAGCTGGTCAAAAGCAAGGCCAGAATGAATCCGATAATTATTCTGCGCCTGAGAATCCTTTCAACCGGCGTTTCATCGCGCTCGTTGGCTTCGGGAAGCTTAAAGGGAACGTCAACTGTCTTCTCCCGCTCCACGTCGTTGTAGTTCATGCTGCGTAAATCTCTGTACTGAAAGCTATTAGTGGGAAAAGGGAAACAGAGACGACTTGGCGCGATTCATCCATGCATAAGTAGCATCGGCGGTGGGCGACAAAGGCTTTAGCTTGGAACCACGCTCTGCCTCCCAAACGGCGCGGGTGGGCCAGTCATTCGCCTTTGCGAAAAGTGCCAAGAGGCCGCTCAGCGATGAACGAATGAACGTGTATCTCCGAGGAAATGATCCTGCCTCTTGGCTACGCAAAATTCCCTCTTCAAAGGGCTACGCGGGGCTGTGTGCCGCAAAACGTCGCGCAATTGTGATAACTGGCTCCCATCAGCTCTCCTGCTTTAGCTCGATTCTTCGGCGGCACTTCACGCTCAGCGGCTTGCCATTACTTTCGTACCGGGCAATCAAGCAAACAAAAGTATTAGACTGATGAACCGGGAAATCGCGGAGCTAAATGCAGCAGAAGAGTAACAGCGTTCTTGCCAAGGTCAGCCGGGAGCTCTCCCAATTGGAAAAGCGCGATTGGGAGCTCTGGGTGATCGTGTCACTCGCCGGCGTTCTGGTAGGCATCGGATTTCTGGCGATCCTGTTCCCTGCCGCTTTTCTGACACAAGGCAGTTTCCGCTTCGAAATCACCGTTTCAAAGCAACTGGTTATCGCCCTCGCCACACTTCTCGTCCTCCTGAATACGTATCTGGTGACGCGGCGCTTAGAACTGCGAAGGATGCGTGAAGGTTTGGTTTCAGCGACCATCCAGAATGAACTTGTTCGCCTGCAATCGTTTACTGACCCTCTCACCGAAATCTATAATCGCCGATCGCTCGACGACATGGCGGCTCGCTACATTAGTCACGCAAGACGTTCACATAAACCTTTGACTTTCCTTCTGGTGGATGTGGACCGGTTCAAGCAGGTAAACACACGGTTTGGTCACCTCACCGGTGACTTCGTGCTGGCCGAGATTGCGGCTTTATTGAAAACTTCGGTTCGAGGCTCAGATGCGGTGGTCCGCTACGGCGGAGACGAGTTCTTCATCATTTTGGCCGACACCGCGGGCGCGGGCGCTGTCGTGCACAGAGCCAACACCTATCTCCACGAATGGAATCGCGCTGGGCACCTGGATGATTTCGAGATTACGCTAAGCATTGGAGTTGCAGAATGGAGCGACGGAAAGACTCTCGACGAGATACTTGATGCTGCCGACCGCGAAATGTACGCCGAGAAAGCAGCTTCACGTTAGCTGGCGATTTCCACGGAACTGCAATCCCTATATCTGAAACTTTAATCTTCTTAGCCGAACTCGGCTACGTACTTGCCCGAAATCTTGAGGCAAGCGATTCGGGCAAACTGTCTTCGAGCTGCTTCGATAGCCATTCCCTTAGCTCGCCTCCTTGTTCGGCAGAGATTGTAAGAAAACGTACCCCAGCCCTGCCCTTCTCGTCGTACCAGCAGACCTCAATCCGAGCGCTGAATGCGCTCGCTTGACAAGGAATTCTTGTCTCGACAACCAGCTCTTCTCCTGGTTTCAACGGGACCGGCACAGTTACTGCCATCCCACCTTCACTGATGTTAAAGACCTGGCAGGGAATCCCGGCATTGTCCTTTAGGATCGTAGCTGGACTAGAAATTGCGCAACGAAAATAGCGGAGGCGCTCACGCATAATCATGCCGTAAGCCTTCTCCAGCGTGCGACCGACGGACCGGGTCGAGAGCGGCCTTTCCAGGACAAAATTGCTTCCCGCTTCGAACGCTATCGCCGATTCTTTTGTAGTTTCGGTGACCGCAAACGCAATTGTGGTGCTATTCGATGGCGATAGGCGTACGCGCTCGAGAACGTTTCTGCTCTCGTCGCCCATTTGGAGGTCTACGACCACGGTTTCGAACTTGCGGGTGTTCAGCAGCCGGACCGCGCTTGCGACATCGGTGCAGACCTGCGTCGAAGCCGCGAACTCGTGCAGCGATTCGGAAAGTTGGCCTATTGTCGGCGGATCATTCGAAATGAGCAGGGCACGTATCACCGGCTCCTCAGAACTGCGCTTCACGTGGCTGTCTCCATGTGGGTTCATGAAAAGCGACAGTTGTATTTCTGATAGTCTTCGGAAAAATCATCCCTTAAACCATATGCCTTCGAGCTTGAATGAGAAATGTGGAAACCAGTTTGTTCTGATTTCGGAACAAGCGAGCGGATGGCTTTTTTGAGCATGGCAGCATTGGTGCCAAAAAAGTTCGGTGTGTTCTCGATGCCATGTTGACTGGTTTACTGCGGATGCGGCGTTCTACGCAAAGGTTGGTCAGGCTCGGATGGCACGTCGGTGGGTCACTTCTGGCACGTCAGTGCTATTCACATCCAAGCTGCCAGCAATTAGTTTTGTTTTCGAGCAGTTCTGGGGGAGGGCTGCCCGGGCGTCCAATGACTCGCAAGAGTCGGGACGCCTGTTAAATTTTTGGCGGATTTTTTAGTAGAGAGCGTGACTAGTTAAACGTTGATTGCGGATCCCTCGCGGCGAGCGCCTATGACCGCTGATATTTTCCCATCCACTCAGCTTTTCCCAGAATGCTTCCTTGGATTGCTTGCTCCACTTCCTGCTTGCTCGCGCCCGGCTTCAAATCCAGTTTTGCCTTCAAAGCGTAAAGTTTGAAGAAATAGCGATGTGGCTTTCCCGGCGGCGGACAGGGGCCGTTGTACCCGATCTTCCGAAAATCGTTGCGTCCCTGGCGCTCGCCGCCGTTGTTGAAGCGGGAATGTTGAACAAAACCCAGTGAGTCCAGGTTCCCGCCGGCGCGTCGGGATCATCGGCAATCAGCGCGAATGCCTGCGTGCCAGAAGGCGCTCCCTTCCACGTAAGTTCAGGAGAGACATCAGCATCATCACACGTGAATTTCTTGGGAATGTCTCCACCATTGGGAAAACTTGTACTGGAAACAGTGAATGCCATCGGTCGGGCTCCTTGCGTTTGAGCGGACGAGATTGTAGCCGCCAAAACGACAGCAGCCACGAAAATATGAAGAAAAAGGCTAGTGCCAGGGAGAAAAAGTTCAAAGCTCCGTTTTAGATGCACAATCGCTCCGCGCGGAAGGATCTCTCACTGCGTGGAAATTGTGAAGTTCACCGTCACGCGGGCCTCTGTTTCAACGGGCTGTCCTGACACGAGGTACGGCTTGAAGCGCCACTGCAACACCGCCTCGCGCGCTGCGGTGGAAAGAATCGCCGGCCCGCTCAAAACTTGCAGATTCTGAATGTTTCCCTCTTTGCCGATGAGAACTTGCAGCACCACCGCGCCCTGCACCTTCATTTGTTTGGCAAGCATAGGATAGGCGGGATCCACCGGGCGCGAGACTACCTCCGCAGCTCCCGGAGACAGACGCACTCGTTCCGCGGCAGTGGTGACGGGAGTGCCGGCGCCTACTGAACTGCTGGTCGAAGCTCGCCCGGCGCTTCCGGATTCGAGATCGAGTTTCACCGAATTGTTGCCGGAGCGAATTGTCTGGTGCTGGTCGCCTGCAACCACCTCCACCTCAAGCGGCGGGAGCACCGCCCGGCTGCTGAGCACAGGCTCTGTGGCCGGCGGAGTATCAGGCGGTTTGGCGGCATCGGAAACCTTGGGCGCGCTACGCGCTTTCGGCTTTGCCTTGGCAACGTTAGCTGCCGATTTGTGTAACTGCGATTTAGCGGCGTTAGTATCCGGATTCGCCTCATCTGCGATCTCTTGCTCTGACGCGGAGGGGAACCAGAAATCCCTGTCTTTTACCAGAACCACGATGAGAGCGGCCAGGAGCAGCGCAAGGGCGAGCAACATGCGGCGGCGCTGCTTCGGGCTCGACCTCTCAAGCGCCGTGAGATCAATTGCAATTTCGGGCTGGGTCTTCTCCTCCAGCAAAGGCATACCAAAAGCCTCCCGCCCAGTGGGGAGCCGGGCCTGATGGCATAGTATGCCTCGAAATGGCTGCCGAAGCTAGGAAAACTGTAAAAGCTAAAGAAGAAGGCCTCAGCTTCCGAAGGCCGGTAAACCTAAGCCCGATACGGTGGGATGACGCCGTATGAATCCAAGACATCGCGCAGGGTCACAACGCCTTCCAGCTTGTGCACATCCGCACGGCTCACTACCGGCAAGATTTCCATCTGATTTGTTCCCATGCGCTCGAGTGCCAAATCCAGCCCTTGGTCGGAGTGGACGTGTGGAAACACAAACGTACCCACGAGCTCGCTAAGCTTCTTATCAGCTCCTTCCGCCATTTCTCGCTCCAGCATCGAAACGTTGATAACGCCGACTACTCCACGTCGATCAGTCACCAGCCAGGTTCGAAGCTCATTGGGGCGGACACGCTCCAAAGCTTCCCGAACCGTGATCTCCGCTGGCAGCGGCTCGGTCGCAGGGCGCATGATTCGGATTACCTGTCGCTGGACATGCCGCGTGCGCGACTCTGCCGAAGGCAGGTGTATGCCATCCTGTATTGCAAGAGCTTCGTAAATCGGTTGCTTCTGAAGCTGCGAGGAAATGAAAAGGCTGACCAGGTTCGAAATCATCAACGGGACGATTACCGCATAGTCCTGGGTCATCTCGAAGATCATCACCACCGACGTCATGGGCGCACGCACGATGCCGGCGAACGCCGCGCCCATCCCGACTAGCGCGTAGGCCCCCGCCGTTGCGGTGTGGGCGGGGAACAAACGATGTGCCAAGGTTCCCACACAACCTCCCAACATGGCGCCGATGAACAGGGCGGGGCCGAAGATGCCGCCCGCATTGCCGGAAGCGTAGCTGGCCGTCACCGTTACGAGTTTCAGAACCACCAGCAAAGCCATCAGTTTTACCGCCATGTTCCCATTTAAGGCGTGGCCGACATATTCATAACCAACGCCCAAGACCTGGGGCACAAACCATCCCAACAAACCGACTAACAAACCCCCTGCCACAGGTTGAAACCAGAGTGTCTTTTGCGGAAGACGAAGAAACCGTTCGCGCATGCGCAGCAATAGTTTTGTGAACGCCGCAGAAACCAGCCCGCCAGCTATGCCGAGGACAGCATAAACGGGGAATTCCACCGGATGGACCAGTTCGTATTGCGGAACCTTGAGCGGAACCTTGAATAGTGGGCTGTTGCCGAGCAGGAGGCGGAGCACGGCCCAGGACGTAGCCGAGGCCAGCACCACCGCGCCAATTATCGGCGCATTAAGGTCGCCCACTATCTCTTCGAGCGCAAACAGTACTGCCGCCAAAGGAGTATTGAAGGCGGCTGCAATGGCTGCTGCTGCACCGACCGGCAAAAGCGCCTTTACCTTTTCGGAACTCAATCCTAAGAAGCGTCCGAGCACGGAAGCAATGCCCGCACCAACTTGCACGGAAGGCCCTTCGCGTCCGAGGGGGATGCCGCTCGCCAGCGTTGCGGACGTACAAAAGAACTTGCCCAGCACGGTGCGCAGCAGGATGCGTCCTTCACGTGCATACAACGCAGCCTTGGTCTGCGGTACTCCACTGCCCCGCGCGTAAGGAAAATAGCGGAATAGGAGGTAGCCGATGCCCAGGGAACCCATGACCGGGAACAGAAGACGTCGCCACCGAGTCCCGCCCACCGGGTACAGTCGCATCCCCAGTCGTTCCGTGAGCAAGATGAAAGCGACGACCGCCAAGCCTGTCAACGCGCCTATAACCAGCGCCAGGACCAGAAACACCTGATCCTCACGTTGCTGCAACTTGGCGAAGAGACGTAACAGCGGGGTTTTCCACCAATGCTCGCTTTCGCTCATCTCTCAGGAATGCCCTCCCAAGAGCATATCTCACTACTTCCCTTTAGGACCGCGAGGGTTGCCGACGGCATTAGGTGTGCGAATCGAGTTTTCCGCAAGCTGCTAGAGCGAACGTGTGGAAAGGCGGTACTGAGGGCTTACTCAGGTCACCTTTACCGCTTTCGTCTTCCATCCTATACTTCCCGCGTGAATACAAATCCTGATCCGCGCCAGGAACAGGACACCTTGCAGTCGGCCTCGCTTTCTCCCGAGCCGATAGCCGCTCCTGTCGGACGCTGGCGAGTGTTCGCTTTTGCTGCTGCGGGCGTCCTGCTGGCAATGCTTTTTGTCGGGACGCGCACCGCCCGCGCTGCCTGGCAGGAAATCGCGCAGCTCCTCAGTTTGCACGGCAAGCCGGAGCCGGCTTCGGCCAACGTCTTGTCCGAGCATGAAATCGAAGGCCTGGATGGGATGCCGCCCCAAAGCCAGGCGGAACTGCTGCTGGAGCGCTCGATCAATCATTATCGGGGAGCAAACGATCAGATCGCCGCGCGTGTGGAAAGCTGGCGCGGCAAGATCAAACTGGATGACCGGCTGAACAATTTGTTTATGACTGGTCTTAACTCGGACGATCTCCGAGTTCGTGCGGCGGCAATCGAGGTGGATATCGCATCCCGCAACTTAGAAAAGACCTCAGCGACCGTGGACCGGCTGGAGCAGGACGCCCGCTTCGGAGAGCAAGGCCCGCGGGCAAATGCGCTGTGGGATATCGGTTTGCTCGGCAGCCGCGGCATTGAGCCGGAGCGCGCCGCGCAGATTATTCTGGCTTCCATTCACGATTCGAACGTCAACGTCCGCTACTGGGCGGTCGAGGCCTTATCGTACTTGGGAACGGACGACAGTATCTCCCCGCTTCTTGCCGTTTTTCATGACGACGCCTCGCCGATGATTCGCGAGCGCGCCGCCTGTGGGCTGGCGCAATCCGGCATGTTGAGCGAAAAGCAGCGGCGCACCACTGTCCCACGGCTGCTGGAGTTTGCCGAGGACCCGGCACTCGATCCAGAGACTCGCAAATGGGTTTATCAGGCCCTGCGCGACATCACCGGCCAGAGCTTGCCGCACGATCCCGCTGCATGGAGAAATTGGTACAACAGCAACGATGCAAGCTGGAATCCTGTGACCCACGATTCCATGTAGCTACGTATACTGGATAACCTGATCGCTCCGGTTGGTATTCGCCGCCGTTTTGCTTACACTGCTCTTAATCTCCTGTGATTGATATTCATTGTCACATTCTTGCCGAGGTAGACGACGGTCCCAAATCCTGGGACGTCTCTGAAGCCATGTGCCGCATGGCCGCGGCCGACGGAATTGAGCACATTGTTGCCACTCCACACGCCAATGAGCGCTATCCCTACGACCGCAAATTTCTGAACGCGGAGCTGGCGCAGTTGCAGCAGCGGATCGGAACCGCGCCGCGATTGAGCCTGGGGTGCGATTTTCATCTCTCCTACGAGAATTTTCAGCAGGTGTTGCGGACGCCTGAGCTGTACACGATCGAAGGTGGACACTATTTGCTGGTCGAACTCAGCAATTACAGTATTCCGGCGCAGGTGGATGAATGCTTCACCCAGCTTGGAGATCGCGGACTTACGCCGGTGATTACGCATCCGGAGCGAAATCCGATTCTGCAACAAGATCTGCCGCGAGTTTTACGCTGGGTGGAGCTGGGATGCGCCGTGCAGGTGACCGCCTCGACTCTGACCGGCGAATGGGGAGAACGAGTGTGGCGCGCTGCCGAGTGGCTGCTCAAGCGCGACGCGGTCCACGTTCTGGCCAGCGACGCGCACGATGCCAAGCATCGCCGTCCCGTGCTTTCCGCGGCCCGCGAGGCGGCGGAAGAAACTTGCAGCGCTGACGTTGCCAAGGCGCTGGTGGACGACAATCCCCGTGCCATTATCAGCGGTCGGGTGCTGCCGTATTTTCCAAACCCGGTCGTGGGTCGTTAGGGTCGCGTCCCAAAACTTCGCGCCATAAGTTAGAAACGATTTGAAAGGGCGCGTCTTCAGGCGCGCCGTAAGTTCCGCCGGAGGAATCAAGGCTTTACGGTCTTCGGAAAAACTCACGGAAGCCTGCTGCACTGTGGTAGAGGGGCGCTTTAGCGCCGCGTAAGTCGCGCAAAATCACTGAGGGCTTTAGCCGCTGAGGTCAAGCGAAATTGCGGGACACCATGCTAACAGCTCGTGTCTAAAATCGCTTTAGTGCGGACCTACACAGTCACCAATTCGATGAATATCCTTACGCAGTACCGGATTGTTGCTACGAGGCAGCCGCCTTGTGGAGCCCTAAGTTGGTCGCGTCCGAGGCCCCGTCTTGACGGCTCACTCTCGCCAGCCGCTGAAAGGCCGGAACTGCCAATACCGTAAACACGATCCCTTGCGCCAAGTGTATCCAAAACCAGTTGTCAGCCCCACTCTCCAAAACCAGCTGTCGCGCCGCATCATGCGGCCATATCAGCGTGAAGAAGATTAGTAGACCCACGAAGTGAACAGGGATAGCCGGCAGGGTCGAATTGGTGAGGTAGGCTGTGGCGCCGAATGCTATACCAACGAGAAAGTAGAAGAGGAGCTTGGGCCACAGGAAACCTTGGGTTGGTCCATGGGCAAGCGCGAACACAACCGATGAGATCATCACAGCGACCGGACCGCGGAACTCACGTTCGAGCGCGACCTGGAAATATCCGCGAAACCCGGCCTCCTCCATGAAGGGCGCAACCAACGACCCCATCAGGATCATGAGTGCAACCGTCATTCGCGGATAGCTCGACACATCCGAGAGCGCGTTGGGTGGCATCTTGACCAGGCGGAAGAGCACGATCCAATATCCAGCCAGCGCAACCACCGATAGAACGCCTGCGACCAATGCCCACAGGTATGTCCGCCCGGATCTTCGATTCGCTCGCAGGTGGCGGCGGCGCGCATCGGAAGTGCTGCGTGGCCAACCCCTTCCGCCAAGGTAGCTCCACATCAACCACAGCAGAAGCGCCATCGCGGGAACGGACCAAGGGAATGCCGGGCTGCTCCTAAGATTGGTGACGAGCAAAGCACTCCAGATACCGCCGGCGAGAATGGTGATGGCGAATGCCAACAAACCAAAGCCGACTACGTTCAAAGTGCGAGTAGAGAAGGAACGCGCTTCCTCCATCCTCCGCCTCCCGGCTCATGCGCAGGACTAACGTTGCAATTTAATCACTTTGCGCTGAGACAGTCTCCGGTTAAGTTTGGGAAATGGCGGGTGGTGGGAGCAAATGCATAGCGTGGCTGCAGCACGTGCCGCGGGCGCCGTTGTCATGGCGCTCTCGGGATTCAGCAAATGCTCGTGGCCCGGCCCAAGGCCGAGCTTGATGAGCGCGCGAGAGTCGGGAATGACTTTGGTCTGCCATCCATTGTCGGCCTGGTAGCGCTCCATGGCCTTCTGCGAGGCGTCATTCCATACGCCGGCTGGCGTACCCTCAAGATAATGTTCGCGGATCAGGGCTTCCTGAATATCGCGGGCACGCTTGGGATCGATCTTCTGCTGTCCCCGCCGCCAGCTCGCCTGGCGCGATTTCTTGGCCTTGCGTAAATGCGTTTTCGTAGCGTGTTTCGCAGTGGAGTCGGCCGCAGTCTTTTTTGTCGCCGCCCAAGAGGCGAAGCCGCACGCCAGCACCAGTCCGCATGCCAAGGTCGCCCGGATTGGACTAAAGAGTCTCACTTTGGGGGCCGAATCCTACCATAAAAACAAAAGCCCGGCTATGACCGGCTCTCTAAATCATCCCGGATTCGGGGATTCAGCGCCAGTCACGACCGGACAAGTCCCTGGTTACGGAAGGGTACCGGCTAGAAAGATGGTTCCATCCTGGCGGCCAGCGCCCCGCTGGCGTACCAGGAAAACCACATCCTGCCCACTTTTCAATGTGGCAACGGCTTTGGTGAACTCCTCTTCGCTGCTTACCGGCTGCTTATTGACTTCCAGGATAATGTCCCCGCGCTGCAAGCCAGTGTCCTCAGCGAACGATCCCGGCTTCACTTCCTGCACGATGACGCCTCTGCCTGCCGGAACATCGAGCCGGTCAGCCATATCCTGTGTCAGCGCTCGCACGCTCAGGCCCAACTTGCTTTCTTTGGGCGTGTTGTCCTCATTGCCTTCCTCTTCCTCGCCCAGGCGGGAGGCGAACAACTTCGCGCGGTCGGCAACTGTAATCGTTGCGTCCTGCTTTTTGCCATTGCGGATCAGGCCAAGCGTCACCTTCGTACCCGGCTTACGGCTGGCAATATCGGCCACGAGTTCGTCGCCGTTCTTCACCGGCTTGCCGTCGACGGTCGTGATTGTGTCCCCAACTTTGAGGCCGGCCTGCTCGGCGGGACTCCCGGCTACCACGTTCGAGATGGTCACGCCGGAGTTCACGCCATACACACGGGCTATAGCAGGATTCTCCTGTGCATTAAACTCGATTCCTATCGAGCCGCGCGAGACGCGGTGTTCAGGACCGATAAGCTGGTTGTAGACCTGCACGACAGTATTCGAGGGCAGGGCAAATCCCACACCGGCGTAGGCGTTTGTGTCAGTGAGGATCGCGGTGTTAATGCCGACCACTTCGCCATTCATATTCACCAGCGGGCCGCCGGAATTTCCCGGATTAATGGCAGCATCAGTCTGAATAAATGATTGGAATTGACGGTTGGGAACAATATTGCGCCCCTTGGCGGAGACGATGCCGGCGGTTACGGTTTCCTGCAAGCCGAACGGACTGCCCACGGCGAGCACCCAATCGCCTACTTGCATGCCATCGGAATTGCCCAGCTTGGCCACAGGGAGCGGTTTGCTCGAATCGATCTTGATGACGGCCAGATCTGTTTCCTGATCCGTGCCGATGACCTTGGCGTCGTGTAGCACACTCGGTGGGTCGTCTTGCAGCTTCACCCGAATGCGATCAGCTTTCTCCACCACGTGACGATTGGTGACGATATAGCCCTTGGGATCAACCAGCACACCAGAGCCAAGTGATCGCTCGCGAATTGACCCTGGATTTCCACCACCCGGACCACCGAAGAAGCGGTCAAAAAAATCATCGAACGGATTCTGTTCGTCTCCGCCCTCCGGGCCAGCGGGTCCACGCCGGCGGCGTTGCGTTTTGATTGTAGATTCGGTGTTGATATTGACCACACTCGGCTCTAATTGCTTGGAAACCTGTGAAAACTGATTGGAAAGCTCCTTTGGAGCAGGCACGCTCAGCGGGGTGGCATCAGAACCTTTTTTCGATTCTTGACCTTTGACTCCACGGGAAACTATCGTTCCAATCAAAATGCCGATGGCCAGCGTGGCCAGAATTGTGAGGGTGTACGTGAGACGATTTGCCTTCAAACGCACCCAAAAAGCGCTTGCGCGCGGGTCGATCATTACTTCCTCCGAGAATGTCTGAATTTATCGATTATACCTTCGCCAACTTGGGGAACCAACCAGAGCGGATAGAATCCACCCCACTATTAGACGCCCAAACTGCCGAAAAGTGTTGGCTGAATGCACTTCACGACAGCAGTGGTTGCAATTTGCTCTGGACAGGACTTTAATTTCTTAATCAGCGCGTGGAAACCGCGTCCAAGGAGATCTTATGACAGCCACTGCATTGCTGTTCGATCTTGGGGACCTCCGCCACAAATGGGGATGGTTTCTCGCTCTTGGAATCATCATGATCGTTTTTGGCATGATCGCTCTCGCCGTCATGCCCGCGGCCACGATAGGCACAGTGCTGATCCTGGGCTGGCTGATGATTTTCAGCGGCATCGTGGAGACCATTCATGGCTTTCAAGTCCGCAGCTGGGGCGGATTCTTCTTGCACTTGCTGGGCGGCATTGTGGGTGTGCTGATCGGTTTGCTCGTGGTCACTCATCCCGTTGCTGGCGCGCTCGCCTGGACACTTCTGTTCGCCTCATTCTTCACAGTCATCGGCCTGTTCCGCTTGATCGCGGCGATCAGAATGAAGTTCCCCAACTGGGGCTGGGCGGCTTTCGACGGCGCGGTTACGCTCTTGCTCGGATTCCTGCTCTGGGCGGATTGGCCGTGGTCCGGATTCTGGTTCCTCGGTCTGTCAATCGGAATTGCGTTGCTGCTGCGCGGCTGGTCGCACGTGATGCTTGCTCTGGCTCTTCGCAGCTTTCCAGCAGCGCCCAGTGAGTTACGCCGCGCCGCTTAAGGGAGATGATCTCTTAAGCTCAATTCGCTTCGTATACCGTCTTACCTCCAACTACCGTGCGAAGGACCTTTGTTCCAAGGACTTTTTCGGGCGCTACCGCAGTGATATCCCGGTCGAGCACAACAAAGTCGGCGAGCATTCCGGGAGCGAGTGTTCCTTTGTCTTTCTCTGCAAATTCGGCAAAAGCTGACCCGGTGGTATACGCGGCGATGGCCTGCTCAATCGTCAGCTTCTGCTCAGGGAAATATTCTTTTTTGCCGTCTTCACTTTTGCGAGTGACGGCGGCGTAAAGTCCGCGGAACGGAGTGACTGGCTCGACCGGGTAATCCGTCCCAAAGGCAACCGTCACTCCCTTCCTTAGGAATTCCGCCCAGGCGTAGGAAGTTGCGGCGCGCTTGGGGCCGAGGCGGTCCATTGCCCAGTTCATATCGGTAAGAAGATGGTTGGGCTGCATGGAGGCGATAACTTTTAGTTGTTTGAATCTCGCGATTTGGGCCGGGGTCGTTACCTGAGCGTGTTCGATGCGGAAACGATGATCCGTGCTTGAATCTGCCGAGCTTCGCTCGGCTTGGACGGGCGAGACGCCCGTCCCCACATAGCTTGTGGCGGCGAAGGCGTCCAGGGCCATCTGCACGCCCCTATCTCCGATTGCGTGGAAGCCAATCTGAAATCCCGCGTCGGCGCGCTCTTTCGACATCGCCCCGAGCTTGGCCTGGTCATATTGCGGCAGCCCGGAATTTTTGGGATCATCCGCGTACGGGTCGAGCAATGCCGCCGTGCGGGATCCAAGTGAGCCATCCATAAAGCCCTTCAACATGCCCGTGTGTAGCAGGTTGTCGCCAGCAGGATGCGCGGCGCGATGCGCTTTGAGCTTTTCGAGCGAATCGTCAAAGGCCAGCCATTCGCTGATCCGCGCGGTCAGTTTGCCCTCGCGCTCCAGCTGTTCATAAATCTGAAAATCTTCCCAACTGGAATTGTCCTGCGCTGATGTAATTCCCCACTGCGCGAGGTCCTGCAGCGCTGCTTCAATCGCCTGACGGCGTTTTTCGCGCGTAGGCTGGGGAATGACCGCAGAGACGGCGTCCCGCGCGGTTTCACGCAGGATGCCGGTCGGGCTACCCGTCAAATCACGGTCGATTTTGCCGCCCTCGGGATCTTTACTGGCGAGAGTAATGCTCGCCAATTGCAATGCCCGAGTGTTTGCCACCGCAATGTGTCCGTCCACACGTTGCAGAAAAACCGGGTGATCTGTGGTGACTTCATCAAGGTCCCAGCGGCTGGGGAGTTCCTTCACCGGCCACAAAGTGTGATCCCATCCGCCGCCAGTGATCCACTCGCCCGGCTCGGCAGTTTGCACCCGCGCGCGAATACGATCGCGAAATTCTGTCACGGATTTCGCTCCTGTCAGGTCAACCGTCAGCCGCCTAAATCCTGCGCTCGCCAGATGGACGTGGGCGTCGTTGAATCCCGGCATCACGAAATGTCCACCCAGATTGATGACCTGTGTTTGCGGTCCCTTTAGTTTCAGGATTTCATTTTCCGCCCCCAAAGCCTGCACGCGATCGCCGCGGATAGCCATGGCTTCGACTCGTTGGATCGCATGAAATGAAGATGGGACTTCCACTCCGGTGTAGATATTGCCGTGTACCAGAATGATGTCGGCTTTCGGTTGCGATGGTTTATCTTCCGCCAGAACCATGGAGAGTATGCAAAACAGCAGAACTGCTGTTTTTAGGGTCATGCACCGGCTCCCGCGAGTGCGAGCACTGTGAGCAGAATGCGTTTGAGGCCAAGTTCGCGCCCACTGCAATCAAACCATTCTTGAAGGGTGTGCGCGCCACCACCCGTACCGCCGCCCCCAATTGCGATCCCTTCGCGGCCGAGCGAGAGAGGAATGTTGGCGTCAGTCGAAGCGCGTTGAATTTGCGCTGCATTGCCGAGGTGCGCATCTACTGCCCGAATCACTTGCAAGATTCGTGCGTTTGGGTCGAGCTCGCCAGCGGGACGATTGCCAATGACAAGGATCTCCGAGCTCAGCCCGAATGATTTGCGGCCTGATGATACTCGTCCTTCAGTCGTGCGCGTCTCTTCTTCAATAGCTCTGTCCAAAGCCTGCCGCAAAGCGGCCTCCAGGCGCTCCATCTCAGCCATCGATGTCGAGCGAATATCCACTCGCATACTGGCCGACTCTGGAATCGAGTTCACCGAAGTGCCACCGCGAATGATCCCAATGTTGAAAGTAGTCTTCGGAGAAGTGGGAACAGGAATTTGCGCGAAACTCTCAATGGCGCGCGCCAGAACCACAATCGGATTGGGTGCGCCGAAGTCGCTCCAGGAGTGTCCACCCGGGCCGCGTACGATTACTTCGAACCGCCGGCTGCCCAGGGCTTCCGCAACAATCGTGTCCGAGCCCGCACCATCGAGCACAACATGGCAGCGGATCGATTCCTTCCAGCGCGGGACAGAAAAAATGTGTCGCATGCCGCGCAAATCGCCTTCACCCTCTTCACCTACGTTCCCAATGAATAGCAACGGCTGCGCACGGCGGATGTGTGTTGCGCCTAGAACAGCAGCGATGGCCAGCATCGCGATCACTCCCGCGCCATTATCGGAAACCCCGGGACCATAGAGCCGCGTTCCCTGCTGTCGGATATTCAGCGGTGTTCCGGCAGGAAACACGGTATCAATATGCGCGCTGAGTCCAATGTAATCCTTCCCGGTCGCCGGACAAACGCCGAAAACATTGCCCACCTCGTCGCTGTGAACATCCTGAAGCCCAAGCTCACGAAATTTCTGTGCCAGCCACTGGCCGCGCGTGGATTCGCCAAATGGCGGCGCTGCAATGCGAGCCATCTCCAACTGCCACCCCGCCAACCGAGCTTCCTGCAAGCGAAGCCAGGCAAGCGCTTGACGGATTTCGGGCCGCCCTGCGAGCCGAGCGATCTCCTGCTGTAAATCGGGCAGCACTTCCGGCGCTTCGGCGCGAGAAACGGGGCTCATGGGCTCTCGCCATATTACAACGCGGCCACAAATTGAAGGTCTTGAATAAGCTATGCAGAGATAGGATTTGTGCTTACAATGGACACCCTAAGTTGGATCCCAGTTCCCAGCCTTCCGAAAGCGAGCTGATTATGACAACCAGCCTGCGTGGAGTTATAAGCTCTGAGATCTGTGCCAAGCTGAAAGCGCTTGGTTACGCTCGATCCAATCGCATTCGCTTGTACGGAGAGGAATACGAGGTCTTATCCGATCCGTTCAGCAGAGACGATGGAGTTGCCGTTGAAGTGGCCACGGCAAAAGAACGGACGCCGCGCGTCCTTAAACTTCCCAAGATGATTTTACGAATGGTCTCCCAGGAGCGTAGAGCAGCGTAAGTGGTTGGATAAGCCCCGCCAACCCGCAGCTCGGGCCCAAGTATCCCTAAAGTCATCCCCAGCGCATCCGTTTTTCAGGCGGAGAGAGGGACCTTGTGTGTGTGCGGCCACGGCAATAAAGTTTTAACTGCAACATTTTTTCCGCTCACCTTGGCGGGAACTCCCCACATCTAATCATCTCGCAACATGCGCTACATTGTTCTCGCGACCGATTACGACGGAACACTTGCCAGACAAGGCCATGTTGATAACCCTGCGCTCACGGCCTTGGAAAAAGTGCGCCAATCGGGCCGTAAGCTGATATTGGTCACTGGCCGGCATTTGCCTGATCTGCAGTCTGTCTTTTCCAGGCTAGAGCTGTTCGATCGTGCTGTGCTGGAAAACGGGGCCTTGCTCTACACGCCACAAACGAAGCAGGAGCAAGTGCTCTGCGAGCCGCCGCCCCTTAGCTTGCAGCAAGCGTTACGTCAGCGCAACGTTCCCTTCTCTGTTGGGACGCGGAATTCTCGCCAGTTGGGAGCCGAATCAGACAGAGGTGTTGCAGGCGACTCACGATCTCGGCCTCGACTTGCAGGTCATCTTCAACAAAGGCGCGGTCATGGTATTGCCGTCGGGCATAAACAAAGCGAGCGGGCTGAAAGCCGCGCTGGATGAGCTTTCTTTGTCTTTCCACAATGTAGTGGGAATTGGCGATGCCGAAAACGATCACGCATTTTTAGCGGTTTGTGAATGTGGCGTCGCGGTCGCCAATGCGCTGCCGGCATTGAAAGATCGCGCCGATATAGTCACCGCTGGCGATCACGGCGCGGGCGTGATCGAAATTGCCAACCAGTTGCTCGACGACGATCTGGCTCGCTACGATCAGCGGCTTTCGCGGCATTCGGTTTCCCTGGGAAAGCGAGCTGACAAATCCGCAGAAGAGGTTCGCATCAGCCCGTCCCGGAATAGCATTCTGGTGGCTGGCCCTTCCGCCAGCGGCAAGTCGACGGCTGTGTCCGGCATCGTGGAGCAACTTGCGAAGCAGGGATATCAATTCTGCCTCATCGATCCCGAGGGCGACTACGAAGGCTTCGCCCGAGCGCTAAGTTTCGGCACCGCGAAAGAGAAGCCGGACCTGAAAGCGATCTGTTAGGCACTGGCTGACCCCGATGAGAACCTGATCATCAACTTGCTCGCCGTTCCGGTGGGCGAGAGGCCAAATATGTTCGCGGGAATGTTGCCGATCATCATAGATCAGCGGTCCCGCACCGCCCGTCCACATTGGCTGATCATTGATGAGGCGCATCATCTGCTGCCCACGTCGCGGTCTTCAGTAGACGGCACGTTCCCGCAGTCGCTAGGCGGAACGATTCTGATCACCGTGCACCCGGATCGCGTTTCTGAAACGGCGCTGACGCGTGTGGACGTCGTAATCGCAACCGGCGAGTCGG
>QIAB01000056.1:98520-99895 GCA_003225455.1 Acidobacteriota bacterium
CCCCCTCAGCCTCCGCAAGGCGCGCCTCAACCCGGACAAGCGCTGGTCTGGTTCGGCGGGCAATCCCCGCCGCTGTTGGTAGTCGCGCCCAAACCCGACCAGGAACGCCGGCGGCATCTGCGTCAATATGCGCAAGGCGAGTTGTCGCCCAATCAAAGCTTCTATTTCCGCGGCCCGGATTCGAAGCTGAACCTGCGCGCACAAAACCTCGAAATGTTTATGCACATGGCGGATGGGGTAGATGACAACACTTGGTTATTCCACCTGCGCCGTGGAGACTACTCCAACTGGTTTAAGAACCTGATTAAAGATGCAGACCTGGCTCAGGAAACAGCCGGCGTGGAAGCGAATCGCGAATTAAGCGCAGCAGACAGCCGGGCGCGAATTCGCAAGGCGATTGAACAGCGGTATACGGCGCCGTCGTAAGTAATACGATTTCTACCCGATTGAATGGTTACCTTCCACTTCTATACAAGTGCAAACAATGGCTGGACGGCAGCGCTGCCGAAAATCACAGGCACAGAATCCATCGGAATCGCGTAGGATGAATCGGCTACGTAGCATCGCCGAATAATTTGACTCGTGCTTCGGTTGTGCGAACTATTCGTAATCAGGCGGTACTCTTATGAACATTCGCCTAGTTCTCTGGACTCTGTGTATGGCATTTGCTGGTTTCCTATTGGCTGGCAGAGGCACCGCTTCGATCAACAGCATTAGCGTCCTCGGTTTATGCGTCGGAGCGGGCGTCGGGGTTGCCCTCGGGATCATGTTCGCTCGCAGAGCCAAACGTAAACACACCTAGTCCCGTCATAACACGACTTTTCGGACGCATTATCTGAACGCCCCCTTCCCAGGATGGCTTGTTCCAGTTCGTCGCGTCGCCGGGTCGGCGGCAAAGCGATTTGTAATTCCAGCATTTGAGCTGACTCATACTGTGCCGCTGCAATGTTCTGCTCGACAGCAACGACGAAAGGGGACACTTCTAATTAGTTAACGATGGGGATATTTCTAAATAGTGTGGACACTATCCTGATTTCTTTTGACAAAGGTGAGGAGCTGCCGCACAATCCTGACGGCGTGGGACGGCTCAAGGTTCTGTGGCCGTGCGCTTCTAGCCACTGCCCTCCCCTTCCCCCATCCCACGCCTGCCCCCTGGAGCGCGGACACTGGAATCGCGGCCTCCCACAAGTGTCGGTGCGAACGGGACGGTAACCCGGTTAGCTCTACAGATCGCGAGGCCAGCTAGCTGATTGGATTTTGGCGGAAGCGAGTGGGAGTCGAACCCACCATCGCCATCAGAGATAACGATCGGCGGTTTTGAAGACCGCGAGAGTCACCGGACCCCTTGCGCTTCCATCTCCGATAAAACACAGCA
>QIAB01000179.1:0-505 GCA_003225455.1 Acidobacteriota bacterium
GGGCATTCTCTCTTCATAGCGGTCCCAAGCTGGAAGAGCCTGATCTGGAGGGCTGCTTTTTCTGGGGGCACACGTTGACGCGTGCGCATGCCATGGAAGCCGGCGCTTTTGTCCTCTCAGCGTGCGGCTACATGACCCCGGGTGATTTGCCGCCAGACTTTCCGCTGCGCGAGACCGTGAACCTGGATTACGCGCACGGCGGCAGTCAGATCGTTGCGCCGCTGGGCATTCCCCTTGTTTCTCCGACATCGGGCGACACAATCCTCTACGCCGAATGCCAGGCTGACATGATCAAAGTCTGGAAGGCCATCATTGATACGGTGGGCCATTATGCCCGTCCGGACATCGTTCGTCTGCAATATTTGAAATCGGCAGAGCCGACTTTGGCGGAAGGCGCAGTGGAGGCTCTGGAGAAGAAATCTCCGGATGAGCTCGAGGCCATAGCGGAGCGCCAGGGGTTGGGCAGGCAGGAGCTGGAATCAGCCATCGAGCGCCTGGCAAGATG
>QIAB01000179.1:596-4609 GCA_003225455.1 Acidobacteriota bacterium
GAGGCCATGTCTTCCCACCCCAGCCTCACAGGGAGAAGCTTTTTCACCATCGACCCTCGCCGCTGCGCCCTGATTGTCATCGACATACAGAATGCTTTCGTGGCTGAAGGCGCAGTCTTCGAGACCCCCGGAGCCCGTGCGATGATTCCTCTCCTGGAGCGGTTGATTCAGTTTGCTCGCGCCACCAGAATCCCGATCGTCTGGACCCAATCAGATCACCGCCCTCCCTACGGAGGACTGATGCTCTGCAAATTCCCACCGATCGCGGAAGACCACATTCTGTGGCAAGGCGAGCCCAGCTATGAGATGTACCCGCACATGCTTCAACCGCGGGAGGGAAGGCTCGAATACAAGATTGTGAAACACAAGTTTGACGCCTTCTTCGAAACCGATCTGGATGCCATCCTGCGCTATCACCAGATGGACACTGTGATCATCACGGGTACGGCTACCAATGCTTGCTGCGAATCCACGGCTCGCTCGGCTTTCATGCGCGACTACAAGGTAGTATTCCCCAGCGACCTGAACGCGACCTTCGACGACGCCATGCACCAGGCAACTTTAAAGAATGTCGACCTGTTGTCATTAGAGACAAGGTCGAGATTATGACATCATTGCAGGCTGGTCTTTTCGAGCCGGGCGAATCGTGGCAGGTTAGGTCGTTGGTTTCCCCCAATGTAAATTAATATCGTGTTACGATAAACTGACCTTGTGTCGACAAAGATTGCGACTGCGGACTACCGGGCGTCCGCAAGTCTTCGCTCATGTGCACTTCAGATACAGCCCTAGGACTTGTCGGTACCAATGTGGGTTTCAACTGAAACTGATCATGGGCCCGTTAGCACTTGTGCGCCCCAGAGTTCTGCTTTGTGCTCGTCTAGCAGTTCCACAGGATCCCCGACTCGAATCTCGCCGCCTCGAATGACATAGCTATTCACGGCCAACCTTCCATCGAACTTCTGAACAATCTCCCGCAGCACGTCGCGGTCCTGCTTAAGGCTGTCCGGATCGAAGGTGGTCATGACGCAACGACCGCGAAGATCTCTTACACCGATTAAAACCCTCTCGATCCGAAGGACGTAGCCAGGCCAGGCACGTTCCGCCAGCCCCCTGAACGCCGCTTATAACAATGTTCGGCCTTAGCCTTCTTCTGTCATGGCCAAAAGCAGAAATGGCCGCATCGGTTGCGACCAGCAGCGGCAAAACGTCAAACCGTTCCTCACTTTCGTCCCGGATCAACTGAGCTCCTGGTCCCACGATGTCAACCACCTTTTGCTTCACTAGCGGCTCCGTCCAACGTTTTCCGTCCACCAGCGGCTCACCTGAAGAATCCAACCTTGCATGATGCCCCAGCAGGCGAGGGTGCGTCTTTGCCGTTATGACCTGGCCATTCCCGTCTTCAACGTGTACCACTCGATCGCCAGCGATTCCCCAGGGAGTCCAGGTAGGCGCGGTCGAGAGCTTCGCCGCCCATTGACTTGACTGGATACCGCCACAGTTCCGCGACCCTCACTGTACTCTCCTTTTCGCCGCAGACTTAAGCTGCAACGCTCATTTCATAGAGCCCATCAACCCCCCGCGGGAGAACACTAAGACTCGACTGATCCTCTAGCCTGAGACGCCCTCACCCAGATGAAGTGCCGTAACCCACCCGATGCCACTAGTTGCACTGGTGACGATCGCTTCATGCCCGTTTTGTTCACGGCATGGCCTTCTTGACCAGAATCGTGTCCGTGTACTGAACGAAGCTGGCGATTCGGCCATCGCTCACACGCCAGCGGTGCGCGAAAGGCACGGCCAGTGTGCGTCCCGTGGCCCGGTTGACGCCGCGATACACTCCAAACGCGACTACCTCTGAGTCCTCGCTGACAAACGAGTCCGCATCCGCCACGAAGTTCTCCCAGTCTTTTGACAGCGGAACAACAAGGTTCTCTAGTACTTCCTGCGGTGTCCGCCAGGCCAGTCCGAATGCGACCACGCCGTCAATAGCATCGAGTGTGCCAGCTATCAAACCGCCGTAGACAATGGTGTCGAAGGCGCGTGGTGTTGGTCCGTTTCTTGCGATTGAGTTTGTCATTTTTGGTTCTCCTTTTATTCATTCTGAGGTGCCGAAATTTTTCTAAATGCTCGCTGCGGCATCGCTGATAACACCGGCAACCGCATTCGGCTGCGATGCCAGCGGAGTGTGGTCCACCGGCAGAGAGGTCATCTTCGATTTCATTCTGGTTGCGGTGAACCGCTGAGTATCGGGGGACACCATGATGTCGCTATCAGCGACGAGGAACCAGGAGGGTTTCTCTCTCCATGCTGGTCGGGTCATGGGTTCGCCAAGACATTTCAGTGCAATGGGCTTCTGAGTGACCGCCATCAGGAAGGTGTCGTCGGGTGAAGCATCCGGTGCAACCGCCTTGCGGAAGTCGTCCACTGTCAGCCAGAGCAGTCCATCCGAGTCCGGCTGAAGTCTTGGAGCTTTTCCATGTGGAGGCACGCGGCCAAAAATCTCGCCGACGGTCTCACCTTCGTCAGGCACGACCGCCGCCACGTAGACCAGAGCCTTGACGTTGGACTCGCCCGCTCCCGCTGCAGTAATGACCGCTCCGCCATAGGAGTGTCCTACTAGGATCACCGGACCATTCTGCCTGCGTAACACCCGGCGCACCGCCGCGACATCGTCGGTGAAGGAGGTCAACGGGATTTGCGCCGCCACAACGTCGAAACCCCGCCGCTGCAATTCGATTGTCACCTTGTTCCAGCTGGAACCGTCGGCCCACGCCGCGTGTACCAGCACTGCGGTTGCTTTCTGTCGCTGTTCGTTTGACATCCTTATTCCCCTAGCTTGTCCGATTTGCGTTACAGAGCTAAGTGTCCGCCCGCGCCGTGGCAGCACCCATTGGCGGCATAGGGGCTGCCCGTACGCGAGCGCACCAGAACGATCACGTCGCTCCGAATACAAGAACTTCGTTATGCCGCCGAAGGTTTCCGTGTCAGCTTGCGTCCCAAGAAATCGCTAATCGCGCGTGCAATTTCCTCAGCATGCGTTTCCAGGGCAAAGTGGCCGGTCTCAAAGAAATGCACTTCGGCGTCCGGGTTGTCGCCCTTGAATGCTTCGGCGCCTGGAGGCAAAAAGAAGGGATNNNGCGGTCGCTTCGCGCGGAAATACTCCTGGAACTTGGGATAGAGAGCGACATTGCTGGCATAGTCGAGGAACAGATCGAGCTGAATTTCATCGTTGCCAGGCCTGCTGAGCAGAGCCGAGTCAAGCTCGTAAGCTTCCGGTGCCAGGAGCGTCGTGTCCTTCACGCCGAAGGAGTATTGCCACTTGGTCGCTTCCGGCTTGAGGAATTCGCGCAAAGCGGCACGATTCTCGGCGTTGGGTTGCTTCCAGTATTTCTGGATGGGATTCCAGCCTTCGCTCAATCCCTCTTCATAGGCATTGCCGTTTTGCGAGATGATGGCCGTGATTCGCTCCGGATGTGCTAGGGCGAGCCGAAGTCCGACCGGTGCGCCGTAATCGAAGACGTAAATGGCAAAGCGTTCCAAGCCGATGGTCTGGGTGAAGTTGTCTATCGCCCTGGCAAGATTCTCGAAGGTGTAGCGGAACTGCTTGCGATCAGGCGCATCGGAGAAGCCGAAGCCCGGCAAATCCGGCGCAACCACGTGATAGCGGTCCGCTAATTCAGGAATAAGGTTGCGAAACATGTGTGACGAGGTAGGAAAGCCATGCAGCAAAAGAATGGCAGGTGCGGTTTTCGAGCCGGCCTCACGGTAAAAGAT
Organism: Acidobacteriota bacterium; assembly: GCA_003225455.1. GTDB lineage: Bacteria > Acidobacteriota > Terriglobia > Terriglobales > Acidobacteriaceae > QIAB01. The sequence continues at coordinate 4,371 of QIAB01000179.1, forward strand.
CTTGTGGCCGTCGACGGTAGCGTGCTGATACTTGATCATGAGAACCTCCTCTAAAGATTTGGCCGGTTGGCCAGGACTGCCTCGGGTAGCGTTTGCATCCATGGCTGTCCTACACACGATCAGATGTGCTAACCGATAATATGTTTCATTATTGGTGTTATAATTTCGGAAGAGGCTAACTCGTGAGGAAGGCCATGATGACCCCGCGCTCGGATTGGAAAAACGGATTCCTCTTTCTA
>QIAB01000179.1:4663-5921 GCA_003225455.1 Acidobacteriota bacterium
CCAGAGCGGTGAATCGATGGAACTGCTCCCGGATTTCAGCGCCCTTTTACGCTGGTTTCAGGCAGCTGATCTGCTCAATTCCCGCATAGCTGCGGAGCTTCAGCAACGATGGGGAGAATCGGCCCGTGCCAAACGGACTGTGGAAGCCATTCGGGAACTGAGGGAAAAACTGAGGAGGGAGATCCTGCCTTGGGAAAACGGTGCCGCCGTTCATAGTTCGACGGTAGACGAACTGAATCGGCTGATGGCCGAACGCCCCATGCGAACCCGGCTGAAAGCAAGTGGGAAAATGCCCTCGACCGAACTCTATTTCGAGCCGCAGCAACCGGAGGATTTACTTGCTCCGCTGGCACACAACGTCGCGCTGCTGTTCGCCCAGGTTGATCACAACCGGGTCCGCAAGTGCGACCAATGTGTACTGCACTTTTTCGACACCAGCAAGAAGGGGACGCGACGCTGGTGCAGCATGCAGCTATGTGGAAATCGCCTGAAGGTCGCAGCCTATGCTGCTCGCCGACGCCTGCGGCGCCCACGAATAACTAAGAGATTCTTAGCGACCAGCCTTTGAGCTCTGATCGTGAAAAGGGCTATAGAGGCGTACCCACCGCTCATCCAAAGGAGTCGCGGCTTGGGGCCCGCCAACTGGCATTCGACAGCAGCCAACCGAGGGTAGCAACGCTTCAGCGCCATTGAAAAGCGCATTGACAAACTCGACGAGCGCTTCCTGACCCGGCTCGACCAACTCACCACCACGCTTGACAAGTTTCTGAAGCGGCTCACTGACATCGAGGATGAGTTTGTTTTCATGACGGAAGATCTCAAGCGCGTCAAAGCTGTACTCCGTGAGAAGTTCGGCGTTTCGCTGGATTAGAAAACAAGGAACTCGGTGTTCAAAGCAGCCACTCTGGTGGCCTTTTCATGTTCTCCGGCCCGACGAAGGAGCGGCATTGGCTGGAATCGAATAGACACGATTTATCTATCAGAATAGCAGGAGGGAAACAAAAAGTGGGGTTTTCCATTTCCATTTCCATTTCCCCTGTTCCCGTTCAGAATGATTGTTGACACTCGGTAGAGTGTCGAAATGCAAGTTCATGATGGAGAGCTTCCCTGTGCGCGCCAGCTGGCGCGCACAGGGAAGGAGCTGAGCCGCGAGGCCCGCGCCCGCTTGGATTGGATGGACTACTATCGCCGCTGCCAGAACGTGGCCCTCACCTGCCGGCACTTTGGCATCAGCCGCCAGAGCTTCTATCGTTGGCAG
>QIAB01000101.1 GCA_003225455.1 Acidobacteriota bacterium
CTCTCGCATCCTGTAAAGACGGGATGTTCGCATAGAAGAATCATGGTCGCAGTTGTGGCCGAATCGATGGTTGGTGGAACGCTGAGTTTTCACCGCAAAGTGATTCGCGTGAAATTTCCAGAGTCTTGTTCCTCGCTTCTCTCTGGCAAATTCAGCGGTGCTTCGCACCGCCTAGGAAAATTATGCCTTGACAACGCCTTCGTTCTTATCGAGGGCCACCCGTCCATTCACTCGCAGCAAGGAAGGGTGAAATCAAACATGGTGAAACTGACGGTGACACCGTAACTTAACTGGGATCCTCTGGATCCCATAGCGGTTGCGGGGTCCGAATGTTAACGTGGAGATTCTATCGCTACTACAGAGCACGTTCGCCGCGCTCGTCGTTGCGGATGCGGATAGCTTGATCGATGCGCGAAAGAAAAATCTTTCCGTCGCCGATTTTTCCGGTGCGGGCGGCGCTGGTGATGGCTTGCACAACTTTTTCCGTCAGGTCGTCAGCCACGACCAATTCGAGCTTGATTTTAGGGATGAGATCGACGGTGTATTCACGGCCGCGATAAACCTCGGTATGTCCCTTCTGGCGGCCGTGGCCGCGCGCCTCGAAGACGGTCATACCCTCCACTCCGATTTCGTGGAGGGCCATTTTTACGGCTTCCAGTTTCGAGGTTTGAATTACGGCTTCGATCTTGGTCATTCTCACTCAGTTCCTGTGCGCCCTTCTCGCGTACAAGCGCAAACCACGAAGGGCACTAACGTACACGAAGAAAGCTTCTAGGTTGAAACTTCCCAATAATATCCTTCCTCACCATGCTGTGAGAGATCGAGTCCCTGGATCTCGTGCTCCTCGGAGACTCGCAGGCCGACAGTGGCGTCTACGATCTTCAGAATGATTAGTGTTCCAACCCCGGCGAGAGCCCAGGCGATCGCAACGCCAACGAACTGGTTCAGCAGTTGATGAGTATTGCCCTCGATCAGGCCCGAAGCAAGCACGTTGCGCTGCGCATCTTTGAAAATGGGATTCACTGCGCTCGAAGCAAACACTCCCGTGAGCAGTGCGCCAAGTGTACCGCCGGCGCCGTGAACGCCGAAGGCATCCAGAGAATCGTCGTAGCCAAGCCGTGCCTTTACCTTCGCGACCATCAGATAGCAGAAGACTCCGGCGGCGAGTCCGATGAACAAAGCGGCCATCGGATTTACAAAGCCGGCTGCGGGGGTGATGGCAACCAGGCCAGCCACAGCGCCGGAGATTGCGCCGAGCGCGCTCGGTTTTCCGTTGCGCACCCACTCAGCACCCGCCCATCCAACCACGGCTGCTGCAGCCGCAAAATGCGTAGCTACAAATGCGCTGGTTGCGAGACTACCCGCAGCCAATGCGCTTCCGGCATTGAAGCCGAACCAACCGACCCAAAGGAGGCATGCTCCCACAAAACTGAGCACGACGCTGTGCGGCAGCATAGCCTCGCGTGGATATCCCAAGCGGCGCCCTAGGTAGATTGCGCACACGAGCGCAGACACCCCCGAAGTAACATGCACAACCGTGCCGCCTGCGAAATCAAGTGTGGGGAATCGCCCGCCCAGAGCGGCATTCAGCAAACCACCTTTGCCCCAGACCATGTGCGCCATGGGGTCGTAGACCACGACAGACCACAACACCATAAAGATGACCATCGCGCTGAACTTCATACGCTCGGCGAATGCGCCCGTGATCAACGCAGGCGTGATGATAGCGAACATGAGCTGGTACACCATGAAAGTCTGTTGTGGAATTGTCGGCGAATAATCGGGATCGGGCTGAGATCCTACTCCGTTCAGGAAAAGATGATGGAAGTCGCCGACGAAACCATTGCCGGCGCCGAACGAAAGACTGTAGCCGAACAGCGCCCATAACACCGTGATCAGGGCCATCATGGCAAAGCTTTGCATCATGGTGGCGAGCACGTTCTTCTTGCGCACCAGGCCGCCGTAAAACAGAGCGAGACCGGGGCCGGTCATCATAAGAACCAGCCCGGAACTGGTCAGCATCCAGCTATTGTCGGCGGAGCCTTTGGCGTCCGCGACTTGTTGTTCGAGTTTAGCGATGCGATCGCTGTCAGCCTTCGAGGTTTGGGCGCTTAAGGAGAGGGCGACAAATAGCAGGAGAAAGATCGCAAAGCAGGTGACCAGGCACTTGCGCATGAGAAAGTACCAGCACTGACAATCTACGGGTTGAGAACGTCCGCAGGGAAATTCAAACTATTTATTGGCAGCATCAGGATTGGTTATGAAAAAAACAACGCCGCTCTAGCATGGCGTGCCCCAATTTCGCGGTATAAGTTCCAAGGCCAATTATGACCTGCCGCGACCTCACCTCAGCGGCTAAAGCCCTCATTCCTCTGGCGGAACTTACGGCGCGCCTGAAGACGCGCCCTTTCAAATCGTTTCTAACTTATGGCGCGAAGTCTTGGGACGCGATACTAGCAGGCAGCAACTGGAACGCTTTACCTCACGCGTTGGTAGAAGAACAGCGCGGTCAGAAAAGCCCCGGCCAGGATGACAAAAAAGAAAAAGAAGATCATAAACTGGCCTAGCCGCGACGGTTGCCGAGCTCTGGACCCTTCGAACTCCCCTACGGGCGTCGGCGAAGACGCAACGTTTTGGGCCAGAATCTCACTGGGTGCCGAAGTGAGCGCTTCGTTGGCCTGGGACGCAGAAGTCTTTCGCAATTCAATTTCGCCCCGAACGTAGGCTCTATAAACCTGCTGTTGGGGAGAACTCCAGTCTTTGTAACGCAGGTTAAGCATGCGGCACACCATATCGAGGCTGGATCCCGCGCCGACGTACGCTTCTGCTTGAGCGACCGCCGCATCATCGAGCTTATCCTCATCTGCAACTGAACTCGCGGAGAAACCAAAACGCATCGTTTTCGGGGGCTCCGCGGTGGCTTCTGGTGCCGAGCGGAGCTGAAAGGAAAACCGTCGCGCTCCCGTGTCTGGGTCTTTGGAGAAATCCATCGCGATCTTCGGCCCTCCTGGCGAGGGAGCGTTCCACCCCGAAGCTGCTCGCGCTTGCCTGTTGCGGATCATGAATAGCTGTCCCACAGCCCAGAGAAGGAAGATGAAATAAATAATCCCGCCGTACGCTCGAAGGAAGTCGCGGAATGCATCTTTGGTGACAGAGTGATAAAAGAGAACTGCCACCGCTGAGACTGCGACGATCAGAAAATAGAGCAGATATTTGTAAAAGACGAGCAGCCTGCTCTCAGTCTCATTCAGGGCGCGAAGGAATTTGCTGCGATCTTCAGGGGACCAGGCCACGGAAGCACCTCGCCGCAAGACTTTCAGCACAGAGTATATACATTCCGGGCTGGAGAACCAGGTTCATACGCTGGTTTCGGCTGATTACACGAATGACCAAATCATTCGTGAAATGGCGATGTTACGACAGCTATCTGCCTGAGAGAAATCACTAGGGCTGACTATATTCCGTGATCTCTCCATCCACAGAGACCGCCACGAATTTGTTCGTCCGCACGTCTTTGAACTGGACAACTTGGTGGCCTTCGCAGGCGAGCTGTCCCCATCGACTGGGCTTGGCGGCGTTTTGCTCAATGGCCTGGAACTGTCGGCCGTTCAACTCGAACGCCGCGGTTCGCAGACGTTGAGAACTAGTGCGCGTGACGCGGCTGATCTTGCCTTCAACCTCGATTTTCGTGCCGCTCAGGAGTTGCTTGCCTACGGACTGGAGTACGGCATGGTCCAACATCTTGCTGGTCCTATGTGGCGAAATCCTAACGGACATTATTGTTGAGCATTGCCGCTGGCGGAGGAAAATCTTTGAGGGCAGAGTGCGCGAAGGGAAACCGCGGAAGGATTATGACCGGATGTCCCACTAGATAGGTCAGCGTCTGGTTCGCGTTAAGTCAAGATGGTTAGATTCGCGCTCTGCGGCCCACCTGTTTACTATCGCGACGCTTGCCAATCAGTGTTCCGGGAATTCAGTTGGTAAACAGGGGCCCGCCTCTAGAACGCCTTACGCCTCAGTCCCAAGCAGCTACTTCGCTAAGACCACGCTGGAGCTCTGCAGAGCAGCAATCCTTTCGAGCAGTGTTTCGAAACGGCTTCCGGTGTCCAAGTTGGCGTCAACGTATGGGTGGCGCTCGCCGTCAGTATGCATGACGAGGACACGCGTCCCGTTTTGGGTCTTCTTTACCATGTAGGGCAAATGATGGCGATCGTTCTTGGTGAGGGTAGGTCCGAGGACGACCAGATCGAAGGACTCGCGGCGGAGGGCTTCCTCCACCGCTTTACGGCCTTCAGCCTGAATTACTTCGTGGCCTGCTTTTTGCATGGCAACTGCTTGCGATGCAAGGACTTCAACATCGCCTTCGCTGTATAGAATCTTCAGTTTGGATGAGGACTTACGTATAGCCGAGCCAGGCTTCCTTTCACCACCTGACCGTTCACGGTAGCAACCTCGGGTGAAGAAAAGAACGTCACCGAAGATCAAGGCCGAATGGGGGCCGGGAGCGGCTCCAGTGGCCGCTCTCCTCAGTTTTCTGCGCATCACGGTCCATTCGTAACTTGGTGGAATGGCGCAGCACACGCTAGCGTTTAATCCGGGCTGAATTCTTTCGTTGCACTCCGCGCATGCATTCCTACAAGGTATTCGGTTGCCGGGTGGCGTTCTGCCTGGCGATAGCTATCTCTCTAGCGCCGAGGATGTCGGGACAAAAGGCTGAAAGTGAGAGCGCCGAAAAAAATCCCAGAAAGCTCGTCTACAAGGTAGAACCTCAATATCCAGCGGAGTTGAAACGCGCCTACATTGGCGGCACAGTTCGACTGGACGTGATGATTTCGTCGCGTGGCACGGTGCAAACGGTTTCCGTCACCGGCGGAAATCCGGTGTTGGCCGAGTGCGCGGCCAAAGCGGTTAAACAATGGAAATACGCTCCCGCGGATGCAGAGACCAGCGTTCGTCTTAACGTGAAATTTGACCCGCGCCGTTGATGTTCTAAGCTCGCTGCTAAGGCAAATCTCTTCCGCGCCTCCCTGCATCGCGTTACACTCTGCGGCGAGGGGAATCTGCAAAATGCTCATGCGCATTCTGTGCGCAGTTTTGCTGTATCAGGGGATGCTGGCGACTGCGGGGTTGGCACAGGATACGAAGCAGGAAGCCGCTACTACAACCTGCACCTTCGAAGATGGAACCGAAATCAGCGTGCGCTACATCCCAGTCGAGACTAATAAAGAGAAAATTCAGAACGGCAAAGTTTGGGCGCCGGGCGGCTCGCCTATCGTGCTGTTTACGCCTGCCGCGCTTACGCTGGAGAAGTCACAGATTCCGGCCGGGGCTTTCAGCTTGTATCTGATTCCGCAAAGGGATCGGTGGACCCTGGTGGTAAACAAGAACGTCAGCGCAGGCAGCAGATATGATGAGCGCCAGGACATAGCGCGAGCTGCAATGGAGATGGGGCAACTCGCTTGCGTTTGGCCGCATGGGGCCGAAGCACTGCAGCTTGCGCGTGTATTTCGGAAAGACCGGCGGCTGGGCGGAATTTCTGGAAAAATAGGCTGCGCATCCCTCAAGCTACGTTCTGCCTCAGCTTAAACCACCAGCAATTGAAGGCACCAGCAGGACTTCATCTCCTTCCTGAAATGCGTAAGCACCCCCACCCAGGAAACGGATGTCTTCTTCGTTGACATATACGTTCAGGAAGCGCCGTATCTGGCCGGATTCGTCACGAAGATGGGGCCTGAGATCGGGGAACTGCTGATCGAGGGCTGAGAAGAGTTCGTTAAGATTCGCCGCCGCACAGGTGACGCAAGCGCTGCCCGACGTCAATCGGCGCAACGCTGTCGGAATTTGCACAGTGATGGTCATATTAGGCCTCCACGGTTTCGGGGAGATCGATATCTAAGGTTCGTTCAAGATATTTGTCGAATTCGCTAATTTTAGGCGGAATGGGCTCTTCGGCTTCGTATTTGCCGGTGAGCGCGTCCGTTGTTTTGAGCCCATTGCCAGTAATACAGATGACAGTAGTTTCGTCTGGCAAGATGCGATCCTGGCGATAGAGCTTACGTGTGCATCCCACAGTCACGCCGCCGGCGGTTTCGGTGAAAATACCTTCGGTTTCCGCCAGGAGTTGGATGGATTCGACGATTTCGGGATCGGAAACGTCCTCTGCCCATCCGCCGTTGGCTTTGATGGTCTTGATGGCATAGTGCCCGTCGGCTGGGTTGCCGATGGCAAGCGAACGTGCGATGGTTGCGGGCTTCTGCGGGTCGATTTCTGCGTTGCCCGCCTTCACCGCGCTCGAAATCGGCGAGCAGCCTGTTGCCTGCGCTCCGAAGAAGCGAACAGGTTTGGGATCAACCAGACCCAGCGCGATCAACTCATCGAAGGCTTTCTTGATTTTCGTGATCAGCGAGCCGCCGGCCATTGGGACCACTACGTTGTCTGGAAGCTCCCAGCCGAGCTGCTCGGCAATTTCGAAGCCCACGGTCTTCGAGCCTTCCGCGTAATAGGGACGGAGATTCACATTCACGAATCCCCACTGATGTTCGTCGGCAATTTGTGAGCAGAGTCGATTTACCTGATCGTAGCTGCCGGCAATGCGCACCAGTCTCGCGCCGAATACTTGCGTGCCGATGATCTTCGCCGGTTCGAGATCGGCGGGGATGAAAATCCAGGAGCGGAATCCGTCGCGAGCGGCTTGCGCTGCCACAGAATTCGCCAAATTGCCCGTCGATGAGCAGGAGACGACTTCGAATCCGAACTCGCGGGCCTGCGCCAACGCGACCGCGACAACGCGGTCCTTAAAGCTCAAAGTCGGTAGGCAGACGGCGTCGTTCTTGATGTACAGGTTCTTGGCCCCGAATTGCTCCGCCAAACGTGGAGCTCGGAAGAGCGGCGTGAATCCGGTGGGCAGGGAGGGCTGAAAATTCTCCGGCAGCGGCAGCAGGCCGGAATAGCGCCACATGCTGGGAGGGCCCTGGGCGATTTGATCGCGCGTCACTTGCCAGCGGAGAGCATCGTAATCATAGCTGACTTCAAGTGGAGAGAAACAATCATCACAGATGGAGCGGGGCTGGTTTCCCCAACTCTTTCCGCATTCGCGACACCGCAATTCGTAGTGCATAACCTTCCGATCTGAGGGGCTGGGACGTGTATTTTTGCTGTCCTTTGCGCAACCTTTGCGTACTCTGCGGTCAAAATCTTTAGAAGCCTTAACGCCCAGGTCGCAAAGACACGCAAAGCTCGCGAAGCGAGTCAAAATTGGCCCTGAAAAGCGAAATCCTCTTTTTCCCGGAGTGGAAAAAGAGGAACGAGATGCAGAAAATGCTGCGCACCCCGAATCTCATGTTCCCCGCATCCGGGAGAGAGTTGGCACCTGGCGGCCAGGATAGATGATCCCGGTCCGGTTGCCGTGGCGTCTCAGGGCTCGTCCCTCAGCCACTCTGCATGAAATCCAAGGTCAGCTCCGAAGAGCGGACTTGAGTTTCATGATACGAAGCGAGGGCGGGGTTCGTCAAGGGCCGCTCTAGCCCGTTTGTCATACCACAATAGAAATGTCCCCTGGTTGTGGTTCATGCTGCTCCTGAAAAGTTGCGCGCATTTCTTTGTTCGAAGCCTAATCTCCAGGGATGATTGGCGGCGGGCGGAAGGCTGTTTGTTTCACTCACAGGGTGCGTATAATGCTGCGTCTTGGGGCTCACGAAGATTCAATTGCAGGAGGCAATACATGGATCGAGGCTTTGTGATCGCTTCTCGCAGCCGTAGAAGCTTTCTGGCGGCATCGGGAGGGTTGATTGCCGCGGCCGCGGCTGGAAAGCCATCAGCGTTTGGCGCCGAATCCGAGCAGGAGTCCGGTTCGCGCCCATTGGCTCCAGGCGCCGCGCGGAAGGTTCCCATCGGAGTCTTCGATCCGGCGTTTCCTGACATGCCGCTCGATCAGATGATTGAAAAGTTTGCCGGCTGGGGGGTGGAAGCCGTCGAAATCGGGACCGGCGGCTACCCCGGATCGAAACACTGTCCGGTGGAAGAGCTCTTGGCCGATCCGGCCAAGCTGCGGGCGTGGAACAAGAAGTTTGAGGACCGCAATATTCGAGTAATGACCCTAAGCTGCCACGGGAATCCGGTTCATCCCGATGCGAAAATCGCTGAGCGGGATCGGCAGACTTTTCAACGAACCGTGCTTCTGGCAGAGCGCCTGGGAGTTGGTGTAATCGTGGGATTTTCGGGGTGCCCGGGCGGCAGTCCAACCGACACAATGCCGAATTGGGTCACATATCGGTGGCCTCCTGAATATGCGCAGATGCAGGATTGGCAGTGGAATGAGAAAGTCATTCCTCATTGGAAGCAGGCGGCGAAGTTCGCCCGTGAACATGGTATTCACAAAATCGCGTTGGAGATGCATCCCAACTTTGTCGTCTACAACCCCAGGACGCTGCTGAAGCTTCGCGAAGCTGTGGGCGAGGAGATTGGGGCAAATTGCGATCTCAGCCATCTTTTCTGGCAGCAATGCGATGCCGTTGAAGTGATTCACATGCTGGGGAAGCAGGACGCTATTTTTCATGCCCACATGAAGGACACGACTTTTTACAAAGAGAATGTCGACCGTTACGGGGTGCTCAATTTCGCGTTTGAAACTAAGGATCTGCCGCTGGCTTCGGAAACCTTCCGCGCTGTTGGCTACGGTCACAGTGCGGGAACCTGGAAAGAGATCATGCGGGAGTATATGGAGGTTGGATATCAAGGAATGTTCAGCGTGGAGAATGAAGACCCAATTCTTTCGGGCGAAGTGGGAGTGGAACGCGCGCTCTACGTTCTGAAGAACGTTCGCAGTGAGCTGCTAGGGAAAGGCTAGCCACGATGAATCGCCGCGAATTTGCGCGAACTGTCGCCGCTGCCACCCTGGGCGCGNNNNTCTCCTCAGACTGGCTCCAGACCTCTCAAGCTCTCCGTAATGCTTTGGACGGTATATCAGAATCTCCCGTTCGAGCAGCGGCTGGAGAAAGTAGCCGAAGCTGGCTACCATGCGGTTGAGCTTGTTAAGGAATTCGAAAATTGGTCAACCGCAGATTTTCAGCGCGCCAACGCGAAGAAACGCTCGCTCGGAATTACGTTTGATGCTACGGCGGGCGTGTGGACGGGGATCGCCGATCCCAGTGGCCGGGACAAATTCGTCGCCGATCTGAGAAATTTCCTGCAAATTGCCGAGAAACTTGAGTGCCCTGCCATTATCGTGCTCTCCGGGAATCGTGTTGAAGGAGTCTCGCGAGATGCCCATCATCAGGCGTGCATTGAAGCGCTCAAGCGCGGGGCAGACGTCGCGGCAAAACAAAACATCAGGCTGCTGCTTGAGAACATCGATCAGGAAGAAAATCCCAACTACTACCTGACTTCAGTGGCTGAGGGCTTTGACATCATTCGCAAGGTTGACCATCCGCACGTGAAGTTTCTGTACGACACCATGAGCAAATTGCTGAAGGAAACTTGATCGAAAAGTTAGAGAAGAGTATTGATCTGGTTGGCCTGGTTCACATCGCCGACGTTCCCGGACGGCACGAACCCGGGACCGGTGAAATCAACTATGCGAACATCTTTCGTAAATTAGCGGAACTCAGGTACGACGGCTATGCTGCGATGGAATTCGAACCGATGGGCGATCCGGTTGCCGCGCTACGGTCCGCGCGCGAGTTGGCAATGAGCTCGCGGTAGTGGGTTACTTTGCGCCCTTGGCGTATGCTCCGCGGCCTTTGCGGTTAAGAGCTTTAACCGCAAAGTTCACAAAGGACTCGCAAAGAACGCAAATATGTCTTTCATGTCCCCCCGAGGTTTTCATCGTCACCTCAAATTGACCCACTAACGAACTCGCCTGTAACATTGACCACATTTCTGCCGTGAAGTAAGCTGGCAAGCCATGCACGTCAGGAGCAAAACATGCAACGGCGTGAAGCCCTCAGGCTGCTAGCTGCGGCTGCCGCTCTCCCTGTCCTCTCTCGCGACGCATTCTCGCTTTTTCGCGAGGTCCACGAGCAACTGGCCGCAGCTCCCGCGCTGAAGACTCTGAATCCGCACCAGAACGCGATGGTGACGGCAATCAGCGAACTCATCATTCCCCAGACTGACACTCCGGGAGCAAAAGCCGTGCGCGTGAACGAGTTCATCGATCTCATTCTCACGGAATGGTACGACGATGATGAGAGGCAGCGTTTTCTAGCAGGTCTGGCAGACGTCGACGTTCGCAGCCGCGATGTATTCGGAAAAGATTTCGTTGACGGCTCAGAAAAACAGCAACTCCAGATTGTGAGCAGCCTTGACGAAGAATTGGCGGGAATACGCCAGCCGCTCGACTTGCACCGCGAAGGAAGATTTGCTCCGACAGAAAAACAATTCTTCTACATGATGAAGCGCCTTACTTTGGTTGGCTATTACACCTCGCAGGCAGGATTTGAGCAGGAACGGCACGAACACATTATTCCGCCCAGGCATGCCGGATGCGCGTCGATTGAAGAGGAGGCGACATAGCGATGCCGACCAAGGTTTACGACGCGATTGTCGTTGGCTCTGGCATTACCGGAGGCTGGGCCGCGAAGGAACTAAGTGAGAAGGGCCTGGAAACGCTAGTGCTCGAAGCTGGCCGCCCAATTAATCCCGACAGCGAGTACGTGGAGCACGTTCCTGCCTGGGAGAAACGATTCAGGGGACTGGGCGACCGCAAGCGGTTCGATGAAGATCAGCCGATTCAGCAGACCTGCAGCGGAGTGGACGAGTGGAATTGCAAGTTCTTTGTCAATGATCGCGAGAATCCCTATACGACCGATCCGGATAAACCATTCTTGTGGATTCGCGGCCGCCACGTGGGGGGACGATCAATCATGTGGGGCAGGCAGTCGTATCGCTGGAGCGATTTGGATTTCGAGGCGAACCAGCGCGAAGGGATCGCCATTGACTGGCCGATTCGTTATCAGGACATTGCGCCGTGGTACGACTACGTGGAGGATTTCATCGGAGTCACCGGGCAAGCGGAAGGACTGCCGCAACTTCCCGATGGAAAATTTCTGCCGCCAATGGAGATGACGTGTGCCGAGGTTGTGGTAAAGGATGCCATCGCGAAGAGCTTCCCCGGCGAGCGCAAAATGACCATCGGACGCGCGGCGGTTCTGACTAAGCGCCATCGCGGCCGCGCTGCCTGCCATTACTGCGGACCATGCTCGCGCGGCTGCATTACGCGCTCTTACTTCAGCAGCGCAGCCTGAATTCAACGCTCCCAGCTGCGCAAGCAACGGGAAAAATTACAATCCGTCCACATAGCATAGTGCACAGTGTGATTTTTGATCGCAGTACTCGAAAAGCAACCGGCGTTCGCGTGATCGATGGACAAACGCGCGAGGCTCTCGAGTTTCGTGGCCGAATTTTGTTTCTCTGCGCTTCGGCTTTGGAATCGGCTCGCATCCTGCTGAACTCGTCGACCACGGAATTCTCCAATGGCCTTGCCAATTCCAGCGGCGAACTCGGACGCAATTTAATGGATCATTGTATGGGCGGCGGCGCGACAGGCCTTATCCCCGGGAATGAAGATAAGATTACTCTCGGACATCGGCCTAATGGCATTTACGTGCCCCGCTTCCGCAACGTGAAAGAGAAGCATCCGGGATTTGTCCGTGGATATGGATTCCAGGGCGACGGAGTGCGGCAGAACTGGCAGCGAGGCGCGTGGATGACCGGTTTCGGAGCAGATTTCAAGCATACCCTGAGCCGGCCCGGTCCCTGGATGTTCACTTTTTACGGTTTCGGCGAGTGCTTGCCGAATCACGAAAATTACATTGAGTTAGATACGCAAAGAGTTGATGCTTGGGGAGTCCCGGCGTTGAAAATTCATTGTGCGTGGAGGGAAAACGAACGGGCTCTTCTCAAAGACATGACTCTCACTGCTTCAGAGATGTTGTCCGCAGCAGGCGCAAAGCAGATCGAGCCATTCCTGGAAGACAACGCGCCGGGACTTACGATTCACGAAATGGGGACGGCGCGAATGGGCCGCGACCCTAAGACTTCAGTGCTGAATGCGCACAATCAGGCGCACGACGTGAAGAATCTGTTCATCACTGATGGCGCATGCATGACTTCTTCCGCATGCGTCAATCCTTCTCTTACCTATATGGCGCTAACCGCGCGAGCTTGCGATTTTGCTGTCGATCAAATGAAGCGAGGGGAACTATAAATGGATCGGCGAAGCTTTTTGGGAACCATGACGGCCGCGACCTTGCTGACCCGCCGCTTTGGCTGGGCTGCTGATACTCACAAGATCGACAAAATCGGTTTGCAGCTCTATACGGTGCGCTCGGAGATCGCGAAAGATTTTGAAGGATCACTCGCCAAGGTCGCATCCATCGGCTACAAGGAAGTCGAGCTTGCCGGATTCAAGATGAAGGATGGAAAGATCTCGTACTTTGATCGCTCGCCGCAAGAAATGCGCGCCGCACTCGATCGCCATGGCTTGAGTGCGCCCTCCACGCACGTAGATTACACGTCTCTAAGCGAGCAGAATTTTCCCAAAGTAATTGAGGCCAGCAAAATAATCGGAAATCAATACATTGTGAACCCCTGGATTGATGACGAGGTTCGCAAGCAGCCTGATGGGTTCAAGCGCGCCGCAGCAACATTCAACCGAGCAGGAAAAGCCAGCAAGGAAGCGGGAATGCAGTTTGCTTATCACAATCACTGGTTTGAATACATCCCGGTGAATGGAAAGCTGCCCTATGACATTCTGCTCGAAGAAAGCGATCCGAATCTAGTAAAGATGGAAATGGACTTGTGCTGGACCATGCTCGGCGGCCAGGATCCGGTGAAATATTTTGATCAATATCCTGGACGGTTTCCGCTCGTGCACGTGAAGGACCTGACGAGTATCCCCCCGATAACAGCAGGAGGTAAGCAAGATTTTGGGGACTCGATGAAGGAAATGACGGAAGTCGGCAGCGGCGTGATCGATTGGAAGCGCATCTTCGCGCAATCTGACAAAGCCGGCATCAAGCATTACTTCGTCGAGCATGACAATCCCAAGTCGCCGTTTGAAAGCATAAAGACGAGCTACCAATATCTCGCTCAGCTGCGTTTCTAGTGTCGCGGAAGCATGGCTTTGGATTACGCATTTGACGCGCCTTACTATTGGCCGGAAGACCTAATGTCTGATCCTGGTCAGTCGAAAACGGGAAGCTCATAGATTTCGCGGCTAGAATGATGTTGTGTTGACCGAGCGCGTTGAGTTCGTGGCTGCGAACGATTCCGAGATCTTCTCTGCCATTCCTGCCGCACCGGCCGTCTTCCTCCTGCGTGCTGACGATCCTCAATCCGAGCCCTACGTCAGCAAGACTGCCAATCTGCGCCGGCGCGCGCAACGGATTCTCGGATCGCCAACCGAAGGCAGCAGGAGACTCAACCTGCGCGAGCGTGTCCGCTGGATTGAATACATTCCGACTGGCTCGGATTTTGAATCCGGATTCCTGCTTTACCGGGTCCTCCGCTCGCTTCTTCCCAAAAACTATTCTGACCGCCTACGCTTGCGCTTTGCCCCACTTGTAAAGCTTCACCTCGAAAACGAATATCCTCGCGCCTCTGTCACAACCCGCCTGGGACGGCTTAGCGGCCGAAATCTCTACTACGGACCATTTCCCTCACGTTCCATAGCTGAAAAATTCGCTAGCGACTCGCTCGATTTCTTCAAGATGCGCCGCTGCGTTGACGATCTCCATCCCGATCCGGCGTTCCCCGGCTGCATTTACTCGGAAATGAAGATGTGCCTCGCGCCTTGCTTCAAAGGCTGCACCGACGATGAATACGGCGCCGAAGTCGCCCGTGTGCAAAATTACTTTGATAGCAGCGGAAGGTCTCTGGTGCGCGAAATTTCCGCAATGCGTGATCAGGCTTCTTCAAATCTGGATTTTGAGAATGCGGCTGCGCTGCACGCCCGAATCGACAAGATCAAGCCTGTGCTCAGCCAGTTGTCCGAAATCGTGCATCGCATTGACCGCCTCGCAGGCGTCATGATCCAGGGAAGCGCGGTACCGGGATGCGTTGTTCTGTTCCAAGTGAACCGTGGCCTGATTGCAGAGCCTGTTACCTTTGCTATTCAGCCAGCCGAACACACCAAATCGCAATCCATGGAGTCCCGCTTGCAGGGGGCCCTCGCGCCAATTCCCGCTAGTTCCCAAATCGCGCTTGAGACTATGGAACACCTGGCCATCCTGAAGCGCTGGTATTACCGAAGCCGCCGAGCGGGAGAAATCTTCTTTGCGGACGAGAGCGGAACAATGCCATGGCGACGCATTGTGCGGGGCATTGCACGCGTTTACCGAGGCGAGCAGGCCGAGAGGGCGGAGCCCGCAACTAGCACCGGGATAGACCCCCGGCTGGCTGAGCCTTCCACCTTGTAAATCCCTGCCCTCTTTTGTTATTGTTGGCGACCTCGAAGCTTTCCTGCCCTAATCTCATGCCTTGGGGATTCCAATGACGAAAAATGTAACCATTACTGTGAATGGAGTGGAGCGCCGCGCCTCGGTTGAGCCGCGGCTATTGCTCGTCCACTTCCTACGAGAGAACGCCGGCCTTACCGGAACACACGTCGGCTGCGAAACATCACTATGCGGCGCCTGCACCGTGCTGCTCGATGGTCGCGCGGTGAAATCCTGCACCGTGCTTGCCGTTCAGGCCGATGGCCGCAACATCACAACTGTGGAAGGCCTGGCGTCGGGCGATCAATTGCACGCCATACAGGAAGGATTCTGGGAGGAACACGGCCTGCAATGCGGCTTCTGTACGCCTGGGATGATCATGTGCTCGCATGATCTGTTGGAGCACCATCCCAACCCGTCCGATAGTGAGATTCGCGAGGGCATCAACGGCAATCTCTGTCGTTGCACCGGCTATCAACATATTGTGGCTGCGGTAAAGAATGCGGCACAAAAAATGTCCCGGCCAACCGCGGCGCGGGCGGGAGCGAGGTAAGCCATGGCTACTCCAGCAAAATCTCCAACTCCTCAGAAAAAGACGAACGGCAAGGCGGGTAACGGCACATGGGTCGGCAAGCGGATGAAGCGCAAAGAAGACCCGCGTATGATCCGCGGAATCAGCCACTACACAGATGACCTGAAGCTCGCGGGAATGGTGCATTGTGCGTTCACGCGCTCGCCCCACGCCCATGCTGAAATCAAGGCCATTCGCACCGATGCCGCGAAAGCGCTGCCCGGTGTGATCGCAGTTTATACCAGCGCAGATACGACTGGGCTTGGGCCCGTGCCCTGTGCGATTCAGATGCCCGACCTGAAAGTTCCCCGGCATCCGGTTTTGGCAGAAGGGCGAGTACGCTACGTTGGAGAACCAGTCGCCGTAGTTGTCGCCGAAGATCTTTATATTGCCCGTGATGCCGCCGAGTTGGTGGAGGTCGATTACGAGCCGCTGCCCGCCGTCACCGACTTGGAGAAGGCCCTCGGTAAGGATTCTCCTTTAGTACACGAGCAATTAAAGAGCAACCAGGCTTTTACGCATCAGTTGAAGAACGGTGACGTCGAAGCCGGATTCAAGAAGGCCGATCGCATCGTTAAGCAACGCATGATGAACCAGCGCCTGGCGCCGATTGCAATGGAGCCTCGCGCTGTAGTGGCAGAATATCTCCCCGGCGAAAATCGGCTGACTGTCTGGTCATCGACGCAAATTCCGCATCTTTTAAAGACGCAGATTTCCTTGCTGGTCGGCTTGCCTGAAACCGCTGTACGGGTGATCGCTCCCGAAGTCGGCGGCGGATTCGGCAGCAAGCTGAATGTCTACGGGGAAGAAGGGGTGGTTCCATGGCTCGCCATGAAAACCGGGCGGCCTGTGAAATGGAATGAAGGTCGCCGCGAGAACTTCATGGCAACCATTCACGGCCGTGACGCGCTGAATGACGTGGAGCTTGCGCTGAAGAAAGACGGCACCATTCTCGGGATGCGCGCCCGCGTGCTCGCCGATATGGGCGCTTATCATCAGTTACTCACACCGCTGATTCCTCAGCTCACTGCGCTCATGCACGCCGGCTGCTACAAGATTCCGGCCATTCAGATCGACATCATTGGCGTCTTCACTAACAAGATGTCCACCGATGCTTACCGTGGCGCAGGTCGCCCCGAAGCCACTTTCAATGTCGAACGCATCATGGAACTCGGCGCACGCGAGATGGGAATGGATCCGGCGGAGTTCCGGCGCAAGAATTTTCCTCTGCCAAAAGAGTTTCCGTACACGACCGTTACAGGACTGACCTACGACTCAGCGAAATATCAGGAGAGCCTGGCCAAAGCGCTGAAACTTTCCGGCTACGACAGCCTGCGCCGCCGGCAAAAAGAGGGATGGAAAAGGGGCAAGTATTACGGGGTAGGCGTGTCGACCTATGTAGAAATCTGCGCCATCGGACCATCAGCCGCAACTCCAGCCGGAGGTTGGGAGAGCGGTACCGTCCGCATCGAACCCACAGGCAAAGTCACGGTGCTCACCGGAGCCTCGCCGCATGGGCAAGGTGAAGAAACGACATTCGCGCAGCTGGTCGCCGATCAACTTGGAATTGATCCTCAAGATGTAAACGTGGTTCATGGCGACACTCTGGCGGTCCCGTATGGCATCGGCACGTTCGGCAGCCGCGCCACCGCAGTTGGTGGAACGGCAATTTACATGGCCACGCAAAAGCTGAAAAGTAAACTGGCCACGCTTGCCGCGCACTTGCTGGGCTCCAAGCCCGCAGACATCAGCATCGGACGCGGCCAGCTAACTGCGAAAAGCGGGAAGAGAATTCCCTTTGGTGAGGTTGTGCTGGCGGCTTACACGGCCCGAAATATTCCTGTGGGCTTCGAGCCTGGCCTCGAGGCCACGCACTTCTTCGAGCCCTCGAACTTTACGTTCCCCTTTGGATGCCACGTTTGCTCGGTTGAAGTGGACATCGAGACTGGCGAGATAAAGATCGAGAAATACGTTGCGGTAGATGACTGCGGCAACGTCATCAATCCCCTTTTAGTTGCTGGCCAAATCCAGGGCGGCATTGCTCAGGGCCTGGGCCAAGCCTTGTGGGAAGAAGTCGTCTACAACGATGATGGACAGCTCGTCACCGGTACTCTGATGGATTACGCCATTCCCAAAGCTCATCTCCTTCCGGAGTTCACACTCGATCACACAGTCACCCCGTCGCCGGTGAATCCGATGGGAGTGAAGGGAGTCGGAGAAGCTGGCACAATCGCATCTACTCCGTGCATCGTAAACGCGGTTTGCGATGCGCTCTCGCCGTTTGGAGTCAGGCATATCGAAATGCCTCTTAAACCCGAACGCGTATGGAACGCCATACGCACCGCCAAGGCCATCCCAGCCATCGCGGCTTCCGCAGAAGCTCCTAGAAAAAGAGAAGCAGTAAGGAGGCGCGCATGATCCCGGCAAACTTCAACTACGAATCTCCCAGCACGCTGAACGAAGCTCTGAACCTTCTTTCCGCTCACGATGATGCCAAGGTTCTTGCCGGCGGGCACAGCTTGCTTCCGGCGATGAAGCTGCGCCTGGCGCAACCTGCGATGCTGGTGGACCTCGGCCGGATCAGTGGTCTTAGCTACATTCGCGAGGCCGCCGACAAGATTGCAATCGGCGCGATGACAACACATGCCGAGGTCGCCGGCTCGAAAGATCTACTTGACTCTTCCCCTCTTCTCGCGCTGGCGGCGGCTCAAATCGGCGACACTCAAGTGCGGAATCGCGGAACGCTCGGCGGTTCGCTGGCACAGGCCCACCCTGCGGCAGATTATCCCGCTGCGGTGCTGGCGCTCGATGCGGAGATTGTGGCGCACAGTCAC
The DNA here is from genome assembly GCA_003225455.1 of Acidobacteriota bacterium. Classification (GTDB taxonomy): domain Bacteria; phylum Acidobacteriota; class Terriglobia; order Terriglobales; family Acidobacteriaceae; genus QIAB01. The sequence continues at coordinate 17,838 of QIAB01000101.1, forward strand.
TCCGGCGAACGCGTCATTCCGGCAACTAAGTTCTTCAACGGGATGTTCTCGACAGCGCTGCGGAATGACGAAATCATCACCGAAGTGCGCGTGCCGAAGACTAGAGGCGAAGGCGTAACGTACAAAAAATTTCATCATCCGGCTTCTGGATATGCGGTGGTCGGCGTGGCGGTGCGGGTGAAGAAATCCGGAAACAAAATCGAAAGCGCAGCAGTAGGAATTACCGGAGTCTCCGAGATCGCCTATCGCGCAAGCGCCATGGAGAGTAAATTGCGCGGAAAGCCGATTGGAGCATTTGCCGATGCTGCCGAGCACGCCGCGGACGGAATTGACGTTATCGGAGACGTTTACGCGTCCGCGGAATATCGCCGCCACCTGGTCACGGTGATCACGCGTCGCGCTCTGGAAGCCGCCGCCAAGTAATTGCAACCAAGCAATGGAGGACGGGCGTCCTCGCCCGTCTTTAACTCATTTGAATCTCCACTCAAACCGCTGTATAAATCGAGAAAACCCAAATTGTGACGCCCGTTTCCCCCAAACGTCGCCGCTGGACCGTGATTGCCTCCGGCTTACTGTGCGGAGTGCTCGCCGTGGTAGTGCTTTTCACTAACCGGAGCGCATTTTTCAGTCCACTCGCAGTGGTCGTCGTAGCCGCTATCGGACTTGCCGCCGTTCTGTTCCAGTTGCGACTTCGTGGGCGTGCCGGGGTGGCATCGGTGCGGCAGCCCGTTTGGCTGAACTTAACAGGAACACTGCTGGCGCTGGCCGCTCTGTTCAGCGATTTGCTGCATAAGGCACCACAATGGACGGAAGCCCTGGCTCTTGCCGCGGTCGCCACTTTTGCTGTCAGCGGCGCACAAATTCTGCATGCCTTTCGGAAGTATCGTTGAACTGAACGCGAGTATCGAGTCCCGTCAGTTCATGCTTCCGCTATTTTCGAAACGATTTTTTGCATCGCTCGCAACCGCGATAAGGCAGGAGATTGGCGTAGACTTCTTCGTACCACGGCGTTCAGCCGCTCGTTGTTGGTGAAGAAGTTGGGGTAAGCTTGTAGTTGCGGCGCTAGGCACGTGGGGCTTCGCTCATCAGTTCAAGCAGTTTCTCCTCGGAGTCGCGGAACCCAGCCAGCCACAGATCATGATCCGGCATTCTGGCAATGAGCCAGGCGCTACCTCTAAATCACGTTTCAATCCCCACATAGCACACGCGACCGATCAAGTAATTATGCGCCCTCTTGCCTGCTTGCATGGGCAAGACCTCGATCGGATAAGCGTTGTTGTGGGGCCGCAGGACCAGGTGCTTGCCTGCGACTTCGACATACCTCACAGTACAAAAGTCATTTTTATTGACGGCGTACATATTCGACTCGCCCTTACGATAGGGCTTGAGCGAGTTGTAATGGCGGTCGATGAGAACCGTTGCACCGGGCAGCAAACGCGGGTACATGCTCATCCCCTCGCGGGCATCGATTTGGATGGCTACGAAACGCTCCCACTCATCGCGGTCGCTCTCCCGAACCTATACAGAGGCTGAACTGTGGTTGTATCGCGACCGTACCAAGGGACTGCTGAGACGCTATTTAAGGATGTCCGTGGAGGTCGGGCGCCTGCCCTCGCTGCTCGGACGCGAGCTGTTTCGGGCGAGGGTAAGCTCATACCGCGCTACCAGCTTCGAAGAGGCGGTTATTTTTGTCCGGGACCTGGAACGCTGTCTTGAGAAGCTGAATGAACTCGACCGCAAGATATTGACCCGAATCATATTTCAGGAGTACACGTTTGACGAAGCAGCAGGGGTATTGGGATGTTGGCGGCGCACTGTCGGAAGGCGCTTTGCCGACGCTCTCGACCGGCTCAGCGGATTTTTGCTTGACGCAGGTCTTCTGCTCCGTTTTCCTGACACAGCTTCAGACGCTAAAAAAACTTGTCAAGAGGGGAAAACGTCGAAATCTCTGTAAGTGATTCTGAACAAGCAGAATAAATTCAAGATTATGCACTTGACACACAACTGATCCTGTGGGAT
>QIAB01000102.1:0-15129 GCA_003225455.1 Acidobacteriota bacterium
CCGCTTGCAGTGCGATGAGATTTGGTGCTTTGTGGGAGCGAAGGCAAAGAATGTTACGCCAGAAAAGAAGGCAGAGGGTTGGGGCGATACGTGGACCTGGACGGGACTGGATGCGGATACGAAACTCTGCGTCAGTTACTTAGTAGGCGGACGGGATGGCTTATGGGCGAAAGAGTTTATGGAAGATTGCGCTCGCCGGATCAAGGGCCGCGTACAGGTCACAACCGATGGACACAAAGCGTATCTGGAAGCGGTAGAGGATGCGTTTGGAGCGGATATTGACTACGCACAATTGCAGAAGATATACGGCGCACCGACCGATGCCGAGATGCGCCGTTATAGCCTCGCCCAATGCATCGGCGCTGACATGAAGGTTGTCAGCGGTGATCCCGATCCGAAGCATATAAGTACGTCCTACGTTGAACGGCACAATCTGACAATGAGAATGGGGATGCGGCGATTCACGCGGCTTACGAACGGTTTTTCAAAGAAGATCGAAAACCATATTGCTATGGTCGCAATCCATGCGGTCTACTACAATTTCGCCAGAATCCATAAGACGCTGAGAATCACTCCGGCAATGGCCGCTGGTTTGTCCGATCATGTTTGGAGCCTTGAGGAAATCGCGCTGATGGCTGACAGCTACATGCCGAAGCCGGGAAAGCGTGGGCCTTACAGGAAACGGGTATGACGAAATCAGATGGCGTAGCACTTGTCTTTCTTGCTGTGTTTGTACTCGCCCTAGGCTGGCTGAGGGACAAGCTCTTTGGTTACCTCAGGAATAGGCCATCCCTGAGAACCCGCATGTACCTCCAGGCGCGAAAAGAGCGCAAGCAACAAAACCGTCAACCTTGAAAATTTCAAACTGAGGCACCACCTCTTGGCGCTCTTGACGATCATCTCGACTTTGTTGTCCTCATCGGCGGTGTCACTGGCACGCTCGATAACATCGCCTTGACCGAGCTGGCACTCCGTGCCATCAGTCGTAGTGACATCGAGGTTGCTGGAAGCGATAAAAATGCGGTGCTTGGGGTCGAGGGCCGGGGGCAACTCGTCTCCTTTGGAAGCAGCCTGCTGAGAGCCTTCTGCGGCGGTCTTGTCGGCGGCTATCTGCTGTTTTACTTCATCAGCAAGCGCCTGCTTTACCTCGGGGGTGAGTTGGGCTTGCGACGCGGTCGCATTTCCCTTGCCAGCAGCACTCATATAAAGAGCGCCTCCGTAGGCAGCATCGAGGTTCCCGGCAATCAGGAAATCCGATGACCACAAGGAAGCGGTCAAGTCTTCAGATTGATTGAAAGGCGCCTGAAGCGGTGCGACTCTCCCCGCCAGGCTGGCTTCATAGGCAGCTCTGAGATTCTCAGAGATCATGTAATCCGTGAGCCACGAGGAAGCGGTGGGATACGCCGGATAGGGCGCATAGTAATAGTTGTAGTTGCCATACCACGGATCGTTGTAGTAGCCCCAGCGGTAATATACCGGCTGCGGCCAGGGGTTGTAGGCCCATCCGTAGTAAACGGGCTGGTAATAGTAGGCGGGCGCATAGCCGTAATAGGGCGCTCCGCCGTAGTAATACGTGCGGTAGGCGTACACGTAACTACGACCGCCTACGTAATAGGTGCGCTGGACGTACGCGCGGCCTCCGCGATTAATGTAGGGACGCTCCATATAGCCGCGCCGCCCTCCCGTGCTCACTATCCGTCGGCCGTTCCGCACAGTCTCGATGCGCCGCTGGCCTCGCCCGCTCCGCTCAATTTTCATATTGTGCGTCTGGATCGAGCGGACATGGCCGCCCTGGTAGTTTGCCTTCACGCTGGCGCCGGAACGGGTCTTGATTTCGCGCGTTGTTGTCGGCGGCGCGGGGTGCCTAGCTACCGTTGTGCGAGAGGCATTCGCATTGCGGACAGAATTGGCCGCGGTGGCATTGCCTGTACGCGTGTTGTTCATTCCGCGGTTCGCATTGGCTGCGGCATTGTTGGGCCCGCGCGTATTGTTGCCGGCACGAGCTGCATTCGCTCCGGCGCCGTTACCGCTACGTGCGTTGTTCATTCCACGCGCGCTGTTCGTTCCACCAGCGGCATTCGGGCCAGTAGCCGGGCCGCGGGCGGCGTTTGGTCCTCGAGCTGAGTTGTTATCGGTCGCGGGCCGCCGAGCATCATTCTGAGCGGGACCGCGATTGGCCGGTGTTGCCGGCCGTTGTGCGCTGGCCGAAGGCCGGGGAGCACTGGCCGCGGGCGCGCTGCGTGGGGCAGGCGCGGGCGCCGACTCCGGCTTCTTGTTGGTTTGGCTGAAAGCGAGGGTTGGAATGATTAGCAACGCTAAAGTAATCGATAGTTTGCGCAGGATTTTCCCGGTGGCCGGATCGGAATTCATTGGACCTCCTCCGTATACACGAGCTTGTTCTGAACTATGAAGACGCAACAAAAAGGGCCCAAAATTTCGCCGCTTACACCTGGATGGTAAACTCCGTGCAACGCTTTAGAGCAGCGTCGTTCGGGTGGGGGATAGAAGGGACCCGTTCGGAGCGGCACAATTTCACACCCATACCTGCATTCTGTCAACATGATTTACACAATTGTCAACGCAAAGTAGAAACTTCCGCTTCTTAGCAAAGTAGAAAGTTCCGCTTTTGAAGCCGGGATGGGGGTGCGCGAGGGGTAAGGGACGGCGTTGAGTTCCTTGCCCCTCGCCCAGTTGCTATGAAAGTGCTCCAGCGCGCTGTGAAGAATCTCGCATGGCTTGCCACAGCGGTCGATTGGGAAGACGGGCGTAACTGTCTCTCCATTGCTGGCGCGCATCGAGAAAACGCTGTCGAGCCCGCGCTTTCTCCTGCGCCGATCGCTCCGGTAGAGCTCGGGGTTTGAGAGGACGATTGACGATTACGCCTGGCCTGCTTTCACAGCGTTGGAGTGGCACGATTCGGTTTCGCCAGTGCATCCACCTGCTTCCGTCCAGCCGTCGCTCTAGCTGCACGCGGGCTCCGCGCATGCCCCTGGCAATTTGCTCGCGCTCAACCCGATAGATCACTCTCTCCCAGCAAACCGTGTGATCTGGGCTCACCGTTCGGCTCTCTCGAATGCTCAACACGGAATCCAGATTGGTTCCTGTCGGCACCTTGCGGTGGGCATCGCCCGCCAGCCGCGGCTCGCGACGAAAGCGCCGGTTCCACAGAGGAATAAAAACTTGTTCTAGATAGACGTTCGCCGTTTCTAAGTCCTTGGCTCCCACTCGGCGCAATCCCTTCACCAGCCGGTCCTGGGCGGTTTGGAACGAACGCTCAATACGTCCCTTAGCTTGTGGCGAATGAGCCGCGATCCAACCGATGTTTAGCTCCCTCAGTGCGCGCCCGATCTGGCTCAGTTGCTCCTGGGGAGCATCCCGATGATGAATGGCCCGTGGCGCGATTTGAAATAAGCTGGCCTTATCCGTATAAACCGATACCGGCCGCCCATGCTGCTCGATATAGCGATGCAGCTGCCGCAGGTTCTCCTCCGTCGAATCATGGCGTACGAAGTGCGCCGTCCATTGCGAAGTGGCGTCATCAATCATCCCGATCAGGTAAAGCTTCTCGCCCCGTCCTTCCAGCCAGTCGTGTTCACTGGTATCCCACTGCACCAGCTCGCCATAACGCGCCCGCCGTGCACGCCATACGTGGGCTTGTTCTACACCTGCCCGCCGCACTCGCCATAGCTTGGCTTCGATCAGCCATTGCCGCAGGGTTTCCCGGCTCATCGCCATCCCATAGTCCTCGGCCAACTCCTCGGCCGCTAGCGTAGGTCCAGCGCACCAGCAGTGCCCGCACCCAACGCACGCTAAGCCCCAACTCCGCCGCAGCCTGTTTCTGGTTTATGTGTCGTTTCTTCACTTCATGCAAGACCTGCAGTCGGTCCCGCTCCTTCGCTGTCATCCAGAGCCCCTCTCTCGATTCCGCCATGCTTTATAAAAGCGGAACTTTCTAATTTGCGGAAAGAGGAATTTCTCACCTTGCGGCGACACATGATTTACACAATTCATTTTGTCTTTCATTGGGGCGGCATAAAACCCGATCCGTCAGGATCATCTTCGGATAGCTATTTCGCCTCACCGGTACATGTTCCCTCGGTATCTCGCCTCCCGTACTTCCAGCGCCATAGACTGACCTCACCCCCCAGAACTGGCTGACCTCAGCGAAGTACCAAAGTTCAGAGGTGAAACTCACCCTTTCCACCGGAACGCGTCTGGCTGTGGCAGGCCGATGTGGGCGAGCACGCGGTTGGCGAATTCCTGTGCCATCTGGTCGAGAGTTGCAGGGTGGAAGTAGTAGGCAGGAATCAGCGGAAAGATGGTCGCACCGGCGTCGACTGCCCGATACATGTTGCGAATGTGAATTTTGCTGAGCGGCGTCTCGCGCACACAAAGCAGGAGCGGACGTTTTTCTTTCAGGCAAACGTCGGCGGCGCGTTCGATGAGATGCGAGGCGATTCCGTTGGCAATGCGGGCAAGCGTTCCGACGCTGCATGGGATGACGATCATGGCGTTGGCTGGGTACGAACCACTGGCAACGTTTGCGCCGATGTCGGCATTCGATTGCTCTTTGATCTTGGGGGAAGGCTTGCCCAGCAATTGAGGCAGCAGCTTGCTGCGGCCTTTGAGTTCGAGCTCTTCCGCCATGACGCGCAAGGCGCTGTCAGAGGCGATGAAATTGACGGCGGTGATCCGCTCGTCGCGGTCGACCGTGAGCAGCAAGTGTTTGAGAAAAAAAGCGCCGCTAGCGCCGGTGGTGGCGATGGTCAAATTTTGCGGTGGGTGATTGGGCAATTCGTGCTCCTACTGAGGTACGCGCCGGAGATTGAGCATAGGGAGCACACGGAGCGCAAGTCAAGCTGCCGGAGCAGGGTAAAGACGAGCTCGGGACGCGTTCAAGACAGCCGCTGAGGACGGCAGCTGCTACAGAATGGCCGATACTTTGCAATCGCGGCGTACCGAAGCACAGCTGCACGCGCTGGTTGGCGTGCAGCGCGAAATTCGTGCCAGCGATCATAATAACCGCCGAAAGTATCTTCAGGATTTCACGAACGCATTCCGGTCTTATCAATCGGTGATTGATCGAGAGGAATTAGGCAAGGATGTCGCGGCAGCGGACATAGTTCTGATTGGCGACTACCACGCGCTCCCTTCCGCGCAGCGCTTTGCCGCGACGCTGCTGGAGTCACGGGCACATCTGGCAGATCGGCCGGTAGTGCTGGGCATTGAGGCAATCTTCTCTCGTGACCAGCACGTTCTGGACGAATGGTGGCGTCGCGAGATAAGCGAGGGAGAACTGCGGCGCAGAATCCGGTTCGATGTCGACTGGGGCTATGACTGGGCGCCTTTTTACGAATTGCTGGTCGGGGCGCGCGAGCACGCCGAAGCTATCTATGCCCTCGACTGTATGCCGCGTGAAGACCTGCGCAAGATCGGCGCGCGCGATCGGCACGCCGCGCACAAAATCGGTGAACTCCGCAAACAGCATCCGAACGCTGCAATCCTGGTACTGTTTGGGGAATCGCATCTCGCTCCTGGGCATCTCCCGCGTGCCCTGCAAAAGCAACTTCCGGGCGAACGATTGCTCAGTATCCTTCAGAACGTTGATGCCATGTACTGGCAAGCCATCGGAGAAGAACGAGATCGCGTCGAAGCAGTTCGAGTGGCAGATGACGTTGTCTGCGTCTTCAACTCAACTCCTCTGGAGAAATATGAGAATTACCGCTTACACCTGAGCCGCTGGGGATGCAGTGACGAAGACGGCCCTGACGTTGCGCCGACAATTTACAACCTAATCGATAGCCTGATTCGCTTTCTCGATATCAACCGCTACTGTTCGCATAATGGCACGCAACCCAAATTTCTTGTGGATCTGCTTCCGGAGATCTACAGCGGCGAGTCGGACGCTGCGCTGCGGCGAATGCTTTTGCGCAGGGCCTTAACTGAGTCAGAAATTGATTCCGCCTTTCTGCGGGCGGAAGAGCAGGGCTGCGCGTATTTCCCGCAGATCAATTCGTTCTATGTCCGTAATTTCCAGATGGCGTATGCAGCGGAAGAGGCTACGCGCTTCCTCCATTATGCTTGCCGGGGCCTGCCGGAGCGAGGAGATGCTAGGAAATCGCCGGGGTTCCATGCTCGAGCGGTCGAGCATGCGTTGGCATACTTTGGATCGCGAGTGCTGTATCCGAACCGCGAAGGTGTAAATGCCGGAGATACGCGCGAAGATTTTGAGGCCAGTGCTGAGCTAGTCGGGCACATGCTCGGTACCCAGCTCTATGACAACTACCTGGCCGGCCGTAAGAGCCGCAGTGAATTGCGCAAATTGTTCCTGACTCGGCTGGACGAAGGCGGGCGGGCAAAAGAGGTTTATCTGCAGCTCGCCGGCAAGCTTGCTGGCTCGCGAAAGGCTCGCGCCGCACGGGCCGGGCTGAAATAGAGAAATTTTGTGATGCTCTTTTGCCTATCGAGCAGCTGCCGCGATGGCATCGTCACACTGTAATATTCTTACGGTGCTCCTTGAACGCTGCCGCCATCCGCAAGATCCTCCAAGAAGTTCGAAGAGGTAAGGTTTCGCCCGATGAAGGCGTTGCCAGGCTGCGCCATCTGCCGTTCGAAGATCTCGGCTTCGCGAAAGTGGACCATCATCGCGCCCTGCGTGCTGGAATGCCGGAAGTAATCTTGGGCGAAGGAAAGACGCCGGCGCAGATTGCGCAGATTTTCTCAAGGTTGGCCAAGCGCGGCGGCAACATTCTCGCGACACGAACTAGCCGGCAACAGTTTGCAGCGGTCAAGAAGAAGGTCGAAAAGGCGGAATATCGGGAGACCGCGCGTGCAGTCGTTCTGCGGCGTGACCGAAACAAATATGGCAAAGGGATGATTGCTGTAGTTTCTGCGGGAACTAGCGACATTCCCGTTGCTGAAGAAGCCGGGGTGACGGCTGAGTTGATGGGCAATGATGTCGAGCGTCTCTATGACGTCGGGGTCGCAGGAATTCATCGCCTGCTGGCAAATCGCGGAACTCTCGCCCGCGCCCGTGTAGTCATTGTTTGTGCCGGGATGGAAGGGGCCCTGCCCAGCGTGGTAGGTGGCCTGATCGGCGTTCCGGTGATCGCAGTGCCGACGAGTGTTGGTTACGGCGCGGCATTCAATGGCTTGGCTGCGTTGCTTGGGATGATGAATTCCTGCGCGTCGAATGTGAGCGTAGTGAATATTGACAATGGATTTGGAGCGGGGTACGTGGCAGCATTAATAAATCGGCTTCCATAATTCAGAAAGAGGTGAGAGGCATGTCCATTTCTTTGTCCAAAGAAATCAAGCAACTGCTTGATGGTCCAAATTTCGCGCATTTAGCCACTCTGATGCCTGACGGTTCACCGCAATCGGTTCCGGTATGGGTAGGGCGTGAAGGAGACCGCGTAATAGTCTGCACTGGAGAAACATCGCTCAAAGCAAGAAACACGCGCCGCGATCCGCGAGTTGCGTTGTCGATAGTCGATTTTGAGAATCCCTACAGCGAAGCCCAAATCCGAGGCCGGGTAGTCGAGAGGCGCGAGGATCCGGAGCTCAAGATTATGGACCCGATCTCCAACAAATATATTGCGAAACCTTTTCCGTTTCGCAAGCCTGAGGGTCGCATTGCGCTAATTATCGAGGCGGAGAAGGCCCGTTACACGAAACTGCCTTTTGAGCACACTCCGGCGGCGTGAAGCAGAGACGAAAGACGGGCGAGACGCCCGTCCTCCATTAGTTTTTGTAACCGCTCACCTTACGACTGCTTGGCCACTTCCAGGTTGTTCTGGACTTGGAAGGCTCCGAATACCTGGCTGGCGCGAATGCCGGCGACTTGCTTGTCCATCGTGTTCATGACGGTGCCGTACAACGTCAGCTTGCCATTGTCGACGACAATGCGGATCGGCAGCGCTGGGTCAATCGCATAACGGCTCAACACCGGATCACGATAGATGGCGCGCAATGCACTCAGGCGAATCCGGTCATCGAAGTTCGACACCGGAGCAACCGTAATGTTATTCACGATATCCTTCACGCCCGGCGTTCTGCTGACCAGATCGACAGCCGAGTCGCGGCCAACGTCAGTTCGGGTCTCTCCGCTCAGCGTGGCCACACCATTCTTCACCGAGACGTCGACAAAGTTGAAGACGTTGTCGTAGCCGATGCGATCGTAGTAGAGCTTCCGGCCAAGCTTGGCGGCCAGGTCTGCGTCCGGCACGGTTGAGCTCACCTCAATCAGATTCCGTACCCCCTGGACATCTGCGATTTTGCGGACTTTCTTAGCCGCATCGAGCTTCTGTTGATAAATCTCGACGGTTCCACTCAGGGTGACAATGCCATCCTCGGTAGATGCGTTCAGGTTGCGGAACTCCTTCTTCTCCGCAAGCTTTTGAATGACTTTGGTCTGGATTGCGCTGTCATAGCGCGCCACACTGCTGGCCTGCGCAAGCAGCCCAGCGCTCAGGACAAGTACCGCAAGAAGGGGCCCAAGAGACTTCCCAATGCCTTTCATAATCCACTTTCCTCCTCATCCCTTGATTAACTGGTTAGTTAAATCATTGGATGCTGACAGTCACAGAAAAAGATGCTTGATTCGCCCCGGCAAGTCTGGGAAGTGACTGTATACGTATTGACATAAGTCGTTATAACGAGTATGTTTAAAGATGTGACCGCTGGAATCCAGGCCGAAATCAAGCAAGTTAAGCCGTTCAGCAGCCTGGAAGAGGAGGCGCTGCTTTCGCTTCAGCGCACAGCGGATCAGTTGCAATGGCGCATCTTCGAGTTGCTGAAGCCGTATGGCGTCTCCCCCACGCAATACAACGCGTTACGCATTCTGCGCGGCGCCAAAGAGCAGGGGCGCTCGTGCAGCGAGATCGCCGACAGAATGATTAATCGCGACCCTGATGTCACCCGGCTGATTGACCGCCTGGAGCGCCGCGGCCTGGTGCAACGCGCAAGGGAGAAAAAAGACCGGAGAGTGGTTACGGCTCGCATCACATCCGCAGGGCTCGAATTGCTTAAGGAGCTAGACCGGCCAGTCGAGGAGTTCAACCGGAAAATGTTGGGCCATTTAGGTGAGCAGAAGCTGAAAAGGCTGATCAAGCTGCTGGAAGTGGCGCGCGAACGGGCCGTTTGATATTTTGTGCCCGACATATTCGTTATCACGACATCTATTTGATATCGCAAGAGTGAGGAACAGGTTAAGCGAGAGGAGATCTCATGGCAAACGGTTCAAATCAGCAGTGGGGACTCACAGTTCTACGTGTAATGGTCGGGATTGTTTTTCTTGTCCACGGCGCGCAGAAACTGTTTGTATTCGGATTTCACGGAGTCGCTGGGATGCTGGGCGGAATGGGCATTCCCGTGCCGGCGGTTTCGGCGGTGATTCTAACGCTCGTTGAATTCCTGGGCGGCATAGCACTCGTACTTGGCGTCGTCACGCGCTGGGCAGCGGCGCTAATTGCGGTCGACATGATGGTGGCCGTCCTTGTGGTTCACCTCAAGAATGGATTCTTCAATCCGAAAGGATTCGAATATCCTCTGACGCTGCTAGCAGCCTGCGCTGCGTTGGTTCTGTCGGGACCGGGAGCGGCGTCGGTGGACGGAGCGATGGCGAAGAGGACGTGAGGCGAAGTGGGAACTGGCAGACTTCGGCGGGCACGGTATCCTAGTCATTTGCGCGTAAGGCTTACTCGGCGCGGGTGGCCCCGCCCGCGGCCGGGGATTCAGTTCGTGCAAACACGCGCGCAAAAATCTTATGGATGTTTCGCAATTGCCGCTTCAAATCGAAGGTCTGATTGATCTGCTCGCGGGAGAGGCGGCTTGTGATGTCCGTATCCACGAGTACGAGCTCTCGAAAATTCAATCCTTCTTTCCAGCCACGCATGGCATTTCGCTGCACCATGCGGTAGGCATCTTCGCGCGAGACGCCGTGTTCAACTAAATCCAACAAAAGCTGGCCGCTGAACACTAGTCCGCCCGTGCTCTCCAGATTCGCCTTCATCCGCTCGGGATAAACGAACATGGTGTCGATGAGATTCGCCGTCTTCTGGAGCATGTAATCAACCAGAGTGGTGGAGTCGGGAATAATGACGCGCTCGACCGAAGAGTGGGAAATATCGCGCTCGTGCCAGAGCGCAACGTTCTCAAATCCGGCTTGCGCGTTCGAGCGCACTATGCGCGCCAGCCCGCTGATTTGCTCGCTCGTAACTGGATTCCGCTTGTGCGGCATCGCCGACGAGCCTTTTTGCTTTTTGCTGAAGTATTCTTCGGCTTCTCGAACTTCGGTGCGCTGAAGATGGCGAACCTCAGTAGCGATTTTGTCGAGAGTGGAAGCGATAACCGCCAACGTAGCCAAATACGACGCATGACGATCGCGCTGGATTACCTGTGACGAAACCGCAGCTGCTTTCAATCCCAGTCGCGCGCAGATCTTCTCTTCAATTTCGGGGCTAAGGTGCGCAAACGTGCCCACTGCTCCAGAGAACTTGCCGACACGCATGTCTTCGGCTGCGTTCTGAAATCGCGCAATATTGCGCTGCGTTTCCGAATACCAGTTGGCCAGCTTGAATCCGAAGGTGATCGGCTCAGCATGTATGCCGTGAGTGCGGCCGACCATCGGGGTGTCCTTGAACTCCCAGGCACGGCGCTCCAGGACTGCTGAAAGTTTTTGCAAATCTTCCGTGATGATTTTTGACGCCTGGCCAATAAGCAGAGCCTGAGCGGTATCGACCACGTCATTGGAAGTCAATCCGTAGTGGAACCAGCGCGCCTCCGGGCCGACAATTTCAGCCACGGCGATGGTGAACGCGATCACATCATGACGAACTTCCGCCTCGATTTGGTTGATGCGCTCCAGCTTGAAATCCGCCCGCTCGCGAATGGCTTTGGCCGCGGCTTTTGGGACCATTCCCGCCTCGGCCAACGTTTCGGTTGCGGCGATCTCAACCGCAAGCCAGGTACGGAAGCGGTTTTCATCGCTCCAAATGCGGCCCATTTCCGGGCGGGTGTAGCGCGGGATCAAGCATGCTCCCTAGGCACGAGAGTTGGACTAAGGATTCTAAATGTAGAGGAAGATAGAGTGCCAGCGGAGTTCCCGAAAGAAGCGGTAAGTTCGGCGCTTCGAATTTACGAAGAAGCCCAGTCAGCTATATAGCCCAAACGCGGTCGCGCTTCTAAATCGAATTGATCCTACGTTCCCGTGCCAGCCAAGTTTATTTTCTGCGGACTGCCACCGCCATTGTCGCTAATGCTCACCGCCGCCGTGCGTGTGCCCGTAGCCGTGGGCTTGAAAATTACGCTGATCGTGCAACTGGCTCCGGCAGCGACACTGGTCCCACAGGTATTGGTCTGAGTGAAGTTCCCCGCATTTGTGCCAACGACGGTGATAGCAGTGAAGTTCAACGCTGTAGCACCTTCGTTCTTTAAAGTTACTTTTCTGGATCCACTACTCGTGTTCACCGGCTGAGCAGGGAATACCAGGCTGAGCGCAGACAGGCTCACCACCGTGCCCGTTCCGGTCAAAGCCACTGTTTGCGGGCTAGCCGGATCGGAGTCGCTGATCGTTAACGTTCCTTTTCTCGTACCTTTCGCCGAGGGAGCGAAAGCAACTCCAACATTGCAACTGGTGCTTCCCAGTACTACGCCACTGGTTGGGCATGGATTGATGCTGGCGGCACGGAGATGGAAATCGCCGCTAACGCTGATGCCATTGATCGTTACGGTTGTAGTTCCACGGTTGGCAAAGCTCACGATCCTGGCGCCGCTTGTTGTTCCCACCACGAGCGTATTAAATAAGATTGAGGTCGTGGAGAGTTTCACTTGAGTTCCAGTTCCCCTAAGACTCACAATCTGGGGGCTGTTCGTGGCATTGTCTGCGAATGTCAGCGTTCCGGTTCTCGTGCCGGGAACCTTCGGTTTGAACACAATAGTGACGTCGCAGTGCGTTCCCGGTTTCACACCGCCTGTACAACTGTTTGTCTGTAATGCGAAATCCCCCCTAACGATGACGCTGGGCGCATCCATCTGAAAGCTGCCGTCGTTGGTTAGCACCACACGTTTGCTTGGACTGGTACTCCCTACCAGTTGGGGCGCAAAAGCGAGATTGGTCGGCGAGGTTGCTCCAACGGCTGTGCCACATGATGGAAATCTAAAGCTTGCTATTCGGGTGTGCCAATTCTGTCCGTCCTGCTGTAAATACTCATTCGTATACCAGAAAGTACAGTCATCGACTGGGTCGATGCTCATGCTACTGTAGTCTCCCCATCGGTAATTCGTTTGCGAACCGGTCCCGTCCACGATTGTCGCCTCTCCCTCCAGGGTTCCCAAGGGATCAGAGGGGACGCGGCCTGTAAATCGGATTCCAGGGTGCATGGCGCTACTCGACACGCTGTATCCCAACGCGATATCCCCAAGCTTGTCCATAGCGATACTCCCCATCCAGCGAGAGGTGGAATCAGGCACGAAGGTTCCTTGTTGAAAGACCAGGGGCGAATTTCCGCCAGGATTCCGCAACTCGTACCAGCGAATGCCACTGCCGTTGTTCACGGCATGATTGACAATCAGCGACTCAAAGGTTCCGAAATTGCGGTACGCCAATCGATGTCGGAGTGAACCATCTTGTGCCAGAAGCTCTACCGATGTACCAAGCTGAGCGACCTCTCCTGTCGAACCTAAGACGAATGGAGCTACTGGAATCGCGATTGGACCGGTAAGGGTCGAATTACTTGGCTGCGTGAAGTCTACGTGGAACTTCCACATATTGAGTAAGCTGACGTTCGTGGGGTCTATCCCTAAAAGGTAATTGGGAGAGCCGATGGGCGGCGGTATGGAACCATCTAGATCTGCAGCAATTAGCGGGAGGCCGTTCTGATTGCTCGAAAAGCACTGAATAGACGCGTTCTGACCGGCTAACATTTTGCTGCGATCTAACGCACAGACGTCATCTTGGGACCTGTTGAACGTCATATAATAGGCATCCGGCCATACTGCTATTTTGTCGAAATCTGGTATTTGTTCAAATGCGAAAGCATATCGATTGTAGGAACCTGTGGCGTCCGAACTCGTGGAGACTGCGATGCATTCGTAATATGGTGGCTGGGGTTGGTACCAAGGGCCCAGTTCGGTCATAACCCAGCGGCCTGCCGCTTTGTCATATAGGACAATAGGATCACCGCCGTCCGTGTTTTCGCACGGACCGCCGAATCCAGCCCACAACGTCGTACCTAGCGCTGGACCATAAACCAACGCACCAGTCGCCTTGTCAAATACCGCAAAGGAAAGGTTTACTGCTTCGACAAATTGTGTGGACCCCGCGCTCCCATTTGGGTCCGGCGGTATCGAAATAGCTTGAAAACCATACTCACCATCCCCCAAGCCTTCGAAGTTGAGCCCAACGGAAGCCGACACTGTCGGACCTGTCGTCGTCTGTAGTGCCGTGTCAAACTGCCCAATTCCGGCGGCGTGAGGCCAGACGTGGGGCAACATAATTTGTCGTTTTTCCGATTGGGCCACCAAGGGGTGAGTATTTCTTAATGGCTGCGAAACATCGTGCTTAACACTAAGCTGCGCCCGAGCACCAAACTGGATATGCTGAGCTTTTGTCGGAAGTCCTGAAGCTAAAAACCCGGCGAACACACATAGCGTCACTCTTCTTGCCGTCATGGAATAGTCCTTTAAGGCTATTGGACCCACCCGTTCAAATCCGTCTAAACGTCATCGCAATATACTCTGGGCTCGTCCGGCGGTTGTTGGCGGAGAAGCGGATCGTATGAATTCCAGGTTCGAAAGGGGCCGGTTCTCAATCAGAACAGCTCTGATCTTTGGAGGAGTCTGGTGAGGTCTATCACGAAGGCTCGGTACGCGAGCAACAATGGGCGCGAACGGTGTGTTTGTCAAGCTCAATCTGCCAATAAGATGTATGTCTTCTATCAGACTGAGTGGCCCAGAGCTCATCAAACGTGTGCAGGATCCTGATGAAAGGTTTCTTCAAGCGAACCCAATATATGTCGTGATACGATATATTCGGGATAAGCGTTTCTTGCGCCTCGGCATGGAAAAATCACTTACACACGCGGATTATTACTCGCTCGCGGAATTGCGATATCAGATCCGACGCTTCTTATGTTTCAGCGAGCGGGCAGCGTGTGAAGTGGGACTGGAGCCGCATCAGCATCAGCTCATGCTGGCGTTGAAGGGGCTTCCAGAAGGCGTACGTCCGCGAATTGGGGAACTTGCAGAACGGCTGCAGATCCAGCACCACAGCGCAGTAGAGCTGGCGAATCGGCTGGCTGCAAACGGTTACATCCGGAGAAGACGAGCAGGAGAGGATCGCCGCGAGGTGTTGCTGGCGCTGACTGCGAGGGGGAAGAAAGTGCTGCGTGCTTTATCGCTGCATCACAAGTCTGAACTGCAGATGCTCGGGCCGGCATTGGTTCGAGCACTGAAACGAGCTATGCAGGAGGCCAAGTCTTCTCAGCGCACAGCACGAATGCTTCGGCGAGCTCAAGGAGAACAGGTCGCCTGATGCCACAGTTTAGCGACGAGAGTCCTGAAATCCAGCTCGCAGACCGCATTGACGGCGGCCCCACACTTGCCGCTACGGGCGCGCCCGCTGCCGACGCAAGTCTTGCCGAGCCTGCTCATTTCCGCATGATGCTGGTTTCTTTTCTTGCTGCCTGCGTTGGCCTGATCGCCGGCTGTGTTGCCTTTCTGCTTTACAAATTAATCGGTCTTTTCACAAACGTCGTTTTCTACCATCGCTTCGTTGCCGATTTCACCAGCGCCCGCCATCACCATCTCGGACCGTGGGTCATTCTGATGCCGGTGATCGGCGGCATCATTGTCGGTTTTATGGCGAAGTACGGCACGCCAAAGATCAAAGGTCACGGAATCCCGGAAGCGATGGAAGCGGTGCTGATCAATCGCAGCCGCATCCAGCCGCGGGTTGCGATCCTGAAGCCGATTTCGGCTGCAATTGCTATCGGCACAGGCGGACCGTTCGGCGCGGAAGGTCCAATCATTCAGACAGGCGGCGCTGTCGGATCACTTGTTGGTCAGGTGCTCCACATGACCGCGGTGGAGCGCAAAGTTTTGTTGGCATGCGGCGCGGCTGCGGGAACG
>QIAB01000102.1:15151-27305 GCA_003225455.1 Acidobacteriota bacterium
CAATACTCCCATCGCCGGAGTCATCCTGGCCATCGAGCTTCTGCTTTTTGAATTCAAATCGCGCTCGTTCATCCCTCTGGTGATCGCGAGCACGCTGGCTACTGCGGTCCACATGCAGCTTCTCGGGGCTGGGCCGATGTTTGCCGTCACGTCTATGGGTTTCGGCATCCCGCGAGCATTGCCGTTCTATTTGATTCTCGGCGTCATTTGTGGCCTTGCCGCGGTTGGATTCAGCAGATTGCTTTACTGGACTGAAGATCAATTCGAGAAATTACCCATTGACGAACTCTGGTGGCCGGCTATCGGTGCGCTCGGACTCGGAATTATTGGTTACTTTGTGCCACGAATTCTCGGCGTTGGATACGACACGATCAGCGACATCTTGAACGCGAATCTCGCGCTCAAGCTCTTGATTATTGTGATGATCGCGAAAGCCGTTGCGCTCGTGATTTCGCTGGGATCGGGAACTTCCGGAGGCCTGTTGGCGCCAATGTTCATGTCGAGCGCCGCTCTGGGTGGGGTGTTTGCGGTTGGCACTAATTACTTGTTCCCATCCGCCAGTTTATCGCCCGGCGCATTTGCGCTGGTCGCTATGGGAGCGGTATTTGGTGCAGCATCGCGCGCAACGTTCGCGTTTATTATCTTCGCGTTTGAAATCACGCGCGATTACAACTCCGTGCTGCCGTTGATGCTAGTCAGCGTAATCGCTGATGGTGTCGCGATGGTCCTGATGCCGAGCGCCTCAATTATGACTGAGAAGCTTGCGCGCCGTGGGCTGCGTATTCATCAGGACTACGAGGCGGATGTGCTGCATCAGGTCGCGGTGTCGGAAACAATGGATAAAGATGTCCCCACGTTACCGGCAAATATACGAGTCGGCGAATTGGCCGAGCGCATTGCGAAACATGATCCTGTGGTCAGCCGCCATCAAGGCATGATTATTCTCGACGGAGACGGCAAACTGGCGGGCGTGATTACCCGCGGAGACGTTATGCGCGCGCTCGATCAGGATCCTCTTGGAGCGATGACTGTGCTCGAAGCCGGCAGCCGTAAGCTGGTGGTGACCTATCCGGACGAAAGCCTGCACGAGGCTTCGACGAAGATGCTCCGCAATAATATTGGTCGATTGCCGGTGGTGGACCGCAATGATCCGTATCATGGCCGCCCGCCTGCGGCGACTGGATGAGGAGCATGTGAGAGAACCGGGATGGATGAAACGACGCGACTCTAGCTCAATGTGAATTCTGAAGTACTTCGACAAGGGCGCCATTGTTGCCGCAATCGTAGCCGCTTGCTGTATTTACTGCTTCGCTCTCACCTTCGCCCATCGCGCCCTCTGAGCGGCTCTGATCCGCGCCAGGCCTGCTGCCGAGATGCGCCGCTTGGGTGCGATTGAAACACCTTTCTGGCCCTTCACCTTGGCCCATCGTGCTCGCTGAGACGCTGCAATTTTTGCTCGCGCAGCGGCGCTCATGCTGCGGCGTCCTCGTGTTCTCCCTCGTGTGCTGTTCAATCCGGTGAGTGCTCGGATCGCGTTCTCTAGAGCGTGCAACTGACCCGCTATCTTGTCCCGCTCGGTCCGCAATTGCGCGATTACGTTCATGTGTGTTCCCCCCCGGGTAGAGGATTGTAACAGGGGTTGTAGGTTTCTGCAGGAATGAACTGGACCGTCGGTAGAGGCTTACAACTCATCCCATAAATCCTGTCCAGGGGTCGATGAGCGTAATAGCGATTTACCAGCCACGCTAATCGGCGACTCTGATGCTACAGTAATTGCAATCTTGGGCAGCGAGTTGAGGATGCTAGGGGCTATGGCCGGATCAATCACAGGCCGCGCGTATAGCAACAGAAAGATGCTAACTGTTGGCGCGCTGTTGCTGGCAAGCGGACTAGTGATGAACTATCTGTTGGAACGCCACAACATCTTCAAAGTCTGGGAGAATTCGTCCTATCCAATTTCGTGGGCAGACATGCTCTATCCGCCGTTGTGTGTTTTTCTGTCCTTAGCTGGTATCGCGTTGTTTGTCGCCGGAGTAATCCGTCGTTCCCGCATTCCAGCATTTGCGATTGCCGTTCTTGTCACCATCTTTTACACCCTTTTCGCATTCGCAATGCAGTTTATCCAGACAGGCGCAGATCGCTTAGGCGAGTGCCCTGGCCTCGCCCAAGCTGCTTCAAGCGCCAACGTAATACCTGACTCGAAGGTGAGGCCGGGTCACCCCGCTGTCGCGTGCAGCGTAGAGAGGCGGGGAATATTCCTCTCTTACTACAACGATATGTCTGTCTATATGGCATAACGGACCCAGCGGCGCAGCAGAGTGTTCTCGATAGAGTGGCCGAGCACTACCGGCAAGCGCATACCCATCCTGTGCAAGTGGTCTTCTTCGAAAGCGAGAACTGGTCGGTGCGGCAAGGGAGAAATGGAGCGAGCCTCGGGTCACGCAGTGCTGAAAAGCTGATTCGGATTGTAAACATAGGCTAGCCGCGGTATGCACGATAGTGACGCTATCAGGAGGCGATTTCATCAACCACGGACATATACGAGATAGCTTCGTTTCATTTGGTGCATTACTTTGACTTTGCGTTCTTCGAGGCAGTTCTTGGCGAGTTTGCGTTAGTGCGAGCTTGGGTAAGAAAGAACTTAACCGCGAAGAACGCCAAGGATTCGCAAAGGACGCAAAGCAAGTCCTTAGGCCAAAGGCAAACTGAACCATTGCCGTAGTTGTCAGTTCTTATTTCGCAGTTCCTAGTTCTCAGTTCCCGGTACTCAGTTGGTGGAAGAAATATTACGAACGGCAAGCTGGGCCTTCTCGGCTGCGGCGATCAGCGGCCGTAAGGCCTGCACGGATACGCCGAGCGTTCCTCCGGAAAATCCATCGATGAATGCGGCATTGACTCCAATTACCTGGCCTTGGGCGTTGAAAACCGGACCACCGCTGGCGCCATGCGCGGTGGGCGCATCGTAGATCAGCTTGTCACCGACTACGTCGCCCAGATGTCCGCAGGTCGCCGAAGGACGAATCAGCGATAGTGCTGCCAATTCATTCGCCGCACCTATATCGTCACGACGATACGCCAGCCGTTCGTACACTGCTTGCGGCGATTTCGCAACCATTCCAACCACTCCCATGGGATAGCCGACTACTGACACCAACTCCCCCGGGTTCGACGGCTCGACGGCGAGGGGCAGCAGTCGCAGCTGCTCGACTGCCTGCGAATCATCCACGCGCAATACAGCCACGTCTCCGTTACCTGACAGCGCTGCGGGAGTCACGTT
Source organism: Acidobacteriota bacterium (assembly GCA_003225455.1). Taxonomy (GTDB): domain Bacteria; phylum Acidobacteriota; class Terriglobia; order Terriglobales; family Acidobacteriaceae; genus QIAB01. The sequence goes on from QIAB01000102.1 coordinate 18,429, forward strand.
CACCGGAGTAGACGATCCGGGAAAGAAAGCGACTAACTTCTCGAGTTGTGGAGTCGCGCCTTTTTGCATGAGCATGTTCGATTCGGCGTCTCCATACCAAGGCTCGGCCACGTGGCGGTTGGTTGCCAGCAATCCTCGTGAGACAACAAATCCGGTGCCAGAGATGCGCGCGCGCAAATTAGGTTTTTGCTGCGGAAAACCGACGTGATAAATGCCAAAGATGTAGCAGATCGAGTTCCGGTAGCGATTCAGGACCATCGCCGGCATGGCTTGCTCTTCTTTGAGCTGGCCGACTTGCAGCGTGAGCTGCTGAACCTGATCCTTGAGATTGTCGTTTTTCGCAGGTTGGTAGTCCGGCCGGTAGTAATGGACAGCCAGGACGGCGCCAGCCAGTAAAAACACGCCGATTGCCGCGTGAACAGTTCGCTCCCAGGCGGAGCAAACCGGTTCTTCTTGCGATGAATGTTGCTGTTCGTCCATGAACAACGGCCTTTTGCTCTCGGTCGATCGGGGGAGGGAATGCCGAGGCTCGACAAGTGGCGCGAGCCACTATCTTGCCGCGTCGGGAGCAAGTCTCCTAGGGTACGAAAGACAATGTACGGGTAGGCAAAAGATTTGATTGTTCTTAGGCTTGCGTAGCACTCGTGTCGCGCTTCGCTCGACCGGACGGGCGAGACGCCCGTCCCTACACGAGCCGAAACAAAAGCCGTCAGCTTTTGCTGACGGCTGAATTCTTGTCGTGCGTTGCTCGACTGGGCGGGTGAGGGCACCCGCCCAGTCGCGTTCAGTTTTCGTACAGCAATACGCCCTCGGTTTTCTCAGAATCCACTGGACGGTAGTAAAGCTTATCGCCGTCAAGGAAGACTTCGATGAAGGCCGGGCGGGTGGTGATTGTGCCCTGGATCAAAGCCTCGGAAAGCGGATCTTCGATGTATTTCTGCAGCGCTCTCCGCAGCGGGCGCGCGCCGTAGTTGCGATCGACGAGCGTCTGGTTAAGGATCCACTTCTTGGCTTCGTCAGTCACCGTGACTGTGATCGACTTTTGCGCCAGGTTTGTATTCAGCTGCGTCACCATCAGTTCGAGAATCTGGATCAGATCAGCCTCGCTCAGCGCGTTGAAGATGATGATTTCGTCAAGCCGGTTCAGGAACTCGGGGTTAAACGTGCGCTTGACCTCGTTTTTCACCAGATCTTCAACTTTTTCGGAGATCATTTCTTCTTTGGTCGACTGAAAGCCCAGCCCTTCGCGCTTTTGCAAATGCCGCGCGCCGATGTTCGAGGTCATGATGATGATGGTGTTCTTGAAATCGACAGTATTGCCGAGGCCATCCGTGAGCTGACCGTCTTCAAACACCTGCAACAGGATGTTGAAGACATCCGGGTGTGCTTTCTCGATTTCATCGAGCAGCACGACAGAGTAAGGAGCGCGCTTCACGCGTTCGGTGAGCTGGCCGCCTTCTTCGTATCCGACATATCCCGGAGGCGAGCCGATCAGCTTCGACACCGAGTGCTTCTCCATGAATTCGGACATATCGAAGCGGACCAGTGCTTTCTCGGTGCCGAACATAAACTGCGCGAGAGTGCGCGCGACTTCGGTCTTGCCGACGCCAGTGGGGCCGAGAAACAAGAACGAGCCGATTGGCCGGTTCGGGCTTTTCAGGCCGGCGCGGCTGCGGCGGATGGCGCGGGCCAGCGCGGTAAGGGCCTTGTCTTGCGAAATGATCCGCTTGTGCAGCTCTTCTTCAATGCGCAGCAGCTTCTGCGATTCTTCTTCTTTGATCGAGGTGATAGGAACACCGGTCCAGCGCGACACGACGTCCTCGATGTCCTCCCGACCGACAACGCCGGTGGAGGATTCATCGAGGTGGTATTTTTCGCGAAGAGCACGCAGGTTCTCGCGCTCTTTGCGTTCTTCGTCCGAGTAGAAGCGCGCCTTCTCGAACTCGTGGTTCGCGATTGCGTTCTCCATACGGTGGACGATGAATTTAATGCGCTTCTGGACTTCAGTGATTTCTTCGGGCAGCGAGGTCTGGCGAAGCTTCACGCGCGCGCCGGCTTCGTCGACCAGGTCGATTGCCTTATCCGGCAAGAACCGGTCTGGGATGTAGCGATTCGAGTGCGCCACTGCGAAGTTGATCGCGTCGTCGGTATAAGTGACGGCGTGAAATTTCTCGTAGCGATCTTTGATGCCGAACAGAATTTTGGTGGCATCGCCTTCGGTGGGAGGTGGGACTTTCACCGCCTGGAACCGGCGCTCAAGCGAACGATCTTTTTCGATTGACTTGCGATACTCACCCGGGGTGGTCGCGCCGATGCACTGAATTTCGCCGCGTGACAAGGCCGGCTTCAAGATGTTGGCAGCATCGAGCGAGCCCTCAGCCGAACCTGCGCCGACGAGTGTGTGCAACTCATCGATGAAGATGATGGCGTTCTGCGACTCCATCAGTTCTTTCATGATGGTCTTGAGCCGCTCTTCAAACTGCCCGCGATATTTGGTTCCAGCAACGATCAGGGAGAGATCAAGCGCGAGGATGCGCTTGTCGGCTAGAAACGACGGTACTTCTCCGTCCGCGATCCGCTGCGCCAAACCCTCAACGATTGCGGTTTTTCCAACTCCAGGCTCGCCGATCAAAACCGGATTGTTCTTGGTGCGGCGGCAGAGAATCTGAACTACGCGCTCAAGCTCGCCTTCGCGGCCGACAAGCGGATCAAGCTGGCTATCCATTGCGGCCTGGGTCAGATCGCGTGAAAATTCGCTCAACAGTGACGACTCACGCTGACGCTGGGGCTGGGCTTTTTCCTGGCTGGATCGGGCTAATTCTTCCCTAATCGTCGAGAGGCGTAGACCACGCTCATGCAAAATCTCCGCAGCAAAGCATTTTTCTTCCCGCAGGAGGCCCAAAAGCAGGTGCTCGGTCCCAATATGCTTATGCGAAAGGCGCTCAGCTTCCTCAGCCGCGTAGGCTAGAACTCGTTTGCATTCATTACTTAACGGGAGATCAACCGACGTGGAAACCTTCTCCCGGATGGTGGTATGTCCTTCAATCTGCTTGCGGATGGACTCGACTGAGGCATGAGAGCGCAGGAAACGATTGGTAAGGGCTTTATCTTCGCGAAGGAGTCCCAGCAGCAGATGTTCTGTCTCAATATAAGGCGATCCGAACTGGCTGGCTTCATAACGCGCAAAAAAGATGACGCGCCTAGCTTTCTCCGTATAGCGTTCAAACATATAGCCCTACCCCTCCCAGGCGTCTTCAAGGAAAGCAGCCGGTGCATACAGCGCTAACCTCGCAAACTCCTGGCCCTTTGTCAATTATGCAATCAAGGTGCCAACGATGTCCAAGCCCAAAATGCCTTTCGAAACCCAGACATCATTACCGAAGGCACCCATCTTATTCGTCGCCGCGATTGCTTACAATAACCTGCAAATCTCGACGATGATCATTTTCTTTCGTCCCGTCCCGGCACTCTTCCATGGCTGCCAAATCGCGGCACATCTAGCCAGAAAGCGTCTGTGGTTCTACCTCTTCAACGCGCCCTTGCTGCAGCCGCAGCACGCGATCACAGCGGCTAGCGAAAGCAAGATTGTGGGTGGCAATGAGAGAGGTTAACTGGTGGTCGCGATGCAACCGGGCGATCAATTCAAAAACCGAGTTTGCCGTCCCGCTATCGAGGTCTCCCGTGGGCTCATCCGCCAGCAGAATCTTAGGCTGGGTAACGAGCGCTCGGGCCAGAGCTACACGCTGCTGCTCACCGCCTGAAAGCTCTCCGGAACGATGATGTGCACGTTGCTCCAACCCCACTGCTTGCAGCCACCGCGAAGCTTCTCCCTCCGCTTTCTGCCTGGGAACGTCCCTCAACAGCAGCGGCATGGCCACATTCTCCAGCGCCGTAAATTCCGGTAACAGGTAATGGAACTGCCAAACAAAGCCAAGTTCGCGGTTACGAAACTCGGCTGCGCCATCGTCCGACAGCGAACCCAATCGCAAGTGGGCGCAGTATACGTCACCTGCGGAAGCTCTATCAAGAGCGCCGAGGATGTGCAACAGGGTACTCTTGCCTGCTCCCGATTCGCCCACAATAGCCAGCATCTCTCCTTTGCTTACCTGGAACGAAAGATTTTCAAAGAGCACGAGGTCTGACTCGCCGGAGCGAAAGACCTTTTTCAGACGCTCGACCCGCAGAACCTTCTCCCCATCCCTTAGATGCAAGTGTCTCGCTCCTCGGCTCATTGGCGCAGGCTAACATGGCAGCCCTGTCTCGCTCGACACATTAAATCATGGGAGAAGGCAGAAATGACTACTTCCATTTCTCGGAGCGTCTATGCGGAAAACTGTAGTGCAAAACGTTGCACCGCCAGGCGTGATCTCAATCACAGCCGCGGCGATTAAGACTGGCGGAGAATAAGACTCGGATGAGCATGTAGCCGTTCTGAAAGAAAGACGTGAAGTGAACTGAAGCGAACGGAATATTCCGTGAAGCCGCCCAGTCGGTGCAACTCGCTAAGCCCAATTCCCAGCCTTCGCAGAAATTAAGAGTATCGAGCACAACTCGATAAGACTACTGCGAGCCAGAGCCTCTGAGTGCTTGAACTGTCTTTCGAAAATCTCCTTGCGTCAACCCGAGGTGCCATGAGGACCCGTCCAGGGCGGAGTACCATATGCTCATTAGGTCTGTTTTCCGGTCGAATGCAAGAGCGGATTGGTAAATCGCGCTGCCGTCCCAATGGCCGGGATTAGGCGTCAATAATGGTCTGGGAAAATGTACCCAGTGAACGCCATCTCTGGATAACATAAAGAATAGATTGTCATGTCCGCAATTCGCATCGAATGCTGATGCCAGCATGGCGTAGATGCCAGGCAGAAAAAACGGCCGATCCCTGGGTTCTTCAGGCTCACGCCGTTGCAGGCGACCTCCGTCGCCAAAATTGTCGCGATAAGAAGAGACGGACAGGAACCGACCTGGCTCCAATACAGTCGCACTGATATGCCAGATTTTGTATCCAGGTTGGACTATGTCCGTCAGGTGGGGTGCAGACCAATGCACCCCGTCCCACGACGTCCGATACTGCACCAGTGTTGAGGAAGCCGAGCAGCCCCCTTTCCCGGCGTTCACCGTCCATAACCAGTATTGCTCACGTATTTTTGCCACTGCAGGCATCACCAGCCGATAATTCGGTGTACGGATGACAATTTCCGGCGTGTTCCAACGCACGCCATCCGCGGATGTGGTTCGCATCAGATCGGTGAAACCGTATTGATCCTCAGAAATGTAGTACAACCAAAGCTGATCAGAAATCTCGTCATAAAACAGGTCCGGGTCCGCCAAATGGGATTTTGCATTTGGCCTTTCCACTGGATTGCTTCCTCCGGGAGGAATAGCCCAATCCACCCCGTTATCTGAGACCAAGATCGAGGGATTCTCGTATACAGCATGGGAATTGCGATATGGCGCCACTGCCAGCCAATATTTGAATCCATGCCATCCGCCGGGAAAATCAACGATGGAGGGCTCCGTAACCTGGCCAGAACCGTCAGGCGTTGGTGTGGTCAGAGGAGCGTCAGCATTCGGCAGCACTCCTATGTCTTGGCCGCAAATAGCCGGCGTTGTTAGAACCAGAGCAAGAAGAAAGGGGATTGCGGACGGCACTCTCACGGCAGAGTAGATGCTGCTTGTTATACCGGAGTTGCTGCTGCGGCCAAGCGTCTAAGAGCACTTTTCGCGCAGATATAAACAATGTGTCATCGGAAAGGCGAGAATTAGCTGGACGGATAGTACTCATAATTTCTGAAGCAAATTGGATCAAAACAATCACATTGCAAAGTCAGGTTTACTCATATCGGAGAGCTTCCGCTGGCAGGATTCGAGCTGCCGCCCAGGAAGGATAAACCGTTGCAATCAGTGAGATTCCCACCGCGACCACTGCCACCAACATCCCGTCGATTGCCCGCGGCGCGAAAGGTACGTAGTCGATCGAATAGACTTCAGGGGCGAGGGAAAGCAAATGATAGTGCCCTCCCGCCCAGGAGAGCGCATAGCCAAGAACCAATCCGATGGCAGTCCCAATTACCCCGATCAGCACGCCTTGCGCAACAAATACGCGCCGCACCTGAGCCTTGCGGGTGCCCATCGACATGAGCACGGCGATGTCGCGCGTTTTTTCCATCACCATCATCGTCAGTGAAATCAGGATATTGAGCGCGGCAACAAACACGATCAGGCCGATAGTGATGAAGGTAACCAGTCGCTCCAAACGCAGCGCGCGGAAGATGGCTTTGTTCTGCTCCATCCAGTTTGTGGCCATGAAGCCCTTGCCGGCGGCCTGCTCCAGTTCGCGCGAGACTTGGCCGGCTTTGTAGATATCGTCGATTTTAAATTCGATTACCGAAACCAAATCGCCGAGGCTAAAGAGGCGCTGCGCATCAGAGAGGCGGGCGAAGGCCCATCCGCTGTCGTAATCGAAGAAACCGGAGTTGAAAATCCCTGCGACCCGAAAGCGGTTGTACTTGGGAACCAATCCGAAAGGTGTCAGCTCACCCTGCGGGCTGGTGACCAGCACGACAGAACCGACAGCCGCGCCAAGTTCATCTGCCATATCTTTTCCGAGAATGATAGGAGGCATGGCAGCGATACGGTTCTCGACTCCTTCCAGGTCGCTGGGAGATGCACTGTTTGTGTGGAGGTGGGGCTCCGCCCCGCCCGTGCCCGGCTCGTCCAGCGCAGCCGATGATCCTTGCTCATACGCCGGAATCAATCCCTTCAGCACCGCGCCTCGTGCCCTCGGACCGCGCGAGATCAACACCTGTTCATAGATTGCCGGAGCCGTTGCTATGACGTGGGGTTGCTTCGAAAGCCGCTCCATCAAAGGCTGCCAATCCTTGATCCCATCACTCTCGACGCGCAAGAGGTTGACGTGGGAACTAGAACCCAGCAGGCGGTCCTGTAAGTCCTGGCGAAAACCATTGTTGATGGCGAGGGCTATCACGAGGGAGGCGACTCCCGCCGCGACGCCGGCAATGGAGATGGCGGTAATGACGCCGATCACTGCTTGCCTACGTTTGGCTCGGAGGTAACGGGTAGCAACGAACAGTTCAAATTTCATCAGGAGGTCCCTCGCCCGCGGGATTTCGGCGCGCGGCTCACACGCCGCGCAAACGCCTCAAGTTCGATTCCTGCCGCGCCTACCAGCTCTTTTAACAACTGGCCACGATACCAACACAGAACTCCTTACTGGCGGGCGGCATGGCACCAACGTGCCATTTACTGAAGGATGTCATCGCATATCCTCTTATCCCGCCTAAGGAAGGGGTATGCGATGCTGCTCGCCACCGTTGTAATTCTAGTCGCTGTGCTTGCGATTTTAGCTTTCCTGGCTCATAAATTCTGGAAAGAAAGCATTGTTTGCCGGAGTCAGCTCCAACGCTACTCTGGCATCGCTGATGTGGAAGCCGCCATTGATGCAGCAAAAGCTCAGGTGGAAGAGACCAAGCAACAGGCAGGGCGAGCCGCCGCTGACGATAAACAGCGTAGGGACCTATTGGATAACCAATACAACCAAGCACTGCTCAAATACCAAGAATTGCAGCATGAGGTTTCCCTACTCGAAGAAAACTTGGATGATATTTCGTTCGGCCTCTACAAACCGCATTTCACATTCCAGACCTCCGAAGAATATAAAAATGCCCTTCTTGCCCTGCGGGAAAAGATGAAACAGCTCATCAAAGACGGTGGCGCTGCTTGTTGCCCGAACAACTGGACGGTCAACAACAGTCGGCAAGAAGGCGCAAGAATGATTCGGCAGACTACTAAGGTGATGCTCCGTGCGTTCAACGGGGAATGTGATGCGGCTGCCGCCAATGTCTCCTACAACAATGTCAAGAACATGGAAGAACGTCTCCTGAAGTCGTGGAACGCTATCAACAAGCTGGGCGAAACCATGCACCTTTCCATTACAGAGCCTTACTTGCGCCTCCGCCTGGACGAGATTCGCCTGATTAATGAGTACGAGACAAAGAAATACGAAGAGAAACAGGAAGAGCATGCTCGCCGTGAGAAATTGCGCGATGAAGAGAAAGCGCAACGAGAAATCGAGCACGCGCAACAGGAAGCGGAAGCACAGGAAGCAACATACCAAAAGTTGCTTGAAAAAGCCCGTCAGGAAGCAGCCGAGGCAACAGGGGCGAAATTGCAAGAACTGACCAGCAAAGTGTCTGAGTTTTCAGCCAAACTCGATGAGGCTCGGCAAAAGAAAGAAAGGGCGATTGCTCGGGCACAGCTTACTAAGTCAGGATTCGTTTATGTGATTTCCAACATCGGCGCATTCGGTGAAGGAGTGGTCAAAATCGGCATGACTCGGCGCATGGAACCAACGGAACGCATCATGGAACTGAGCGGTGCGGCAGTGCCATTCCCCTTCGACCTGCACGTTATGTTGTATTCGGATGATGCGCCTGCACTTGAATGTGCTCTTCATCAACTCCTTGACGGAAGCCGTTTGAATTTGGTGAACACCAGGAAGGAGTTCTTCCAAGGTGTCAACCTTGCCGAAATCAAAGCCTTCGTGCAAGAGCGTGGCCTTAGTGCACAGTTTATCGAGCAGGCTGAAGCGCGCGAATACCGTGAAACGCTGGTAAGGCGCGAAGGGCAGCACAGCACAGCTAGTAAACGGATGCCGCCTAAATTTGCGGACTCCCCCTTCGCGGTGGCGGGTACGGCCTAAAAGCAAGCAGGTCGCTAAAGGGTCCCTCACCGAGTTCGGGATTTCGCCTGCGGCCCCCGCCACGGAGTCTGCCCTGAGCGCAGCCGAAGGGCAGCCGTTCCTAATCCTTGCGATGCTGGTGGAGCGGCCTGGCGCCATCGTTACTCGGGAAGATTTGC
>QIAB01000102.1:27514-28092 GCA_003225455.1 Acidobacteriota bacterium
GCTCCGAACCGCTGTTCCAATTCTTTATCTTCAAGTCTGATCATGAGTGCGCTGCTCAGCAGCGCAAAAGCAGTTAAGAAATAGCAAACAGTGAGACCAGTGCCGAGGCTCCAGGCCAGCATTTCGCAAAAATGCGCAAGATATACCGGATGACGAACGTGGCTGTGTATCCCTGTCGTGATCAAGCGCTGCTGGTGAGCTCCCGGCATGACCTCAGGAAATCCCCCGAGTTGCTTAGCGCTGAAATGCTTCCTCGATTGCGAATAGAGCCAGAATCCGGCGCCAAAAAAGAATACAGCGGGAACCCAACTCCATGAATTTGCATACAGCGCAACGCGCCGCCAGTGAGCGGTGATAAGTCCGGCTACAATCCACATGGCAATCCAAACAGGCAGCAGCACCCGATAAGGCGAGCGCCCGCGCGAACGCCAGTAGTTTGCGCGTGGATGGATCAGCAGCCAGTAGGATGGAATTGTCGAATAAATGATGCAGACCAGCCAGCCAATCAGATTCAGAGATTGAGTCATTGAGTGATGGAAGCATTGTAAAGTGAGGGGATGGCGACAGCCGCAGATCTC
>QIAB01000102.1:28193-29584 GCA_003225455.1 Acidobacteriota bacterium
GACATTACCAAGCGCCCGCTGGACCTTGGTTTGATCGGCCTTGCGCAATTCCTGCCCGGAGTTGTGCTGTTCCTGCCTGCAGGCCACGCGGCAGATCGACTCGACCGCCGTAATCTTCTGACCATCTGTTATGCAGGATTTGCGCTGGCTTCGGGTCTGCTTCTGGCGACCGCATGGTACGCAGGCAGATCGGTCCACGCGATCTATGCCATCGTGGTTTTTCTCGGAATTGTTCGCACCTTCAATTGGCCGGTGAGCCGCGCCTTGCTGCCGCAGTTAGTTGCAGAAGAGCATTTTCCCAATGCAGTTGCGTGGAATTCGAGCATATTTCAGGGCGCGACGATTCTTGGGCCGGCGGCCGGCGGACTGGTCTATGCATTTTTTCGTGGCCCGGCAGCCGTCTACGGCGTGGCGATGCTGGCCGCTTGCGCCGCGATGCTGTCCACCTTGCAGATTCATCCCAAGCGGCGACCGCCGGGTCAGGAGCCAGTTGAATGGGGCACGGTCCTCGCCGGATTTCGATATGTCTGGCGGCAGAAGGTCGTCCTCGGCTCGATTTCGCTGGATATGTTTGCTGTCCTGCTCGGCGGCGCGGTGGCACTGCTTCCCGTCTACGCCCGCGAAATTCTGCACACCGGGCCATGGGGACTTGGACTCCTACGCAGCGCGCCGGGTGTCGGCGCTGGGATCATGGCCATTCTGCTTGCGCATCGTCCTCTGCGCCGCCGGATGGGAGCCATCATGCTGTGGTGCGTGGCCGGATTTGGCGTGTTCACTATCGTTTTCGGTCTTTCCCGCAGCCTGGTGCTATCTCTGATTGCCCTTTTTCTGACTGGCGCAACTGACATGGTGAGCGTTGTCATCCGCGCCTTACTGGTTCAGCTTGCCACTCCGGATGAAATGCGTGGACGGGTGAATGCAGTTGACATGCTCTTTATCGGAGCATCGAACGAATTGGGCGAATTCGAATCGGGATTGACCGCGCACTGGTTCGGCACGGTTCCAGCGGTGGTATTAGGAGGAGTTGGAACTCTCGTAGTGATTGCGTTGTGGGCTTGGCTGTTTCCGGACCTAAGACGGGCCGATAAGATCTAGCCAAATTCGGGAACGAGGCTCTTAATCAATCCGTTTAGGACTGTTGGCAGCGCCAAACGTACGATCTTGCTGTGCGCTTGTAGCATATCCTCGGTCACTGCGTCGCCGTAGATATTCATCGTCGTGCGGATATCGCTATGGCGCATTAGTTTCTGCTTGCACAGCGATTGGAGTCGAATTGCGGCGCAGGGCGGGCCATCCTCGGCTACGAGCTATAGCTACGATCCGGCGGGAAATCTCTCTGGGTACACCTATTCGACCTCGCTGCAGACAGGCAATGTCTTTGATCCGCTGAA
>QIAB01000057.1:0-23136 GCA_003225455.1 Acidobacteriota bacterium
CGACTCCGTTGGGCAAGCTGTTGGCATCTATGTTGTAATCGTTCTGTACCTTGTAAAGGATGTTATTAGCGTCGGTGCAGGAACCCGGCCCGTTTGTACACTCCACCTTCAGCTCAACGCACACGGGATTTCCTTGGGCGCTGAAATCGGCATAGGGAACGCAGGCATATTTGGTCGGGGCGAAGTTAGTTCCAGCACTGAACCGCAAGGGTGACGTGGCTATGGGCGATTCTGACCCAAACACGCAGCCTGCCCCCGTGCAGCCCGTTGGCGTGAGCGGTCCCGCTGGCACTGGCACTGGCAGAATCGTAAGCGTATCACCAGAGCCGCTGTTGAGTGGCGTGAACTGGTAATCGTCTTTGCCAAAGAAGGCTGTGCTTGTTGCGTTCGCCGTTAGAGGCAGTGGCTGTGGCTGGTTGAATCCACCGCAATTGCTGCTGTCTGTGGACAGTGCAAGAGTTACGGATGATCCGTTGGCGAGAGACTCCTCGGCGTACGTAACACTGTCGGGGGCCGCTCCACAGCCGGTCGATGTGCCGGTGAGAGATATCGTACCGGTGAAAGGTGACTCAGTGTTGTTGGTTACCGTCAAGAACCCCGTATCAGGACTCGCGCAAATCGATCCGTCGTGATTGCACACGGCGACAGAAGGCCCAGAAGCCCCGGTGGAAGCCGTTCCGGTCGCGTCTGGTCCAGTGGAAAATGTGTAGGGGACCCCGCTTGAGTTATCAGTAACGAAGGACCCCGGCGTGACCGAAATGATGGAAAAATTCCCGTTGTCCGTGCCCGCGATCGTGGGGAAACCTCCAATAGCAATGTTTTCGCCAGCCTCGAGTGTAGGAATAGGTGGTGGTGGTGCCATCATCAGTGGGTTGGGCACTCGTGATGCTGACGACTGGCACTGACAAGTAATGCGTTGCGATGCGGAAGCCGAAGAGGTCCTTCTGTCCAGGGTCCTGGTGCGTCAGGCTGGTGTTATGGTCACCTGATCCACCACCGTCCGTAACCTCAAACGCATCGCCGGTATCGCAGCCGGTCGCCGACCCGCCCTGCAGTACATAGGCATCTGTCGGTATCTGATCCCCTGCGCCGCAGGTCGGTGCGGCCTGCACGTGGCCGCTGTGAATCTGGCTGTCGTAGATTCTGACGTGCACGCCACTCGAAGCTCCAGTGCCGTCTATCGAGAGCAGTGCTCCGCTTTTTGGCGTCTGCGAAAAAGCGAACACGCTCGTGAATACCACCAGCGCCGTACAACAAATCAGTTTCATCAGGATGCCTCTTGAACTTTTCGCTTTCATTTTGTGTTCTCCCCTTCAATCTTTTTCTGGGCTGCCTCCTGGGAGGGCGGCCAATTTTTAATTCTGAGTCAAATTCCACGGGGTCTGTGCCATGAGAGTCCCCGAGAATAGATGGCCTGTTAAGCGTGAAAATTTATTGCGGCGATCGCGAATGCTCGCTGAAGAGCGTAAATCCACCAGCCGCGCGCCAATTCTCGAAAATGGGGGACAAGATCGAGGACAAGCTAAACGCGAAGCAAAATCAAACCCTGAGGATTAGCCCTCCCAACGGAACGCTGCTGCCTGGGCGTACGAATTGTGCTACCAGCAAGGGTTTCTGTCAATGCCACATCGTGAATTTGCTTTGCAAATTTTTGCACAGCAATCCTTGAGGACCGCGAATCTTGTTCTCCGAACAGCCTAAGACTCGAACCGCCCGAGGGTCGGCGCTGGCAGGAAATAGCCGAGTTCCTGGGATGATTCACCTCGACGAGTGCCCTTTCCGACCCCGAGCAGACGGTACCGATAAGAAGCACTCACGATGCCGTTACTCAAACCTTCCGCGACAACCAGGGATGGAATTGTAAGCTCAAGAAAGCGTTGCCCGAGGAACTTTTGTCGAAAATGCCCGCACAGGTTGCTGCAGGACCAGATGTTCTACGGCAACGTATCAAATCAGATATAAGGTATCTGTTCAGATACATCGCCACTGCGGGACTGCGGGGACCTCAATCTAGTAACTTTTAAAGCAAACATAGGAATCTGTGCGGAAATTAGGCAGCGAGGATGAAGTTTCCCCTTACCCCGGCGCTGAGAGGCGCGGGAATTGCGACCTTTAGGGCTGGACGGTCACTGCATCCAGGCTTGCCCGCGCGAAGCGCGGGTCATGAATCAGGACGGTTGGCAGTCGAGTGCGAAGATCACGGCGTCTGCAATGATTGAATGCAGGGCGGGAGATGGAGCGCTTTCCAAATTACTTCACCTCGGCCTTTTGCGAAATTCATTCACCGCTAGCACCTCGCTGGTGTGATCGGGATGTTCTCGCTTGAGCCGTTCTTGGAGAGTCGCTATGTTGCCCTCGCGATTCGAGGGCGAGCAGCCATACATTTCATAGGTACATTCGCAACCAGCTAACGGACATTGCACACGCTCTGGCGTGAGAACATTCTTAAGCTGCCGGATTACCCCTTGAAACTTCTTTTCGCTGACCACATCAGTTCTGTAAGCTCTTGCCATCTGTCCAGCTTGCCACAATTGTCAGTCTTGTAGAAATGTAAACGTTTTTCTCTCTCAGCCATCGCAACATTGTATGCTTCCTAAAAACCCCACTCTACCCAAATAAAGAAAGCCTTCAGGCAGTTCTGCGTTCGCGTCTGCGTTCCGCGGCGGCAGGCTTTGGATGATTCGCTATATGCAAGGACAAACAAGCAGGACAGAAAATAGCGTGACATTTGGCGCACATTTCAGCGTGTTCGTCGCACAACTCAGTCCCACAGTCAAAACATTCCTTGCTGGCCGTTCGTCGGCAAGGAAAGCCGTCCGCGTCGGCTGAATTTCTGACTTCAACGACTACGCAGAGGTTCATTTAGGTGCCCTCCTGCTCAGACAACTCTATGGCTGCGGAAAAAGTCGGAAAAGCAGATTCCTCGGCGGCTGAAGCCGTTTCGGAATGACAAAATTAAGGGACTTATTGGCACGACTGAAGTCGTGCCCTTCCCAAAACATTCGCGATAGGTTTTTCCGCAGCCTGTGAACTCGTGCCCTTCCCAAAACGTTCGCGATAAGTTTTTCCGCAGCCTGCTAGCCTACAAGACTTTTGACATCCCTCGTCTACTTTAAGCCTTCCACCAGGTACAGATCCGCAAGCATGCGGTGGTATCCGAAGACGCAGGTTTTGGCGTCGGGCGTCAGGAGGATGGGGCCGATGTTTTCCACGCCTGCGGGATCGGAGGGCATCAACTGCTTCCAGAGAGTACGCTGACCAGTTTGCAGTTCGACACGATAAACACGCGCTGGTAATTCACCGGGCTGATAAACGTAAACAGCGTGTCCATCGGCGCTCCAGACGATCGGCTGTTCGCCGGGATTCAATCCTTTAATCACGCTCGGCTCACCGCCGCTCGCGGGATAAAGGTATCCCTTTTGGTCGGGACCGATGCCGGCGACGGTTTGCGAATCTGGCGAGATCACGAAGGCGGTGCCGTTCACGCCTTCCTGAGAAATTGGCTGGCTCTTGCCTGAGGCCAGGTCGTAGACGTAGAAGCGGACGCCCTTGCCGGGCTCGTCGGCGGAGAACAGAATGTGCTTTCCGTCGGGAAACCAGTGTGCCCAACTGTGGTTGACGTTGTCTTTGGTGATATCTCTGGGTTCACCGGGACCGGTGGGCAGAAGCCTGAACTGCGAGGGCGATTCCTGAGTTTGGGCAATGGCCCACTTGCCGTCGGGGGATAAGGCGACGGCACCGCCTTCGCCAAGCAGGACTGCGGGCGAGCCATCGGTTTTGCGAATATAAACCGCATAGGTCAGGCCGCCAGACTTGGAGTAGTCCAGCGCGCCGCCACCGCCCTCTTCATCGAACAGGATGGTCTTGCCATCGGCGGAAAGATCGGCGGGATAGGTGTAGTCGAGCCAGGAAAGTTCGTGCTGTTGTGCATCCTTGTCAAAGAGCCCGAGCAATTCGCGGCGCCAGGTGGCGCGAACCAAAAGCACGCGACCGTCCTTGGCGATATCGAGCAGCATGAGAGCACCGGGCAGGCGGGCCACGATGCGCTGCTTGCCATCGAGCGAAGTGGCGTAGAGAGTGCGGTCCGTGCCCGACTTGCTGGCGGTGAACCAAATCTCCTTGCCGTCGGGAGTCCAAGCGAGGCCTTGAATGGTGAACCACGGCGAGGAACGAAGTTTCTTGTTGCCCGCCATATCGACGATGGCGAGCGAGCCGCTGTCGTCGCCTTGAAGCGGGTGATCGGCAAAAGCGATGAGGTCTCCCTTGGGCGAGACGCGAGGATGGCCGATCCAGCCCCCGGTTTGATAGAGCGGCTTGCCGATGGGATACTCCAGGCGATTACGTCCGCCGAGATCGCGCACCACCGCCAGACTGTTGCCGTCCGGACCCCAATCGGCCCATTGCACTTGCTCCAGGATTTCGCGCGGAGCTCCGCCGGAAAGCGGGGCGCGGGCCAGTGTGCCCATGCTCACCCAAGCGCCAATTGCTTTGCTGTTCAGCAGAACCGCCATCTCGGAGCTGGCAGAAACAGACATGAGCTGGGTGCGGCTCAGGCCCATAGAACGCGACTCGGGAGCTTCGGGACGCGCCGTGAACACATCGGCGGGATTTCCCTGCCAAGCGGCACTGTAAAGGATGGTTTGTCCATCGGGTGCGAACCGCGCCGAACGGATGCTGCCGCGCCGGAAGGTAAGCTGCCGGTACAGCGGGGGCGGCGGAGGTGATTGCGAGTAAAACAGCTTGCCTGCCCAAACTCCCGCCGCGAGCGCTACAAGCGCAGAAAATGCGATCAGCAGTGGGACGCGGCTTTGCTTGGCTGGGACGGCGACCGCTACTTTTTGCGACGTCGAGCTCGCCGACGTAGCGGGCTGCTCGGTCTCCGTCACAATGGAGGTACGCGAGGAATCGAGCGAGCGTTGAAGGCGCTTGAGATCTGCGCGCATCTCAGCGGCACTCTGGCATCGCAGGTCCCGATCTTTCTCCAAAGCTTTACTGATTGTCTCTTCGAGCTTGACAGGCAGCTCCGGATTGAGACGGATGGCCCCGGTCGGCGCGCGATTCAGTATGGCTTCCGTTATGACGGCAGGGGTCTCGCCGCGAAACGGCAGAACGCCTGTCGCCATTTCGTAGAGCACCACGCCAAACGAAAAAAGATCCGTTCTTGGGTCCAGTTCCTTGCCACGCAATTGCTCCGGTGACATGTAGGCAACTGTTCCCACCGCTGTCCCCGGACTAGTGAGATCGAGATTGGTTACATCTCCTAAAGTCTGAGAATCTGCCAGGTTCGGCCGGCTGCTGCGCGCGATTTTGGCTAGGCCGAAGTCCAGAATTTTGGCATGGCCGCGGTCAGTCACGAAAATGTTCGCCGGCTTGACGTCGCGGTGCACGATACCCTTTGTATGGGCGGCTTCGAGTGCGTCGGCAACTTCAACGCCAAGCCGCAGTAGGTCTTCGAGTTCCATCGGAGTTTGACCAATCATGTGCTTCAGCGTCTGCCCCGTAAGGCATTCCATGACGATGAAGAAGCGGTTCTCGTGCTGGCCAATCTCGTGGATGGTGCAAATGTTGGGGTGATTCAGAGCCGAGGCGGCTCGCGCTTCACGGCGGAAACGTTCCAGCGCTTGGGCATCCTTGGAAGCTTCTTCGGGTAGAAATTTCAAGGCAACGAAGCGGCCGAGGGTCGTATCCTCAGCCTTGTAGACGACACCCATCCCACCGCCACCGAGCAGCTCAATGATGCGGTAATGCGAGATGTCTTGCCCGACTAGTGTCGCCAGCTGAGTACTCAATGAGGCCCTCTAGCGGAGGTTTGCGAATCGAGCAATATTAGGCAGAATCGCGGGTTCCGTCAACCATGTTGGGACACTGGTTGCCTCTCTTACTCTACCTTCTTTCAGTGCTCTTACTTGAGTTCGACGACAAATACATCACTGCGGCAGTCGGCGCCTACCGTGCACGACAAGGCTCCAGAGGTCGATCCCAGCGTGCCTAACCAATCGGAGGCGAAGGAGAAAAAGCGGCCATCCTGAGAAACGGTTCCGATGGCATATTGTGCTTCGAAGTCTTGCGATTGTCCGCTGATAAAGTTATGGGCAAAGCGGCGAAAGGTCCCGTCTTGAAAGATGAGAAATATTTCGTTGCGCCACGCCATTGTCCAAATTGCATTGAGCTGCGCTGACGAGTGAATCGGGGCGTTGCTGTCGTCTGGCAGAGCGTTGTTCCAAGATAAGTGGTTCTCAACCAGAACTTGCGGAAATCTGAAAATCACATTGTATTGCGTAGGATCAGAGTCCAGCCGGCGCAGCAAGCTGGGGTTGTCCATCTGAATATCATGGTTGTAGCCGACCGCGGCGTGGCCCGAACAGTGCAGCGTGCCCGGACTGAGGCATGCCAGGTATGGATTGATGGTGCCGATTTGCCACTCGTAGATGTTGGAATTTGTGCCAGTACAGCTTCCGGACAGGCAAGAGGCCATCGACATTTTGAAATTCGTTCCGCTCAAGTCCATGCCCGTGTCATGAAGAGTGAACGAAGCGAAAGACGATCCGCCGATTTGTCCGGTGGCACCCCAATCGCCTTGCACTTGTCCCGTCTGCGTGTTCAGCCAGGAGCAGCCCGATCCCGGCTTATAAGCGACTGCGTAAATCGCCGTTCCTTGGCCACCAGTTAAGCTGAAGGAGTAGGCGAACATGGCATCGTTGGCGCCAACCGCTAAATGACTCCCCGAGACTGGCCTTCCGTTCGTTATACCAGGACAGCTGGTTGCATTGAAGATCACGGAGCTGGTAAACACTGCAGGATTTGGCACGCCATTATTGATGGCGAAGGTATAGCGCACCAATCTCGTACCTTCGACGTGATAGCCGACATTGTTCGAGACGCGGCTGAATCCCCAGCCAAAGCCGCCAGTGAATACTGCATGGGAGCCGGCTTGGTCAGCATTTGTGATCTGCATAGTGGCTGGGTTGAAGCCGAGGAAGAAGATTCCGCCCTCCTGCACTACGGAAAGCAAAGTGGAGTCGGTGTTCCACATATTGTCACCATCGCCGCCCGATTTCGTGCTGCTGATCGACTTGTTGTTGGCGAAACCTCCGTCAGTCACCCGCACTATGCGGTTGTTGAAGTCACTGGGAATGACGATCGTGTTGGTTCCAGTCAGGCCACCTACGTTCGGCGCGGGCGGAAGCTGAGTAGTGATGGAGTCGCTGCGGGAACATGCATAGTTGGGAGGGCCGCACTGCGATGACGGTGAAACGGTCACCGTCACCGACGCGCTCTTCATCGGATCGGCGACGCTGGTGGCAGTGAGTGTACCGTTAGTCGTCAAAGTCACATTGGCGGCATTTAATGTCGCTGAAGTCTGCGTCTGATTAATTAAGCTTCCGAGCGCTCCACTCATCGACCACGTTACTCCGGCGCTGCTGCCGTCGTTAGTCACGGTGGAGCTAAAGGTCAGATTGCCTCCACCAGCGATGGTGGCCGCAGGCGGATATAGCGAGACTGCGATCGGGGCGCAGGTTGAAGCATTAATAGTCACCGCCGCGGCGCCACTCGAATTCGGGCTTGCTACTGAGGTAGCGGTCACAGTTGCGGTCTGCACAGTGGTATTGCAAAGGCCAGGCGCAGAATACAGGCCTGTGGAACTTAGAGTTCCTACTCCGGTCATTGTCCACGTGACATTTTGATTGCTGATGCCGGAAATGTTCGCGGCGAACTGCTGCGTTCCTCCGAACAAAAGGGACACGGATCCGGGGGTGACAGTGACACTTGGCACAGAAACTGAGAGCGTCGTCGAAGCACTCAATGAGTTGGCAGTAGCCTGAATCGTTGTGCTGCCCCCGGCGAGCGTAGTGGCTAGTCCGCTGATGCTGACGGTCGCCACAGTTGGGTTGGACGAGCTCCAAGTAACCGAATTGGTCGCATCCTGCGAAGTGCCATCGCTATAAGTCAGCGTAGCGATGAACTGCTGCGCCGAGCCGACGTAAGCAGTCGGATTGAACGGTGCGATTGTGAGCGACATCGGTGCTGCGGCATCAACCGTAAGGGTCGTTGAGCCGGTTACCGAACCCGAGAGTGCGGAAATCATGGTGCTCCCGGTCGAAAAAGTGGCCGCCATTCCGGTCGAATTGATTGTTGCCACGGCCGGCACTGAAGAAGCCCAGGTGGCCGTTTGCGTAACGTCCTGGGTAGAGCCGTCGGTGAACTTCGCTGTGGCTGCGAATTGCCGGCTCGAACCGAGAGGCACAGATGTCGCAGCGGGCGTGACTGTAATGGAAGCGATCGCGGCTGCGCCTACGGTGATCGAGGTCGAGGCAGTTACTGAGCCGAACGACGCTGTAATGTTCGCTGTGCCCAAACCTGCGCTGGTCGCCAGACCATCCGTTCCAGAATCGTTACTGATGATTGCAACCTGGGCAGCTGACGAACTCCACGTTACGAGGGAACTCACATCCCGCGTACTGCTGTCCGTATAAGTGCCCGTCGCGGTGAACTGCTGAGTCATGCCGAGAGGGATGGTTGGAGAGAGGGGGCTGATGGAAATCGCCACCAACACTGCGGGCGTTACCGTGAGCGTAGCCGAGGAGTTCACCGTTCCTGAAGTGATGCCGATTGTCGTGCTACCCGTAGCGAGCGTGCTCGCCAGCCCGTTCGATCCGGACGCATTGCTGATGGTCGCCACCGTGGCGGCTGTGGAGCTCCAATGCCCGGACTGAGTTAGGTCCTGGGTGGTCCCATCTGTATAAGTTCCGGTCGCCGTAAACTGCTGAGTCTTGCCCAGCGGCACGCTGGTAGATTGCGGGTTGATTGCGATTGAGACCAGCGCTGCCGCGGTTACCGTCAGCACCGTCGAGCCGGTTGTCGTTCCAGAAGTCGCGCTGATGGTGGCCGTTCCTGTTCCCGTGCTGGTGGCCAACCCTGTCTTATTGATTGTTGCCGTCGAGGTCGCGTCTGATGCCCAGGTTGCAGTCGAAGTCAGATCCTGTGTGCTGCTGTCCGTGTAAGTACCCGTAGCCGTGAATTGCTGGGTTGTGCCCAGTGCAATTGAGGGAATCGCGGGAGTTACCGCGATCGAAACCAGCGCCGCCGCGGTAACTGTCAACGTTGTGTTGGCAGTAATTGAACCGGAGGCCGCCGATATCTTCGTTAATCCGGTGCCGACGGTTGTCGCCAATCCTTGTGAGTTCGTCGCATTGCTGATGGTAGCGACCGTGGTTGTGTCTGAACTCCACTGCACGGTTTTAGTGATGTTCTGAGTGCTGCCGTCAGTGAACGTGCCGGTGGCGGTGAACTGCTGAGTAGTGCCCAGAGGGTCGCTCGGAATGGCCGGCGTCACCGCAATGGAAACCAGCGTTGCCGGGGTAACCGTCAGCGTGGTTGTACCGCGGATCGAACCAGATGCGGCCGTTACGGTTGTACTGCCTGCTGCGACACTCGTCGCCAGCCCTTGAGCATTGACCATCGCTATCGTGTGATCCGTCGTATCCCAAGTTACCGTGTTGGTTAGGTCCTGCGTGCTGCCATCGCTGTACGTGCCTGTCGCTTTCAGTTGTTGTGTGGTTCCAAGCGCGAAGGACGGATTTGCGGGAGTGACTGCAATTGAAAGCAAAGCGCCCGACGCTCCAGTCCCAGTCAGACTCACTGTCGGGCTGACGCTGGCGTTGTCAGAAATGGTCAGCGTGGCGGCGCGCGTACCTGAAGCGGCCGGAGTAAAAAAAACTGAGATCGTGCAGCTTGCTCCGCCAGAAAGAGTCTTGGGTTTCAGGGGACACGTGGTCGAAATAGTGTAATCGGGGAGGTTGGTTGTGATGCTGCTGATGCTTAAATTCTTAGCCTGGTTGTTGGTGACCGTAACCGTAGCTGCCGGACTTTTTAGTCCGACCGCTTGATTTCCAAATGAGAGGCTCGATGGAGTTGCGGTGACCGCTGCCACGCCCGTCCCACTGAGCGCCACGGTTTGTGGGCTGTTGCTGCCGCTGTCCGTAATCGTGAGCGTCGCGGTTCGTAAGCCCAGAGCAGCGGGGGTAAAGCTCACAGAGATCGTGCAGTTGCTGCCCGCCGCCAGGGTAGTGGGGCAACTACTGCTCCGGGTAAAATCGGCCAGACTCGAAATGATGCTACCGATGGTAATGGCTGTGGTCTGGCCATTCTTTAGTGTGACTTTCTTTACCGGACTGGAGGTGCCCAGGACTTGATTTCCAAAAGACAAGGCGGTCGGTGACACGGTCACCGTTTGGCCGAATGCAGAAACCAAACACAAGGGAACAATACAAGCGAGAGCCAGGACCCCCTGGCGGATATTTGCGAACTTCAACCCCCACCTCAACTGCGAAGTTATTGACCCGACGAAACTCGGACAGGATCAACGGGGGAGTTGAAGATGCCGCCTGAAGGCCCAGGCTATTCTGAGCTCTTAACCCTGAATCTCAGGCAAGAAGCGAAAACCAGCTCTGGAATTCAAGTTTATTCGTGCTGATATAGATCGATTTCAGGGATTCTAGCCCGAAATACCGGAAGTCAAAAGAGAACCCGGCGAATCTTCTAAACTAAGGTAATGGGATATTTCTCGGCGAGTTCCCGCCAACACGCTGCCGCCGTCAGGATTTTTGTTCGACAATATACGGTCTTTGCTGTATTCACGGCGGCATCCCGATGCGGTAACGTAAAACGTTTTAATTCCACGTGAATACCTTGGCGCTCCCTTCGCTCAAACCCGACGTCAGGCCCTTCATCCTCTGCATAGACGACAATGAGATGTATTTGCGTCTGCGCAAGGCCGTCCTCGAGGAGGCAGGCTACACGGTTCTCAGCGCGACCAATGAAACAGAGGCATTGGAAGTGCTTTCCGAAGCACCGGTTTGCCTTGTCCTTTCTGACCATATGCTGCGGGGAACGACTGGCACCGAGCTCGCCAAGCGGATGAAAGAGATGAAGCGTGATGTGCCGATTATCGTGTATTCCGGGAGAGTGCCGGAAACGTTGCGGCACGTGGATGGTTTCATCAACAAGGACGAACCCGTCGCCAATTTCTTATCGCTCGTTCATGAGTTCGTGAAGAGATACTGGGAATAGAAGTTGGTGGCCGAAAGAGTGCGCCACACCCGGCAAACGACCCAAAACCAACGACTAACAACTTTTCCACCGTACTTGCACCATCTTGCTTGCAAAGTTGCCTCGTAAGATTCCTCCTAGCACTACTTTGCTATTGCGGCGTTGGTTAACTTTTCCGATAATGGCAGCAGAGTTCCTTTACAAACGTGTACCGATACAATCGAGCGGATCTGGTTCGCATCCTGCGGCTCACCGCGCGCCAGTTGGCAGCTTGGGAAAAAGCCGGACTGGTAGCCGCCGCTGGGAGCTATTCCTTCTTCGACCTGCTGCAAATAAAAAAAGTACGCGATCTGTGCGCCCGAAAGGTCCGCCCGGCCGTGATCCGGCAGTCGCTTGAGGCCATGCAGAAGCAAGTGGCGGGCATGGAGAATCCACTGCTCGAAGCGGGAGCGTTCACCACTGGCCATCATCGGGTTGGATTTCGGCATCAGGGCAAGCTGGTCGAACCTATCGCCGGGCAATTCATGTTCGACTTTTCCACGCAGGAGCGCGTGGTAAGCAGTACGCAGATATCGATTGTGCAGCCCGAACCCACGGTGGCCGATGTGGCTCAGCTCTTTGCCCGTGGGATTGCGCTGGAGGATGATCCCAGCCAGCACGCGCTTGCGATTCGGACTTACCACCGGGTGCTGGAGCTCGATCCCAATCATGCCGCCGCTCACATCAACCTAGGCACGCTTTACTACAATCGGCAGGAGTACACGCTCGCAGAAAAGCATTACCGGCGGGCGATCGAAGTTGATCCGAGGTATGCCCTGGCATACTTCGATCTCGGCAATGTCCTCGACGAGACCGGGCGCGTAGCGGAAGCCATTCAGACTTACAGCACCGCGTTGCAGCTTGCCCCAACCTACGCCGACGCGCATTACAACCTCGCGTTGGCCTATGAAAAGCTGAAAGAACCGCGCAAGGCGCTCAAGCACTGGCATGCGTATGTCAGGCTGGATACAGCGGGGCCATGGGCAATCCACGCTCGAAATCAGGTTCAACGAATTCTCCAGGCGGACGGGCTGAAGCTAGTGCGGGGCTGAGCGTTCGTCGCATCCATCACTAAGGCATTCCCCGTTCCCACGAAAGCTACAACTCGTCTCATAAACGCCTCAGTAGGATCAAAGACGAGGCGAGGCGAAGCGTCCCAAGAAAATTCTCCGCATGACGTTCATATCGGACGACCAGAGGCCGAAGGAAATCGCGATAGGCGGCGGCCCACTTTGGTTGTGTCACCCTGGAGAGCGTAGGCGCGGGCGAAGCCGAAAACGGCGGCTTTCGGCCCAGCAGTCCACGAACTCACACGGTCGGCTGTAAGGAACTGGCTGCGCTGGTTTTCATCGGCCACTTACAATATGAGCCCCATTTAAGCGCTAAGACTTCAGTTTTCATTAATCGTGCCGTCCGGCGACCAAACGCAATGTTATTGCAGCGGGTGCACTCCCCAGTCTGGACCTCCCACCGGACCCGAGGTATGCGGGCCTATGATGGGGGTGAGACCAGTGCCATCTGCATTGATCGTGTATAGACTCCTCTGGAAACTCCGCCCCATAAACACGATGCGCACGAAGATAATCTTGCTTCCGTCAGGGGACCACGCGGGCGCCAGATCGAGATTTCCTCCCGTATCCTGGAAAAGCTCACGAAGTCGGGAACCGTCTGGATTGACCAGGAATAATGAATGATTGGCGACGAACACAAGCCTGCTTCCGTCAGGTGACCAGCGCGGAGCAAAGTCTCCTACCCGCAGTCCCCAGGGAGTGATCTGCCGTGCATTGGTGCCATCCGCGTTTGCGATGAATACTGCCCCCAAATTCTTGCGGTTCAGTGCAGGTCCGCGCAGGAAAGCCAACTTCGTCCCATCCGGGGAATAATCCCCCGGAATGTCATGTGAGCCGAATGGACTCGCCGTGAGCCGTTTGAGGTCGCCGCCATCGGACGACCTGATGCTGAATATGCCGGGGACGAAATTTGGATCGGTGTCGTCCCAGGATTCGAACGCTACGCGCGAGCCGTCGGCCGACCAGATAGCACAGCCGAAGTTCTGCGTTGTTGCGGAGCTGAAGAAAACTGGATTCGAGCCGTCCCAGTTGATTATGGTGATGCCAGGAAGGAGTATCCGATCTCCGTCCGGCGACCAGCGCGGGCATTCCGAAGGCCCCCATACCCGATGTTCATTTGTCCCGTCGGGATTCGCAATGTAAATATCGTCATCGCCGAGATCAGGGTTGAAGCGAGCCCAAAGAATAAGCCCGTTTGCGCCCGGAACCGTCGCGCCTGCGGGACCGACCAACATCAGCACGCCGGCAACCAACATCGTTATTGTTGCGAGGGGTATCAATCTTCTCAGACAGATCGCCATTGGAAGTCTCCTTCGAGAGAAACGCTTGCTCGTCCACACATGAACTTGCGTTCATGGCGTTGCCCGGAACGGTAGAGAAGACTAAAATCCGGTAGCGGAACAGCTTTGTGGGTTGCCGCTCCAGGCTTTCCCACGTCCTTGCACCCTACTCCGCTGCGGTTTAGGAGTCCTTCCGAAGTTATGGAAAAAATCTGGTGAAATTGTTCCCACCCGTATGCACCGGGAAAAACGGCAGTTCTACCAATTCGGCCCATTTCGGCTCGACCCCGAAGAGAGGGTCCTCATGCGTGATGGTGCACCGATCCCCTTGAGGCCGAAAGTCACCGACACCTTATGTTTGCTGGTTGAGAATGCCGGGCACGTGGTCGACAAAGATCAGATTTTGAAACACGTGTGGCCAGATGCGTTTGTTGAGGAAGGCAACATCAACAAGCACATCTTCATTTTGCGCAAGACGCTTGGCCCATGGGACGACGGACGGGAGTACATCGAGACGGTTTCCAAACGCGGTTACCGGTTCATCGCGGCTGTTAATGAAGTGGTTGAAGAAGGGGCAGGCTCATCGAAAGTTCCGGCGGCGAGCGGCCAGGAGCTTCCGGCGGGTTCGGCGGCTGCCTCACGCACAAAACACGCCTTAACTGTGCTCCTGATCGTAGTTGTGTGTGCTGTGACCGTTTGGCAGCTACTTTGGCAGCGGCGACACAACGGCGATCTACATGCCATTCGTTCGCTGGCTGTGCTGCCCCTGGAAAACCTCTCTGGTGACCCGGCTCAGGATTTCTTCGCCGACAGCATGACCGACGAACTCATCACGAATCTCGGACAGATTGGTTCGCTTCGTGTCATCTCCCGGACCTCTGCCATGCAATACAAAGGCAAATCACATAAGCCGTTGCCGCAGATTGCCCGCGAGTTGAACGTAGATGCAATAGTCGAAGGCTCGGTAGTGCGATCCGGCGACCAGGTCCGCATTACTGCGCAGTTGGTTCAAGGTCCCGCTGACAAACACTTGTGGGCTCGAAGTTATGAGGGCAACGCTCGCGACATCCTCACCTTGCAACGCCAGATCGCCAGTGCTATCGCCGAGCAGATCCGCATTCAGCTCACTCCACAGCAGCAGGCCCTGCTGAAGACCGAGCATGTCGTGAATCCGGACGCCTATGAAGATTACCTGCGGGGCCATTATGTCGTTCAGACTGGCGCAATTGATGGCTATGAGAGGAGCATCGTCTATTTTAACCAGGCCATTGCGAAGGATCCTGCGAACGCACCAGCATACGCTGGGCTGGCGGAGAGCTACATCGAACTTGGACACATGGTCAGGATACCTCCGGAACAGGCTTTTCCGACTGCGAGGAAGGCCGCATTACGAGCAATAGAAGTTGATGAATCGCTGGCGGACGCACACCTCGCCTTAGCCAACGTGACGTTCCTTTACGACTGGGACTTCCCGAGCGCGGAGCGGGAGTTTCGCCGCGCTCTTGAGCTTAACCCTAACTCCCTTAATGCCCGAGCGGATTACGCTGACTATCTAATGGCTATGGGGCGATCTGACGAATCCATTGCCGAGCGGAAGCGAAATCTGGAGACTGACCCGCTGGCACGGCGACCCATTTGGGCGCTGGCCACGGGATACTATTGGGCCCGCCGCTACGATGAAGCCGTTGCCCTGTCTCGTCATGCAATTGAGTTGGATCCAAACCACTGGAGCGGACACCTCGATCTCGGTCTCGCTCTGGAGCAGAAGCACAATTTTCCCGAAGCGGTCGTTGAGCTTCGGGAAGCGATGAGGGCTTCCAATAACAAGTTATGGGTGAGCTTTATTGCACATGACATGGCACTTGCGGGGGATCGCGTCGCCGCCAACAAAATGATCCATGACTTGAAACAGCTTTCAAAGCGAACTTACGTTTCGCCTTGGCTGTTTGCCATGATTTACCCCGATCTCGGCGAAAAAGAAGAGGCTTTAAAGTGGCTGGAAAAGTGTTACGAGAGGCGTGAGCACGACCTGGTTTTCTTAAATGTCTGGCCAATGTTCGACAATCTCAGGACCGACCCCAGATACCAGGATCTGATGCGTCGCGTGGGTATTCCCCGGTGATGCATAGACGCGAGTGGATCACGGGCACGGAAGTTATCCCGAGGGCGGCATTCGGATTTATGAGATAGCTTCTGGTCAAATGTCCCCCTCTTGTGCCTTGACAAAAATGAGGCAACTGGTAAAGTTCGATCCATCGTTCAATTCAGGTGTCCCACAATGAAGAATGTCTACGAAGTGTTAAGGCAAAAAGAACTGGAGTTGGCGAGGTTGGAAAAGGAAGTCGAGGCGCTGCGAGTGGCTGCGCCACTGCTCTCTGACGATAAGGATGCGGCTGAGAACAAACCGGCTTTGACGGCCACGGCATCTCCGCAACAGCCCATCCGCATGGCGCAACCCGCAGTCAATGCAGCGCCCCAAACGGCGCGCGCGGCGGGCTGGGATGACACCGCGAAGCGCTGGCCTTAGCATGTAACGATTTCGAGGGATTGTCCGGCTCCAGGAGACCAACGACTCTGATCGAGTAAGTTTCTCCGCTGACGCCCAAGAAAGCTAGCAGCAGACTGACGAGGAACTTGGCCTTCCGGACCCTGTTCCGCGGCTGTGTCCGCCTACCAGTTGAACATAGTTCCATCGAGCTTCCGATTTACCGGCAAATAAGCCCGTTCATAAGGAAATTTCTCGCCGAGTTTCTCATCGTAATCCACGCCGAGTCCCGGGGCGTCGCCGGGGTGCAAATATCCATCTTTAAATTTATACGTGTGCGGAAACACCTCGTCGGTCTCTTTCGTGTGCCGCATGTATTCCTGAATCCCAAAATTGTTGACGGAAATGTCGAAGTGCAACGCTGCCGACATCGACACTGGAGACAGATCGGTGGCGCCGTGGCAGCCGGTCATTACATGATAGATCTCAGCCAACGCGGCAATCTTTTTGAGGTGAGTAATGCCCCCGCTATGGACGATAGTCATGCGAATGTAATCAATGAGCTGCTCGGTGATTAGAATGTGCGCATCCCAAACTGAATTGAACACTTCGCCTACGGCCAGCGGGGTGGTTGTGTGCTGGCGAATGATGCGGAAACCCTCCTGAAGCTCGGCGGTGACGGGATCTTCCAGCCAAAATAGGTGATATGCCTCCAGGCTTTTGCCCAGGCGAGCGGCTTCAATGGGCGTCAGACGGTGATGAACATCGTGGAGCAGATGAACATCATCGCCGTATTTTGTACGCAAGGCCTCGAAAAGCTTAGGTACATGGAGAAGATACTTTTCCGTTGACCATGTGTTTTCCGGCGGCTGGCCCTTTTCTGCCGGCTCGTAGAACAGTTTTTCGTGAGCAACGCCGTAGGTGGAGGGAAGGCCGGGAATTCCTGTCTGCGCGCGCACCGCGCGGTATCCCATGCCGATGTACTTTCCAACCTCATCGGAAGTTTCCTGAATATCGCGTCCATTGGCGTGGCCATAGACGAGCACGCCGGTTCTGCTCTGGCCACCGAGCAAGTTGTACACCGGAGTATTAAGAGCTTTGCCTTTGATGTCCCAGAGCGCCATATCCACTGCGGCAACGGCAGTCATGGTTACGGGGCCACGACGCCAGTAAGCGCCGCGGTACAAATTCTGCCAAATATCTTCGGTCTGAAAAGGATCGCGTCCGATGATGCAAGGAACGATGTGATCTTGCAGATAAGAAGCGACCGATAATTCGCGGCCGTTCAGAGTGGCATCGCCGAGCCCATAGATACCCTGATCGGTACACACCTTCAGGGTAACGAAATTTCTGCCGGGGCAGCAGACGAGTACCTTGGCATCAGTGATCTTCAAGCGAGACACCTTAGCATGTTGGCCTCAAATTCGGCGCACCAATCCTTGATCCGTAGCCGCAGTATTACGCACCAGCAGCAATACCAGAATCATGCCGGCGAACGGAACCAGTCCCGCAAGAATCACGACGGGATCGAAAGAATGCGTGCCACTGGCCTGGCGCGCATCGGAAAAATAACCAATTAGTTTGAACGCGACAATGGTTCCGATCCCTGCGCCGGTACCGCTCAGACCGCTGACCGAGGCCACGGATTCGCTGTGGTAAAGGTCCGACGGCAGCACATTCGCCATCGTCGTAAAACTCGCATAGCAAAAGGTTGCCACTGCAAAGAGGAACGCAATCAAGTAAAGATTGGTCGTCAAGATTGTAGGAATGAGCATGGTCATGCCAATTCCGCCAAAAATAATCAGAGCCTTGCGGGCGGCGCCAAGCGGCCATCCTCGCTTGATTAAATAGCCGGAGATGCCGCCTGCGGCGAAACTTCCTAGATCAGCGGCAATAAAGGGAATCCATACGGCAATCAATCCGCTCCTAAGCTCGATGCCCTTGGCGACCAGATAGATTGGGAACCATTCGGTAATAAAGAAGAAGACCGGATCGGTGAAAGCTTTCGCGATGATAGTCCCCCAGGTCTGGGGCAGCTTCAACAGGTCGCGCCATCGTGGGCAAGCCGTACCTTGCTGGGAAGCTACGGATTCTCTCTTGTCCGCCACAATCATCTCCAACTCAGCCGGGCTGACGCGGTGATGTGTTTCCGGCGGGTAGTACAGCCGTCGCCAGACAATCAGCCACAAGAATCCCAGCGTGCCCGGGATCATGAACGCCGGCCGCCATCCCCAGCGGAAGTAAATCCACAGGACGATGAAGGGGGCGACTGCGCCCCCGATCGACGAGCCGCTATCAAATAGCGCCGTGGCCAATGCGCGTTCACGCTTCGGAAACCATTCCGAGACCGCTTTTGTCGCCGCCGGCCAGTTTGCCGATTCGCCGGCGCCTAACAAAAAGCGGAAGGTGGCGAAGCTGTAGAAGCCATTTGCTAAAGATGTCAGCATCGAGACGATCGAATACCAGATAACGGTGAGGGTCAGGCCACGCCGGGTTCCGATCCGGTCCATGAGTCTGCCGAACGCAGTCTGACCAATGGAATACGCGACCCGGAAAGCAATCGCGATGTTCGCATAGTCTGTATTCGTCCAGTGATACTCAACTTTGAGATATGGCGCGAGCAGCGAGAGCGTTTGCCGGTCAATGTAGTTGATAACGGTGGAGGCAAATAAAAGAAGGCCGATCCACCAGCGCAGTGAGGGTATCGTACGAGCTTTGCTAAAAGCTTGCGGCCCGGGCATCGCCATGGGGTTTGCCGGTTCGATATTGATCTAAGCAGATGTCTGCAGTGCAGTGGTCAGCAAAGCGGCGGAATTGCGGTCGAAATACACGGTTGTGTTCGAGTGGGTGCGCAATACGGAGGCCGGAGCCATCGGGCTTATTTCGCCTTCGAAGCATGCTTTTACCGCCTGTGCTTTGCGGGAATCCGGCACCACCGCAAGAATTTCCTTTGCTTTTAAGATTTGCCGAACCGACATGGATAGCGCCTGCTTGGGGACCTGCGATATGTTCGAGAACCACGCTTCTCCGACTTGCTGCTGCCGGCAAGCTTCGTCGAGGTTCACGATGAGGTATGGTTCCTCGGTCTTGAAATCGGCAGGGGGATCATTGAACGCAAGATGTCCATTTTCGCCGATGCCAACGAACGCGACGTCAATCGGAGCTGATGTTAATTCTTTTCCGACTCGGCGAACGACCTCCGACGGATCGGTGTCGCCATCGAGCAGATGGTACTTGGTAATTCCGGTCTTCTTGATTAAATGATCGAGAAGCATCTTGCGGAAGCTGCCCGGATGGGTGATGGGCAGGCCGATGTACTCATCGAGATGAAATACTTCCGCTTTCTGCCAATCAAGGCCGGGCATTTTCGTCAGCGCGTCCAGAAATTCGAACTGTGAAGCAGCCGTAGCAGCAACGACGCGAGCCTGACCGTGATCGCGGATCGCGTTGCGAATAGCTGTGGACGCCTGCTCGGCGGCCATCTTGCTCAGAGAAGTCTTATCCGGTAATACCTTCAGCACCATTTCAGATCTCATTGAAATTTGCAGCGCGCGACACTTCTGGTTTGAGAGTTCCGGTATTATACAAAACCACAAAATAGGCGGCATAAATCGCGAAAGGTATTTTCATGCCATGAAAACTAGACTGGGGAGCTCTATGCACCGGATCGGTTTGCGCTGCTCGATGATGAAGATGGCCTCCGTTGCTTGCTGCCTGATGATGGTGGGATGGGCAGCTCGCAATGAACTGTCAGCGCAAACGATTCGAGTGGATGCGACCACCAGCCATGTAGTGAACACGTTCAGTCCTCTGTATGCATTGGGTACGACAGTGGATCGTGTGCCCAGCAACGCGACGGACGCTTTCTTTGCGCCAGATCAAATCAAACAAATTGTGTCGGCAGGTTGGGGCGTGGTGAGTTATCGGCAAAATACAGAGTTATTCGTGCAGGCTTGGCATTGGAATCCCAAAGGAACCTGGAGCGACGCGTCAGGCAAGGGATATTTCACCGGAGATTCGAATCCGACCGAGATGATCCGCCATTCATATGGCTACTCCTTGCAGCATCGCGGTTTTACGCGGAATGGCGGAACGGAATTTGACGGTTTCTCCCGGCTCGACGATGGCGATCTCAACACTTACTGGAAAAGCAATCCATATCTCACAAAAAGCTTTACTGGTGAGGATGACTCGGTTCATCCGCAATGGGTAGTGATCGATCTCGGAAGGAAGCAAGACGTGGATGCGATCCGCATTGCATGGGCGGCCCCTCATGCAAAGACTTACTCGGTCGAGTATTGGACGGGCACTGGAGACGCGATGGATGATCCGGCCACCGGCGATTGGAAAGCATTCTCGCCCGGGACGGTCACCAGCGGAAGCGGCGGCACTGTCACTTTGCGGCTTGATTCATCGCCGGTGAGCACGAAATTTGTGCGCATCCTCATGACGCAATCCTCCAACACTTGCGATACCCACGGCTCGGGCGATCGGCGCAACTGCGTCGGATATGCCATCAAAGAGGTTTATGTTGGCAGCACGGATGCGCAAGGCCAATTCCACGACGTGCTGCATCATTCGCCGGACCAGCAGCAGTCACTGACATATTGTTCTTCGGTCGATCCGTGGCATGAGCCTTCGGACCTATACGTCGCGCCCGACCGCATGGAATCTGGAGATCAGCCGGGATTCGATTTGTTTTTTACCAGCGGAATCACACGCGGTTTGCCGGCAATTGTGCCCATCGCCATGCTCTACGGAACGCCGGAAGATTCGGCCGCGCAGATGGCGTACCTGAAGAAGCGTGGATATCCGATTTCTTACGTGGAAATGGGCGAAGAGCCTGACGGCCAATACATGCTGCCTGAGGACTACGGCGCTCTTTATATCCAGTGGGCGACGGCGCTTCATCGCGTCGATCCCAACTTCAAGTTGGGTGGACCGGTATTCGAGGGAGTCACCGAGGATATTAAAGTCTGGCGCGATGCGCAGGGAAAGAATTCGTGGTTCGGCCGATTCCTCGATTATTTGAGAGCACACGGCAGGCTGGCGGATCTGGCGTTCATGTCGTTCGAGCATTATCCCTACGACGGTTGTGAGACGCCCTGGGAGAACCTCTACCAGGAACCGCAACTGATCACCCACATCATGCAAGTTTGGCGGGACGACGGATTGCCGCCGAACGTCCCCATGCTCGATACCGAAACCAACGCTCATGGCGGAGAAGCGTCCGTCGATATTTTTGGCGGGCTGTGGCTGGCCGACAGCTTTGCAGGATTTCTGACTGCTGGCGGCAAGAGCACGCACTACTATCACGCTCTGCCGTATTCCCCGGCGCACCCCGCCTGCCCAAATAGCTGGGGAACCTACCACATGTTTATGGTGGATAAGAATTACAAGATTCGGCAGCGCATCGCTCAGTTCTTTGCCGCGCAGCTCATCACGCAAGAATGGGCGCAACCAAAGGATGCTGAGCACAAGCTGTTCACGGCGATCGGCGACATCAAGGATACTCAAGGCCACGTGCTGATTACCGCGTATCCAGTGCTTCGTCCCGATGGCCAGTGGTCGCTGCTGGCAGTGAACAGAGACCATGACAACGCGCATCAAGTGCGAATCGTGTTCCGCGACGACTCAAGCAACACCGAGCGCACATTCGCCGGTCCCGTCACAGTAATTACTTTTGGAAAGGCACAGTATCAGTGGCATCCGGCGAGAAAGAACGGCTATGCTATGCCGATCCGGACGGTCCCCCCGTGAGATCGACGCAGACCAGCCGTCCGGATACGCTGTACACATTGCCAGCGGCCTCAGTCAACATATTGCGGGGGAATGTCGCCACACCCCAGTAAGCCTTGGTCTGTGTTCTTGCGGGCGTGTGAGCTTAGATTCCAGCCCATCGAACCCCAGGTCAATCTGAACCATCACTCGGTCGGAACTACGGCCTTTACGACAGTTCCCTTTTTGCTGAAAGTGACGTCCAGGCTCCCACCCAGCTGTGCCAGGCGTTCTTTCATCCCCAGGATTCCCACGCCAAATGCTTTCGTCTGGCCGGTATGCGAGAGTACTGACGAAAGACCTTTGCCATTGTCGCTGATCTGCAAAGAGACGTGCTGCGCGTTTCGCTTCAGCTCGATAGCAGCTTTCTTGGCGCCGGAGTGCCGATGCACGTTGTTGAGGGATTCTTGAATCACTCGAAACAGCGCGATCTCCACATTTTCCGGCAAACGGCCGATATCTGGCGGCAGCGCCAAATCCACCTGGATCTTGGAACGTTCGGAAAAGCCATCCACCAGCCAGCGAGTTGCCGAAATCAGACCCGCTTCATCGAGCAAAGGGGGATGCAACAATTGCGCCACCGTGCGGATATCCCGGGTCACTTCATCTACCAGCTTGATTGTTTGGCTTAAGGAACCCTTGGCGGACACCTTGTTTCTTCCATCTTTCGCGATAGTCTCGAGATTCAGTTTGGCGGCTACCAGCTTTTGGCCTGTTGAATCATGCAACTCGCGCGCAATGCGCCTCCGTTCCTCGTCCTGAACTCGCATCAAGTATCCGGAAAGCTTGCGAAGGTTTTCCTCCGATTGCTTGCGCTCGGTGATATCGTTGTTGATCTCCAGCAACACCGGATCGCCCTCATTTTCTTTCTGCAGCGCCCAACGGCTGTTCACGATTCGCTTTTCACCATCACGTCGGACGTGCACCAGTTCACCTTCCCAGTGTCCGGTACGAAGCAATTCCTCTTTGACTTGCGCGAAGGACTTAGGGAATTTGGTTTGCAGCAGTTCAGGAACGGACTTTCCCAGGACCTCTTCCTTGCCCCAGCCGTACATTTCTTCCGCGCCACGATTCCAGAAATAGGCTATTCCCTTTAGGTCACGCACAATAACCGTTTCATGCGTCATCTCAAGCAGAGCTGCCTGGCGTTTCAAGGCCTCAAGCTGTTTCCGCTGCCCGGTCACGTCATCAATAGACAAAAAGATCATCGGCTGTCCTGGCCGGGTTTCAAAACGCCGGGCATTGAGCAGCATGGTCCGCGGCCCCAGGTGGGGAAAATCGTGCCCCACTTCAAAATTATCCACGCGGGTGTTTTGGTCCGTGATCTGCTCCAGCAACTCCCGCAACTTTGGAATATTCCACTGCCGATTACCGAGTTCGTACACCAAACGCCCTTCCGTCTCCTCCTTTGACACTTGGAAGTTGCGGTAAAAAG
>QIAB01000057.1:23311-32349 GCA_003225455.1 Acidobacteriota bacterium
GGTCTTGTAAGGACGGACGCGCATCAAGTACCAAGCGCCATCTTTTTCGCACACCTCGCGTTCATGCAAAATGGTGCTTTCGATAGTCCCCCGAACTGCCTGCTCCAAGTCGTTCAAATCGACGTTGGGCCGGATCTCTCCCAGACGGCGGCCGATATCAGCGGGAATCAGATTGAGAAGTTTCTGCGCCGCAGGCGTGAAACGTCGGATACGTACATCATTGCCAACCATTACTATGGGAATATTTATGTTGCCCAATAGATTCAGCAGGTCATTATTTGCCAGACTGAGCTCGATATTGCGATTTTGTAATTCTTCATTGAGAGTGGTGAGTTCCTCGTTGGTAGACTGCAACTCTTCCTTGGCAGTTTCCAATTCTTCATTGGTGCTTTGCAGCTCTTCATTGGTGGACAAAACCTCTTCGTTGGCTGACTTGTACTCCTCTGATGTGGTCTCGTGCTCTTCGATCAGCGATTGCAGTTGCTCCCGGAGTTGGGTCAACTCGCGCTTCAGGCTCTCCTTTTCGCGCTGGACAGGGCTCTGTCTCTTAGCCTCCGTTGCGACATGCCGCTTGCTACCGGCAGCATGCGATGCTTCCTGAATTGCATCCTGAAATACCACCGCATAAAAACGTTCCCGTGCGCCTTGTCCGCGGACCGGGATCACCTCAAGATTCACCTCTCGCGTAGCACCGTTTGACTTCACACGAACGTGTTCCTTGCGAACGGTCGCGTTGTCCTTCTTGGCTTTGGTCAGAGCAGCCCGCAGGTCAACCAGCAAACCTTCGCGAGCCATTTTGGATAAACTGAATGTCGGGTGACCTGCCGCGGGTTCCAGGTAAGCCCCGGTACGGCCGCGGAACTGCACAATCTCCATCTCGTCATTGACCACAATGCTGGCCGGAATGAAGCGGTTTGCGAGCACCCGCTCCACCTCCCGCTCCACGGTAAATCCGGTCTGCAGCATTTTCTGCGCTTTGCCGGCCTCAGGTTTGCGCAAGCCGTAGTCGGGACCGGTGAAATAAGTGATCAGGCGCGCCGTGGTCCACTTCTTCTGGTAAATCTTGTATCTCTTATCGACTAAGGTGAAATGATCGGTGAATGCGCCCAGACTCTCCGAACCACCCAGCATCAGATAGCCATTCGGCTTAAGCGCGTAGTGAAGCGTAGGAATCACGCGCTTCTGCAGGACAGGACCGAGATAGATCAACAGATTGCGGCAACTGATCAAGTCTAGATTTGAGAAAGGTGGATCATGGGCCAGATTCTGCTTGGCAAAGATAACCATCTCGCGAATCGATTTGCTGATCTGGTAGCCCCCCTCCAGTTTCACAAAGAACCGCTGCAAGCGTTCCGGGGAAACCTCCGTTACCGCTGCTTCCGTGTACAGACCACTACGCGCGCGATCGAGGGCGGCGTCGCTGATATCGCTGGCGAAAATCTGCACTACCTTGGTTGTGGCAGAAGCCGGGCTGACGTTGCGAGCCTCGTCCCACATGTATTCAACCAGGGCAATCGCGATGGAGTACGCTTCTTCGCCGGTCGAACATCCGGGGATCCAAATGCGGACCGGCCCATCGTCCGGTTTTCGATCGCGAAAGAGGACGGGAAACACAGTTTTTCGCAACGCGTTGAAGGCTTCACTGTCGCGGAAAAATCCAGTGACGTGGATGAGGATATCGCGGTAAAGCTCATCCACCTCTCCTTGATTTTGCTTGATGAAGCGAATGTAGTCCTTCAATTTTTCGAGCCGGTGGCTCACCATGCGGCGCTTGATGCGGCGCTGAAGAGTAGTCTGCTTGTAATGGGCAAAATCTACTCCCGTGGCGTCACGCAAAAGCGAAAAGAGTTCTTCCAGTTCGGTGCCAGTCGCAATGGTAGAGGCTTCTTCGCGCTGGGCGATTGTGGGCGCGATGTAGGGATGCCGCCCGATTCTGGCGAGTTCTTTAGCGATTTCCTTCGGCGGAGCGACAAGGTCTATGCAGCCTGCATTGATCGCACTGCGAGACATGCTGCTGTATTTGGCCGACTTCTCATCCTGGGCGAATGTGATTCCGCCGGCCGCCTTAATGGCGGTGCAGCCTGCGGTTCCATCCGATGCAGTGCCAGATAGAATTACGCCGATGGCGCGCCCGCCCCGCTCGTCCGCCAGCGAATGAAAGAATAGATCAATCGGCATGTGTTGCCCACGCACCAGCATGCGCGCACGCAGCCGCAGCACTCCGCCCTCAATCACCATGTCGGTATTGGCGGGAATCACGTAAATGTGATCCTGCAGAATGCTGGTTCCATCCGTGACTTCTTTAACCGGGATCCTTGTGGTCCGTGCCAAAATTTCCGGGAGCACGCTGCCATGCGTGGGATCCAGGTGTTGCACCAGCACAAAAGCCATGCCGGTTTTTTCGGGCAATTGGCGAAGCAGTTGTGAAAAGGCCTCCAAGCCTCCGGCTGAGGCGCCCACGCCGACGATGGGAAATAGTTTCGGACTACCGCTCTCAGCGGCCGACAGCTTTTCTTGCACAGTCTGGCCGCGAGACGAAACTCTCTTGCGGGAAGACTTTTTCATTATTGGGCCCCCGGGTAGAGCTACAGAACTCTAGTCTATGCACAGCCGGTTCCGACCCGGCGAACTGCATTGGGCTGGAGTGTGCGAACTAGATGTTAATTCGCTTGGTTTCCCCGGTCAACGCAGTTGCCAAGCTGGAAGCGGTTATCCCTCTGGCCACGCGTGTTCGATATCGAACGTAGCCGGCCCAGAGCTATGGGGCCTCGGTAATCCACCACAGAACTCGGCCGACAATTCGCCAGCCCTCGTTCTTGCTGAACACTATGGCCTGATACTCGCGATTTTCAGGCTCGAGAACGTCGACGGTTTGATAACGCCGGAGGCGAGAGACACACAAACCCTTTTCCTCACTGGTCACGATGACGACCTTACCGTTTAGCTGCTCGCGATCTATCTGAGACGAATCCACGGCCATGATGTCTCCATCATGCATCATGGGCTGCATGGAATCGCCCTTGACGCGCACCAGACTGGTATAGTCAGGATTCGGGCACCACTCAGCCGGGGCTCCCATCACTCGGCGCGCAGGGATGTGATCCAAACTCAGCTTTTTGTCCCCCTGATTTCCGTGAGACCCTGCGACAACATTCAGCAACGGAATCGCCACCAAGCCGCCCCGCTGGGGGTCTTTGCTTCTTGCCGCAGTGCCCGCGTGCGCGCCCTCCAGTGCGGGGAGAGCAGAAACGGGGAGCTTTGGGCGCAGCCTTGCCGGCAAGGCGCGCAGAACATCCGGGAGCTGCAGGCCGGCTCTCTCCCAGAAGTACCAGCACTCGGACTTTCCCGCTAGATTCCCTAATTGAATGTAGTAGTCGGACGAGGGCGCAAGCAGCCCCCGCTCCCAACGCGACACCGTCATGGCGGAGCACTCGAAGCGGCGTCCGAGCTCGGCCTGGCTCATCCGCAAGCGCTGACGCAGAGAACTGATACGCTGCGCCCATTCCGGAAACGTGTT
Source organism: Acidobacteriota bacterium (assembly GCA_003225455.1). Classification (GTDB taxonomy): domain Bacteria; phylum Acidobacteriota; class Terriglobia; order Terriglobales; family Acidobacteriaceae; genus QIAB01. Next base: position 26,829 of record QIAB01000057.1, read on the forward strand.
TTGCTGGGTTTTTCTGGTCATTGCGCTTCTAACATTTCTGATATAACATTATAGCCAATTTTGCCGGAGGTTTGGAGGTTCTTATGAATTCAGTCTCCCGTAAGAATGGTAACACCGCTCTGTACAATCTGCCTTCACTTTATAGAGGAATGTACAACCGGATCGCAGCCAAAATCGGATGTGATCCCTCCTACGTGAGCCGGGTTGCCCGGGGTGAGCGCAGGTCCAACGAGGTCGCCAAAGCGCTCCAGGTGGAGATTCAAAAAACCTGGGCTTTAGCGAATGGGAATGGGAATTCCAACCACTCAGAGACCCGAGCGCGCAAAGGCAGATAAGGCTTCGAATACAAAGTCCCGCCGTTGAGGTTTGGTGGGGCGGGCAGACGATTTTCGAACCCGGCCGAATGCCTGACTTCGGGATTGCCGACATCCATCCAGTACCTTCGGATCGCCTTCAGAGCCCTTTTCTTGGGACTATAATAACTCGCACCGAATGTCCCTCACTTCTGGCACCAAACTGGGCCCCTATGAAATCGTCTCTCCCTTGGGCGCGGGCGGAATGGGAGAAGTGTACCGGGCGAAGGATACGCGCCTGGACCGCAGTGTAGCGATTAAGATTCTCCCCGCCGCATTCTCCGCAGACAGGGACCTGTTGAACCGCTTCGAGCAGGAAGCGCGTTCGGCATCCGCCCTCAGCCACCCCAATATCATTACCATCTACGACCTCGGAAAGCACGATTCTATCCACTACATTGCGATGGAATTGGTACAGGGGAAGACGCTGCGTGAATTAATGGCTTCGGGCGTGCTGCCAATACGAAAAACAATTGAAGTCGCAGCGCAGGCGGCCGAGGGTCTGGCCAAGGCACATGAAGCGGGCATCGCGCACAGGGACCTGAAGCCCGATAATCTAATGGTCTCGCATGATGGAGTCGTCAAAATCCTCGACTTTGGCCTGGCGAAGCTCGCACCGCCCAGCGGAGATCCCTCGGATATGCGCACCATGCCCGCGTGGCAGACCGAACCGGGCTTAGTTCAGGGAACAGTGCAATACATGTCACCGGAACAGGCCAGCGGCCGTTCGCTAGATTTCCGGTCAGACCAGTTTTCATTCGGCCTGGTGCTTTACGAGATGGTGGCGGGCAAGCGCGCCTTTCAGAGAAGCACAGCAGTGGAGACAATGGTTGCCATTCTCCGCGAAGAGGCCGAACCGGTGGGACTGCAAAACCTCGATGCCCCCGCTCCGTTGTGTTGGCTTATCGAGAGGTGCCTGGCGAAAGAGCCCGATAAGCGCTATATCTCCACCCGAGATCTCGCGCGAGAACTTGCAGCCATACGCGACGGCTTCTCGGAGAAGCCAATCAGGCAACTTGAGGCGCGCCCGACAAATCTTCCAGTACAGCGAACCGGGTTCGTGGGGCGAGAGAAGGAAGTAGCTGCCGCCAAAGAACTTCTGTCGGGTAAGGATGTCCGCTTGGTTACAGTCACGGGCCCAGGGGGCATCGGTAAAACCCGTCTCGCGGTGCAGGTGGCGAGCGGCCTCATCGAGCGTTTTCCCGCCGGCACTCATTTTGTACCGCTCTCCCCAGTAACCGATCCGGGCTTGATCGCTTCCGTGATCGTTCAGACGCTGGGCCTCCGGGAAGTGGGCGGTCAGTCGCCACTCGAAATACTCAAGCAGAATTTCCAGCATTCATTACGCGCACCAATGCTGCTCCTGCTGGATAATTTCGAGCACCTGATTCCGGCCGCATCTATCCTGGCAGAACTCCTGGCTATCGGTCCTAATCTCAAGATCCTAGTAACAAGTCGCGCGGCGCTGCACGTCTACGGAGAACATGAATTTCCGGTGCCGCCGCTTGCCCTACCGGATCCGCTCTCATTGCCTCAGCTTGAAGTCCTGTCACAGTACCCCGCGATCGCGCTGTTCGTGCAACGCGCGGTTGCCGCCAAGCCAAATTTTGAACTTAACCGGGAAAACGCCTCCGCGATCACTGAGATTTGCGCCCGGCTCGATGGCCTGCCTCTTGCGATCGAGCTCGCGGCTTCCCGAGTCAAAGTTCTTTCGCCCTCTTCCATGCGGTCACGGCTGGCGAGCCGCTTACAGCTATTGACGGGCGGTGCGCGGGACCTGCCGCAGCGGCAGCAGACGCTTCGTTCTGCCATCGATTGGAGCTACGATTTGCTGAGCGCGCCCGAGCAAAAACTTTTCAGAAGATTGTCGGTGTTCGTGGGCGGGTGCACTCTGGAAGGCGTGGAAGCTGTATGCGACACCAAAGGCGATCTCGATTTGGATCCGCTCGACGGTGTGGGCTCTCTGGTGGACAAAAGCCTGGTGCAGCAAGTCGAGCAAGTGAAGGGTGAGTCGCGGTTCCTGATGCTGGAAACGATTCGCGAGTACGGTCTGGAAAAATTGCAGGCGAGCGGGGAGGCGGACTTGACAAAGCGCGCCCATGCTGCCTACTGCCTGGTATTGGCAGAAGAAGTGGCTACGGACGAGGGCGGCGCAAAAAGCACGGAATGGCTGGAACTCTTAGCGTTGGAACATGACAATTTTCGGGCGGCTCTCGAGTGGCTGACGGAAATCGGACATGCGGAGTGGGGCCTGCGTCTCGGCGCAGCGCTATTTCGCTTTTGGGAGACGCGCGAGTACCTTGCCGAAGGCAGGGACAGGCTGGGCAAGCTGCTGAAACTCGCAGGAGCTACAGCTTCCACAAAGTTACGAGAGCGTGCGCTTTTTGCCGCCGGCGTACTCGCAGGCGAGCAAGGGGATTACCCCTCGGCGGATGCGCTCATCAGGGAAAGTCTGGACATCGCCCGTCAGTTGGATGACAAGCAGGGCGTTGCCGTGTCTCTAAACGCGCTGGCGGTCCATGCTCGCGACAGGAGTGACATCGCACTTGCGCGCTCTCTGTTCGAAGAAAGTGTGTCCCTGTGGAGAGAACTAGGGGACTCGAAGGCCGTCGCTCGTTCTCTCAGTAACCTGGCGAGTGTCGCCAAATTGCAACGTGACCATGCCACCGCCCGCTCCTTGTACGCGGAGTGTCTCTCAATCTTCCAACAACTGGGGGATCGGACCGGCATTGCTTGGTCGATGAACCACCAGGGGGATGTCGCCCGCGATCAGCGTGACTGCGCAGCCGCGCAAGCATTGTACGAACAGAGCCTGGCGCTTTTTCGGGAACTTGGTGACCGCTGGGGCATCGCTGGCACGCTCGCTGATCTCGGAAATTTGGCAAGGGAACAGCAGAATTACGCCATCGCGCAGTCCCAATATAGGGAAAGCATAAAAATGTTCCGGGAACTGGAACATAAACGTGGGATCGCGCGCCTGCTGGAGTGTTTCGCGTGCTCAGCGGCTGCTCAACTGCAGGCTGAGCGTTCGCTGTGCCTGGCAGGCGCAGCGGCCGCGCTGCGCCAAAATATTGGTGCTCCGCTCACGCCCGCGGAACAGAGCAAACTGGAAGCCGCTCTGAACCCGGCACGACGGGCATTGACCAACACGGCAGGAACAGGCGCCTGGTTAGAAGGTTGGGCTTTGCCGGCCGAGAAAGCTATTGAGCAGGTGCTGATGCCCGAGGCTGCATCCTCCTCGTGTTAGCGAACGGCCGGACATGCTGACGCTGACGGCGAAGGAAATCCGGGTGTCCCCGGAAGGTTCAGTGCTTACTCCGCGCTTGCCGGGTCGATCAGTCGGCGCACGGCGGAGACGCGATTGGCAGGAAGGCCTACGCGTCTAGCGTGTTCCTGGATGGTCGTCTCGTCGGGGGCGAGGTAGACGCAGTACACCTTGTCGCCGGTTACGTAGCTATGGAGCCACTGGATCTCGGGACCCATTCCCTTCAGAACCTTGACCGACTTTTGGGAGATCGCCTGCAATTCGGCGTCGGATAAATTTCCGGCTCCCGGGACTTCGCGTTCGATGACGAATTTGGGCATGTGCGTTCCTCGCTGCGCACATATCCTAGCAAGCAGACAGGGCGGCTTCAACAAGGATGGGCTGAAAGCTGTTCCGGTCGGCGACAATAGCCAAAATAAAACTGAGGTTGCCATGGATCTTCGATCGCTGCAGAAGCCACTGAAAGAGCAATACCGCAATGACCCAAGTGCCTCGCAAATCACTCTCCGGGCGAAAGGTGGGCAAACGGAAGTTCCCGTGTCATGCTCGGTCGATATCGGACGTGCCATCTACCATGCCGAGGCCCACAAGGGAGTTGGGGGCGACGGTACCGCCGCTTGTTCCGGTGACCTTTTGCTTGGGGCTCTGGCGGCTTGCGCGCAGATCACCTGTCAGATGGTGGCTGCGGCGATGGACATACGAACCGAACGCATTGAAGTCACGGTCGAGGGAGACTTGGATCTCCGAGGCACTCTTGGCATATCAAGAGATGTGGCCGTTGGGTTTGAGAGTATTCGTCTTCGTTTTGATATTACTGCGCCTGACGCAACCTCGGAACAACTGCGCGGATTGCGAGAGAAAACAGAACAGTATTGCGTGGTGATGCAGACTCTAATGCGGCCGCCTAGGCTGCAGGCCGAGTGGGCTAGTCACGATTGAACAGCCAACGCAAAGGGGCGGATGCAGCCTGTAACGACATCCTGTCCGTATCACGGGCTATCGCGGACACGATTTGATTAGGGAAGAGTTGCCGACAATCCGGCAGCGATCCGCTCGGACCCAAATCGCGTGTGCTGGTACTTAGAAACTCTAACAAAACCCCCAGGGCGGACAGTCTGCAGAATGCCTGTTAGCTTTGTTCACTCGGTCTTGGGTCCAGCAGGCACTCATCACCAGCATCCCGCTCAGCCTTGCTGCGCAGTTTTCCCAGGCCCGGGCGGATACCTCGGCCAATCTCAGAAACTGAGCTTCAGTCCGAACTGCAGCTGTCGCGGGTTGAACGTACCGCCTGCCTGGCCGAAGTTCGGAAGGTTCCATCGGTTGTTGTTTACTGGTCCTGTCGTCCCTCCCAGTTGGAAGTTGGTGTGATTTAAAACATTGAACGCTTCTGCGCGGAATTGCAGGCGGAACCGGTCGGAAAGGCGGAAGTTCTTGAAGATCGAAGTGTCCACTGCCCAATATCCGGGCCCAACAAAAGTGTTGCGACCCAGATTTCCCACGCAGCCCAGACACGGTGCAGTAAAGAAGCCGTCAGGAAGATTGAAGCCGTCGGCCCATTGGGCATGCGTCGCATTCACATGGTTCGAGATCGCATTCGGACGGTCATTTGCCACGCCGTCCAGGTTGTAGTCCGAGCCCTCGTTGAAGCACTTGGTCGGATCGAACATAGCCGGGTCGCAAGCGCCGGTTCCACGATCGTCAAAGCGGGGGCCCGGATCAAAGAGCCCTCCCCGATAGGGAGACCAGTGGGCGCCGCTCTGAAACGACCAGATCCCGTTCCATTGCCATCCGCCTAGAACCGTCCCCAGCCCTCCGTAAGTTCTCTGGAAGAACGGCAACTCCCAGACGTACTTGAAGGTAAGCCGTTGACGGATGTCGAAGATGGCGTTACCTCGGTCCAACC
>QIAB01000103.1:0-347 GCA_003225455.1 Acidobacteriota bacterium
AGCCGCTGTCCCTCATTTGTCCCTTATTCGCACACGAATGCCAGCACTTTACACGAATTGTGCCCATTTTTCGCTAAATGTTCGTGGTCTGAATGGGAAGCAATTCAGTCTGTAAAAATTTCATTCACTTTATCCCTGACAGCCTGACTTCTTGATGGTTTCAGATAACGTAGGGTGCTCTCCATGTCAGAATGTCCCAACCATTGTTGGACGGTTCGCAAGTCAACACCCTTCCACAGTGCCCATGTCGCAAACGTCGCCCTGAATTTGTGCAGCCAAAAATGTTCAGGGTTTAATTCCGCCCGTTCTGCAACAGCCTTGAGGTCGTCGAGGAAGTTCATCTTGAC
>QIAB01000103.1:399-8764 GCA_003225455.1 Acidobacteriota bacterium
TTACCAACTTCTCAGGGATTGGAATCTCGCGCTCTTTATACGCCTTCGGTGTCCATCCACGATCCGGCTTATGCGTCACCCGAACCGTTGCATGTGAGAGATTGATGTCTGCCCAGTAGATATGCATTACTTCCTGCTCGCGCATTCCCGTCATCAGGAAAAACTCAAACCAGAGCCGTTCTTCCTCGTCGCAAACAGCGAACATCTCAGCCAATTCTTCCTTGTCGTAAATTTCAGGTTCCTCTTCCGTAAAGCGGGGCCAGTCGTTCTTGCCGATTAGACCACGGACGCCCTGAGCCTTCAGAAATGACATTACGTTTGAGAATTTATTCCAGCAGCTACGGGGAGATTGATTCTTTTCATCTCGCAGGAAAGCGGCAAACTTGAGCAGGTCTTTTCGCTCGATGTCGTGAACAAACTGCTTGCGACAGCTTTCAGCAAAATACGCAAGAGCCGTGCCGTAAGCCGACAGAGTTTTCGGCTTCTTGGTGAGTTTCGTTTCTTCGAGGTATTCAGCAATCGCAACGGTCAACGAAATCTTCCCATCCGTTTGCGCCAGCACCGGGACGCCCGCTGCGATAGCGGCAAGTTCCTTTTGTTTAGCCTGCCGTCGATTATCCGCTTCAGTCCCGTCTTTGCCGACTTTCAGCCTGTGTCGCGTACCGTTCTCCCGCCAATCGATGTAATAGCGGCCCTCTGGATGGCGCTGCTCGACGCCTTCAACCATGACGACATCAGGGCGAAGCTGGCCTCTGGCTGTGTAAACCACGGGGCAGAAAGTCCAGCCCGTGCCTTCCAATTTGACCCGTTTGGTTAGGTGTACTTTTGGCGAGTCCATGTAGCGCCTGCAACTACGGCGCACATCATGGAACACACTGTTTGTAAAGTCAAGAAAATAATGAATATGGCGGAGAGAGTGGGATTCGACATTTTCTGAGAATAACCGATTCTGAGTTTCGCCGAATTCCACAGGGCGAGCGCACCGCTCATCGGATCACTGGTTCTGAAACCATCGGTCAAAGTGCGGTGATACGATTGCTGCATGAAAACCATCGGTGCGATTGCTTCGGTGTTGTTGACCATTTTCAGTTCACTGGCTCCGCTGTCTGCACAAGCACCCGGACAGCAGCAACAACATGAGTTTGTCAAACAGGGGCAGCAGTTGATTCGCGAAGGGAAGCCGCAAGAGGCGCTGGAGCTATATCAAAGGACACTCCAGACCTCGCCAGATTCGCTTCCTGCGAACATCGCGGCTGGGAGTGTGCTCGACCTGATGGGGAAAGGCGACGAGGCAAGGAAATACTTCTCGAAAGCAATCGAAGTGGCGGACACGCCGGAGCACAAAGCCGGAGCGCAAAGGGCGACGGCGATGTCATACGCTTTCGAGGGGAATTGCAGCAAGGCTGTGGATTACGAGCAACAGGTCTTCGACTTCTATGCGAGCGTGAAGAACTTTTTTCAGCAGGGAGAGATTGCCGATGAAGCTGCCCGCGTGTGTATCGATTCCGGCGATTTGGACGCCGCCCAGAAATGGTACAAGCTTGGGCATGACACGGGTCTGAAGGAGCCGGACATCAAGCCTGCCCGCCAAGACCTATGGAATTTCCGGTGGGAACACGCGCAGGCTCGCATCGCTGCCCGGCGAGGCGACCAAGCGGAAGCGCAGAAGCACGTTGCTGCGGCTAAGGCGATCCTCGACAAGGGCACCATTCCCGAACAAGCACAGTTTTTCCCTTACCTGAAAGGCTACGTCGCATTCTATGCAGGGGATTACAAAATGGCGCTGGAAGAGCTAAACAAAGCTAACCAGAACGATCCATTCATCCAGTGCATGATTGGCGAGAGCTACGAAAAGCTGGGAGAGAAGGACAAGGCGACGGAGTACTACCGCAAAGCATCCACCGCGAGTTCGCACAATCCCCCCCGCCGCATATGCAGTTCCGTTTGCCAAAAGGAAGCTGACTTAGCCAATGCAGACCGACATTCCCCCGCGCAAGGCGAATCTCGCAGGCTTTCGGGAAAGTGAGCGGATCAAGACACTCGACCTGCCGCAGGACGGGCGTTGGGCTTCAATCACACAATCTATTCACGCCGCGATGAAGGCTGGACACAATGCGGATGTCCGACGTGCCTGCGCTGAATTTCTGCAATCCGCGTCGGCCTTCTACGGCGTGTCTGATTGCAGCGCTCGCGTGCTTGCAGCCAGACCGTTGCGCGTTCGCGAACACTGGACGAGCGAGCTTTTCGGAGACTACACCCCCGAAACCATGCTGATCCGAGTCTGGATGCGAACCGCTGTGCGCAAGGAGGTCACTTCATTCGGCACATTCCTCAGCACTCTCTGCCACGAGTTCTGCCACCATCTCGATTTCCAGAAGTTCGGATTCAAGGACTCATGGGATACAAGCGGCTTCTACGAGCGAGCGGCGGTGCTTTATCACTATGCGCGAGGAACACCGCCAAAGAAACTGTTCTGGATGCCTGTGGTAGGCGAGCGCTGGCGCATTGACTGGCAGCGCACGAATCGGAGTGCGTGACCGCATGTTCGGCTGGTTCTATCTAGCCTGCCAGCATCACCTCGAACGACCCGGTGTTGTCGCGCATCACTCCCATTGCGGAGAGGATGCGCCCTAGCGCGATGATCGGTCGAAACACCCAGTACTTCCGCCGAATCGCTGCCATAGCGCGTTCATGCTCGGCGCGGTCAGTGAGAAAACGAGCATTGCCATCGAACGTCTGATCACCGATGGACAGCCTGACCTTCGGCGTCTTCTGCACGTTGCGCACCCACTGGTGGTTCACGTTCGCTGTGCCGATGTAGAGCTTGTCCTGATCCAGAACGAACCAGATCGTGACCTCGTAGGGCTTCGCCGTCTTGCGACCGTAGTTGGTCAGGGTTGTGGTCTGCTTTCCCGCTACCCGCTTCAGTCGCGTCAGTGCGTTCGATTCCATAAGCTGCTGTTTGCAAACTTCAACATGAATCAGCAAATAGCCTAAACATCCTTCAGTTCTTTCTCTGTCATGCCGAAATAGTGCCCCAGTTCATGGATGAGCGTCTGGCGAACTTGCTGGTGGACTTCTGCATCGCTCGAACAGACGGCTTCAATGTTTTCCTGATAAAGCACGATGTGGGCAGGACCGACCGAAAGATCAAAGACGCTCTTCTTCGTAGCGGGCACTCCGTGGAAAATGCCCAGAAGCAGCCGCCTTTGCTGCCCCCGTTGGGGTGGTTTCTGGTTGGGCGGAAAATCCTCGACAAGAATCGCAACGTTCTGGATACGGCTGCGAAATTCTTCTGGCAACGAATCCAACGCTTCTTCCGCACCTTGACGAAATCTTCGCGTTTCATCCTTCACCGAGTGGCGCGAGGGCACGCTCACTCCGAGTAGCCGTCATCATTGTCGTCATTATCACCATCTTCTTTGCCGTCGCCTTCATCTTCCTCTTCGTCTTCTTCCTCGTCCGCCTCGTCTCGAACGAGGACACTTATCAACGGATCAGGAGACTCTGAGTCGGGGTATTCTGCATTTATTCCGCTCATTTTCTAATGGTACGCCCCGCTCCACTTGCAAGTTGGTTAGCTATACTGGTGGACGAGTGGACACTGAGCGCACGATTACCGAAATCGAGTGGCTAGAGCGCATCTTCGCCGTGCCTGACACCAGACCCCTCAGTTCGAGCGACCTCTCGGCTGCGAATCGAAGGCACGACGATATGCTCGCGCATTGCCCGTGGTTTCGCCTCTGGCAGCGTTACGGCGTCTGTTGCCGACCCGACTCTCCAGTACTCCGGCTACCGGAAACGGAGAGTTAAACCTCCGCACACAGAACCGAGATGGTGAAACGCATTCCACCCGCGCTTTTCGCAGTCATCATGGTCACGCTGGGTGCGAATTCGTTATCCCAACAGCCGCCGACTGAGCAGCGAAAGCCCAGCCAGAATCCGGAAGTTCTTGCTCAGCAAATCGCGCACCCGCAACCCATCACCGAAGACCTTTCACATGGCGCAAGCTTCAAATTCAAAATCGCACCCGACCTGCCAGAGTTCACCTTCAAAGTGATTCCCGAGCCGCAAGACCCAGACGAATACGGGAACCCACACACGACGGTGCGCGAGGTGCAGGTTTTTCGCGGAGACTCCAAGGAGCCCATGCAAAGTCTTGAGGGCTGCGAGTTCTCAGATATGGAAGCCCCACCGAAAAGCTCCGACTGGTTTCGTGCCGAAGATATCAATTTCGATGGTTATTCCGACATTTTTGTGATGACAATGTGGGGTGCCACTGGCAATCAGTTTGGCTGCGTCTGGTTGTACGACCCCGAAAGCGGGCGCTTTGAATTCAGCAAAGACTTTAGCGAGCTTGGTGGGTTTGTCCTCGACCGGGCGACAAAGACCATCACCACTCATGGAAACGGTGGAATGGCTGGAACGGTGTTTCGAGCCACGAAGTACGTGGTCGAGAACGACCGCCCGGTTCCAGTAATCACTGTGGCTCAGGACTTCGATTTCGCCAGCAAGAAATACCATTGTCTTGTTCAGCAGCGGCGTGGTCGTGAAAATGCGTTAGTGACGGTTCGAGACGCTTGGGCGGAGTCCAAAGGCGACTTCGAAGGGCCATGCGACCCGAGCGACCCGTTTCGGGGTGTCGAGGACAAATAACTGCGGGGGCGATTGCTAAAATTGCCGATTCTCTACGATGGTTTGTACTCGCCTTCTATTGCCTGAGCCTTGTCGCGAGTCTCTTCTGTGGTGATCGTGATCTGTTTCCATTTGCGATAAACGTTCAGCACCGCAATTGTCCAGAAGGGGACTAAATCGACTCCGGGTACGAGTTCGGCGGCGAATGCTGGCAGAAACTCCCAGTGCCAGCCGAGTAGGTGAACCAACACGGCTGCCACGAGCACATCGAGCACGTCATCGGCGGGTGACAAAGCGCCTTCAGCGAATAAGGGAAAGAAAAAAATTTGCAGTGCATCGGCCGCCAGAGCCAGAATCATAGCGGTTCGGAAACGTGAGCGTGGGGAGAGCGAGAGTTCCCTTTCGCTAGTAGCTGGTGGCGTTTCCATAGCCCTATTTTCACCGAATCTGCCCGGAGCGGGATTGATATTTATGACGCACTCTGGTGCGCCAGATATGGCGAGCACTCAACAGCTATATTGCTCACGCCATCCGGCTCACACATTTAACCTTATTTCTATCCACAACGCACCCGAACAATAGAACGCTGATTTTCCGGGCCACATCCATGTCGTCCCAGTACACGGGGCTGTTTGTGTTGCACCACTTTGCTAACTGAAGAACGGTCGAATGGGTAATATGCGGCGGGGTGCTTCCTAGCAACTCCTGACGCAGTTTCCTTGGGAGGCTTCGGTCTACAGCCCGTTTGACCCCCGACTCGAACTCCGCGAGCAGCGATTCCAACCGTTTCCTGTCAAACGCAGCATTGAGCGCATACGGCAGCACAGTTGTGACTTGGGGATTGGCGGAGGGCTGGCAAGTGCTCCTAGGAGCGGCTTCCGCAGCGGCTTCCCGCGACAGCCATTTGCAGCTTCCGGGCAGTGCGGCTTGACAAGTCTTCCCAAGTAAGCCAGCCGATTCGGGTGGCCAATGAACCGCAATCGAGTCCGCTCCTAATGGATTACCGGGGTTCCGCCCACGCACCCCTTTCTGTCGGAGAACGGCAAAATGCAAGACCTCGGGACGATTGGCGGGACCCAACTGACTGACCTGCCTGGTCTCAATGAACGAGGTCAGGTGATCGGTGAAATGACGCTGGCAGACGAGCAAAAGACCCACCCGTTCTTCTGGGACGGGAAACAACTGATTGACCTAGGGACATTTGGAGGGGATCACACCAACAAATTCGCTTAATAACAGAGGCGAAGTTGTCGGCGAATCAGCTTACGCCGTCCTTTGCCCCGAACCTGGAGCAGGTCAGATAACTCACGCGTATGTCTGGCGGAACGGCGTAAAGACCGATCTCGGAACCTTTCCCGGCATCGACCCTCTCAATGAATTGAGCGCCGCCTGGTGGATCAATTCAAACGATAGCACGCGCAGAATCCAGCAAAAGGAGGGAGTCATGGAAAAGCTCGGCGTGAAACGCGCAGTTAGCCTGTTGTTTCTAGCTTTGTTCGCTAGTCTTTTTGTGCCAGTGTTCCGGCTCAAACGTGCGCTGGCAGCAGCACCCTAAGCGGCAATTACAGATTTGTCGCCACCGGAATTGGGTGTACTACAAATGCGCAGCAGCCGCACCCGTGTCCGGTCTTTCCGCTCGCTTCATTAGGGGTCATCACATTTGACGGGAGCGGAAATTTGTCCGGTAGCGACGTCCACAATGTAACTGGACTTAGCTGCAGCAGAACTTTCACAGGCACCTAGACGGTTGGCGCCGACTGCAGGGGCACGCTCACCCAAATCTACGCATTGCCGACGTGTGGCCCTGCGAGCACACTGGGCGACTCCAGCCAGTGCCGTTTCTGAAGCGGCACCGTGGCGAAGGACAGAAATAATGAACACGCCGATTACTCCTTACTGAAAGGCAGTCATCTTCGATGTGCGTTCAGCTCGTCGAGCTTTTGCTTGAGCTGTTCAAGCTTCTGCCCAGCTTCGCCGAGCTTGCCTTCCGCTGTCAGTCGCTGATAGTCGGCTAGGTCCTTGGCCGCTCCCGTAACGAGCGCGTTCAGATCCGCCCGAGGCCTGGTCGCGGCGGGGGATGCCTCCGCGCTTCGTGCCGGTTGCATGGGGGCAACTGCGGCGCTTATCGACGAGGCCTCTCCCCCAAATAGGGCCTTCATCGCCGATTCGAAGGTTGGTCCGTATGCGAGTCGGTCTTGCAGCGCGAGCACCACCAGACGCAGCTCCGGCATCGGGCTCCGCTCAGCTTGCAGGTAGATCGGCTCCGCATACAACAGCGCACGCCCAGATGGAATCACCAGCAGAGTTCCGCGCCGCACGTGGGAGCCTTGCTGATTCCACAGCGTCAATTGTCCCGACAGCTGCGCGTTCTGATCGATTCGCGCTTCTATCTGCAGGGGGCCGTCAACCAGCTTGGTTTTCGGGAAGTCGTAGACTATCGACGTACCGTATTGTGCGCCGTCACTGCGGCCAGCAATCCAGCCGATCAGATTGTTTCGATTGGCCGGGGTGAACGGCAGGATCTCCACGAATTCGACGGCGGTTTCGCCCGGTAGTTTCATCAGCACAAAGTTCGGCTCCATCGCCTGCGTCTTCTGCTCACCGGATTCGTTCATGCCGACTTCGGAAGCGACCGTCCACAGATCCTCTCGGTTGTAGAACACCTCTGGTTCCGTCATGTGATAAACGCCGTACACGGCCGCCTGCAGCTTGAGCAACAACTCGGGATAACGTACGTGTTTTCGCAGCGCCGGCGGCATGGCCGCCGCATCCCTAAACAGGGAGGGAAACATTTGGCGATACGCGGTGATGATTGGGTCCTGTGCGTCAAACACGTAGAACGTTGTGGTCCCATCATAGGCGTCGATGACCACCTTAACGCTGTTCCGCATGTAGTTAATTGGATTGCCGCCGAGAGGATAGTGGCTTGAGTACGGATAGCTGTCCGAGGTCGTAAACGCATCCATAATCCATGACAGCCGGCCATGGTCGCCGACGACGATGTACGGATCCGAATCGTACGAGAGCAATGGCACCAGCGCCGCCACGCGATCGCGCACGTTGCGACGCATCAGCAGCCGGCTCTGCTGGTTGATGTCGTCACTAAACGGCAGCTTCGCGAGGTCACCGCGTTCGAACGCGATGAGAATGCGGCGCAGGAATCCGCCGAGGAGGACGCCGCCGTTGCCCTCATAGGACGTCAGATTGTTCGTCTGGCCCTGCGGGTAATTGAATTCCTGTTGCCGCGTCTTCACGTAGACGTCGGTGTTGGTCAGTTCGCCGAAATAGATCTCAGGGCGCGTTACGGCGATACTCTGCACCGTGCTTTGGATGGGCATGTTACTCAGAATCAGCGTCGGTAGGCCTTCCGGCGTGAACCCATTCACGGGGTTCATGGTGACACCGTAGCCGTGGGTGTAGATGAGCTTCTCGTTGATCCAGTTGCGGCTACTCTGCGGGAGCTTATCGACGCTCAGTTCGCGCGTGGCGAGCATAACCTGACGCATGACGCCGTCGATTTCATAGCGATCAATGTCGATGTCGGGAAAATCATAGTACGTACGGATTTCCTGAATCTGACGCAACGTGTCCTGAAGTGCGCGCCAGTCCCACAGGCGGATGTTTTGCAGCGTAGCCTGATTGTTCGCAGGGTCGGTCGCCTCGACTGTGGTCTCGGCAGGAAATTCGCGCTGTGAGACTCGGTCTAGTCCATAGGCTTGCCGCGTCTTCA
>QIAB01000103.1:8831-17423 GCA_003225455.1 Acidobacteriota bacterium
GCCGACGTACCAGCCGATTACCTGCAGGGCGAGATAACAGAGCACGGCCGGAACGACCGCGGCCGCCAGCCAGCGCACGCGCGGTGCTGCCACGATGTTGACGGCTGCAATGGCGGCGCCAAGAATGAGCGCGGCACAGACCACGAGCAGGCCGGTAAGCGTGACGTGCGCATCGGTGTAGGTGACACCACCAAAGATCGTATGCTGGTCGAACAACGCCTCGAACCGGCCGACATACACGCGCATCGCGAAGATCAGCAACAAGAACGCAAACGAAATAGAGAACCCGCGCCAGGGCAATGGGATGGAGCCGCCTCGGCGGCCAGCGAAGACGTGGGTGCTGCCGGTAATGAGAATAAAGAAAACGGCGACTACACAGGCAATCACGGCCAGCGTCAGCAGCCAGCCCGTGATGAACTGCCAGGCCGGAAGGGTGAATAGATAAAAGTGCACCGGCTTGCCGAAAATCGGATCCACAACGCCGCCGGTGGTGCGCTGGGCATACCAATAGAGCGCGAACGTCGGCCATTCCGCCATCATGCCCGCGCCAGTCGCCGCGGCAATGACGAGCGAAACGACGAGCACGATCAGGCGCAGGATGCGCTCGCCCGGCAGTTTCAATGGCTGCCTGCCGATGAAAATTATGCCACCGCTCAGCAAATCGGGCTGGTACGCGCGCCACAGCGCAAGAAACCATCCGTACAGGATAAAAAATGTGCCAGCGAAAAATGCCGCAAAGACCGCCCACTGAAGGCTCAGTGTCTTCCGGAAAACGTCTCCGTACCCGAGCGACCCGAACCACAGGGCGTCGACGTAATACGATACCGCCGTCCGGCTGCCGAAAACGAAGATGGCAATTAGGGCAAGAATGAGGAGAAACCGGCGGCGTCGTGGCGGCCGTCTCCGCCACTCGATGGACTCGGGCATTACCTATTCCGCTTTCACTAGCGCTTCCGTCTGGAATTCCAACTAGACCGCATTGTACCGTTTCTGCAATTGGGGTGAGACCACTCTGGCTGCCCTGTTTTTACAAAAAACATGCTGGGTAATAAACTAGCCGCCTAATTCTCGGCCGCCGGATGCAAGCAATAAAGGCGTGCTTCAAATTCTTCTGAACGCAGGAGACTCTATGTCCTCTCGATTGCTCTCGCTGCTCGTATTTTCGTTGGCTACCAGCGGACTGCTCGCCCAGTCCACTCCCCAAACACAGGAACCTGAACCATCGGTTCAGAGCTTGCTGGAGCGTATCCAACGATTGGAGAAACGTATCGGCGAACTTGAGGATCACCAGCGCGGGCAAGCCGCCGTTAGTGCCGGGAGTTCCGGTTCGGCAGCCGTTGACAACACTAAAGCACCACAAACTAACGCCGTCCTTGAGCAACCGGCATCACATGAAAACGCGCCCAGCACAACTGCGGTTCGAGAGGCTGAACGGCATTATCCTTCCCTGCAGATCAGGGGTTTCGGCGATGTAGACTTCTCGGCCACAGACAAAAAAGGATCAGTGAGTGGCTTCAACCTTGGGCAGTTCGTGCTTCACTTTGCTTCGCCCCTTTCAGAAAAAGTGAGCTATTTCGGGGAACTGAGCTTCACGGCTCAACCGGCAGCGTACGAAGTGCAGGTGGAACGCAGCATCATCCGGTACGACTACAACGACTATTTCAAGATCTCGTTCGGCAAATACCACACCCCAATCAGCTACTGGAATACCGCTTTCCATCATGGGGCATGGCTACAGACGACGGTGAGTCGACCGGAGATGGTCAGGTTTGGCGGGACATTTATCCCCATCCACTTTGTTGGTTTGCAGGCTGAAGGCAATATTCCATCAGGTGGCCTGGGTCTCGGCTACAACGTCGGACTAGGGAATGGCCGGTCGTCGATCCTCAGCAAAGCCGGGGATAGCGGAGATGCAAATGACAATCGGGCCTGGGTGGCGAGTGTATTTGCCCGGCCTGCCCGCCTGTATGGCCTGCAGTTTGGCGGCGCAGTTTATCGCGACAAACTGACGCCACAGCCAGGGCGCAATTTCGAGGAGCTGATTACATCCGCTCACTTAGTCTGGACAAAGGAACACCCGGAATTTCTCTCGGAATTCGCCAATGTCCATCACCGCGACGTGCTGACTTCCAATACATACAACAGCCAGGCGTTCTACATTCAGCTGGCATACCGTCTTCCCTGGCAGGAAAACAAATGGAAGCCATATTACAGGTTCGAGTATATTCATAAGCCGGAAAGCGATCCGGTGTTCTTAGATGTCTCAGATTTAGTAGGTTCAACGGTTGGCGTGAGGTATGACATTACGAATTACGCTGCGTTTAAAGGCGAGTATCGAAACAGTCGCATCGGCAAGGATGAACCGCGCGTCAACGGAGGGTTCTTTCAAACTGCATTCACTTTTTAAGCAGCCATGATGGCCTATTGGAAACACGCGTCGATAGCCTTGCTGTTAGGCTGCGTGTGTCTATCCTTGCTTGAAAACCTTGCAGGCCAAAATCGTGACGTAGATGTTGCCGTTGTAGTTCACCCCGATACCCCCGTGAGTAATCTCGGTTTGACGGAAGTTCGTAAAGTATTCCTCGGAGACCGTCAGTATTGGAGCACAAATATCCCCGTGGTTTTGCTTATCCGTGCACCTGTGGCCCGGGAACGAAATGTGGTACTGAAGATCATCTACCAGATGTCGGAGTCCCAGTTTAAGCAGTACTGGATTGCCAAGATCTTTCGTGCGGAATCGGCCTCTGCGCCCAAGGTGGTCTACTCGAACGACATGGCAAATGATCTGGTGACGGCGATTCCCGGTGCGATTGCGTTCATCGATGCTCGCGACGTGCGGGCGGGTGCGAAGGTGCTTCGAGTGGACGGCCGCTTACCAGGAGAGGCAGGGTATCCACTGCGCTGAGCCTGTGTTCCTCGTGTCACTGAGGAAACGCCAAGCGATGCAACAACTGCTGGAATCGTGGCTGAGAGCGAATCTCGTCGAAGGCCGGCTCGATTTTCATGTAGGTGAGTTTGCTGTCACGCTGGTTATAGGCTTGCTCCAGCCATGCCAGGGCCTGATCCTTTTCTCCGAGCCTGCCGTAGATTTGAGCGATGTTGTACGGCGAAACGTAGCCTCGTTTGGACACTTCTTTCAAACCTTCGAGCCAGCTTTGTAAAACACCCGGATACCCGGATTGGCGATAATCCTCGCCAATGGCCGCCGCGAGATCGGGATTGCCGGAAAGCGTCAGCACCTTTTGCCGTTCGGCGACCGCTTCCTTGAACATGCCATTCTGCGCATATGCCGATTCGATCGCATGCTGGGCCGGAACAAAGTTGGGATCCATGTCCAAAGCTTTTTGAAGCTGGTCTATGGCGGCCTCGTATTGTCGCGCGAAATAGAGCTCTCGTCCGACGGTGGTATTGATGAGCAGTGAAAGCGGATCCAAGTCTTGCGCCTTCTTCAGTTCCAACCTTGCGTCCTCAAAGCTGCCCAACTTTGTTAGAAAATCTCCGTACCATTGATGAGCTGTTGCGGAGTTGGGGTTGAGCTGGAGTGCGCGCTTGAATTCGTTTTCAGCGCCCGACCAATCCCAATCGTAATCTTCCCGAACCAGGGCCAAAGAGATGTGAGCCTCGGGAAGTGAATCATCAATCTTAACGGCTTGCGTGGCTGCAGATTTCGCGTTCTGCCACACTTGCAAAGGCGCGACGTATCCCGAGTCGCCCATGAAATTATAAGTATCCGCGAGTCCTGCATACGCCTGAGCGTAATTAGGATCTTTCTCGACGGCTTGATTGAAATAATCACTTGCTTTTTTGAAACCATCTTGCGTCCACTTGTTCCAATAAAAGAGGCCTTGCAGATAAAGCTGGTAGGCCTCGGCGTTCTCGGTCTCATGCTTGGCTAATTTAGTTATCTCCTGGCCGGTGAGCTTGGGCCGCAAATTGTCATAGATCTCCTTCGCGATATCACCCTGCACAGTGAGAAGGTCAGAGACCTTGCGGTTATATTGGTCACCCCACAGTTCTGAACCGTCGGCCACACTGACCAGATCAGTTTGAATGGTTAAATTGTCGCCACGCTGTGCGATCCGTCCTAGAAGTACCGCGTCCACATTAAGATCATGCCCGACCTTTTGCGGACTGAGCTCCCGGCCTTTGTAGCTGAATACGGTGGTGCGGGCCATCACCCGGAGTTCCGGCACGCGGGAAAGGCTGGTGATGATTCCGTCTGTAATTCCGTCCGATAGATACTCGATGTTGGGGTCAGCACTCACGTTTATGAACGGCAGCACGGCTATGGAGTGAATCCGCCCGGACCCGAATCCGCCCAGGAGTCGCTGGCGCCAGTTGCGAGGGGCGAACGCAATCAGCAACAAAAACAGAACGCAGGCAATCGCGGCCGCAGCAAGTATTCGGGAGCGCCAAGGGCTTCTGAGCTTGCCGGAAGCGACTGATGCAGCAACACCGGCGGACTCTGTGTCACGCTTGACCCGCTTCAGGTCGGCGCGGAGCTCAGCCGCAGATTGGTAGCGCAATCTGCGATCTTTCTCGAGTAATTTGGCCGTGATCCAGCCCAGGTCTGAGAGTAGGTCCGGATTCAAGCGCGTGGCAGGTGTCGGCGTCCGATTGAGGATCGCCTCGAAAACGACAGCAGTGGTTCCGCAACCGAACGCGAGTCGTCCGGTCGCCATTTCATACATCACTGCACCAAGCGAGAAGAGATCGGTTCGCTGGTCTAGTTCTTCCCCCCGAGCTTGCTCTGGCGACATGTACGCCACGGTTCCCAGCGCGACCCCGGTGCTGGTTAAGTTTTCCGTATCTCCCACAGTGGGGAGCGCTGAAACTCCAACGCCTTCCACGACCGGCCGGGGGCTTGGGATCAGCTTGGCCAATCCAAAGTCGAGGATTTTGGTCTGTCCACGGCGCGTTACGAAGATGTTTGCCGGCTTCAGGTCTCGATGAATGATTCCCGATTCGTGGGCGGCATCAAGGGCGTCCGCCATATCGGTGGCGATCTCAAGTATCTGAGTGTTTTTCAGCGCCTTGCCGGTGATAACGTGCTTCAGGGTTTGCCCCTCGAGCAACTCCATTACGATAAAGGGGTGGCCTTCAATTTCATCGATTTCATGAATGGTGCAAATATTGGGATGATTTAGACCGGAGGCGGAGCGAGCCTCGCGCTGAAATCGCTCCAACGCCAGGCGATCCCGGACCAGTTCGAGTGGGAGGAACTTCAAGGCTACGCTTCTACCCAGCCTGAGATCCTGGGCGCGGTACACCACTCCCATCCCGCCGCCGCCGAGCCGCTCTTCAATCCGGTAGTGGGAAATGACTTTGCCAACCATATGCGGCGAACGCCAAATCGGATGTTAGGCTGCCGCAATTTGCAAGTCAATCAGTGCGGGGGATAGGAGATAGAGACATCAAAGTGACACACTACTGTTAATCAACTAGTAATCTGCTGCTGCTGTGCTGATTTCAGCCTGAAGCGTGGCGGATGCCGCCTGATGCTGCCGCGCTGTTCATGGTGGAGATGGCTCGGGGCAGGGTGGATGTGGATCGGGCGGCTGTGGGGTCAACGAGTGACATAGGGATGTTACCCCAACCATCGTGGCTGTGTTGAACTCTACCTGCGAGCTGTACCGGAATCGTCGTTGCCCGTTGGAAACGTCCTAAAAACAAGAAAAAGCAAAGCAGTCAATGGTAAGCCACTGATTACGGCAATAAGGCCGGCGCCGACCGAATGCCATTTGATGCAACCCAACACGAAATCGACCACGGCGCAGATTGAAAAGAAAACTAGCGCACCGGGACGGTTCATTTCACCAGCATTATGCTCCACTCTGCACCGTTGGCGCTCTGCATCATCGACTTGTGTGAAGATCGCTGTGGTGTCTATATCCAGATAGGCCGATACGAGAACTTAATGGAAAAGCATAGAACGACAAAAACGCCAGTAGCCCGATTTCTTTTGGAGGCGTTTTTCGCAGTCAATATTTGATTCGCTGGAATGTCGCTAGTGTTCTGCGCGATTCCGTCGGCGTCGCTCCCATTTGCGCATTTGGAGGTCGCGCTTAACCAGATTTTGCACCTCCGACAAACTGATTTGATTCGCGGCCACTTCGAGATTTGGATTCCATCGCTTATGTTGGCGCTCTGCACGTGGAGTCTGTTCCGTCTAGCCCGAGGATTGAGTCTCACGAAGGAAGTTCTGCGATCTGCCGCTGGCGTAGTGATCGTCTTGTGTCCATCTGCAATTTGGACTTGCGGGTACGAGCGAAACGGGTGGTCACTTCAATGGCCGTACAAGATGGTTCTCAGTGAACCTGTCTTAGCCCTGATCTGCGTTTGGCTGTTCTTGACAGCATCTCGGGCTGCTGCGCGATGGATCGGCATCTCCGCTTTTCTTGTCCACAGTCTATTCTGGTACTGGTTCACCAGCGATGGGTTCCACTCGTTGGAATGGGGAATACCCGGTTATGGTGGTCCGGCGGGGCTGATATTGGGCTTCTGCTCAGCGCTCGTCTGGGGTCTTTACATCCGCGAATTGAGACGGACTTGCGTCAACACGAAGACTGTTCATCTTTAGCTGTTGAAAGAGGCGTTTGCCCTCAGAACCCCTTGGTGAGTGCTATAGAGATTTAGCAACAGCTAGCCCCGTCGGGGCTACCAGTTCGTCAAATACCGCAGGCCCCATGTGTGTATAATCTGGCCGCTCTTGAAGTCCAAAAAAGAGATTCAGCTTCACTCGTAGAACGAAAATCCTGTTCAACGCGATCACGGGAGGATTCGATGAAGTACATGATCAGCTGGAACGAACGCCCACAGGGTTCGCCCGCCGAGTACGAGAAAGCTCAGACGCGAATCCTCGAGGTTTTTGGGCAGTGGAAGGCGCCCGCCAATTTTAAGATCGAGTTCTTCGTGATACGCGTCGGCGATTGGGGAGGATATTTGCTGGTGGATTGCGACGATCCATTGACGCTCCATAAATTTTGTTCGATGCTGCCTGCCTTCACGTTCGAGGTGCGTTCCGTAGTTCCGGTCGCGGATGCCGTCCGTGCCGAACTCGAAGTCATGGCTTGGCGCGACGGACTCAAAATCAGGTGACAGCATCACCAAGAAAACGGCACTCAGTCTCAGTGCCGTTTTTGCGCTTATTTTCTTGGTACTTCTCCTTCCAGCTTCAGCTTCGCGGGAACCCCTGAACGGTGAACATATCCTCTTTTAACTGTTGAAATCAGGGCCGATTACGCTCACGACCGGTCAATGAATAATATGGCGATTTATCGTCGGGGAATATAATCCTGCGGTGGTCAGACGCGCCAACACGAAACCCGCACTAAGACCAATTCAAGGGTACTGGGGCGATGCGCAAAAATGGCTCCGATTCGGACTGGTTTCCAGTTCGAATTTCTGATTTACTACGATAAGCACGACAAGATTAGGACCTTCGCGTACGTTAGAAAGGAAGACGGTGGCGACATAGCTGATGGCGACTATGAGGTGGTGGACGAACTTGGAGAATAACAAAAATTTAGGCAGTTCTACGTTCGCGTCTGCGTTCCGCTGTAGCGGGTTTTGGGTGCTCTACTAGATGGAAGGTCAAACAGGACGGGCAGAAAATAGCGTGGCACATACGACACGTTTCGGCGTGTTCGTCGCACAACTCACTTCCACAGTCAAAACATTCCTTGCTCGCCGTTCGTCGGCAGGGAGAGCCGTCCGCATCGGCTGAATTTCTCACTTCAAAGACTTCGCAGAGCGTCATTTCGTTTCCTCAACTCGCCTCTTCCAATTCCGCACATGCTACGGCACACGAATGCCATCCCGCCACAGGCTCTTTGTGCCGGTCACGCCCGAAGAGTTCCTCACAGCCCAATCAGGTTTGCAACTCGTGCTCCCAGAGGAACGCGATTATGCGCTTTGCATCTTCGAGTTCCATCAGTTCACGGCAGTCAGTTGGATCGGAGTGCAATTCAGACAGCCGATCCTCGACCAGCTTCAAGGCTGTTTCCAGTTTGGGTCTGAGACGCGTCTGATCGACCTCAAACAGCGCGTCTTGGTAACCCCGCTTCCAAACGGACTGATTGCTGGCTGGTGATACCTGCATTAAAACCTCCACTGCATTAAGACTTTGCGGCCATGTGTAGACGACGAGCGAGTTATCCCCTGCGGCTGTCGCGACTAAAATTTTGGTCGGCTGAGTCTCAGCAACGGAGAACACATGCGGTGAGAGATAGCAGAGTTGGAGAGGGTGCTCTCGAAGAACTTGGAGAGCACGTGCTTTCATCCGAAGCGAAGATGATCATCGCGGAGTCTTCCGCAGCACCGAGTTGATTCCCGTGGGTGGGAGCTTTCACGGAGAATTCTTTCAGCATCTCGCTTTGGCTTGATGCGGTGAAAATCTCGAATGTAAAGGGATGGAATAAGAAAATTTGGCTGCAATTCCGCCCCGCGAAGGCGGCGAGAGCCACGACGAGTATGAGGGCAAAATTTCTTCTCATCGCTTCTGGCTGGATGAACGGAGTTTACCAGTTTGTTGCTGTGGAAATCTCGTGTGCTCTCCCGCCATGGACAACCGAGCACGACGCCCATATTCGA
>QIAB01000103.1:17489-18031 GCA_003225455.1 Acidobacteriota bacterium
AGCCTCCTTGCACAGTAGCGTGCACGAATGCCATCCCGGTACAGGTTCTTTGTGCCTGTCACGCCCGAAGAGTTCTTCACGACCCGCCATCTGCGAATATTCCCGATTGCGAATCTTGAACCAAGTGCTGCTCTCACGCTCTGTGACGTAATTCCCAAATTTGTGCTTGGCGATGATGCCTTCCAAATCCATTTCACACACACGCTGGAACAGCGCCGTCCCTGAGCCGTCAATGTGCTCCACGTATCGCAACGGAAAAGGAGGAGAAGTCTTGGTGAGCAGCCGTCGAAGCTCCTGTTTGCGATCCACGAGCCGCTCCGTTCGCCAGTCCTTGCCGTCTAGCATCAACACATCGAATGCGAAGAAACACGGGTCGCCACGGCGGAACAGCAAATCCCGAAATTGCGGCTTGCCCTTCTTGTCAACGCAGACAATTTCTCCGTCCAGCACGGTCAGTTTTGTATTCGGTATAGCGCCTGAGATGTCTTGGGCAAGCTCTGCGAACGAGGCGAACGGATGTCCGTTGCGTGAGAGCAATTGAG
>QIAB01000058.1:0-555 GCA_003225455.1 Acidobacteriota bacterium
CGGCGAGCTTCGCGCCGGCATTGTGCAGCCCCTGCGCGATCGACCATGCAATCGAGCGCTTATTAGCGACACCGAACACAACGGCAACCCGTCCTTGGAGGTCGAATGACATGCATCTCTCCTGGAAAATCTGAAACCCTGGAAAATTTGAAACGCAAGAATAACAGGCAAACTCAGAAGTAAGAAATCAGAACGGAGAGCCGGACCACCCTTGGACCGGTGGCCCACTCAAGCCGGTTTTTGGCTTGAGTGGGAACAACGAGCAGAGATTAGGTCAGAGTGAAACGGTGCGTAGACGCGAACAAGCTGAGGGAAAACTAAGTGCAGGCTCTGGAACTGCCCCACTCAAGCCAAAAGCGGGCTTGAACGGGCCACCCGTCCGGTCTGTAGTAGAAAAGTTTGACCTTCTCTCATTCGACTGGCGTCGCCTCGCGAACGACGACAGCAGACCCCACCGGCCAACTCGCCGCCACAAACGCCACTGCGTACACCAACCCGATGATTGAGAATCCAGCAACCAGGTTCAATTGGGCAACCGCCCCCACAAGAAATCCC
>QIAB01000058.1:595-1840 GCA_003225455.1 Acidobacteriota bacterium
CCGGTTCCAGCGAAATAGAATGTGTTCTGCACCCGTCCCATGAAGTGTTGGGGCACCTGTTCCATCAGGCCGGTGTTGATTGCCACGCCGGCAATGCCTCGTCCAGATCCCATAATCGCATACACCGCCACGGCAACCGCCAGCACCGGCGACAGCGGCGCCAGGGTCATGCAGATAGCAAGCGCGCCCATCGAGATGGCAATCGACCGCCGCGCGCTCACATACGCGATCAGCTGCGGCGCATACAACGCGCTCAAAAATGCGCCCACGCCCCAGCCCGCATTCAGCCAGCCGTACCCGACAGCTCCACGGTGAAACACTTGATCGCTGAGCGGCGCAGTGACGACAATGCCAGTCAGCATTGCGCCCAGGAGGAGCGCCCCACTGGTTCCCAGCAGGATCAGCGGGCGATTGCCCCGTACAAACTGAACGCCTTCGCGCATCTCACTCCAAATGCAGTTTCTGCAGCCAAAATGTCGGCGCGCAGCTCAGAAGGCCGGGGCACAACATGCCGTCCTTTGCGCACTGCGAAATAGCAGAGAAAAGAAACGACGTAAGTGGAAACATCAATCAACAGCACGCCACCAAGCCCGATGTGGTTATAGACAAATCCAACGATGGAGCCGGCGATGAGCCATCTCCGCCCTGCACTCCCGCCAGCAGAAACGTATTTGCATGCACAAACTCTTCCCCTGGCGTCAGCTCTTGAATGAGCGCCGTGATCGTCGGCCAAAACATCCAGAAGCCCGCCGCCACCAGCGTGTTCATCACATAAAGTTCCCAGACTTTGACCTTGTGATTTAACGCAAGCAGCGCAACGCTCAGGATCACGATGGCCCGCACGGCGTCGAGCCACATCACCAGCCGGCGGCGGTCCTCGCGGTCAATCAGGACGCCGGTGAACGGGAGCATCAGCATCGCGGCAGCGTCTGCAAAACTGCAAACGTGCCCAGCGCCATTTTCGAGTGAGTGGCTTGCAGAATATACCAAGCCACAGCCGCCGTATTCATGCCGCTGCCCAGCATGGAGATCATGTTGGCGGCAAAGACAAACCGCAGCCCAGGCTTCTGCAGAATGGCGCGCATACTTCAATTTAAATGATCGGGAGGAGTGCGCCAACCCGAAGATTACGCGTGCTTGTGAGAAAGTGGCGAGAGAAGCTGAATTCGTCTCGCTTCCCAAAAGACATAGACGGCGAGCAAAATCATTTCGGGCTCGATCGGGTGCTTGTAGCGAGGGAATGGC
>QIAB01000058.1:1874-20734 GCA_003225455.1 Acidobacteriota bacterium
CCCGGCCTTGCGCTTGCGGATCGTCAGCCAAAGCCCGGCAAACGCAAATATTGCTGGAAGCAGAAATGCCACGTGGCGAGCAATCCTCAGATCGTATCCCGCGATGATGTTGACTTGCGGCGGGCCGATCCAGAAATAGCCGGCGCGCTCCAAGCTGAAGAGAAGAAAAGTTCCGGGGTGATCACGAATAAATTGTTTTACTTCTCGCTGCTTTTCCTCCATGAAACGCATTTCCCCAAGCTCCTGAAATCTGCGCATTGATTCGGGGTTGTTGCCCGGATGTTCGGCTCGCGTCCACAGGCCCGCAGAATGTTCATTATTCGCCATGTGCAACTCGAGCGGAAGGTTGTCGCGGATGAAAACAAACTTGCCAAAGACGGCATAATTACGAATCAACCACGGAGCCGTCACTAAGAGTGTTGTCAGCAGGCAAAGCGCAGCGCCAGCCAAGTGCGAACGCCCGGAGCCTCGATAGAGCAGCCACAGTAAGCAGAAGGGCATCATGGAAACAACTGCCGTGTTCGTCACCGCGATCACGCCCCAAAGCAGGCCATAAAGGATCCAGGCGCGCGTACCGTGTCCCTCACGAGTGCGGGGTTCAGCCAGTCGCAACGTAAGCAGAAGCGCCAAGCTCAGCAAAAATGCTGTAAAGCTGGTCTCCCACACCACGCGTGTGGGCCAATAAATGGCGTAGGGAAACAGCGCCCAAGTCCACGCCGCAGCCCGGCCCACGCCAGCGCCATAAACTCGCTCGCCGATTCGATCCAGCGTCAAACACGTCAGCGCGGAAAACACGCTGTTGAAGGTAAGAATCACCCATGCAGAAAACGCACTATAAATACCGAATACTTTAAAGACTCCAGCCAACAGATACGGATACAGTGGCGGCGCCCAGGCGCTCGGTCCACTGGCCAAATCAGTCGGAGAAGTGAAGCCTTGCCCACTCGCGATCGAACGGGCAAGCCGTCCCATTTCCCAGCCATACTGAAAATGATCAAGTCGCGGGGTGATGCGATAGGTATGCCCTATGGTGATGACGGCCAGCCGCACTAAAAACGCGACTGCAACAATGGACCAGATGGAATCCCGCCAGGACTTGGGAGCGTCTCTCATGTCCTCCTGAAAGCGCCGATCGGCGACAGCGACAGAAGTTGTTCCGTTACCTTCCCGCATCGGCCCAGACTATAGCAAAAGCCGACCTCGTGCCGTACGTCACTGTTGCACTTGCGTCGCTTTGCAAACGGAGATACGATTCGCCCCACAGAGTACGGAGGTGCCCCATGAAACGCATTCTCTTTCAGAGTGTGCCAATCATCTTCGCTTGCCTGGCTCTTTCCGCATTCGCGCAACTGGAAAGAATCGTAATTCCAGCTGGCACGCCCGAAGACCAGCTGCTACAGGCTATCTCGAAGGAGGAGGACGCGCAGAAGAAAGCAGGCATGTACGAAGAATTCCTGCAGAAGTTTTCCTCAAATCCGGCCGCACTCGCGTACGGAAATTGGCAGCTTTCACAGTATTACCAGGGAGCCGGCGATTTGCAGAAATCGCTCGCTTACGGCGACAAGGCGCTCGCCGGCACTCCGCATAATCTTGACATCCTCGTATCGCAGGTCGGCGTGGCGCAGCAAATGAAGAACAACGCTAAGACAATGGATTACTCGGTTCGTGGCGGGGAAGCCTACGACTCGATCAGCAAACAGACGAAGCCGGCGGAATTGAGCGATCAGGACTTCGCCAGCCGCATTGAAGAAGAAAAGAACTCCGGCAAAAGTTCCTACGAATTTTTAGAAGCCGCGGCTTACAACGTGATCGCCGGGGAGAACGATGCCAAGAATCGCATGGCGTATATTGAGCGCTTCACGCCCGCTTTCCCCAAGTCCCGTTTCGAAGAACAGGTGACCTCATACGCCATGGTGTCTCTCTCCGAACTGAAAGACGCGCCGAGGCTCATTTCCTTCGGAGAGAAAACCCTGGCAGCAAACCCTAACAGCCTGCCGGCGCTGCTGCTACTGGCGAACACCTATGTGGACGATCCCAAGCCGGGAAGCGTCGGCAAGGCAAGCACGTATTCGCAAAAGGCCATCCAAGCGGCGAGGGCCGATGCCGCCGACGCAGACCGCTCGCGCAAACTTTCTGCAGGCATGGCGCATTCAACCCTCGGATATGCGTATATGAAGCAGGACAAGACCGCGAGTGCGATTCCGGAATTGAAGACCGCATCTACGTTACTCAAAGGGCAAGACGATCAGCAATATGCGATCGCCATGTACCGTCTGGGTTACGCCTATGCAAAATTGAATCGTGTTAATGAAGCTCGAGAGGTGCTTACCGAAGCTGCTCGCATATCGGGACCAATCCAACAGCCATCACAGGACCTGCTGGCAAAAGTGAATGCAGCAAGGGCAAAAGGGAAATAAATCTTGTGTAGCGCTGGCGTCTCGCGCGGCTGTGAGGCAGGCGTCTCGCCTGCCTTTCTACTTCCGCAACAACTCATCGGAAAGCAGGCGCGCCTTGAATGCAAGATTGTGCGCGCGTTGCAAGTCACCCGACGCATCGGCTGTTTTAGCCTGTTCCATGTATTTACGAATTTGGTTGACCGACCCCTGCTGCGACGGAACAAGCTGCCGATTCGAAATCTTCTTCAGGTTTGCCTCAGCCCCGGCTAGAAGCTGAGTCGTGCTCTGCCGTTGTGCCGCGGCTTGCCCCTGTGTTAGTCCCGGAGAGAACTGAATAGTCGGCTCAGTTGTACTGCCGCGACGGACAACTCTTGTCTTTGGACTGGAACTCTCGGGCCCTGAGCTCGCGGACCCTGAACTCGGCGCCTGACATTTTCGCCCGGATTCTGCGGCGGCTTTCTTCCCCCCTGAAGATTGTTTTTCCGCCGGCGGGCCAGATTCGGCGGGTTTCGTTTTGCCAGGCTCAGCCGGTGGGTTCTGTGGCTTCTCGTTTTTCGTCGGAGGCGGACTCGGGGTCTGGGAATCCAGCGCTGGTGGCGGGGTTGATTGCTCGGGTTTCTCCGGTTCTGGCGGCGCCGGCTTCGGCGCCTCCTGCGGAGAGTCTGGTTGGGGAGCTGTTTGTGGCGCTTGGCTCTCCTGAAAAAACGCCCAGGCATCTCGCAATTGCGCGCCCGGAAAGGCTAACGCGCTTATCAGAAGAATATTGGCCAGAGGCATACCAATCATTTGATGCTCAAAGAAACCTGTGTGGTTTAAGCAATCTTGTTGTTCGCGACCCTCCCCTGAACTCTAGGAGCGAGTCGCTGCTTCCTTCAACAAGTCGGCCCGCGCCTCGGCCAACGGCAACCGCAGCCGAAAAGTTGTCCCCTGCCCATCCAGCGACTCAAAATCCACCGATCCATAGTGCCACTGCAGAATCTGATAGGTCTGTGCTAATCCGATTCCGGTTCCACCCTTCTTAGTTGTGAAATAGAGTTCGAAAATCTTGTCCTGAATTTCGTGAGGAATGCCGGCACCCTGATCGCGAATTTCGGTTACTACCACTTCATCCTCTCGTTGGGCTGAAATCGC
Source organism: Acidobacteriota bacterium (assembly GCA_003225455.1). Taxonomy (GTDB): domain Bacteria; phylum Acidobacteriota; class Terriglobia; order Terriglobales; family Acidobacteriaceae; genus QIAB01. The sequence goes on from QIAB01000058.1 coordinate 5,402, forward strand.
CAGCGTTCCGCCCCGCGGCATCGCTTGTACGCCATTGAGAACCACGTTGAGGATCGCTTGCTTCACGAAATCCGTATCGACCTTGACGAATATTGGATCCGGAGGCAACTCACGAGTCAATTCAACATTATGCTGCGCTGCATCCGGAGCGGCCAGTGTGGCAACATCCTCCAGCAGTTCTCGCAAGTCGATTTCCTCTAAATGAAGATCGCGCGGACGGGTGAAGTCGACGAGAATCTGCACCACGCGGTCAAGACGGTGAATCTCGTTGCCGATGATATCCATGTGCCGACGCGTATCGGGATCTATCTGCTGAAGTTTGTTCTGCAGCAGTTGTAAATGCAGCACGATTGCATTGATCGGGTTCTTCACCTCGTGTGCGACCCCGCGGGTCAGCCGCCCGCTGGCAGAAAGCCGCCGCGACATTTCGATTTCATCTTCTATCTTTCGTACTGACTCAGCATCGCGCATGGTCAGCAGTGCACCAATTTGCTCTCCTCCCTCTTGCTGAATGAAGTCAAGCGAAACCTGCACCCTTTTCCCGTTGGGCGATTCAAACTCTCGTTGCATTACACCTGTACGCTGCCGGAAAGCTTCAAGTACGGCGCGCCCAAGTACCGAATCAGAAGAAAATATCTCTTTTACCGTCCGGCCCAGCAAATCCCCCCGCGGACGCCCAAGGAATCGTTCTACCGAAGCGCTTACGAGCACTACCCGTGCGTCACCGGTGAACAGCATCAAACCATCCTGAAGATTGGCCATGATCTGATCGACATTGTCTTTGAGGGCGGAGAAGATTTCCTTGGCATCGCGCATTTGCCGCCCCAGGTGGGCGATCTTCAAGGTGACAAGACCATACTCGTCGTGGCTCTTTTCCGGTTCTGTTACAGGCTGAGGAACGCCAGCGGTGACGCTATCCAGACTGCGGCTGATACGCTCCAGCGGACCAAGAGCGATGTGCGACAGCCCCGCCGCCAGCACCAGGGAAAGCAGAATCGCGGCTGCTGAGAAAATTACCGCATGCTGCAAACGCGGCGTGAGTTCATTTTTAAGGAAGACAGTCGAGACTCCCACCCGAATGCTGCCAAAAGGCGCGCCATTCAACTCGAGAGGAACGCGCACGTCGTAGATTGTGGGAGAGTTGTAAATCAGCTTGAGCTGTTGCCGGAAATCTGCGTCCACTACACGTTGGAAATCGGGGCGGTCGGGAACCGGTTTGCCATTCAGGTCAGGATCGGTGTGCAGAATCGTAATACCGGCATCATCTACGATGGCAGCGTCGTAGACGATCGGCACACTGCCCACAATCGAATCCATCATTGTGTTCAGATCACGATCGGTGCCCAGATAGTAGATCACGGCCCGGCGCACCGCCTCCGGGTCATTGGTGTCCACACGCGTGCTGGTCAGGTCTGGGGCCGCGTTCGTTGCCAGATACGCGAGTTGCGTATCCAGGTAAGCGGCGTTCTCATGCGCGGTGGCCACTCTCTGCCGCAATAGTTGTGAGATATAGATATAGGAAAAAGCGCACACCAGCGCCGCCACCATAAAGGTGATGGCGAGCACGATGGTAGTTCTCCGAAGCATGGTGTAGTGGCAAAGCGGCTTGCGCTGCCTGGTCTTCGAGCAAGGTCTTCGGCAAGCTTACAATGATTGGATCATAGCCGGATCATTCCTGTTGCCCGGCCGTGACATCGGCAGTTGCGCTACCGTACTCCTTAAGCTTATTATGCAGGGTTTTTAAGCTAATTCCGAGTATCTCAGCTGCCCTCGTCTTATTGTTATTGGTCGCTTCCAGAGTCTTCAGGATCAGCAACTTCTCGGCTTCTTCGACAGTTGTACCGACGCCGAGGCGGACTCCGTCGGCATCTTCTGCCGAACTGCGGACCGTGGTATGGCCAAATCCGGGGGGCAGATGCTTGGTTTCGACCACCGCGCCGTCACATACGATCACCGCCCGCTCTAACGTGTTTCGCAACTCACGCACGTTTCCCGGCCACGAATAGGTGTGAAACAAATTTAGAACTGCTTCACTCACTCCAGCGACTTTGCGCCCGTGCTTGAGATTCATATCTGCTAAGACCGACCCCACGAGTTCAGGAATGTCTTCTTTGTGTTCACGCAACAAGGGCATGTGAATGTTGAATACGTCCAAGCGATAGTAAAGGTCGTTGCGAAGTTCGCCGCGCGCGACTGCTTCTTCCGGCACTTTGTTGGTGGCAGCCAGAACCCGGACATCAACCGTAGTCTCAACTTTGCTCCCCAAGCGCCGCAGCTTGCGGTCTTCGAGCACGCGCAACAGCTTGGCCTGAGTGGCGATCGGCATCTCTCCAATTTCATCAAGCAGCAATGTCCCACCTTCAGCCAGCTCAAAGCAGCCAATCCGGCGCTCGAGCGCTCCGGTGAAAGCGCCTTTCTCATGGCCGAAAATCTCGCTTTCAATCAACGTCTCCGGAATAGCGGCACAATTGATGGGAATGAAAGGCTTGCCGCGCCTCGGACTCAACTCGTGTACCGTGCGCGCCACAAGTTCTTTGCCGGTGCCGCTCGCCCCGGTGATCAGCACCGAGGCGGTGCTGGGTGCGACCATCTCGATCAGCCGGAAGATCTCCTGCATCTTCTTGGAAGGTCCCACCAGGCTGCCCAGCGAGCCAGCATCGCGCAGTTTGCGGCGCGTCACCTCCAATTCGGCGCGAGTTCCGAGCAGAGCGGATGCGTTCTGAAGAATGGTCCGCAGCCGGTCTGTGTCAATCGGCTTGGTGATGTAGTCGTATGCGCCCATGCGCATCGCCTGCACCGCGCTATCGATCGTGCCTTGCGCAGTGACCACGATTACCGCCATGGTTTGCGCGTCTGTGGCTAGCCGCTCCAGCAGTTCCAGACCGCCCATCCGCGGCATCTTCAGATCAGTGACAACGATTGAGGGCGTCCAATTGGTGACCTTTTCGAGGCCTTCGGCGCCATCCCTGGCAGTCTCCGCGCGGTAGCCCCAGGCAGAAACCAGCTCGGCCAGACCTGTCCTCTCGTTTTCCTCGTCTTCGACGATCAGCACCTTTTCGTGATTCATGAGAGAGCGTTCATTGACGGGGCCACATAAGACTGACCAGATGTTATTTCATTATTTCGGCTTCTTGTCACCTGTGCAAGTTTGATGCACAGGCAAGTGGGATGCAGATCCGAGGCGGCCAGTCTGCCACTCGGATTGGCTCTGCTGTTAATTGGCCAAGATAGAAATATCGGGCGTGCTCAAAAGCCGCTCATCCGCAGTGACAAGAGTCAGGTCGAACACCTTTGCAGTGGCTACCAGAAAGCGGTCGGCTGGGTCGCGTTGCTGGGTCCGAATGCGTGCTAGTTCAAGTGCAACTAGGTGAGTAATGGGCGCTTCCTTCAACCTTACCGTACCTAGTTTGTGAGCAATCCAGAGGTCGATATCGCGATCGACAATCAATCGGCCTTTTTGACAAAGCACAACCAGTTCCCACGTGCTGACCGGCGAAAGCCACAGCTCATTCTGCGGGTCCTCAAGCTCCTTTATCACTCGATTCGAGAGTCGACCGCGGTCAATCAAGCTCCATAGCCAGATGTGGGTGTCGAGCAGCAGCTTCATGATCGCAAGACTTCCCAGTCATCGGGATCAGTCGCAGGACCTATTATGTCGCCGACAATCTGTGCAGTGCCAGCGAACGAACCGATCCAGCCCCTCGATTTCTCTGGAGCCGACGGTGGCACAATCTCCGCCACTGGTTTTCCAAACCTCGTCACCAAGATCGGTTTGCCGGTTTTGTGCACTTCCTCCAGCACGGCCAGACACGTTGCTTTAAACTTCGAAATCGCAATTTCTTCCATGTAGCTGATTGTACCATGGTCTTAGACCATGGTCTAAAATATCAGAGCTTCTGCAAAAAATACACGCCTTTTCCGGGCACCATTAAGTCTAAATTATTGGTGTGTATAGATTTAGTAATTGGTACTCGCCTTGCGACTTGTCCCGGGATTAGGAGTTGACGGAGGATTGCTGGCATGAAGCATTACGGACGGAAAATGCTGGGTATCGGCCCTTCGCTGCTCTTGATCTTGCTGATTTTGGCTAGCTGCTCACGACAACCCGGTCCTCAAGCTTCGGATAATTCTGGAACTGAGCAGCAAATGCCATTTGGTCGCCCGGCCGACAAAAAGGGTGTGTCGCCAACTGCTTCCCTCCTCCCAGCTTCAATTCCGGCGGGAACCCCAATTACGATTCGCTTGCAATCGTCAGTTTCCAGCGCCAACTCTCAAGCCGGAGACACTTTCGAAGCGGCGCTCGATGAGCCGGTCGTGATTAACGGACAGTCAGTCGTAGAGCGCGGCTCAACCGTGACCGGAAAAGTGGTCGAAGCCAAAGCCTCCGGCCATCTCCAGGATCCCGGCTATCTGCGCCTGACCCTCACCGCAATTTCAGTAGACGCCAAATTGTTGCCCGTGCAGAGCTCCAGCATTTTCGTAAAAGGCGGATCGCACGAGAAGCGCAATCTCGAAATGATCGGCGGCGGCGCGGCCGCAGGCGCGCTGATCGGCGGCCTCGCAGGCGGCGGGAAGGGCGCCCTCATCGGTACGACTATTGGTGCCGCCGGCGGCACCGGCACTGCCTACGCAACCGGCAAGAAAGATGTGGCATTCGCAGCCGAGCGGCGCCTGACTTTCCGGCTTTCTCAGCCGCTATCCATGCGCGACTGATTTTCCCCAACCCCCTCTCTTCTTCGGGAGCGAATCTCGCGCCCATTTTTTCCCTCCACATGTGAACCGCGGGAATGTTCTCCCATCACATTTCGCTGTGACCCCGGTCCTTAAGAACACCCACGCATCCGTCTTAAACTTCCCAAAATGGATAGAGCGGAAAAGCGTGCCACTGCAGTTGGCTTCCCGATCCGGGAAGCCATCGACCTTTCGACACCCTTGCTGTGCCTATTCAGACCTTTCCCAAAACGCCGCTTGCAGCTAATGCTTCCGTGTAGCGGGCAATTGATCGAAAGGGTCGGCAGGTCATGAGCGCAGTCCCACAGTTTCGGGCAGAGGGATCCCCGGATCCGGTGCTGGCCAGCGCTGCCTTTGCAGCGTGCGCTGAGAGCCTGGCGATTGTCGCCAAAGGGCGCGTACTCTTCGCTAACCGTGCATTTGCTCGGACTTTCGGATTTCTGAACGCAGTCGAATTGCAGGGAAGATTGTTATCAGATTTTCTTCCTCCCGAGTGCCTCTTTAACACCGCAGTTCTGGCTCCCAAGTCTGGCTTAGCTTCTGCCGACGGCAACAGCGTGCATTTGGCAGTTTCCTGTGCGGGCTTTCGGGTAGCAGGCAGAGATTTTTCAATCATCAGCACGCGTGACATCAGTGAGCAGAGACAAGCCGAGCAGCTTCTATGCGAATCACAGAAGCTTGAGGCTATCGGACGTCTGGTCGGCGGCGTAGCCCACGACTTCAACAATCTTCTTACTGGAATCATGCTCTATTGCGATCTGCTGCTTGCCGGCTTGCAAACCGATCCGCGCCTGCGCCATCACGCTGAAGAGATTCGCTCAGCCAGCAAGCACGGCGCAACCTTGATCCAGCAATTGCTCGCCGTGGCGCGTAACCGCGCTCCGCAAGCGAAGGCGCTCTCGTTCAATGACGTCATCACGGGCATGCATGGATTACTGGTACGCCTGATTGGCGAGAGCGTCCGCTTGAGTAGCGATCTTGCCGAGGACCTCGGGCAAATTCAGCTCGATCCCGGTCAGGCCCAACAGATCATCCTCAACCTTGTCCTCAACTCTCGCGATGCGATGCCCCAGGGTGGCGAGATCATTTTGCAAACCCGTAACCGCGTCGCACTGCTTCGGGGGCGATCCAATGCTCAGCCGGCAATCACTTCCTGCGTTGAGCTCACAGTCGCCGACACCGGTACCGGCATGGACGAGGAAACGCGCTCTCGTATTTTTGAGCCGTTTTTCACCACCAAGCGGAACGGTAACGGAATAGGACTCAACACGGCATACCACATTATTCAGCAACAGGGTGGGACCGTAACCTTGGAGAGTGCGCCGGGTCGCGGCACGCGAGCGATCATCCGGCTTCCGCGTCTTGAGGATGACTCCCAGCTATTTCAAGAGAATTCGATTGCAAAAAGAGGTGATCCGCAATGACGACCGCTGTCGCAACCACTCCTAATCTCCCGCAGATCGAAGGCGCGAACCTCCTGAACCTAATGATTGTCGACGACGAGCGTGCCATCCGGGAGGTCTGCCGGGATGTGGCCCAGACTTTGGGTTTTCATACATCGATTGCTGACTCTGCCGAGCACGCTTACCGTGTACTCGAGAGCAATGCCATCGACGTGGTGCTGCTCGATTTGAAATTGCCCGGAGCGGGCGGGCTTGAGGCCTTGCACCAGATTCGCGAGCGGCGCCCTGATGCCGTGGTGATCGTCGTAACCGGCTACGGCACGGTGCAATCCGCCGTACAGGCGATGAAGAATGGCGCTTATGATTACGTCACCAAGCCTTTCAGCATGGAGGAGCTAAGGCTACTGCTGGAGCGGGTCTCGTCTCATCTGAAGCTCAAAACCGAAAACCGGATGTTGCGGGAAAAGATCAAGTCCAAGCAAGGATTTGGCAGTATTGTCGGCCGCGCCCCTGAGATGGAAAAGCTCTACCGCATTATCGCTAAGGCGGCACAGAGCACGCATCCTGTGCTGATCCTCGGCGAAAGCGGAACCGGCAAGGAAATGGTGGCGCGCTCCATTCATTTTTCCGGTCCATTCCGCGACAAGCCATTCATTCCCGTGGATTGTGGGTCGCTTGTTCCCACTCTGATCGAAAGCGAACTCTTTGGATATGTCAAAGGAGCTTTCACTGGCGCTGTACAGTCCCGTGATGGCCTGCTGGCTATCGCGCAAGGAGGGACAGTTTTCCTCGATGAAGTAGGCGAGCTGCCCGTAGATCTTCAGGCGAAGCTGCTGCGCGCGATTCAGGAGCGGGAAATCCGCCCTGTCGGCAGCACTAAACGGATTCTCATCAATGTACGAATTTTGGCCGCGACCAATCGTGATCTCGAGCAGGCGGTCGCGCAGGGAACCTTCCGCCGCGATCTTTATTTTCGTTTGAATGTTCTAAGTCTGCGGATTCCACCCCTTCGTGAGCGGCGCCAGGATATCCCGCTGCTGGCGGCGCACTTCCTGGAGCGGTTATCGCGGGCGTCCGGACAAGAGCGCTCGGTCAGCGATGAGTCGATGAAAGCCTTGCTCGCCTATGACTGGCCCGGTAATGTGCGCGAACTGGAGAACTGTTTGGAGCGGGCCTGCGCATTTACAACCGGACTCATGATTCAGGTGGGGGATTTGCCGAGCTCCATCCACAGCGCACCCGGTGCCATGCCCACAGGCGGAGATGGTACGACCACCAAGATACTGCCGATGGCAGAGCTGGAGAAGCAAACAATCTTGAATACGATTACTCAACTGAATGGCGACAAACTCTTGGCCGCACGGCTGCTCGGGATTGGCAAGACCACCCTCTATCGCAAACTGAAGGAATACTATTCCCAAGACCAGCTTTGAGCCGCACCGTTTTCCCGCGATGGAACGGTGCTCGCGCACAGGCGGCCCTAACTGCTGAGTTTTCTGACACTAACCACATGGCTGCCAGCATGCTACTGAACCTGCCATGATTCTGCTCCATCACGCCTTCGGCGCGAGCTCAGGATTGGGCAAAAGCGCTCCACGAGGCGACTGCAGAAGTTACTGAGGTCGCTGACACGCTTCGCCAGGCGCTCAGCCACCTGCGCGCACAGGAGTTCTCGGCAGTCGTCATCGACCAATCGTTCCTTGAAACCGAACCGGACGAGAGCGAAACCGTCCTCGAACACCTTGGCATGGCGATTCCCGTCCATATCAACTTCGCGATTAGCGGGATGGAGCGGCTGATACGCGAGATTCGCGCAGCATTGCATCGGCGCAAAAAGGAGGCTGTGCTTGCTCGCCAAGGCGCGCAGCAAGCCCTGCGAAGTGAGCTGAAGGGGACTGTGACGGCACTGCTGCTCTCTTGCGAAATGGCCCTGCAAGCGCCCAATCTCGAGACTTCCGCCGAAGCCAAGATGCGTGCAGTTTACAAAATAGCGCAGGAGATGCGAGCAAAGCTGGACGTACCGGCGTAAGAGGCCGGTCTCGGCGCTCCGCCAACAATCCGCAAGGATGTCACTCCATTTGGAACGTTCCTGAGCACTCTGTGCCATGAGTTCTGCCATCATTTGGAGCTCCTGAAGTTCGGATAGGGCGATTCCTGGCCACACACACGCGGCTTCTAGGAGCGCACCGCCGCACTATATCACCACGCCAGGGGAACTCCGCCACGAGACAGCTCCACTCGAAGAGGCTGCCGACGCGTATGCCCGCATGATTGGACGGCAAAGCACGTTTTCGAATGGTGCTGGTGACAAAGAATGCAGCTCCTGTGCGAAAAGGGCGGCTGCTCGAAGCCGGCGAAGTGGCCGCCCTTCTTTAGCTCCTAGCTTGCTTTCGCCTCTTCGTCGCGCCTTCGGGCGGCGGCTCCTTGAGGGTCAGTTATGATATCGACCCACTTCGGGTGAGGCGAGGCCTCGGCGTCGTAGTTGTCGTGCCAGTTCCACCACTTGTACGGCGGAGTCTGGGGGTAGCCTTCCGGCGAGTCTTCCCACTCCTCCTGGCGCCCGAGCGCAGTTACGTCGAGGTAGCTCCAAGTGCTCCCCATCGCCTCGTCGCCGCGGTTGTTGATGAAGTAGGTGCGGAAGACGTTATCGCCGTCGTGGATGAACGCGTTGTGGCCGTGCCATTCGTCCACGCCGAAGTCCTTGTCGAAGCTGTCGGTGATGGTGTACCACGGCATCTTCCAGCCCATACGGGCCTTCAGGCGTGCGATGTCTGCCTGCGGCGCGCGTGAGGCCCAAGCGAGGGTGGTGTCGCGAGCCTTCAGGTGGGCCAGGTGCGAGACCTGATCGGCGCCAAGGGAGCAGCCTCGGCAAGCATGCTCGGGCCAGCCGAACACCCCGGGCTCGAAGAAGGCGCGATAGACGATCAACTGCCTGCGGCCCTCGAACATGTCGAGCAGGCTAACCTTTCCGTTGGGCCCCTCGAACTCGTACTTCTTTTCCACCACCATCCACGGCATCCGTCGCCGCTCGGCGGCCAGCGCATCACGGGAGCGGGTCAAGGCTTTTTCCTTCACGAGGAGCTGCTGCCGCGCAGCCTCCCACTCCTGCTGCGACACAATGGGTGGTGTCTTTATTGCGAGATTTGCTTTCCGGTTTTCCATGTTTCTCTCCTTGCTTGTTGCCATTGTTATTTCTCCTTCGATTTATGAAACAGATTTTCTGAAAACAGACCAAGACCATCCGCCCTAAAAACTTTTCTGATTTTGCTTATCCAGACCGCCAGAATTCCTCCCGCAGATCCGACTCCGGCGGCCATCACGGCCGCGTTTTCGATGTATGCTGGGCACATATTCTCCTCCTCTGAGCCTCTAATTCGCCCGCGCCTCAGTGGGGCCGCGGTGTTTCTGCGCGTTGCCTTACCTTCTGGTGCATGTAATTCCAGCCTTCCTTCGCCTTTCGATACTCCTCAAGAATCAGTCCGAACGCTTGGTGCCGAAACGTGATCAGCGTCACGCCGCCCGATTCCTTCAGCCGATACTGAAGATTGTTCATCACCGGATTGGACATAAACAGTGGTCCGCAAATTTCCAGCAGCGTCGGCTTCTTGATCGCCTGCACCGCTCCCCAGTAATGGCCGTTGTTGTCACCCAGGTCGCGATACCATCTGCCGCCCGGCCATGCTTCCAGCTTCATCGGCATTGGCTTGTCCACGTCCGTCTCGTTGTATGGCCCAAGCTGATCCAGCAGCGCGCCGAATGTCACCTCGATCGATGCGCGCACCTCAATCTCCTGCGCGATGTGTAACGTTGTCCCTTCCAGTGATAATGCGGGTGAACTCACGGTTCCCTCCTCGTTTTTTATAGAACTATTTTTTCTCTTCATTCTTTGCCTCGGCCCGTTCTTTGATGCGCAGCAACTGGTGTTTCCACAGCCGCTCGAATGTGCTCGTCCACTCGTGTAACGGCCGGATCGCCATAGCATTCACTTTGTAAAGCATCTGCCGACCCTCCCTCCGAACCTCCACCAGGCCCACGTCCTTCAAAACCTTCAGGTGCTTCGAAACGGAAGGCTGCTCCATTTCCATCGCGTCCACAATGTCGCTGACGGACCTCTCCTGCATGGCCAGATAATTCAGGATGTCTCGCCGCCTAGGCTCCGCGACTGCATTGAACGCGTCCGAAGTTGTCGCCGCCCTTGCCACTGTCCTCTAATATACATTCCTATATGGGAATATGTAAAGCGGTTTTTATCGGCGTTTCCACCGCCCTTTCTTCTGCTGCATGGCGCCCAAAATGGTTTGTCTCAGGTGACGGGCAACCCGGGAGCAATCCACCTGGAAGAAAAACGGGCTTACCGAACCAGTGGACTGCAGGCTTTATCGGGCTCACGATTACGGGGAGCTACTGAATGTGGATCACGCATGTTTCGGTGGATGGCGGAGCCTCCGCGCACGGCTTCAAACACGGCCCCGCGTTGCGCACGATGCTCGCGGAGTTGGTGATGGAGCACAAGACTGCAGATCCGCTGTTCCGGCTGGCGAGATTTGGGAAATAAAAACCTAATACAGATCGTTCCTCGCTTAGGTCCTGCGCGGACCAAACGACCGCAACCTATCGCATAAGCTCCGGGTTTTTGTTTTCGATATACCGATTACACGACCATGTGGCCGGTGCGATATCTGAGTGGGCGACGACCGAGAGTTGTGGATCTCAAGTCGGCAATCCGGCATTCACAGTCAGAACTCGGACCGGGTATACCGCGCTCAACGAACCAGGAGCCTTGGATGATGTATGATTTGGCTCCCTGCATTTGGGCGAGTGATGAAAGACTTCATAGAACTCGTTCGTGTCATCTCTTGGCCGGTTGTCGCGGCAGCAGCTCTTGCTGCTTTTTACGGACCTCTGGCCGAGTTTCTCAAGGAACTCGCCAAACGCGCGACGAAGATCTCGGCATTCCGTTTTGAGGTGGAGTTCCCGGCGCTCGCTGAGGCTCAGTTAACTCCTCTGACGGCTGAGATCCGAGAATTGCGCCCAGCTAAGGAGTTTTCGAGTTCCGTGATGGCGCTTTTGGATCAACTTCGAGTCGAAGGACCGATGGACTACGCGGTTATCGACCTTGGCGACGGTACTAAATGGCTTACCTCGCGTCTCTTCATCTTTGCCGTGCTATTGCAAAGACTGCGAGAGCTTCGCTGCTTGGTTTTTGTCGCCACGACATCGAAGGATCTCCCGAGGAGGTTTGTTGGAACGGCGACTCCCGACAAGGTTCGATGGGCGCTGTCCCAACAGTTTCCCTGGCCGGAACGTGCGTTTGCGAAGGCCTACCAAGAAACGGTCGAAAGCTTGCCCGAACCGCAAGCATTCATACGTTCGACCTCAGGTGCGCTAGATTCCTGGCCCACCACCCAATTGATACAGCACTTCCTCGAACACATTCAGTCGAAAGAGTTCCACTCGGGCTGGATCGCCATGTCCCAATCAGGGCTATGGGAGCAGGCGGATTGGATCGACAGAGCTTGCCTTGAATCACATTTTGGTGATGTCCTTCGACGCTCGTGGGTAACTGCATCTGCCGATCGATCCCGATCTGACGTTGTCCAGTCCATACTCCGGTGCAACGACCAGTTTGTAGCGTTGCTCGAGCCAAGCGAACGATTTGTGAGCCTTGTTGACCAGCGCAGCATTGTGGAACAAATGGTTGCACCGGAATGAGAACTTCTCCCCAGAGCTTACTTCTTTTGTGTTGACGCAGCGACTTCCACAGAACCACCCCAAAGCGCCCATACCTCAACCCTCCTGTCCTCCTTCAAATCCTCGGGCGAACTCTTGCTTCCTGTCTTCTTTGGTCCGGAGGTTAGCAGTAGGAACCTAAGCTGGGGAGTTATTTTGGGAAATCTGTCGACCAATTCCGTTCTCACCCATTCAGCGCGTGCTTGTGCAAGACCCACATTAGAATCGAATCTAGATCGCAATGCGCCGTGGAGCCTCTGTCTATCGGCTGATCCGATCAACATGACAAGCACAGCCTTATCACGTGCCGGGGAGTTTTCAAGACGGTCACCGAGTGTTTTAAATTGAGTATCTGTTTGTTCGGTTTTCAAACTTGCTTCGCCGACTGCGAACGGCCCAATGCTCCCAATCTGTTCCGCCCCATACTGAAATGTGCGTTGTCCCCGTGGCTATCCGATTGTCTCGGGCCCACATTCACAAAAGGGCTCTCGATCTTGACCAATGCATCAATCTTCAGTTCCTTCAGCAACGCTCCACTCAGTTCCTTCACCGAGAACAAGCTAAGACCAGCAGCCAACAGTCCACCGGCAAGTCGTTTCTTAGGGGATACATCTCTCTTGAACAACATCACCCATAAGGTGAGCGGAAGCGCAATTGCCAGAATTCCGATCAATGCAAACAGCGTTAACGGATTTACAGAAGACGAATCGATCGCGATCGGCACGGGTACTTGGCGTATTGTTCCGGGCGGTAGAGGCTCGTTCGCCTTTCCATTGTGTGTGGGGCGATTGGGGGTCTGAGGAACGGAAAAGAATGCAAGAACACCACCAACAATCAAGATGCCCAGGAAGCCCCAGAGGACGAAACGAAGTATGAACGGAGCATCCGAGAACGCATCCTTATACGGGTGCTTAGAGGATTGTTTTCGTAAGCGACGTTTGCGGTAAATGTTGCCACTGGCTCCCCTGGCATCGGTCCGGACGGGAACCGTTGACATAAACACCTCGTATTTCTCACCCCAAGCACAGCGAAGGTTTCACGGTAGCGGGAGACAATGCTAGCTGTCTGCAATCATACCCTTTTGGCTCAAAACGGGGGAACGCTCATGAATTTATGTGGCCCTCACACTCCGTACCGGGGACCCACTGTTCACGCTCACTGCTGGTACAGTACACACCCAGAGTCGGCTAGCTCGCCGTCGAATGCGGGCGAATCACGGCCCACTCGGAAGCAATCGACCTGGACGAAAAACGGGCTACCGGAACTAGTGGCCACATTCGGTGGACCGCAGATTTTCTCAGGTCCACAACTTATGGGGAGCTACTGAATGTGGATCACGCTTTCCGCGGCGCTTGCTTCTATCTCCTCTACTCGTGCCGCGACTCTGCGGGCAAATTCGTAGAGCGACTTGGCGTGTTCTGCGTCTTCGCCTGCAAGCACGACGGGCTGTCCTGCATCACTCCTCTTGCGAATCTCCGGATCCAATTGCACCCCGCCCAGATAAGCGACGCCAAATTGAGCCGCAGTTTTCTCCGCGCCGCCGCGCGAAAAAATATCCGTCTGTTGTCCACAATGAGGGCAGACGAAGTAGCTCATGTTTTCCACCATGCCCACGACATCTACCTTCATCTGCCGGAACATTTCGATCGCTTTACGCGCATCCTGAAGCGCAACATCGGACGGCGTCGAAACCACGATTGCCCCAGTAAGCGGCACAGTCTGGATGAGCGAGAGCGCAACGTCACCGGTTCCAGGAGGCAAGTCAACTACAAGGTAATCAAGCTGTCCCCATTCCACCGATCCTAGAAATTGGCGGATGATCGAATGCAGCATCGGTCCCCGCCAGATCAACGGCTTATCACCGGGATTCAGAAAACCGACGGAAATGACTTTCAGCCCATGCGCCTCCAACGGCACAATCCGGTTATCTGCTAAGACTTTCGGTTGAGCGCTGGTGCCGAGCATCAGCGGCACGTTCGGACCATAAATATCAGCGTCGAGCAGTCCAACTTTGTGGCCAAGTTTCGCCAGCGCAATCGCCAGGTTCACCGCCAGGGTCGTTTTGCCCACGCCTCCTTTTCCAGAGCCGACAGCAACGATCGTTTCCACTCCAGGCAGAGGCTGCGGAGGTTGCGGCTGCTGGCCAGGACGCGGGGGATTGGGAGAACTCAAGGGAGCACCTTTCCTAAGTCTGTTTTAAGCTGATTATACGCGGGTGTTTAGCTTGTGAGCGATGAGCTGCGGATCGGGATGCTTTGAAACTTTAGCTCCGACTCAGGCGCCGCCGTTCCAGTTCGTCACGGCGGATGTCCCGCCTTCGGCCCGCGTCTTCATAGCGACGTCTCTGCTCGTCAGTCTCGGGAACTACCGCCGGAACGGGTACGTGGCGTCCCCCCGCATCAATCGCTACAAACGTGAGATACGCCGAGCTGACATGCTGACATTGATCCAGAAGATAGTTCTCGACAAACACCTTCACCCCCACTTCCATCGAAGTATGGAACACACGGTTCACTGACGACCGCAGGATGACAAGGTCACCGACGTGGGCTGGCGTCAAAAAATCCAGATGATCAATAGCTGCCGTCACAACATAGTTACGCGAGTGGCGGTGAGCCGCCATCGCTCCAGCCATGTCGATCCAGTGCATCAGGCGTCCGCCGAGCAATGCACCTAGGGGATTGGTATCGTTGGGAAGCACGATTTCGGCCATCTCCGACTGCGAGTCACGCACCGGCCGCGGCATCATCAGATCATCGTTATTAGTCATTGTTCGCACTCAAAACGTTGGTGGTCGAAGCGAGAGGCGATGGGCTCGAACGCCGGAGCAGGTACGATTCTAAATAGCACCGCGCCATCCGTTGGATTCTGGGATCGGGATGCGCACAGATCCAGTCGCCGCTAGAACAGTCGTACTCTAGATTGCCATGACCAGCTGGAAGATGGTGTGATTCGAATATGAATAAGAGAACGACTCGCTCTCCGTAGTCTCGCGCTACAGAAAATCGAACCGCATCGGCCGAACGCTCTTTGGGGAGGCGCGGACAATTGGCGGCATATCCCAAATTGCAAAATTCATGAAGCTCTTCGACAGTAGGGTTTGTGCCTTCGTAGCCAGGTGCATTGCATTGGCCCGACCACCCAGCGCCCAAAGGAAGCCGCGCTGGATGCAGCCAGCGACCATCCTCCAGTTTCTGGTCAGGGGAAAAGTAGGGACATGCCAAGAATTTGTCTCTCCTGTTTTGAATGATGCGCCATTGTACTCACGATGACCAGGCTCGCCAATGGTGTAATAATCTCAGTACTGAAAATAAAAGGCGAGAACCTATGGATCGAATGGCATTATTGAACGAAATTCTTTCCCAGAATCCCGCCGATCCCTTCGCCCGCTACGGCCTCGCCATGGAATATTCCAATTCCGGCGATGTTGAACGGGCACTCGAAGAATTCAAGAAGCTGCTCTCGACCA
>QIAB01000058.1:20853-26756 GCA_003225455.1 Acidobacteriota bacterium
AGGCAACAGCCACGCTCAATCTGAGATGGAAGCCATGCTGGCGGAACTTGGATAATTCCGAATTGCCGATTGCCAATCGAACCAAATTGCAAATCGTCAATCCGTAATCGTCAATCTAAATTTCAGTCTGCAATCGAAATTCTCCAGGTTCACTCCGTTCTGCGTGCCGTTCTCATCATCCCCCACTCCACTACTCCCGGGAACAGCTGATAGAGCTTCACCACAGGATGCATAATCCATGGAACGATCACTTCTCGCTTCTGCTTCAAATACCCGTTCAAAACCGCCCGAGCCACTCGTTGCGCGCTGATGCCGCGAACTGTCGGGGGCCTGACCGTTCTTACTTCCTGGCCTCGTACGGCGTTGGCTCCAAAATCGGTGCGTACGTAGCCGGGGCAGACGGTCATCACATGGATACCGGCATGCTTGAGTTCCACCCGTGCCGCCTTGCCGAATGCATTCATGGCAAACTTAGTCGCACTGTACACAGCGTGAAAGGGAAGCGGAATGTGCCCGGCGACGCTGGAGATGTTAATAATCGTCCCCGCGCCTTGCTGCTTCATAACGGGGATAATCGCCAAGATGGATTCGACAGCGCCGAAGAAGTTCGTGTCGAATGTTTCCCGGCACGCCGCCATATCCAGCTGCGCGACTGAATCCAGCAATCCATGCCCGGCATTGTTTACCCAAACATCGATCCGATTGAAGTGATGCAACGTCAAGCTAAGCACTCGATCAATTTCTTCGCGATTGCGCACGTCGCACGAGAGTGCGAGCGTTCTTTCCGTGTGACCGATCCGCCCGCGGGCGGCTTCAGCCCGTCCAGCATCGCGCGAAAGCAGAATGACACTGGCTCCGCGGTCCGCGAAAATTCTGGCAATCGCCTCGCCGATTCCCATGGAAGCGCCCGTCACTACGATGACCTTTCCCGACACATCGATCTGGTTGCGCATGCCGAGCTTTTATCCTCCCATGCAATACGGAGTCAAGCACTGGCGTAGAATGAAAAAAATCTCTGCCACGCTGAGCTCTCATGAGCATACTCCTGGCTCTATTTCCGCTTGACGTCGTCCTCCTTCCCGGTGTCCCGCTTCCGCTTCACATCTTCGAGCCGCGCTACAAGGAAATGATTTCGGAATGCCTGGCTCAAGAGAAGCCCTTCGGGGTGGTCCGGGTCAAGGAAGAGGGAGTGGCTGAGATCGGATGCACGGCAGAAATCATCACGGTCACTAAAAAATATCCTGACGGCAGAATGGATATAGTCACCGAAGGGCGCGAGAGGTTCGAAGTCATGCACATGGACCAAGAGCGATCTTTTTTGCGGGCAGAAGTGCTCTATTTGCGCGACGAACCGTCGGTGGCAACTTCTGCGGAGATCGAACAGGCATTAAAGTTGCACGCCGAAATTATGGGTCTGGCTGGGGCCGCCCCCGAGAAAGCTGCTGAGATAGATCGTTCCCGGCTCTCCTTCCACCTGGTCGGCTCGCTGCCGCTCGACCTGGATTTCAAACAAACACTGCTCGGCATGAAATCCGAGTCCGAACGCGTCCAGGCAATCATTTCTTATTTCGAAACCATACTGCCCGGCCTGCGCCGCGCCATGCAGGCCCGCAAGCGGGCGGGAGGCAATGGGCACGTGCATTGACTGCTATTTGAAAGGCTTGAGCACGTACGAAATTTCTTCCGATTTTTCCGGCCGATTCCAAATTCTCACATGCAACCAATTGTGGATTGGCTCGCGGCGAGGTAATATCGCGGTGAACAAATCGTCCCTGGGCCCCAGACGGAAAATCAAAGTAGGAGAAAATCTATGAAGCTTAGGTTTGTAGTCCTCTTGTTAGTGCTGTTGACGGCGACCCTTTGCTCGGTCAGTTCTGCGGGACCGATTGCGCAGTATTGTAGGACGCATCCGACCGCCGCGATTTGCAACTAGCGGTGTTGCGTGAAGGACCGCCGCTAAGCAGTGGCGGTCCTTCGACGTGGCCGGCAGAACGCAGGTTTGTTCGGACGCTGAATGCCGATTGCTATTAGCACGCCAGGTGTTCGCGGGTTAGCTTAAGGCCGTTGAGGTTGCCGAGTACGGTCACGGCGATCGAGTCGGTCTGGAAGAATTCGGTGGCCAACCCTTGCAGTTCTTCGGCGGTCACGCTCTCGATTTTTTCGATCAACTCATCCAGCGTATAGAAACGGTCGAAATACATTTCCTGGCGGGCCAGGTTCGACATGCGGGCTGTCGAGGACTCGAGCGAGAGCATCAAGCTGCCCTTGAGTTGATCTTTGGCGCGGCGGAGTTCTTCGTCGGAAACGATATCTAATTTTAATTTGCGGAATTCTGAGACCACTGAGCGCACAACTTTGGCGGCAGATTCGCGGGAAGTGCCGGCATAGACGGAGAGGCAGCCAGTGTCGCGATAAGGACTCAAGTCGCTGTAAATGGCGTACGCCAGCCCTTGGCGCTCGCGGATGTTCTGAAACAGACGAGAGCTCATGCCGCCGCCGAGAAGTGTATTCAAAATATAAGAGGCGTGCCGCTTCTCATGCGCAATGGGATGCGAGGGGACGCCCACGCATATCTGGACCTGCTCGAGCGCTTTCTTGTTGCGCAAAATGATTCGCGATACGACCTTCGGCTGCGAGCTATAAAAGCCGTTGCTCATTGGCTTCATGTGCTCGAAATGCTTGCGGGCCAGATCAACGAATCGCTCGTGCTGCAAATGGCCAGCGGCGCAGATAATTAAATTTCCGGGCGCGAAGCGTTGCTTATAAAAATCGAGCACCGGCTCGCGTTCAAACTTCTTGACTGTGTCTTTGGTTCCCAGGATCGGCTTACCCAGTGGGTGATCTTTCCAGAAATTTTGGGTGAAAATTTCGTGGACGAGGTAATCGGGGCTGTCCTCGTCCATCTTAATTTCTTCAAGAATCACGCCGCGCTCGCGGCCGATGTCTTGAACATCAAAGATCGGATTCAGCACCAAATCGCTGAGTACATCCATCGCAATCGGCAAGTGCTCATCGAGCACCTTGACATTGAAGCAGATGCATTCTTTGGCGGTGAATGCGTCCATATTGCCGCCGATGGAATCCACTTGGCGGGCAATGTCTTCGGCGGAACGGTGCTTGGTTCCTTTAAAGACCATGTGCTCGATGAAATGGGAGATGCCGTTCCACTGGAGATCTTCATCGCGGGAGCCGGTCTTGATCCAAATGCCGATCGAGACGGAGCGGATGTGCTGCATCTCCTCGGTGATGAGGGTTAGCCCGTTGGGCAAAACTTCGCGGCGGATATTGCGCGTCTCTTCAACCATGGCAAGTTCCCAACTAGCTTCCAGGAGAAGCGCCCGCAAGCGGAAGCCTTTGCAGCTATTGTTACATACCAGAGCGGATGTGCGCGAATACATCCTTGCCTTGCAAAATCAATGAGTTACGTGAAAACTGCGCAACGGTCCACTCGCCGGCGAAAAGCATCCTCTAAAATCTATAAAGGCCAACGCGGATTAGATGCATGGAGCAAGCTGCACAAACCGAACTTTTAGGTCTTGAGCTTCAGGAACTTACGCTGCTTGTGGAAGAGGCAGGGCAGCCCCGGTTTCGGGCGCGACAGCTTTTTGAGGCTCTTTACGCCCAAAGAGTCGAATCGGCCGAGCAGGTTTCGACGCTTCCAATGGAATTCCGCCGCAGCCTGGCTCAAAAAGGATTTGTTGTCGGGCTGCCCACTATTGAAAGAAAGTTCGGATCAAGCGATGGCACGGTTCGCTATCTGATGCAGCTTGGGGATGGGCAGAGCGTGGAAACCGTTTGGATGCCCGAAGGCGATGGCGGCGAACGCGGAGATGGAAGCGAAGCTGAGCGCGCTTGGGACCGGGCTACGATTTGTGTTTCCAGCCAAGTGGGTTGCGCGGTGGATTGCCAGTTTTGTCTGACTGCGTTGCTGGGGATGAAACGAAATCTGACGGCGGGAGAAATTGTTGGGCAGGTTTGCGCGGTGTTGAATGACCAACACGTCTCGCCTCCGCAGGATCGCGTGAATTTGGTCTTCATGGGGATGGGCGAGCCGTTCCTGAATTACGACAATTTCATGAAAGCTGTTCGGCTCCTGGTGGAGGGGGTTGGGATTCCCGAGTCTCGCATGACAGTTTCGACGGCGGGGATTGTGCCACGGATTTATGACTTTGGCGCGGAAGCGGTGCGACCGAAGCTGGCGATTTCGTTGAATGCTTCGAATGACGAGCTGCGAACTCGGCTGATGCCGATCAACCGGAAATGGAATCTGGAAAAGCTGATGGCGGCGGCGCGGGAATTTCCCTTGCGCAGTCGCGAGCGGCTGACGTTCGAATATGTGTTGCTTGATGAGGTAAACGATTTCGCGCAGAACGCCCGAGAAGTTGTGGAGCTGATTCGCGGCGTGCGCGCGAAAGTAAATTTAATTGCGCTGAATCCGGGGCCAGGGATTGCATTTCAGACTCCAGCCGAAAAGCGAGTGCTTGAATTTCAAAACACGCTGATTGCGGCGGGATTCCCGACGTTCATCCGCCGGCCGCGTGGGCGGGATATTTATGCGGCCTGCGGACAGTTGAAGCGAACGGTGGAGATGACCGCCTAATGCTAGACTCGGCGCATGCGGATTGACATTCTGCCGCTGTGCGACAAACACTATCGCACCATGGCGCCTGCTGTCGCGCCGTTCAGCGCCGACTATTCCATCGAATTCTTCCAGTGTACGGCTGAGTTTTGCCAACGCTGCTTCAGCGAGCGACTAGGGTACGTGACGCCCAAGCGCAATGAGCCTCCACTCATCCGTTCTGATCAGCCGCGATGCGAGCAGCATGGGCGGCCAATGTTTATCTCCAGCCTGGACCGGCAACGTAATGTGATCCGCTATGCGTGCCCGGAGGAGAACTGCCGTGAGACAAGTAGCGACAACATAGAAGCTGGAGGGCAACTCCGGCATCATCCGTGACGATGCACGTGACTTGATGCTGCCCGACTCTGGGCTGCGTTCCTGACCTTCATCAACTCGAGCCAGCAGTATCCCATGCGTTAGCTGCAGCATCTGACCAACAAAACCACCAGGCGTTCCATGTTCTACTACGGCCTATCTTTGTATGTTGCGGCGAATATCCTCGCCCTAGTGATCGCGGTGAAGGCGAGTAGCTGAGACCGAGTAACTGAGACCGAGTAACAACGTTGCCCCCTGAAACCCCAACCTGACAGGCTTTGGGCGCTCATTGTTGGCAAGCCGCAAGTAAGTACGATAGGCTTTGCCTCCTATGAAAATTTCGCGCCGGTGGTTTGCAGTCACATGTCTGCAGGTTTGTTTTCTGATTTCTCTTCCGTGTTCTGCGTCGAACTTCACTCTTGAGCAGGTGCTGAGCTCGCCATTTCCTTCGAACCTGGTCGCGGCGAAGCGCAGTGGCAGAGTCGCGTGGGCGTTCAATGCGAAAGGAGTTCGGAATCTCTGGATTGCTGATGCGCCGAACTTCGCTGCGAGGCAAGTGACGCACTACAGTGATGATGACGGTCTACCGATTGCCAGTCTGCGCATCACGCCGGACGGACGAACCCTGGTTTATGTTCGTGGCAGCGAAACAAATGAGAATGGCCGCGTGGCCGACCCGACCAGCAGTGTATCGGCGCGCAAGCAGCAGGTTTGGGCTGTAGATGCGGACGGCGGAAGTCCGCGAATGCTGGGCGAAATGGGGTGTGGGGAGGAAGACTGCGAAGACGTTGAACTCTCTCCCGACGGACAGTTTGCGGTTTGGGCGGCGCGCAAGCAGTTGTGGATCGCTCCGGTTTCGGGCGCGACGCCGGCTCATCAGCTTACGGATTTGCGCGGGGACAATTCCAGTCCGAGGTGGTCTCCCGACGGACGGGAGATAGCGTTTGTCAGCAATCGCGGCGATCAC
>QIAB01000058.1:26779-27365 GCA_003225455.1 Acidobacteriota bacterium
GCCAGCGCCGATCGCGACATCAGCCCGCGCTGGTCGGCTGATGGTAAGCGCATCGCCTTCATTCGGCTTCCGGGTGTGCGGGAGAAGCTCCCACTCATTCCTCTCCATGTTACGCAGTGGGCAATCTGGGTTGGGGACGCGGCGACCGGCAACGGAAAGGAAATATGGCACAGCGGAAATACACGCAACGATTCCTTCCCTGAACTGACGGCCGACACTTCGTTCTATTATGCCGGAAATGATCGGGTGCTCTTCGCGTCCGAGCAGGATGGCTGGAATCACCTCTATTCGATTTCCGCCAACGGCGGTTCACCGACGCTGCTCACGCCCGGGGAATTCGAAGTGGAGGATGTGGCATTGGGCGCGGATCAGCAATCGGTGCTGTTCTCTTCCAATCAAGGAGATGTTGACCGCCGGCACCTCTGGCGAGTGGCGCTCGATGGGGGTAAGCCACAACCGCTCAGCCGCGGCGAGACGATCGAGTGGAGCCCAGTGGAATCTGCGGGGCAGGTGGTATGCCTGGGGTCAAGCGCGACCACGCCCGCAATGCCATACCGAATCACCACGCAAGGAAGAGAGATGCTGG
>QIAB01000058.1:27380-38069 GCA_003225455.1 Acidobacteriota bacterium
CCAAGCAGTTGGTCACGCCGAAGCAGGTAATGTTTAAGAGTGAAGACGGATTAGAAATTCACGGCCAGCTTTTTGTTCCTGATGGGAGAACAAAACCCGGACCGGCATCGATCTTTGTGCATGGCGGTCCGATCCGCCAAATGCTGCTCGGTTTTCATTACATGTACTACTATCACAATGCGTACGCCATGAATCAGTACCTAGCCAGCCGGGGATATGTTGTGCTTTCGGTGAACTACCGGCTCGGGATCATGTATGGCCGGGAGTTCCGAGAAGCCGCAAATGCGGGATGGCGCGGATCATCGGAGTACAAGGACGTTGTTGCCGGCGCGAAGTACCTGCAAAGCTTGCCGATAGTGGATGCAAAGAAGATTGGGCTGTGGGGAGGATCGTATGGAGGGCTGCTCACGGCCTTGGGCCTGGCGCGCAACTCCGACGTCTTTGCAGCAGGCGTGGACATGCATGGAGTTCACGACTGGTCGGTCTTCCTGCCGCATTGGGGGAACCGCCCTGGCGCTCCTGATCAAAAAGAGGCGCAGAAACTTGCGTTTGAATCATCGCCGGATGCGTCGGTTTCCACCTGGAAATCTCCTGTGCTTTTGATTCACGGAGATGATGATCGCAATGTGCCGTTCGGGCAGACGGTGGACTTAGCGCAGCGGCTGCGCGAGCAGAAAGTCGATTTCGAAGAATTGATTTTTCCGGATGAGATTCATGACTTTCTGGTATGGGGAAATTGGGTCAGAGCGTATAAGGCGAGTGTCGATTTTTTTGACAAGGATTTAAGACGGACGCGAGGCGGCAACCCGTCACGAGGACTTGATTAGGAACGAACGTTACGGGACAGATGGCTGCGTGAGGGTTACGGCAGCTCGTTGCTCATCGCGTTTGGAGCGTTCCCGGGCCGATGAAGGGTCGGCAGGAAGCTCGATGCGCAAAGTGGCCCCGCGTTCCCCATGCTTGCTGTAAAGAATCTTTCCACTGTGCTGGTGGATGATTCCATAGCAAGCACTAAGGCCTAAGCTGGCCGCTTGGCTTCCAGCAGGAACGTCGAAGGCAAGATCCGGCTCATTAGCTTGGGACGAATCATCGATGAGATCCACCACAACCACGTCGTCTTTCTGTCGGGTGGTGATGGTGAGAGTCCCTCCCGTCTTCTCCATCGCATGCAGAGCATCGTTGAGGATGTGCATGCAAACCTGGAGGAGCTGGTTGGAGTCGCCACGAACTTGTGGCAGAGCGGACTGCAGGTCTGTAGTTAGCTGAACGTTGGCCGCTTGCAATTGAACTTGCGAAAGTTTGATGGCAGTTTGCACCAGCGCATTCACATCCAACGGAGCTTTCTCCCCTGAAGCCTGTTTGGCAAAGCCCAACAGGCTGGAGACGAGAAACTTTGTGCGCCGTACCTGGTATCCGATTCTTTCGGCTAGACCGCGTTGCTCGTCGCTGAGAGATGTTTCAGCTAGCAGGTCGGAATATCCGAGCATCGCTGTGAGTGGATTATTGATTTCGTGCGCAGCGCCTCCGACAAGCTGGCCGAGCGAGGCGAGTTTTTCCGATTGGACTAGTTGCTCCTGCAAGCGAGTGAGATTTTCGTATGAATCACGCGATGTCCGCAATAGGCTGAGCAGTTCGCGGTCCAGCAGGTGCTGTTTGACGAAGACCATAGCCCCCATGAGCACCATACTGCCGAGCGTCAGCACCAGCCGAAAGCTGCGAACCGCCGGCGGTGCAGTACTATCAAGCAATGCGCAAACGGCAAAGAGAGGCAGAGAGAAAATTGCTCCCATAGCCAAGCGTGCCACCCATTCACCATGATTCTCAGCTTGCTTGCGGCCTTCGCGACTGGGAGGGCGGTCGAGGGCCATGATTCCAACCCCTGCAATCCATGCCATAGACACGACTAAAGGAATGTCGTACAAGCTGCCAGAGTAATATGCATGTCTTTCAATTGCCCAGATTACAAGATAGGAACTCAGCGCATAAGTGAGGTTTGCCCCGAAAAGATTTGCGTAGATGACCTTCCAGACGCCGCTGCTGCGTAACCACACGAAGGCCAGCCCAACAAGAAAGACGATCTTTTCCGCGAGATATAGCGCGTTCAGGTTGTGTTGATAAATGGCTACATCTGTCACCGCGTATTGCCATGGAATGACCGCAAATACATAAAGATAGAGCCACCACACCAGCAACAAAGCGAAATCAAGGGATCCCAGCCGGGTGGCGCGTTCGTCCTGTTCGGCATGGGGCTGGAGCGCAAGCGCCGCCATCATAGGAACGATGTGGAGGAACAGGATCACATCTCCCCAAAATACGTCTGGAACGTCCTGGTGAAGGAAGACCTCAAAGTAAGTCCATAGCAGCGTCTGGTATGTGAACCAAAGCGCCAGGCCAAGAGACATTAGTAGCCAGAACAGCCGTGTGCGCCCTCGCGTGGTCAGCGCGTTGGGAAGAAGCGCGAGCGTACCCGCCAGAAGGAGAGCAGATTGAGTGAGGTCGCTCACCGCTGTAAGTGTGAAGCTACTGCGCAGCACCAGCGAAGCCGTGGCCTGCGCGAAAACGAATCCGGACACTGCGAATAGGCAGAAACGCGTGCGACGAGACATGACACCCGCTGGCCAATTCTAGACAGCAATCCGGAGAAGAAAACGTTACTTCAGTAACGCGCGGCAGCGGCGAAATGAGTTGCGACCTGTTTTGGCAAGTATTTGCAAAGGCGGGAGCTATGAGAACCGCAGGCGGCACTCCGCTTGCTCTCTTGGAGCGTTCTCAATAATATCCTTGGCGAGCACCTTGTTGTCAGGTCGTACTCCGTTGCCATTCCGAGCGCTTCGACACCGATTTCTGTGGAGACAAAGGGCGCCGATCAGCCCCGGCGAGATTCGCCGAATCGAACGGTGGCTGGCGACAGCGCGGGTGTTTCTTGCTGTTTCCGCGCTGGTGGCCATCCTGATCGACCCGGGGGAGATTCGCTATTCGGTGTGGGCCTCGGGATTATTTGCGTTTTACATCGCCCAAGGAGTGGTAATCATGCTGCTCCTGCGGAGGCGGAGGGAGTCTACCGCGTCGTTCCGCTGGTTGGTCCATGGGGGTGACGTGGTATGGCCCGCATTAATTTCCGTGTTCGCGGCCAGCCAGTCCAACCCTTTTTTCCTATTCTTGGTTTTTGTCCTGGCCGCGGCTGCATATCGATGGGGGCTGTGGGAGACCGTAGGGACCGCGGCGGCTTCGGTTCTGCTTCTGTGGATTGAGAATCTCGCGTTTCATCTGGGATTTTTTACGTGGGCTGGCCGCCTCTTTCTGCATCACAATCTGCCCAGCCTGCAAGTTGCGCCGGCTGACTTCGAGCCGCAGCGACTCTTCATGCGCTCCATTTATCTTCTGGTGATGGGGCTCCTGCTGGGATATCTGGCGGAGCAGCAGAAGCAGCTACGCGCGGAAAAAGCGGTGATTGCCCGGGTCCTGGGGAAGGCGCGGGTTGAAGCCGGGCTTAGCGGAACTCTGCAAGAGATCGTCGGAGAATTGATAAGCATGTATGGCGCGCGTCAGGCTCTGATTGCATCACGAGAGGCGAACAGCCATCGAGTGTTCGTGGGCGAGATGCGGCTCAACAGCAAAGCATCGTCCGCCTTTCGCTGGCTTGATCCGCTGCCTTCGGATCGCGAGACGTATCTCTATGGTTTTCCGGCAGAAACTTACTATGCGTCTGCCAGCAGCAGGCAGGGAGCAAGAACTTTCTCTCTGGTGGGACTAGACCGAACGGGAGCAAAGGTTTTGAATCTGCCCCCAGCATCTCTGGAGGGTCTGGCGAAACAGCACGAGTTCCAAAGTTTGGTAGTGGTTTCTTTCTCTTTCGGACGCGAGTGGTGGGGACGAATCTTTCTGCTGGATTTGTCGTTGACGGGCGATGTGGAGGAGGAGCTTCGCTTCCTGCAGGAACTGGTGCAGCAGGTTGGACCGGCGGTGTACAACGTATATTTGTTGCGCCGGTTGCGTCTGCGAGCGGGAGCACTGGAACGCGCGCGTTTTGCGCGCGAGCTGCACGATGGGGCAGTGCAATCCCTGATTTCCATGGAGATGCAAGTTGACGTGCTCCGGCGGACGACGGACAAATCCGTATCGATCACGGACGAGCTGGGACGCATCCAAGGATTATTACGGGAAGAAGTGTTGAAGCTGCGTGAGCTGATGCAGCAGATGAAGTCGCTCGATGTGGATTCGAGGCGGCTTTTAGGGTTCCTTGCCGACACCGTGGAACGGTTTCAGAGGGAGACGGGAATTTCGGCGCGGTTCCATTCGGACCTGGATGAAGTCGATATGCCGCAACAAGTATGCCGGGAACTGGCACGCATTGTGCAAGAAGGCTTGGTAAATGTCCGGAAGCATAGCCGAGCAAGGCAGGTGCTGGTGAGATTGGGCGCGAAGAATCAGCACTGGACATTGGTTATGGAAGATGACGGCTGCGGCTTTTCGTTTGCCGGCAGGCTTTCTCATCTGGAGTTGGACACGCTCGGTCGTGGCCCCCTGGTTATCAAGGAGCGGGTTCGTTTAATTGATGGTGAACTCGCGATAGAATCAATTCCGGGCCAGGGATCGCGTTTGGAGATCAACGTTCCGCAAAAACGGGAAGCAGCCTATGGATAGCCGGAGATCACAGCCCATTCGTATCGTGATTGCGGATGACCATCCGATTTTTCGCGATGGTCTGCGACGTTTGTTAGAGGCTGAGCCGGATTTGAAGGTTATCGGCGAGGCGCAGGACGGAACCGAGGCTGTGAAGCTGGCACGCCAGCTCAAGCCGGACATCTTGCTGCTTGACTTAGCGATGCCTCGCATGCCGGGATTGGAAGCATTGCGGGAAATGAGTTCCGGCTCGAACTCAAATGCGGTGCGGGTGATCTTGTTAACAGCAGCGGCTGAGAAGAAGCAGATTGTGGAAGCGTTGCAACTGGGCGCTCGCGGGGTTGTGATGAAGGATTCGGCTACACAGCTTCTGCTAAAGAGCATTCACACCGTGATGGCAGGGGAGTATTGGGTCGGGCGAGAGAGCGTCTCCAATCTTGTTCAGTATCTCCGGAGCTTGGTTCAGTCCTCGGGAGAGGAAGCGCGGCAGAAGAAATTCGGGCTTACCCCCCGAGAGCTGGAGATCGTCTCTACCGTGGTTGCCGGATATTCAAATAAGGAAATCGCCGAATACTGCAAGATCAGCGAAGATACGGTGAAACATCACCTGAGTAATATTTTCGACAAACTCGGGGTTTCCACCCGCTTGGAGTTGGCCCTGTTCGCGGTAAATCAATCCTTACCTTTGAAGACTATAGCCTGACTGCATGGCACGTTCGTGCCACCCGTTGCCACCAACGGGCCATTGCCTCCGTTCTGTGACGGAAATTACCTTGTGATCAAGCTGGCAAACTTTGAGTATCTGCCGAGTATGGATTGCACTCAGCGGCGGAAGTGATGAGCGTTTAGGAGGGGAGCCCCGTGGCAAGGTTCATGCAACATCTTTGGTCAGAGGAACGAGGTCAGGACATCGCAGAATACGCAGTGATGTTGGCCGTCGTTTTGGTAATCGTCGTTGGCACCATTCGCCTGATTGGTTCTAATGCCAACAACGTGTTTTCGCAGGTAGGAAGTTCAATCCACTAGGTCGTAGTTCCATTCCCTGCACACAACTAGGCTTGTTCCGCCAGGCCAGTAGCCCTTATTGGCTGGGTGCCGCTGCGGCCCTCTCCGGGTTTGCGTTGGACAAGCGCGTCAAATACGGGAAGAACGGCGTGACTTCAAACGGCATCTTTTCCCGGCTGGAACTAAGCGCCAGAGGTTTCGTCTTTACCAGTTCGACGCGGCTGCTCCACGGGTCGAGCTTGATGCGAGCGCCGAGGGGCAACGCGGCGATCTGATCGGTTCGCTGCATGTCTAGCTGCGGAGCTGAGTTGAGCAGAGCGGACATCCGTAGGGACTTGCCTTCCGCCAGCCCGTTACCCAGGTGCGGTCGAATCAAACTTTTGAGTTCCAGAGCGCGGGCCTGGAGAGCTTTCAGGAATAATCCCGCATTGCCCAATTTGTCTTTATATGGCGAGTTGGAGAGCAGCTCGAGTGCTTTCTTATCAGCAGCTTCTTCGTCGGCAGGACTGCGAGCGAAATCCAGGCGCTCGAAAGTTTCTGAGTCGGGGAAGAGCATACGATCTGAGAAAGAGAATTGGGTATTCACGCGATGGCCCAAAGCGATGTGCGCGAGTTCGTGAGCAATAACCATTGCGAGGGAAGGCTCATCAGGCAGAACATCGAGCAGGCCTCTGCTGATCACGATGGTGTGACCAATAGCAAACGATTCGAGTGGGGAGCTCAAAAGTACACGCGTGCGAATTTCGGGCTGAATCTCTAGACTGTTGGTGACCAGCAGATTGTTGACGACAGTGAGCAGAACCTTATCTACTTCGCCACTCGGAGCGACTAAGCCGATCTTTTGCAGCCGCTCGATCGTGTTTTCTTCCGCCTGGCGTTCCCAAAGACGCTGGCTCTCGACCGGAGTCGCATCCTGCGCGCCTGTGGTTTGGTCGCGCACCGACTGTGGGGCGTCAACGACGATTTCGGTGAGTTCGTCGTTGCGGTTGAATTTCTGCAGGTCGTAGCCCCACATGCGGGTTTGTGCCTTCAGATGGAGCGTGTGGTTGAAGCCGAAGCGCAGGTTGGATTCCTCGCTGTAGATGTATGCGGGAAGCCACAGGCCGGGACGAAGGTTCATCCGCCAACTGTCGAAGTGCAAAAAGTAGCTGCCGCGAGGATGGGGAAAGTAGGTCCCATTGAAGCGGACAATGTTGTAGTCCTGATCTTCAACCCAAACTCTGCCTTTGAACCGGCCATTGCCGGTGTGCGGGTTTGGATTTATGTCGAGAACCAAGCAACGAACTTCGCCGAGGAATTCCCGGCGGACAAGGGCAAAATCATAGTTTTGGCGCTGAAGGTCTTCATCCACGATTGCCATCTGGGCGAACCCGCGCGGCAAGAATTTCATTTGGTAGAAGCGGTTCAGTTTTGAAAGGGGATGAAAGAAGCGGCCATCAGGCTTGCTGGCGAAAGCGCGGTCATCGGGGCCGTGACCCATATCGAGCTGACCGAGAAAATATTGGTCGCTGGCCGGAAGGTCCGCACCCCCACGGTCATCTTTGAGGTTTTGAATATAGGTCTCGACTAGGGGGTGCAGGACCCGAAGCTGAGCCATGAAGAAATGCTCGCGATCGATGACTCTGGCGACGACCTGATCGATAGAGACAGGGGCGCTCGTCTGCACGACGGGTGGGGCTGGAGCTGGGTTGGTGTCTTGAGCTGAGATGAGGGCTGGAACAAAGGCCAGAGCAGCAAAAGGGAGAAGAGCCAATCGAAAATAGCGCATACCACCTCTTGACGACGTAGCCGGCGTTTTCAGGCTATTTGAAAGATGACATGCAGCACGGCGGTGGAATCGGCGGGTTGGCCATCTCGCTGTGCTGGTTTAAACCGGATTTTCTGAGCAGCGCGTACCGCGGCTTCATCCAAGCCGTGACCGAGACCCTGAACTACCCGCAATATGCGAAGGCTGCCAGAGGACTCAAAGACCACTTCCAGCAGAACCTCGCCTTCAATGCGCAACTTTCGGGCTTCGTCGGTATAAATCGGATTCGGTTTGGAGATGATTTCTGCCGGCACAAGTTTAGGAGCAGCATCGGCTTGCTGGCGATGGACCTGGGTCGAAGCTACTGGCTCGGCATCGCCAAATCCACTCTGGCGCACAGCGCTGCGAGAGCCGGCGCGGTTGCCTGCGATAGCGACGCCATTGCCAAAGCCTGTGCTTGCCACTACGCCCCGCACGCCGTTTGCCCCTCCGGTACCGTTACCATAGCCGGGTCCAGAGGGCAGATCGAATGATCCAGATTGCGCGATGTTGATCGGTCTTCCGTGATTATCGCGCGCGGGCACGCCGTTGGGATCGCCGAACCCTCCGGTCTGGACCTTCTCAGGCGCTTTGGCGATGGTCGCGGGCTGCGAGCTTCCGGTCGAAAACACATTCGTCTTTACCGGCTGGCGCGGAATCACCGGAGTGGCCGTGGGAATCGCCACTGGTTTGGTCGAGGCTAGTTCAACTTTCGGCGCTTGCGGCGATTCATCGCGCTGAACCTTCGGTTTGACCTCCGGAGGCAGGCGCAGCGCAGGCTCAGCCGGCGTTTCCAATCGAGCGACTTCTTGTTTCAGTACTCGCGGAGGTTGGGGCTGATGATTGATGGGCGCGGGAGTCTCGACTAATCGGATGAAGTGATAATCGTGAGTTGGCGGAACCAGAACCTCGGGATGCAAAACTGCCAACCACGCCAGCAGAAATAATCCCAGCCCCTGTGAGCTGAAACTGAAGATGAACTCCTTCCAGGGTGGACGCCTCTCAGGAAGCAACGAAAAAGGGCCATGGTAGGGAGCGTTATACATAATGACTTTCAGCTCCTGTCTCAGAATACGACCAAGGGTGACCCAGCCTCATCGGGTGCGGTCCAGAAGATGACTGGGAGGTTGACTTCCGGTACTTGGAAAGCACGAATGCGACCACTTTCCTTGAGAACAACGGAAGCAAACGTTTATTGAACAGCTACTTACACTTACGTGGAAGGATATTAGCAAAATTGGGGTTCCGAAATGCAAAAAGTTGCATATTGCTGGGTAGGTACCCATCCCGTTACGGGAACTTTTTTCCGGCTATGGATTCAGGATTCTAGTCTAAGAGCGCCGTTTTTGGGGTCTCCTTAGCAGAGCGCTACGTGCGGTAGTTAACAGTGCACGATGTTCGGACTTCGTATACCGCGGGTGGCGTTTCGAGTATCGACAACGAGCTGCGATTCACGCACGATTCGTTCGTAATCGTAGTCGGAGTGGTCGGTCACAATCAGCACACAATCGTATTGGGCAAGATTTTCGAGAGGCGTGCACTTCATTTGCAGATCGTATTTGCGACCCTTGCCGACGGTGGGGAAATAGGGGTCGTTATAACTCACCAGCGCGCCTTCCTTCTGCAGCAGTTCGATAATAGTGAGCGACGGAGACTCGCGCAGGTCGTCAATGTCTTTCTTATAGGCCAAGCCGAGCACAAGCACCTTCGCGCCGTTTAATGCCTTCTTGTGCTGGTTGAGAGCTTTGGCAACTGAATCCAGCACGTGATAGGGCATGTTGCTGTTGATTTCGCCGGCCAGCTCGATAAAGCGTGTGCGGAAGTCCCACTCTTTCGCTTTCCAGGAAAGATAAAACGGATCAACCGGGATGCAGTGTCCGCCAAGCCCGGGACCCGGATAAAACGGGTGAAATCCAAAGGGCTTGGTGGACGCGGCTTCGATCACCTCCCAGATATCGAGCCCCATGCGCAGCGAGAGCAGCTTGAGTTCGTTTACCAGCGCAATATTCACGCAGCGGTAAATATTTTCGAGCAGCTTGGTCATCTCCGCCGCAGCGGGAGAAGAGACCCGCACCACACGGTTGAAGATTGCGCCGTAGAGCGCGGCAGCCAAATCGGACGCTTGCGAATCGAGACCTCCTACGACTTTGGGGATGTCGCGGCGGGCTACGGTTTGATTGCCGGGATCCTCGCGCTCAGGCGAAAAGGCGACGAAAAATTCCTGACCGGCTGAAGCTCCGTTGCGTGCGGCTTTCAGGCCATGTTTGTTTCCTTTTTCGAGGATGGGGATCATGACTTCTTCAGTGGTTCCAGGATATGTTGTGCTTTCGAGAATGACCAAATGTCCGGCGCGCAGATGGGGCGCTATCGCCTGCGCCGTGTTGGTGATATAGCTGAGGTCGGGTTCGTGATATGCATTCAGCGGAGTGGGGACGCAGATGATAATGGCGTCCGCTTGTGTGAGCCGGGCATAGTCGGAGGTGGCTTCGAATCCCTTGGAGCGTGCTTCCTGAATCTCAGTGGCCGGGATGCGAAAAATGTAGGATCCGCCCTGAGCCAGCGTTGAAACCTTGCGCTGATCGATGTCGAAACCGGTTACTGGAAACTTCTGTTCCGTGTAGAGGAGTGCCAGAGGCAGACCGACGTATCCCAGACCGATAATCGCGACCCGGGCCTGACGGAGATCGATTCTGCTTTTGAGTTCGGAGCACAGAGTGGCGGGTGCGGATTGGATGGTCATGATAAAAAGAATGCGCTGCGCGAGATTTTAGCACGGCGAATGCCATTTTTAGGTATGGCGCGTTCAGAGTTTCTCTAACGGTTTGTTGCGGTTGGCGCGACTTCGCACAATCTTGAATTACTCGGGTATTGCGACAAATGCCTTGGAAATGCACATTCTGAGCCCAAGGGAAGCCCAGCGGTACTGGCGCACCGCAGCATTGGGAGTGTCGGCGCTGCTCATTGTGGCGCTTGGGGCAAGCTCAGGGCGCTTTCTGGTGGTCGATAAACCACAAAAAACAGACGTCATTCTGGTGCTTGCGGGAGAAACTGACCGGCGGCCCGCAAAGGGTTTAGAGCTGTTTGATCAGGGGTATGGCGTGCGACTGGTGCTGGACGTGCCAGTGGCGACCGTGTACCACTGGTCATTGCCGGAACTGGCAGGGAAATATGTTCAGAGCTTGCCCGAGGCGAAGGCGATTACGGTGTGTCCAATTTATGGGTTGTCAACGAAAGCAGAGGCACAGGAGGCCAGTCGCTGCGTGGAGAAAGTTGGC
>QIAB01000058.1:38150-47466 GCA_003225455.1 Acidobacteriota bacterium
ACTTCAGTGTCGCCGCCGCCTACGATCCGCGAGAGTTTGGGGTGAACTGGTGGCAGCATCGCGAGTGGGCCAAGACGAATTTCACTGAGTGGATGAAGTTGGTTTGGTGGGAGGCGGTGGATCGCTGGCGATAGCTTTCTCGCTCTGTTGTGGCGCCGCCAGGTGTTGCGGGAAGGAGTGCCCGCGCCACACTCATTTATTAGTGTCCTGGGTTTCCGCCGTATTTCTCAAGCCACTTGAGCTCCTCGCGGACTTTGATTTTTCCGTGCCAAGGATTTTTGTTGAGCGAATGTCCTTCGCCGGGAAAGATCAGCAAGGTGCTCGGCACTCCCAAATTGTGCAGCGCGTGATCGAGCAGATAGTTTTCGGCTACGGCGACGCGAATATCATTGGCGCCGCCAACAATGTGGGTTGGGGTGCGAACTTTGTTGATCTGGTAAATCGCTGCCTCATCGTGATAGCGCTGCTGGGCCTCCCAAGGTAAACCGCCGAGAAAATAAGCGTCATCGAAAGTGGTATCGTCGTTGCCCCAGTTGGCGATGTGCTCGACCGCGCCCGCGCCCGTGACGGCGGCTTTGAATCGGGTGGTCTGGGTGATGAGCCAGTTCGTCATGTAGCCGCCGTAGCTGTATCCACCAACGGCAAGTTGATTGGGATCGGCAATGCCGTCTTTCACCAGCGCATCGACACCTTCCAAAATGTCTTTGCCGGGGCGAGAGACGATTTGAGGAACGATTTCGGTGAGGAATTTGTCGCCGTAGCCGCTCGATCCGCGATAGTTCGGCTCGAACACAAGCCAGTTCTGTGTTGCCGCGAGCCGGTCCCATTGATACCAGTCGGCTTCGAAGTGATTGCCGTCGGCGTCGGCGGGGCCACCATGGATGAGCACAAACATGGGCAGATTCTTAGCCTCAAATCTTCCCGGGGGATAAATCAACATGCCTTCAACGGCCGTGCCGTCGTCGGCCTTCCACTTGTACGGCTTGCCTTGCGGGAGGTCGCGCTCCGCGAACAGCTTGTTGAAAGCGGTGATCGGGCGGGCATCTTGCAATTTGTCGGCGCTTTCGGCGAGATAAACTTCAGTCGGCTTCTGGAGCGAGGAGTAGACGACCGCGACGCGCGGCGAGTGATCGGCGGCCGAGACACGTTCGTAGGTGCCTGCCCAGCCGTTCAGCTTGGTAAAGGAATCTGACGGTTTGGCGGAGGAATAGAGCGGTACTTCGGTTGCGTGCTTCCCGGCTACCAACACTTGATTTCCCGCGATGTCGTAACGGTCAATTGCTCCTGGGAAATCCTTCGCCCACTGCTGTACTTCGCCGGTTTCGACGTCCGCCCAGTAGAGATGTGGCTGGAGATCGCGGTAATGGCCGGTTATATCGCCAACCTCAACCGTGAAGAACACATGTCGGTTGTCCGCCGCCCAATGAAGGTTGTTTTCGACGGCCTCATTATGTGTGACCTGATGGGGTGGCCGGTCCGGAGACGCATTTGCCAGGTCAACCGAATAGATTTCGAATTCGCTCACCTTCTCCTGGCGCTCGGAAACCGAAGTGGTCACGAACGCGAGCTTGCTGCCATCCAACGAGGTAACGATTTGTTGTACCCGCCAGGACGTGTTGGCCAAAGGATGTGAACCTGGCGTGGCGTCGGATTCGTTCTTAGCGTCGTTGCTTACTTTGGCGGCAGCATTCGCATTTCGGCTGAGCGCGTCGGCGACGGCGATGCTGAAGATCATGTCTCCACGTTCTGCGGCGCGGTATTGAGAGACGTCTTTCCATTCCTTCTTGTATGCATCTTTTTGCACTTTGGTCCAAGGCGTACGCGTGGCGAAATAAAGGGTGCGCGAGTCACCAGACCAGGAGAAAGCATGGACCTCTTCTTCGCCTTGCGTAACGGAAAAAGATTCGCCACCGGAAGCGGAGATGAGGTAAAGCTGCGCGGTATCTTCACTTTTGGATTCGTTGTCTGATTCCTTTTCCTTTTTAGTCTTGCGCTCGGAAAGAAAGGCAATCCAGCGGCCATCAGGTGACCACTGCGGCTGGCTATCGTGACCTGATTGTGTGAGCTGGAACAAGGTTCCGTTGCCGCTCGAGTCGTCGCGGTAGAGCCAGAGATCTTTGCGGAAGATGCTCTGATCCCAGTCGGCACGATGGGTGCCGATGACAACGGCATGGCCATCCGGCGAGATCTTCACGTCAGTGAAGCCGACGAAATTAAAAAATTCGTCAAGCGTGAGCTTGGGTTTGTCGGCCGCGTGGGCGGGGAGGAGAGAAAAAAATAAAACCACCAGGGCTCGGATTTTCATGGGCGATAGGGTTTATACCAGTGCACGAACGCAACTTGCAATCCGGGATGCAAGAAACATTCGTTTCTTGTCAGGATCAGCTTGCTTACGGGGCGGGTAGCGCGGTTTGAACTAAGAATCACCACAAAGCTCGCAAAGAACAGTACGCGGAGTTCGCAAAGAAAAATCCTTCAGTCGATCTATTACTGTTCCATGCCATCCTTCAACCCTAGAAATTCCCAGCGTTGCAGGGCGACGGGCACGTTTCCATTTTGCCAGAGGACATCGTGGAATGCGCGCAGATTGAAGGCCGCTCCTTTTTTGCGATGCGCGTCGGCGAGGAATTTGTAAATCTGCAATTTGCCGATCTGATAGGAAATTGCCTGTCCGGGAGTTGTTGCGAACATGGCTGCTTCTTCGTGAGCAGTCGCGGAATCCATGGGAACCGTATTCTTTAAGTACTCCGCTGCCTGATCCAGTGAAAATTCGCCCAGAGCCAGTTTGACATCGACTTCTACGCGAAGTGCACGGAGCCGCATGAAGTTCCAAATGAATTCGCGGGTGCGCGGGCTGTCGTCGAACAAACCCGCATGCAGAAGCATTTCCTCGGCGTAGAAACCGATGCCCTCGTTGGCGCTTGAATCGTAGTAGTGGCGGCGAATGGGATCGGGATTGGCCCAGGACAGCGCCAATTGAAAATAATGCCCCGGCACGCCTTCATGAACAAGAATTCCGCGTGGATCTTTCGCCATGGTGGCGGCGAAATAGCCAAGATTTGGGCCGGGCGCGGGAATATACCGGGTGCAGTTCTCTTTCAGTCGGCTAGGGCCGGTGAAATCATCGAGCTCGGTTACATTGGCAAATCCTGCAAGATAAGGGGGAATGGCAGCGAAACGATAATGCTGAACCCAGTCCGGCACGGTGACGAGATCCTTAGTTTGTAAATAGCGGCGAACCGCCAATTCGTCGTCTCCCTCATGCGCGATCTGCTCGGCCTCATCTTTGAAAAACCGTAGCTGGGGAATTCCTCTATTACGGTGCTCTTCATAAACCTGCGATGCTACCGATCGCGCCCATTCTTGTTTGCCCATCTCGAGCAGTTCCTCTGGGGAAAAGGGAAGGAGCGCAACATTCTTGAGAAAGAACACATAATTGTCGCGGCCAATGGCGGTTTCCATTCGCAAGGTGGGCAGGCGCTGATTCAGCCAGTCGCGATAAGACTCGAGGGCAGCAGCGGCTTCCTCGCCAACCGATTCGAGGTTGCGGGACGATTCGGGGTCGAGTAAGGGTTTTAATCCAGCAATAGACTTCAACAGCCTCGGGAGGATGTCCTGCAACTGAGCAAGCGCGATGCGGGCGAACGGCGCTGTGGGATCGATGAGATTCTGTTTGGCTGAGGCCAGCGTGCGCGGAATCGAAGCCAGCATGGCGACAGTTTGCATACTCCGGGCGGCATCGAAGGGCGGTGGCGGGAGCAGGAGTTGCAGATATGCTCCCACACTTTGCTGGACGTAAAAACTGGGATCGCGTTGCCAGTTGCGGACGCGGTCCAACTCCCACCGGACGCGAGAAATCGCTGAGCCTATGAGCCGGTGGTCAACCTGTCTTGCGATCGGCCAGGTGGACGCGTCCATCTTCTGCCAGCGCGAATCAAATTCGTCTAATTGCTTGTGGTAGCGGGCGACCGCCTCTGGCGACCAATCAGGCACCCAACCGGATGGGCGCTCGATGCGAGGGATGTCATCCGATGAGACTGGCTGTTCGAGGGCGCGCCACATCCAGAAATCGCGAGCTAGATCGTCGAGGGAGTCAGCTTGTGCGAAAGAGCAAAAGAGCAGAACGGTCACGAGGAGTGCGGCTAACTTGGTTTTCATGTGAACAGGAGCATATAACACCGGTGTCTTTGCCAAAGGCAAATAAGGGAATTGATTCTAGCGATAAGCAGTTGTCTTGCACGCGTGTGGGCGGAGTGCCCCCACCACACCACTTCATTTGACTCGCGCTATTGGGCGGGGAGAGCATTCTTCAGAGCATCATCCAAGCTTGGGCTGCTCCTTGGCGAATTGCCTTCTGTTAGGCGCCAGCCATCGTCGTAATGCCTGAAGACGACGGCGGAGTTGAACTGCACGTCTCCTGCGTAGAGCGCTGCGCCAACTTCGTTTAGCGGCGCCCACCTCCATTGGAAATCAACATCCGCTGCATTGTCTTTCTTGCTTATACCGGTGATGCCGAGAAGCTGCCGGCGAGCCACCGGAATACCGAAATATTGCCGACCTGCAGCATCGCTGGGAATCAGGTCCCGCAGGGTATCGACGCCGAGAGGCGTGAGAGCGACGTCCCAGCACGGAGGCGGCACGAGATTGGGCGTGCAGGGAACGTTGGCTCCGGTAATCCAGCCGTGGCGCTGGAGGACAAGGTAGTCGGGGGAAAGGTAATCCTTGTTGGAGACGATTCCGGTTCGCAGCCAGAATTGCTGCGGGGATTTGAACGCCTCGGAGCCCGCGATCAGGTCGGCGGCCAGGCGGCGGGTGAGGAAATCGCGCGGTGAACAGGCCGTGAGGTAGACCAAAAATAACGCGGCCACTACTTGTGATTTCCGCATGCACTTGTCAGAGACGGCCAATGCCTCTCCCCTGTTCTCCCGGCTTCGACCTGGAGAGACCCAACGCATAGATCCTTCCCCCTTCGCTGCGCTCAGGGTCAGGATGACATCTCGAATGACGATGTATTGGAACAGGACGCTAGCTGAGGATTGTAACCAAACGCGAGCGGCGATGCGGAGAGAAAGGATGATCAGTGATTTGCCCCTCGAACTTCGGCGCCCAACGGCCGGGAATGGATGTGTTGCACGATGGGCAGCATCCTTCTGGAGTGAGACGATAATCCTCGACGAAATAGCCGTAGCGCTTAATCAGCATTTTCCCGCAGTTGTGACAACGGGTATTTTCCAAATCGCCGACCATTCCCGGCAGATTTCCGGCGTAAATGTATTTCAAGCCCGCCTGCTTTCCGATTTCAGCTGCACGCTGCAAATCTTCGGGTTGTGTGTTATCAGGATCGTCCATCTTGTAGTCTTTGTGAAACGCGGTCACGTGCCACGGGATGAATGGAGAGACGCTGGCGAGAAACTCGGTTAGGCCACGCAGTTCGTCTTCGGAATCATTAAATCCGGGGATGAGCAGAGTAACGATCTCCAGCCAGAAACCCATCTTATGCAGGCTGCGAATGGTTTCGAGAATCGGGCCGATGCGGCCACCGAGTTCGTGGTAATGACGATCGTCGAAGCTCTTGAGATCAACTTTATAAAGATCAATCCAAGGGCGAATGTATTCGAGCACTTGTGGCGTACCGTTGCCATTAGACACGAATGCAGTGAGCAAACCAGCAGCTTTGGCTTGTTTGAAGATGGCCACCGCCCATTCAGCCGTGATTAGCGGTTCGTTGTAGGTGCTGACCAGGACTTTGCCGCCTTGGCGGAAGGCGTCTTTGACTAGGTCTTCTGGTGAGGCTTGTAGCGGCGGCGAGATCGCGTTCGGATCGCGTAACGCTTGCGACGTAACCCAATTCTGGCAATAGCCACAGTGCAGATCGCAGCCGAGCATCCCAAAGCTGTATGCCAGCGCGCCGGGATAGGCGTGAAAGAACGGCTTTTTCTCAATAGGATCGCACTGGATGCCGCCGACGTACCCCCAGGGTACGTACAACGTTCCCCCTTTGTTGTAGCGGACCTTGCAGACGCCGGGCTGGCCTTCAGGGATTGGGCAGCAGTGGCCGCACGCATAGCAGCGCACGCGGCTGCGGTCGAGTTTTTCGTACAACTCCCCCTCGCGGACGTTTTCGTAGACGATGTCGCGGAGGGTGGACATGGGAGACCTCGGAAAAACTGTTATCTATATTGTAAAGCTTTTTCTTTGTGTTGCTCTTTGCCGAAGTCTTTGCGCCGGAACGTAGTTCTCATTGCCGGGCAGGGGATGGTTTGCTGAGAGCTCCCTGATGCCGCTGCAGCCATTGATTGGCATCTTCCTGAGCGGCGACAACTTGGCTGCGGGACATGCGCGAGGTGAGAACAGCGACCCGATACTTGCTGGCCTGGTCGCCTCCAGCTTGAGCAAGAATGGACCAGAAGTATGCTTTGGTGAGGTCCTGCGGAGCGCCTCTGCCCGCCCAGTAATATGCGCCGAGTGTCGCCTGGGCTACGACATGTCCCCGTTCGGCGGCCATGGTAAACCAGCGAACGGCTTCGGCGTAGTCCTGCGGAACGTCCTCTCCGGTGGCATAGTGCGCTCCCAGCGCGAACTGGGCCGCGGGATCACCTTGCTTGGCCAGGCGGCGCAGACCTTCCAGGCTGGTCGAGTCAGGCAGATCTTGGGCGGGAGCCTTTGTCGCTGTCTGCCCGACTTGTCCTGCTGACTTGGAGGCCACAGGTGCGCGAGAGGGCATTCTCGCCTCAACGGCAAAGAATAGTGAGATGAGGACCAGCACGGCTGCCGCAGCGAGAAGGACCCGCAGGTGCTCGCGAACCCACGAAGGTGAAGTCGGCAGTGGGGTTTCCGGAGAAGACTCAGGCTGCACAACTTCCGGCAGAGTGGGCGAGGCGCTGATCCCGGCGGCGACGCGGGATGCGCCATCTACGGCTATTACCGCCGCCTCGGCGAGATGGCGGAGGATTACGTGGTCATCTGCACTGAAGGTGTTCGGCTGCGGTGAGAAAAGCTCCAGTAGGCCAACGACGGAGTCTCCCACCTGAATCGGAATTGCAATGATAGAGCGAATTCCGAGCGCGCGGCAGCTCTCTTGATCCACACGTGGGTCGGATTCGCAATCGTCACAGCGCAGCAATCTAGCAGAGCGAACACACTCGCCGGAGAATCCGGAGCCGACCTGAAGACGCGCGCCCAGTGGCGGCGCATCCTCGCCAGCCCGAGCCAGGCAGATCATTTCCGCACCGTGGGAGAGAGCGATGGCAGCTCCACTGGCGCGCACAAAGACCAGAGACCGTTCGGCAATCAGTTGCAGCGCGGCGTCGAGATTAGGCCCGATTGCCTCGACCTCTCTCTTGACCGCCGTGAGCCCCGCCAGAACCGAGGTATAGTCAGGATTGGCGGTGACTTCGCTTTGGAACTCCGCGGGAGCCTCGTGGGCATCTTGCGGTGGGTGCCCAGATGGTTCCAGGTGGTGCGACACTCGATAATCACAGCCGGTGAGCGCGTTCACGAATTGCCATTTCTTTAATTGGTTGAGCGAAGCTTCTGGCATCGCTGGAAAGCGGATTCCCACTCTTCCAGATGGATTCGACCACACGACCTGACCGGCCGTGTGGATGTAGGCCTTGGTTTCGGAGAGATCGAGGCAGAGATTCAGATTGGTGTTGGCCTTCAGAGGAGATGAAGCCTGAATCGACACGCCGTCTTCACTGATGTCGAGAATTTCGCTGAGATCCAGCACCATTCCAGTGTCAGAGCTGTCCACGCTGCAGTAAGCAGGAATGTGGACCTTATGGCGGATACGGCGGCGTCGGTCGTTGGGGATAGGCGTCTGTGGCGGGATTTCAGCCGTCTTGGCCCCGGCGGGATGCATTTCCGTCCGCTCCATATTACCCCAGCTTGGCTTTGGAAAAGTGCCAAAAGCGCAGGATTTGGGGGTAACCTTTCGTTACATCTGCGAGGAGCGGTAGTCCGCCCGCAGGTTCGAGAGTCGCAAGATGGCGGCAACCATCAGGCTGGAGAGGAGTTGCATGGTGGCGACGTCCCCGCCGTCAAAGGCATGGGGCGTAGCGGAGAGCACTTCGAATAGGCCGAGCGTCCGGCGGAAATGGCGCAGCGGTGCGGCTAGGATCGAACGAACTCCCAGACGACGACAACTGGCGAGATCGACGCGAGGGTTTCCCTCGGCATCATTGCAAAGCACAACTTCGCCGGTTCGGACGCAATCGGCCGAGATACCGGATTCCGTCTGCAGACGCGCCCCAAGATCGGGAGCGGTGCGGCCGGTGCGGGCGCGACAGACGATCTCATTTCCCTTACGCAATGCGATGGCAGCCCCGGTGGCGCCGGTGAGAGCCTGCGCGCGTTCTGCGATCACACTGATAGCTGACTCCAGATCAATCTCCGCTGGATGGATTTTTGCGTTGCGATCCCAGGCCGGAGCGCCGGGCACTGCATGGGATTTCCCTCTTGCCCGAACGTGATGGCGATTGGGCGTGAGGGCTGCGAACGAATCCGGTACGCGACGGTCGGAGATTGCGGATGGAGATGCGGAAACCGTGCAAACCAGCTCGCGGACCAAGCGATTAAGTTCTGCGTCTGCGATCACGTGCGCGGCCTGCTGGCCCCGCAACGATCCGCCAAGTACACGCGACAAGCTGAGCACCGCCTGGCTTCCACATGCCAGGCAATTGGGCGTGTTGTTCTCGCTGATCAGCTCACACCCGACGCAGAAAACCGCTGTTTGCAAGGAGAGGAAATTAATGTCCTGCAACTTGACCCAACCCATATGACGGAACCGCCTCCGATCGAGGAAGGAGAAAACTAAATGGAAGTGCGCCTAGGTGAAAGTGTCATGAATGGTTCCAAGTGCGGAAAGTGCGCTACTCAACTCGCCTGAGCGGGGACAAGCTCCGGCACTTGTGCGACTGAAGGCATCTCTTCGATGCGTGTATCCAGTACGCGATCGAGCGCGTCGGCCAGAACACCAGGAAAAACGGATGTCAGAAGATTTACGTCGAGCTGCAAGTCACGTTGGGTGTAGACGCGATAAATTGTCATGGAGCCGCGCTGGCGGTTATTGGCCGCGACCAGATCAAGCGTCAGGTGCCACATTTCATGGCTAAGGCGGCTCCCAGGTTTTCTCCAGCGGAGAGCGGGATCGCTGCAGGAGATGCCTTCTCCTGCGCGGATGCTAGTCGATTCCGGACGGGCATGGAGACGC
The DNA here is from genome assembly GCA_003225455.1 of Acidobacteriota bacterium. Taxonomy (GTDB): domain Bacteria; phylum Acidobacteriota; class Terriglobia; order Terriglobales; family Acidobacteriaceae; genus QIAB01. The sequence continues at coordinate 47,362 of QIAB01000058.1, forward strand.
AGTTCGAAGCCGTCAAAATCATTCGAACTGAACGCGGCAACGAGAATCCGGCAAATTTGCTGGTAATCCGAGGCGACTTTCAGTTCCTCAGTCGCGCGCCGAATT
>QIAB01000058.1:47474-62690 GCA_003225455.1 Acidobacteriota bacterium
CAGTCCCGAGCCGAATTGCAGGATCGTGGACGAAAATCTGGCGCTGCTCAAACGTGCGCTGAGCGACTCGCCGCAACTCACCAAATTCCAAGTAGTTGAGATGCTGAACACCGATCCAGACCCCGGTTCCAAGCACAGCCAGCACCAGCCCGAGGGTGCTCCCGGTCGGCCACAGCAGAAAGAGGCTTAGCAGCGCGAACACGGCTGAAACTGCGTAAAGAATAATAACTACCTGGCGATGCGAGAGTCCCCGCTGCAACAGTTTGTGATGAATGTGTTCGCGATCGGCGGTGAACACTGGACGTCCGCTGATAAAGCGGCGCACTACCGACAACCCCGTCTCAAGAATTGGCAGGCCGAACGACACAACGGGAATTGCCACTGCGATGATCGTGGGCGCTTTTTGTGCACCCTGCAGCGCGAGAGCGCTCAGCATGAAGCCGATGAACAGGCTGCCGCAATCTCCCAGAAAGATCGTGGCTGGATTGAAGTTGAAGCGGAGGAATCCGAGGATGGCACCTGCCAGAGCCAAGCTCGTCAGAGAGATTAGCGGTGAGCCTCCGAGCAGCGCGACTACAAAAACCACCAAAGTGGAAAACAGCGCGGAGCCAGCGGCAAGGCCGTCCAGTCCGTCAATAAGATTGAATGCGTTTGTAATCGCGAGCACCCACAAGATGGTGAGCGGCAGGCCTACGATCCAGGAGAAGTGGTGCCCGCCGAAGAGGACCGGCAGATCGAGAATTCTCAGCCCGCCGGCAAAGAGCAGGGCGCCGGCGATGGCTTGAACCGCAAATTTCAGGTAAGGACTGGCGCCGCGCATGTCGTCATAGACGCCAAGCAGGAAAATCAATAGGCCAGGGCCGAGGATCGTCGCCAAGGTTTCAATTGAAGATCCCAGGCTTAATCTTGACCGCAGAGAGCTGACCAGCAGAGCGATCCCAAGGCTAAGAAGAAAAGACAGGAAGATTGCGATGCCGCCTAGCCGTGGCAACGGAGTGATGTGCAAATGGCGATCTTGGGCCGGCGGAGCGACCCATCCGCGAGCATTGGCCAAATCCCGCACATATTTTGTCAGCACGAAGGAAAGTATGAGCGAGGCCGCGAAGATGACCAGATAGAAGAGTGCCAACTAGCTTCCCTCTCGCTAGAACCACAAGCCGACGAACATCCCATCTATAACGTCGCTGGCAGCGCGCGGCAATCATCTTTCCTGGTTCCTCCGGAATTGCGGACTCGACAGAGTTAACAGGGAGAACGCCGGATCCGTGTCGTGGCTTCAAACGGCCGTGCTAGACTTTTTCTCTCGCAACAATGCTAAGAGATTTTGCAATGTCGTCTTCGCGATCGGGCTTTTGTTGCTCGTTCATCCTGACAACTTCAGCCTTTCTAATTGCGCAGACTCAGCCGGTCCAGTCACCTGAAGTTTTTCCGAGTGCTGTGCCCGCAACCGCGTATTCATCCGTAGCGCGGCAATCGGAACACGAAGCGGTTGCAGATTCTACGTTGCGGCTGGGAATCGGCGATCTGCTCGAATTCAGCGTGTATAACGTTCCGGAGCTTTCCACCAAAACCCGCGTCGGCAACAATGGAGACATTTATCTCCCGCTGATCGATTATGTGCACGTTGCGGGGCTTACTACTGAAGAGGCTCAGGGAATCGTTGAGAAGCGTCTTTCGGATGGCGGCTTTCTGAACAATCCGCACGTCACGTTGTTCATTGATGAATACGCCTCGCAAGGGGCCAGCGTGCTCGGAGAAGTCGGACATCCCGGCGTATATCCTGTGCTCGGGGACCGGCGTTTATTCGATTTGATTTCGGCTGCGGGCGGGTTTACCGATAAAGCCGGCCGCAGCATCGTGGTGACTCACCGCAATCAGCCGGATAAACCTGTGACCGTTCCGCTGACGAGGAATCTGAGTGACAGTCCCGACAGCAACATCGCGGTTTTTCCCGGCGACACAATATCGGTGCGCAGAGCCGATGTAGTATACGTGGTCGGAGAGGTAAATAAGCCGAGCGGGTTTTTGATGGACACCGAAAACCTGACGGTTTTAAAGGCCATTGCGTTGGCTGGCGGCACAAGTCGGACTGCGAGACTGAGCGGGGCAAAGATTATCCGCAACGGACCAGCCGGAATGACCCAAACCTCCGTGCAGTTGAAACGAATTCTTCAAGCCAAGGCGCCTGACATGCCACTCCAGGCGGAAGACATCTTGTTTGTTCCCAGCAGCGCCGCTAAGCAGTTTACAGGCCGCACGTTTGAGGCTGCTATGCAGGCAGCAACTGCAGTCAGCATTGTGGCGGTCAGACCGTAGACAAGGCGTCATCGTCGTCAGTCGGTCTGCGCCTTCCCCGGCGATCGAATCCTCGTGCGTTGATCTCACGCAGCTGCCGCCTGATATTTACTAGTCCTCCCCAAAACTGTTTCCAGAACGGCGAGATAATTGCCAGCAGTCTTGTCACGCGAGAAATGCTGAGCAATGTAGCGGCGGCCGTTCCGACCTAGCAACTCGCGGAGATCGATGCTGGAGGAGAGTTGGATGATTGCGCTCGCGATCTGCTCGGGGTTCTCCGGCTCGACACAGATTCCAGCCTGCGCGTCCTCGATAATCTTGCGTGCCTGCCCGTCTACACCCACGATTACCGGGCGAGCGCAAGACATGAATTCCAGCATTTTGGTGGGAATTACAGTTTTGAAAATTTCGTTTTTCTTCAAGGTTACGAGGCACGCGTCTGAGGCGCAGATGTGGGCCGGGATCTGCTCGCGGGGTTGCTGATCGAGAAAGCGAACATTGTTCAACTGGCGCTCGCGTGCAAGCGATGTGATACGTGACTTTTCGGCGCCGTCTCCAATCAGCAGAAACACGATTTGCGAGGCATGGCGGAGACGGCTGGCAGCCTCTAAGACTGATTCCAGTCCATGAGCCATTCCGAGGGTTCCGATGTAAGAGACAACAAATTTACCTTCGATGGCGAGGCGTTCACGCAAACCTGGATCTGCGCTTTGCGGACTAAACAGATTTGCTTCCACTCCATTCTCGACCGTGGAAACCTTGTCTGGAGGCACGCCCCACTGAGTGATCAGATGATCTTTGAACGCAGGGCTGACCACCACAATGTGCTGGGAGCTCCGATAAAGAAAGCCCGCAACCCGCGCTAGAGAACGGTGCAGCCAGGAATTGTGATTGCCGACTCCGACAGCGACAAGGGACTCAGGCCACAGGTCGCGCACTTCGAAGACGAAGGGTACTCGCTTGTAATGAGCCAACCACCAACCAGACAGTCCTACCAATAATTGAGGAGAAGTGGCAATGATCACATCGGGGCGCGAGAGGAACATTCCCGTGCTGGCCGAGGATACGCAGAACGAGCTGTAGTTCAGCATCCGTTCATGCGCTTTGCGGTTGGGGAAAGGGAAGAGCCAGGTGCGAACCACGTTCACGCCATCGATCAGCTCCCGGCTGACTAAATGGCGGAACTTGACGCGATATTGCGGTGGAACTATTCCGGTCGGATGATTTGGAAAACCGGTCAGCACTGTGACCTCGTGCCCTGCTCCTGCCCAATGACGCGACAGTTCAGAAACACGAGCAGCTGGCGCTCCCATTTCTGGAGGAAAATATTGTGAAACGTAGAGAATTTTCACAGATTCCTAGTAGTAGCAGAGCTTGAACGCGCTCTTATAACAAAGTGCGCGCGTACGTTTGCTGCGACTGCGCGCGTAGTTCTCCCAGCGATCGGCATAATCGGAGAAGACTTCATCGCCGGTAAGCTGACGAGTCACGCGCAATTGAACGATGTGCAAGCGATGATAAAAAGGGCTGGCCAACATCGGCAGCCACGTGCCGGATTGCTCGTAGAGCGACCAAAAGCCAAGGTCATAGCGTTGCAGATTGCTGCGCAGGGTCTGAACCGCTCTCGAGAACAAATCTTTTGCCGCCGGATCATGGGTCGCGAGCAAATAATCGTAGACTCCCCACATCGCCCAGATGAAACCGTTCAGAATGTGAGTGGGAGGCGAAACAACGTACTCTTCAAACCATAGATTGTCCTTCGCATCCGTAAAACTCACGCCGCCTTGCGCTGTGCATTTTTGAAAACTGGCGAAGGCGCGTTCCGCAGTGTCTAAATATCGAAGCTCCTGAAAGTGGTAATAAGCTCGTACGAGCAACGAAATGCCCTGCCCCTGGGCGAGTCCGGAGTACCAAGGTGATTGCAACCGGCTGCGATACTCCCAATCGAAGTAATGATTCCATACCGGCACGCCTTGGGAATTCTGCTCCAGATTTACGCAGAGCCAATCGCAAGCAGCAAGCACTTTTCTTCGTTGACGCTCCTCGCCCTGTCGGCGGAAGAGATTGTAGTTCCCGAGTCCCCATTGTGTGATAGCGATCGGGTTGTACTGCACGCCGATGCGGCCGCCGTAGTCGAGCATGGGGATGCCGTCGGCGTCAAACGGTCCGGCATAATCGGCTTTTTCAGTGAATGGCATGTAGTATTCGCCAGGAGCTGAAATAGAAGCGTTGGGATTTAACTGGGGAACATCGTGCCAAAAACTTACGTGACTGTTTCCAGGTAGCAGATAAGCGCCAAAGATGCGCTGATAATAGTGCAGCCGAGCCGCGATGGACATGTTCAAAATGGATGGAATTGTTTGAAAAATATAGCACGCAAAAGCAGAGTTCTAATGCCGATACTGTTTACTACTTGTATGAAAGCGGTGAGGCGATGATTTGTGCGCTAGACGCGCCAAATTGTCGTTTCCAAATCGCTTTGGGTAAGCGCGATTGTGGTCACGGCGAGAAGATTTGTGGCGTTGTGGCCGTCGGGAAGAAAGGCATTGGCATACTGGAACAAGCCCATCGGCCACATATCCTTTTCCCATTCCAGCAGGCAGCCCCAGTGAATCTGGTCTGCGCTTCCATACACACGCACATGGCGGTCACGATTGGTATCACTCGGCTCGACCATGGTGGAGAAGAAGATCGCATCCCGTACGCGGCATCCGTAGATCGAAGAGCCGCTTATTTCTGTAGCCTGCGATAGGATTCCGCGGCGAGAGTACGAATAAATGTGATTGGTCTCGAACGGCGTATCGGAGGAAAAAAATAATGCTTCGCGAGTTGGTATGAGGGCGACCGCCCGCGCCTGCTGTCCGCCGGAAGCGATGACCTGCACGTCCTTGAAATCAACGGACGCTCGTAAAATTTGGCATTCGGCGCCATTATCTCCTGTGAGCACCCACAGGCAGTTCTCCCATTCATCGAAAACGATGTTGTGAACGTGGCGGATCGCGCCGCGCGGGAAAGTGTATGCAATGTCCCATTTCCCACCCTTATCGGTCGAGGCGTAGATGTGTACTTCATCGCGGTTAGGATTGTCGAAGTACTCACCCCAGAAGATGCTGCCATCAGGTGTCACGGCGATATGCAAAGGCCGTGTACCACGAAGAATCTTATGAGATGCGCGAAAGCATGGTTCACCGGGAGACCGAACCACAATCGCTCCGGGCACCGCCGCGATTAAATGGCCTGAAGGAAGAATTGTAAGCGCGTGAAAGCCGTCGCGAAACAGACGAAAACTCAGACGCGACCGCATGGTCAAATTGCGCCACCACGGCGGTGTGTAGGCAGCTACTTTTTCCCAGCGAATGGACTTGGCGTTCATCGCAGCCGATAGCAATTCGTAGCCGCGAGACGCATACAGAATGGTCCCATGCCAAGCCAATGCGCGAAGTCCCGGAAAGCTCGCAACGCGCGAAAGTTGCAATTCTGGCTGCGGCTTTGTCTCCGTCGCGTATGCTTGATGAGCCACCACGATTTCCAGTTCTCAGTTGTCGGTCTTGCTGACCAGGTATGGGCCGATGGCAAGCACGTCCATGCGCGTGCGCTTGAAGCAATCGATGGCTTCGCTTGGGGAACAGACGATCGGTTCATTTTCATTGAAGCTGGTGTTCAAGACGACGGGGATTCCAGTCTTGCGCTCGAAAGTCCGAATCAAATCATAATAGAGTGGATTTTCGTCCCGGCTTACGCTTTGCAGCCGTCCGGTATCGTCGATATGATTTACAGCGCAAAGTTGAGCGCGCTTTTCTGGACGAATCTTGTAAACGTGGAGCATGAATGGCGAAGGATGATCATGGTCGAAATATTCGCTCTGGCGTTCGGCAAGGATTGACGGTGCAAATGGACGAAACCACTCGCGATGTTTAATTCGGGCGTTTAGGACAGCTTTCATGTTGGCCAACCCGGGATGAGCCAGAATCGAGCGGTTACCCAAAGCACGCGGACCCCATTCCGTTCGCCCCTGAAACCAGCCGACGACGTTCCCGGCGGCGATTTGGCTTGACACCTCGTCCAGCAACGGCACGCGTTCAAAACGGCGGTATCGGAGATCTGCTTTCTTCAGTTCAGATTCGATTTTCGAATCGGAGTACTCAGGCCCGAGATAAGAATTTTGCATGGAGTAGCGGCGCGGCTGCTTCAGCACGGAGTGATAGGTATGAAGGGCTGCGCCAATCGCCAGGCCCTCGTCGCCCGCCGCCGGCTGAATCCAGGTCTGCTTGAAAGGGGTCCGTCCAAAAAGCTTGCCGTTAGCGACGCTGTTCAGCGCGCAGCCTCCGGCCATCGCCAGATTGTCGAGTGGGACTTTCTTGTGCAGCTTGTTCAGCAAATAGAAAAAGGCTTCCTCGAAACCATGCTGCATCGCGTAAGCCAGATCCACGTCACGCTGCGTGATTTCGGTTTGCGGCTGGCGAGGCTCTCCGAACAGTTTCACCATGCGATCGGAAAAATGACGCGCCAGGCTCACGGTGCCATCGGATGAAATCTGCATTCCCTCGTTGCTGCCTAGAGGCTTGAAATAGCTGAGATTGAGAGCAAGGCTTCCATTCAGATTGAGAATGTGACGAATCTGCTCACAGTACGTTTCTTTACCGTACGGTGCCAAGCCCATCACTTTGCCTTCGTCGCCATACTTCTTGTAGCCGATGAACTCACAGATCATGGTGTAGAAGCTGCCGAGCGAGTGCGGTAAGAAGACGCGATCGAGAACTTCAATTTCGTTTCCGTCACAGCGCGCCATCATGGTGGAGACGAAATCGCCCGAGCCGTCATAACTGAAACCGGCGGCCATTTCCCAAGGCGAGCAATAATAGGCGCTCGCGATGTGCGCGATGTGGTGCTCGAGATGGTGCTCCTGAAAGCAGAGTTGCACTGGATCAATCTCAAACGAGCTTGCTATCAGCGATCGCAAGTCGCGCATGGCTTCTTTGCGTTGGCGAAGGCGGATGAAGTTCAGAATCCTGGAGGGATTGGCGAGCGCATATTGAACTTTTCTGGACAGGTTGGCGTCGCTGTCCTGGCCGACTGCGATGTGATCTAAGTCAGTAATCTTTGCTCCCGCCGCATCGAGGCAGGCTTTGATCGCGAGCGACGGAAACCCGGCGTAGTGCTTGATGCGGTTCAGGCGTTCTTCAGAGATAGCAAATATTACTTCGCCATCCTGCACCACGGCGGCAGAAGCGTCTGCATGGAACATGTTTAGGCCCAGTATCAGCATGAGGGAGCCTGCAGCAGTTGAGGATTCAGGAATTCTTCACTCGATACCGCGGCCGGCTCGCCGGATGATAATGACTGGACAGCGCGCAATGTCGCCAGAGTGGTTGTGACAATTTCCGAAAATGGGATCGGCGATTCGCCTCCGCTGCGAATCGCAGACGAGAATGCTTCCCACTCGCTGCGATGACCTTTGTCCTGCCGCAGTCGAGAGCGGATTACTTTTTTCTTTCCGTGGCGGATCAATTCAAGTCGCCGGAAATCGTCGAGAACCGCTATCGAGCCACCACCGAAAACTTCCAGTCGCTCCTTAGGGTAAGAACGATCGCCGTCGGCCAGATAGCTGATCGTCCCATGGGAGCCGTTGGCGAAGTTCAGGTTCATGACAACGTTTCCATTCCTGGCCGCCACGGCGCGAGTGTGCACGTCAATGGGAGGAGATCCTGCAACAAAACTCAGCAGGTCGATGAAGTGGCAGACCTCACCGAGAATTCGGCCTCCGCCCTGTTCGGGATCGTTGATCCAATGGTCCGTCGGAAGTGCGCCAGCATTGATGCGGTAGTGCATGGATAGCGGGGCTTCACCTCGTAACAGAAATGATTTGATTTCGCGGACCATGGGCGCAAAGCGGCGATTGAAGCCCAGCATCAGGTGAGATTCGCCGCGATTATAAGTGCGTACAATTTCGGTGAGATCATCTTCACTCAGACAAAGCGGCTTCTCGCAGAAGACATGTTTCCCCGCCTGCAGCGCTGCCAGAACCGGTGGCGCATGCAAATGATGCCGGGTTGCGATCACAATTGTGTTTACTGCCGGATCGTTTATGATCTCAGCTTCATCGGTCGAGCAATACTGAAAACCGAATTTCTCGGCTGCATGGCGCGCGTGTGAGCCGTTGGCAGCGCAAACTCCTGTCAACTCGATGCCATCAACCCGTTTTATCGCGGGAAGAAGTGTGTTCATCGCGAAGTTTCCAGCACCCAGCATTCCGATGCGCATAGGCTCGCGGAAATCGGCATAGATGCGGCCTTTACGAGCATTCGGCTGAGCACCCGCCGGGTATGTAATCACCACACCTAGAAAAGGTTCATCGCGGTTGCCCGAGATAATGTCGTACGCATCAGGCGCGTGCTCGATCGGCACGCGATGCGTGATCAGCGATCTGACGTCGAGCTTGCGATCGGCCAGCAATTCGAGGAAAGCTTCCATGTTGCGGTTTTCAGTCCAGCGCGCATAGCCGATGGGATAATCTCTACCCTTTTGCTCGTAAGCTGCGTCATACCGGCCAGGGCCGTAGGATCGCGACACGCGAAAATCCAGCTCTTTTCCGTAATACAGCTTGCGCTCGAGATTCATACCCACAGTGCCGACAGCCACAACTACGCCGCGGTCGCGAGCGGCCTCTGCCGCGAGATTTACGGGATCGCTGCTGGGTGTTTCTGCGGTGATGAGGACTGCGTCCGCACCTCGCCCATGTGATCGCCCGAAGCAGAGTTCCACAAATGAAGAGGCATCAGTGGTCGTACAATCCGCCCCCAGGTTCTTAGCGAGCGCTGCGCGGCTTGGCATGAGATCCAGGCCGATAACTCGGCATCCGGCAGCTTTCAGAATCTGTACGGTAAGCTGGCCAAGGAGCCCAAGTCCGATCACCGCCGCGAGCTCGCCTACCTGCGCATTGGCGGTGCGGATGCCGTGCATCGCAACCGCGCCAACGGTGCTGAAGGCAGCTTCCTCGAAGGAGACATCCGAGTCGTTCGGGATTGGGGCCATCAGCAAGCTCGGAACGCAGGCAATCTCGGCGTGCGTTGCATAGCCCGCACCAGCGCATGCAACACGATCCCCAACGGTAATATCCTGAACGCTCTCGTGTACGGCGATCACTGTTCCCGCGCTGCTGTATCCAACTGCCAGCGGCTGGTCGAGTCGGCTGCGCACCGCCTGTACTGCAGAAAAGACTCCATCGCGGCGGACCTTTGTAAGCACATCTCGGACCAGGTCAGGACGCGCACTGGCCTTCTGCAATAGATTTTTGCCGGCAAACTCAGCGGCCGCGCGCTCCGTTCCTGCGGAAACCAGAGACGCTGCAATCCGAACAAGAGCGCAGCCAGGAAGCAACTTGGGAGTGGGAACCTCAGCGACTTCTATTTTCCCGTCGCGTGCGTACTGGAGTACCTGCCTCATGCGGTGGCCACCTCTGGCACGCGGGCCACCTGACTCGATCTCTTGTCGAGAAAGGTCTGCATCCAAAGCTCGAGCGTGAGGAATTGCCAGATTTGCATTGACCAGTCCTGAGCGCCGCTCCGATGCTCGTTGACGTAACGGCGGATGGCCTGCGGACGGAACAACCCACGCCTTCGCAGCCGTGATTCAGATAGAAGGTCGTCGACCATCTCACGCAATTCCTTGGCAAGCCAGTAATCGACGGGCGCGGCGAAGCTGGCTTTGGGCTGGCGTAACACTTCGTCAGGAAGGACATCTTGCATCGCTTTCCGAAGTATGTACTTCGTCGTCGAGCGGGAAAATCCCTTGAGCTTGAGCCTCGGTGGAACGTTCCAGGCCACAAACTCCGCCAGTTCGCGATCCAGAAAAGGCACTCGCACCTCGACCGATGACGCCATGCTCATCTTGTCGTTGTAAGTGAGATTGAGGCTCGGCATGAAAATCTTGATATCGAGGTACAACATTTGATGGACAAAGTCGGCATGCTCAACCTGCCGGAAAGCTGCCTGGTGGCTCCTGCAAGGATCAGGCCCGCCAAGTTCTGCCTGAAAATCAGGCGTGTAGAGAGATGACTTCTGTTGTGAATTGAGATAAGTGCAATTCATGATGAAGCGTTGAGTCGCAGGAAGAGATGTGCTGCGAGTCATCTTTTTGAGAAGCCGCACTGTCCCTTTCAACGCAGTTCCTCGCATGCTTGGCAGGCTCTGGATCATTGTCTGTAGCTGCCGTCGCAAAGTGCCGGGAATATGCTGAAAAACTTCGGCCCAATAATGCGCTACGTATTTGCGATATCCCGCAAACAGCTCGTCGCCACCGACTCCGGAGAGCAAAACGGTTGAACTTTTGCGAGCCTCACGGCAAACGAGGTATGCCGTAATGATGGCTGGATCGGCAACCGGCTCATCCATGTGCCAGATAATTTTCGGTAGCAAGTCAGCCACATTCGGCTCGACAAGGATGCGATGATTCACACAGCCAAGTCGCTGCGCGAGACGGGCGGGAACATGCGGATCATCGAGCGTGTTTTCACCGATCCGGTATTTTGGGGGAAATGTGATCGTGTAAGTTCTGATCGGTTGCCCGCCAGCTTCCGCCATCATGGCAACGATGCTGGATGAATCCAGACCCGCGCTGAGAAATGCCCCAACCGGGACGTCGCTCACCATCTGTTGGCGCACCGAGCGTCGAAAACGGTCTCGGATTTCTTCCACTAGATCTTCTTCCGAGCGAGAATAAACCGCGTCCGCAGCAGGAAACGTCAAGTCCCAATATCGCTTGATGGTGAGCCGTCCATCGCAAAACGTTGCGCAGTGGCCAGCGGGTAGTTTGTGGATGCCGCGAAACATGGTTCGGGGCTCGGGCACCCAAAGGAAGGATAAGTATTGATGTAACGACTCTGGATCTAATTCAGCGTCAACCTCCGGAATTTCAAGCAAGGCCTTAATTTCGGAGGCGAAGGCGAACTGATCTCCACGACGGAAGTAATAAAACGGCTTCACTCCAAAGTGGTCACGCGCGAAAAACATTCGCGGAGTACCGGATCGTAGATCGCAAATAGCAAACGCGAACATGCCATTCAGTCGATTGACGCATTCCTCGCCCAATTCTTCGTACAGATGCAGTATCACCTCTGTATCTGTATCCGACGCAAAGCGATGGCCTTTGCTCTCGAGCTCTCGCCGCAAATCCCGGAAGTTATAGATTTCTCCGTTGTAGGTGATCCAAGCGCTGCGGTCTTCGTTGCACATCGGCATGTGACCGCTGGGGGAGAGATCAATGATGGCGAGGCGGCGGCTGCCGAGACCCACATAGGCTCCGTCCGGGAACCGCCGGCTCCAAATCCCCGAGTGGTCTGGCCCACGATGCGCTTGCAAGGCGGTCATGCGCCTGAGCGTTTCATCGTCTCCGCAATTGATGAGGCCACTGATTCCGCACATAGATCAGGCTTTGCTGGTCCTCCCTTCGTAGATTTTTGCTTTGATATGAAAAAACTGAATGCTTTGCAACGCGCAGTAAATCAGCCCAGGTCTGCCGTCCAGAATTCCCAGACGGAGAAAATATTTGTAAAGAAAGAACAGGACCGGAGAGCCCGGAACCCCGAACAGCTTTTTCTTCAGCCAGCGGCGGCGCTGAGTCTGAGTCGCAAACAGTGAAGGCGGAAGTTCGCTGGATTCTCCTTCGAGCCAAACGCGAGCCTCCCAATTCGAGTATGCGTCATGCTTTCGAATGTAACGGGAGAGCGAATCACAATTGCGGTGCGAAAGAGAATTCCTCAGTCTTGCAGTCCGGCCAGAGACCACCACATGCTCGTGTACCTCCATGTCGCACATCGAGGTGTCCTGATCTTCCAGCCGGCATTCGAAGTGGCCGTGTCCGCGACGAAAGAGAGACATCTTGCAAAAACTGGCATCGCCGTGGCGCAGCGCGCGCCCCAGGAAAAACATTTGCAAAGAAATGTAATAGCCGTCAAAGCCAGGATTCCGGATCGCTTGGCCGATTTCCTCCGACAGTTCAGGCGTAAGTGCTTCGTCGGCATCGAGCAGCAGAATCCAATCATAGGTGATGGGAAGATTATCCATTGCCCATTGCCAGGTGAATTGGATAACTGTTGCGCCGAGAGAGCGGGCAATCTCAGCGGTTTCGTCGCTGCTGTTCGAGTCGACGACGTACACCTCGCCAACACCACGCAGAGATTCCAAACAGCGCGGCAGATTGTGGGCTTCGTTGCGTGCGGCAATGACGACGGTAATCGGGAGGGTGATAGTCGAATCCGTTGGCCGCAGCGGCCTGGGTTCCGCCAATGTTCGCATTACGATGGGAGATCGCCGCAAACATCTTAACGTGAATGAGGGTGTGCATAAGTATGCACGGGTTTACTTCTCATGTGCGTGTTACCATCCGGCTCAAATCTCCTTCAAATGGCAAGCGCCCAGATTCCACAGCTCAAAGACGAAGTCCGCAGTTTTTGGAACACGGAGCCGTGCGGGTCACGTTATTTGGAAGGAACCGACGACTTCGATGCCTTCGAGGCTCACGCCCGCTCTCGCTACACGCTTGAGCCTCACATCCGGCGGTTTGCCGAATTCTCTTCGGCTCGCGGCTTGCGCGTGCTGGAGATCGGCGTCGGCATGGGTGCCGATTACCTGGAATGGCTGAAGGCGGGCGCCAATGCGACCGGAGTCGATCTTTCCGCAATTTCCATTGCGCGCGCAAAGCGCCGATGTGTGCTCGCCGGATACTATTCGGACTTGCATGTTGCCGATGCTGAGAGCCTGCCATTCGCCGCAAATACGTTTGATGTCGTTTATTCCTACGGCGTGATGCATCACAGCCCGAATCCAGCACAGTGCCTCCGCGAAGCTCAGCGCGTGTTGAAGCCGGGCGGCGAAGCGCGGATCATGCTGTATCACCACCCCTCTCTCACGGGATTGATGCTCTGGCTGCGCTACGGCGTGTGGCAAGGCAAGTCGTTGCGGCAGGCCGTCCTCGACCATTTAGAGAGCCCCGGAACCAAAACTTATACGAAAGCAGAAGTTCGGATGCTGATGCGTGGATTTGAAGGTGTAGAGATTCAACAGGTCTTCAGTCCCGGCGATTTGCTGCTGAACGCGCCGTCAGCCCGGTTCCAGTCGGCAGCGTATCGGCTTGTATGGAAGCTCTATCCTCGTACATTAGTCAGAAAATTTGGCCGGCGCTGGGGATTGTTTCTGCTCATCCGTGGGAGGAAGGCGTGAGTAATTGGCGCAACTGGCTTTACGTCGCCTTCGCTGCATTCCTGGCTGCGACTTGCTTCTTTCGCCCAGTGTCGGGCGATTTCGACCGCTACGTCTACGAAGCGTTAGTGCGGGGTAGGTACGAGCGGGTTGAACGGATTTACCCGATCGTAAAGCATGCGAGCCCGAGAGCAGAGGCTTCCTCAGTACTCGATAGCGCAGAACATTTGGCAGGCCTCGAACCGCTATACGCAATCAGACCACTCTATACGGAGATCATCACCGCTTTCAGTTTGGTATTGCCAATTCAGAAGAGCATCAATCTCGTCTCGGCATTGTCGCTTTTTGGGATTGCTCTGATGTTGATCGCCTGGGCGAGAGCGATGCCGCTTTACTGCGCGCTTCTCATCTCTACAGGCGGGATTGTCGATGCCGGCCGGATGGGCACACCGGATGCTTTGTCCGCCCTTTTTGTTATTGTAGGGTTTTGGCTATTAGAGCGAGATCAAATCAGCCACGCCATTCTTATCTTGCTTGCCTCCATCTGGGTTCGCACCGACAACGTGCTTGTAGTGCTTGCTCTGTTGGTCTGGTTGACTCTGACGAAACGAATACGGCTGCTCTACGCGATTCTGCTGGCCACGATTTCAGCGGCGACCGTCGGGTTTATCAATCAGATGGCCGGCAACTACGGTTGGCTTGTCCTGTTTCGTTATAGCTTCATTGCGGGTAAATACCCGGCCGAAATCGCTTCTCACTTGACCGCGCAGGAGTATTTCGTAGTCGCCACGCGCGGAGCCATGTTCCTGATTCCGCAGCTTGCGTTCTGGGTATTGCTCGGTCTTGCGGCTTGGGCGCGACGTCCGGAGGAGCGTGCCCGGTTGCTAACGGTTGCTTTGGCAGCAGGAGCACACTTCCTTCTGTTTCCATCCCCGGAAGGGCGTTACTTTGTTTGGGCATACCTAATAGTCGGTATCGCATTCATCCAAGCGGCGGCGAGAGTATCAAGGCCGTCCAAACATCTCGAGACTCTATATAGGCGCAACATTCCTTCACCTGTAGAAGCAGCGAGTTAACGGCCCGCGGCGTAAGCGGTGGGTGAGCTGACAACGATTCCACATACCAAACACACCGGAGTGCTTCCGCTGGCAACTGTTGCTTACTGATTTTGCGGGTAAGATTCGTGCAGGATGACAATCAAGGCTTTGGAAACTAGTATTTTGCCGAAACCGTTTTTGCTGGCTTCCCCGACGCCAGTCAACATTATTCAGCCGGAGAAAATATCAAAACGGGCAATCTTCTTCGCTGCTTTGTTGTGTAGCGTTCTTTTTTATGAGTTGCCATACATCCTCACGCTGGCTAGAACGGGTTGGACTCCCCTTCCTCCGGTTGTGGCAGCCGACCAGATGCTGTATCTGAATCTAAGCGCTATCCATCACGTCTCACCCACGGAGGTCGTGAATCCTTGGTACGGCGGCCTAGTTTCGACGCTTGATGTTCCTCACTTGAGATTTCCCATTACGTTCCTTCTTTTTCGTTTCACACTTGCAATCTTTCACTCTAGGACAGCTACTATGCTCGTGTGGGCTGGCATCTGGGCGGCAGTGACGTTCTTCGCCGCTGTCTTCTGCCTTGAGTCGCTGTTCCCTCGCGCCAAGCCGCGGTTAACGCTGATCGCCGCCATTGGCCTGCTCGTGCTTCAATCGCCGCTTACCTACTTGGCGGA
>QIAB01000058.1:62763-64711 GCA_003225455.1 Acidobacteriota bacterium
ATTTGGGCCTGCAGACTCGCGTCCTGAAATGCGGATCGAAGTGGCTCCTGGCAGGAATGGCACTCCTGCAGTTCGCAGTTTGCGCAAGCTTTCCGTACTTTCTTCCGGTGCTTGCTCTGGGAACAGCGATCGCAATTCTGATCGCCAAACTACTCCCCAATAGGGAAGTCGCTATGTCCTGGTCCGCAATTCTGGTTTTTGGAACGGTCTGCGGTCTTCTGGACATCGGCTATCTGCTTCTTGAAGGCCTGGGCAAGTCTCATGGGAATGTCCAGCTCGCGCTGCATTTCCGCCCAGAAATGATTCTTCCCTCCATGAGGCCCTTTGTGTTCGTGCTGGGGACCGCCGCCGTTCTGGCAATGTTCTCTCGTGCATCAATGGCCACAAGGGCGACGGTCGCGGGCTTGGCGCTGGCCAATGCCCTTGCCGGTTTTGCTGATGTCTTCTTTCCCGCAGAAGCTCAGGTCTTGGACCATCCCCACTACATCATCGCGCTTACTACGTGGTTGCCATTGCTCGTTTTCCTCTGGTCTTTCCTTGAGAGCCGGGATTCGCCTGCACTGAGGACTGCACTAATCGGCGCTGTGGTTGCAGTTGGTTTGTGGGAGGGGTTTGCCAGCTACCGATCGAGCATACCCGTCTTTCCGAACTTACACACCTGAATCTGAGGGCTAAAGACTTGGTAGTCGCGCCGGCTCAGTTCGCGGATGACCTTTCTTCCTGGATTCCCTTAGCGAGTCCTGCCAAGGTGCTCTACACGCCCGATGGCGAAAACATTTTGTCCGCTGCCAGCACTCGAACGGAACAAGCGTTGCGGCAGGCCGTTTATCTGTCAATGACAGGAATGAATCTCTCCTCGCTAAACTCGATCACCGCGAACGACGGCCCTGATTTCCGCTTGAATTCTTTGGTGCAGCAAAGCGACCGGGTTTATCAACGGTCGCCGTTAGCCGTGGATCGCCTGCACGCCCGTTCCCTCGTACGAGGACGCCTCGGTCCCCTGCTCGCCAGCCTCGAAGCCGGTCCCACGCTAGCGCGCAATCTTTTTGCGCGTTATGAGCGGATTATCCTGATCGACGCCAGTCACCAGCATGTTCTTGAGCCCTCCACGTTTTCCCAGTGGATCACAATTGAAAAGGCATACCAAAGGAACGGGATACAAGTCTGGATTTGCCACCCAAATATCCCTATCACTTAGGGCTTTGAGAGTTCAGCGTTCGAGTCGTATTCCTGACATCCGCGAGATTGAACTGGGGCAGCGAAGAAATGAGAGCCTCTACGTGGAAGCTTGGAAATGATCTCGCCCAGTTCCGGTCGAGACTGCCGAACGGAAAAAATCCAACCCATCTTACCCGCAGACTGCCGCCGGAAGGGGTGACTCATGAGTTGCTGGAATATTCGCCAGTTTTCGGGCGAGATTAGCAATTTCACTAACGTGTTTTTCCCACGAGAAGTCTTGCGACCGAACCGCTGCATGTTCCGAGAGTTGACGGCGGAGAGCATCTGATTGAGCGACTTGGGCGATTCGTGAAGCCAACTCTTCTGCTGAGAATCGTGCAAAGTACATCGCAGCCTGACCGCATACTTCCCGATGAACGGCAATATCTGAAGCGATGACAGGCAAGCCGCTGGCCATGGCTTCGACCAGCGGGTGGGCAAAGGTTTCGGCATAGGCGGCAGTGACGTAAATGTGGCAGGCTCGGTACAGATGGTGCAGAAGGGAATAGGGCACGGCGCCGAGCTCCACTACATTTTCAGAGATGTCCAGTTTAGCGATCAATGCCGCAGCTGAATCAGCGCGATAGCTGCCAGGGTTCGCGTCTGAGCGCAGGCGGCAGGTTAGGAAGAGCTTTAGGTCGCGGTTGCCAAGTCGATTACGCAAAATGGGGATCGCGCGGAATAAGGTTTCGAAATTCCGGTAGTAGTTGTAGTGGCTTACGAACAGCAG
>QIAB01000058.1:64735-68539 GCA_003225455.1 Acidobacteriota bacterium
TGAATCTCTCGCGGCAGTGGGCTTATATCACGAAAGAAAACCTCGCGGTCAAAACCATGATGAACTGCCACAACGTTTCCGTCGGACCAGCGGCGCAGTTCGTCAGCGAAGGCATGGCTGGGTGCGATCGTGCAATCGGTCCAGCGGACGGACTGTTTAGCGAAGAATCCTTTGATTCGCGTATCCAACCAAAGCCCATAATCACCCCGGCTGCGAACATCGCGCGAGAAGTCCTCAGACGTGTAAAGCGAATTTCCGGACAAAAGAATCTGCGGGACGGGAGAGTTTCGCACAGCAAAATTTCCAGTCGAGATCAGCACGTCGGCGCCGCTGCGACGGATGAGCCGGGGCAGATAGAATTGTTCTTGCAAAAAACGTTTGCCGGTGTTCTTGGATGTTTCCATCTCGACAAAAGAAAGATTGGAAAAAGAGCCGAATTCATTCCGCAAGGCTGGGCTGAGCGCCACCGTAGCGTGCAGATCCGTCCTGCAAGCAAGATGAGGAATCAAGTTGCGAACATAGGTAACGCCGCCCCCCGCGCTAGCAGCCAGACAATTAAAGAACAAGTGCATCATCGAGCTGGGACGGTCGCTTCCAACCTGTGCAGCCATTGCTGTGAAAGGCATGAAATGGGATGCGGCATCTGAACCGCGATTTTACGTGAAACGAAATCGTTGAGCACAAAGGCAAAACTCCAAAAGAAGACGCATAGATAGTAGCCCACCGCGAACATCCAATCTTCGAACGCCGCATGCACCAGACCCGCAATTAAGACCAGAGCCATCGGTAAAGCGGGGAATGATGCATCGCTGGTGCGGCGGACGGAGACAAGCACCTTTCCAGCGTTTACGGCCACGACCAAGACGAGCGCCAAAAACGGACTGACACCGACTAATCCTTGCCATTCAAGAATTGCCAAATAGCTGCTGCCGTGTTCGCGAGTGAATTTTGAGTTGGAAGCGAAGCCTCGAGTTTCAACAACCTCATCTACTGCTGTCTTGCTGGTACCAAATCCGCTGCCGAACCAGGGGTGTTCTTGAATAACTGAAAAAGTCTGCTGCCACGGAGTTTGTCGGGAGCCGAGGAGTCCAGCTTCACGTTTGCCTTTGTACACGAAAACATCGGCAAGAGAGTCTCGCTCGCTGGCTTGTGGAGGGGCTTGTGGAGGGGCGACGGCCGCGATCAGCGCCGCAGCAGCGAGCGCTACGGCCAATCCCTTCGCCAGCAGCCGGTATTGGCGCAGAACCACACAGAGCAAAACACAGGAAAGCAACGCACCCACGATGGCCGCGCGCGCAAGACTAAAAAACAGCAGAAGAACGGACACAATGAAGGCGAAGCTCCTTCTTCGTCGCGTCACGGTGTTGTGGCTGGTGACCACTCCCCATGCCAAAAGTGGCGCAAGAGCCACTCCCGTCAGCGCGCCAAGAGAATTCGGGTTATTAAAAAGTGAAATATGAAAGATGAAATGAAGCACAGCGTTGACGTAAACCAGGATTTCACAAGTCACCAGACAGCCACGAAGGAACTGCGCTTCGCGCCCTACGATGGCCAGGCGCGCACCTGCGGCGCCATACAGAAACAGCAAAAGAATACTGAGCGCCTTCAGAGCGGCCAGAACAGGATGCGCGGAGACCATTGCTGAGATGAATGCTGCCACAACACACAAGGCAGCCAACAGATGGAACGTTCCGAACCGGTGCGAGGGGTCCGCCATGTATGCCACAAATCCGGCGATCGCTCCGGCGGCCAAAATAAACCAGCGGCCAACCGTTGCTGCTCCGGCAAGCGGCGTTAAAATGCCAGCCACGAGAAAGACAAGCAGCAAAACCGGGAAAAATCTCTGGCGATAATTCCAAAGCGCCGCGGCCACGATCTGCAAAAAAATCAGACCTCCGAGATATTCGGAATTATTGACGTAACTGGGAAGGTAGATCGCCAGATAAGCGCCGAAGGCACAGCAGCTCAGGGTTATGAGAAATACCAAAATTTTGGAGCCATTATCGCTCATGCAGGGCTGCTTCCCACGATAGCACTCCGTCGGCAATGCCGGCTGCACAAGCTTGCGGCGAGTATTGATGAATCCGGTCCCTGCTTCGCTGACTCATGACCGCACGCGCTTCGGCATTGCTGGCCAGTTCTTCCATTGCTATCGCAAGCTGGGCGACGTCATGTGCGGGAACCACGCGGCCATTCCAGCGGTCTTCGACCAGGTCTGGAACACATCCCGCTGCATCGCTCGCAATGATGGGCAATCCGCAAGCCGCTGCTTCGTTCACGACCAGGCCCCAGGGATCAGTGTGGGTGGGGAAAACAAATGTCTCCGCCAATGCGTAGTAACTCGCCAATTGTTCACGTTGCGCAAAGCCGGCAAGTTTCACCAGACCAGGAGCAATTCCGGCGGCGCGGCGGGAGAGTTCTGCTCGGGCGGGGCCATCGCCTACGAGAACTAAAGCGATTTCTCGTCTTAGCTCAGGGGGCAGCATTGCATACGCATCGAGCAGATCAAATATTCCCTTTTCAGGTATCAATCTGCCCGCAAAGAGGAAAAAACGAGATGGCGCATCCAGTGCTTTGCAGTGCGCAGCGGCGTCGCGCCGGGCTTCCCCTGCGCGCCGAGTGAAAAACTGCGTGTCTACCGCATTGGGAGCGACAAAGATTTTCGGGGGGGAGATGCCGAATTTCCTGACGTACTCGAACGAAGCCTTTCCAGGCACAATGAAGCCACTGCACTCCTGCATGAATCTTTTCTTCAGGGCTTCAATCCGAGATCTGTTACGACGCTGGTCTTTGGCCGTGCTTTCGACCCATAAAAGAAATGGGACACCAGCATCCCGTGCCCAGGACAGCGAGCGCCAAGAGGCGACGTAGTTGTAGCCTCCGCAGACAATTACGTCTGGTGCGGCACGCCGCAGAGCTGCAGTCACGCCCCAATTGACCAATAGATTCTGCTTACGCAATCGTCGTCGCCAGGAAGGAAGAACTTCATACGAAAATCTGATCTCGTCTTTGTAAACGACCCATTGCCGCTGGGTGGAGTCGGTTTCGGCGAGAAAGATAACGTGAAGGTCAATTTCCGGATGCTCGGCGAGGGCATTGAAAACCGGAATGCGATACGGTGCGATGATTTCGGTAATAATCGCCAGGCGCCTCAAGCCAGGCACCCGCGGTAAACCTGTGCGAGACGCTCAGCCTGATGTGCGAGCGTGAAGGACCGCAAGATGGTTAACCGTGCATTGCGGCCGATGTCCTTGCGGAGTTGCGGATTTGCCAGCAGTACGGAAAGCGTTTCAGTGAGTGCGTGCACATCGTCGGGATCAATCAGAAAGCCGTTGATGCCGTGCTGAATAACCTCTTGAATGCCCTGTCCTCGGCAGGCGATGACGGGCTTACCCGCAGACATCGCTTCCAGGTAAACACAGCCCAGACCTTCATAATGACTCGGCAAGGCAAATACGACACAGCGGCGCATGGCATCGGCAACCTGGGTTCGACCCTGGCGCCCGAGAAAATTTACTTTTTTTGCGATGCCAAGCCGTGAGCTAAGTGCGCTGAGCCGCGAGCGCTCGGGGCCATCACCGATAATTTCGCAACGCGTAGTGGGATGGCACAGCTCAATTGCAGCGAAGGCCCGCAATAGCAGTTCATGGCCTTTGATGGGAATCAGATTTCCCACGCTGAGGACGACATTCGGTGGCGAGGAGCTCAGTTCGGGGTAGAAACGATCGGGATTGGCTGCGTTATAAACCACTGTGGTCGAGAGTGGTCCATCAATATTTTTTGTTACCTCGTCGCGCACTCGTT
>QIAB01000058.1:68569-82130 GCA_003225455.1 Acidobacteriota bacterium
GCACGCGCCGAGCGATAGACTTGCTGCGAAATGCGCTTACACCATTTGCCGGCATATCCGCCGACCTGATTCGTAAAGAATGCGTCGAGTCCGTGAACTGAAACGACAAACGGAATGCCCAAGTGCCGGTTGAGCAATGCTGCGGCGTGCCCGCAAGGCAGTGGGGAATGGGCGTGAATAAGGTGCACCGGGTTGCGCTTATGAAGCCGCCGAACCTCATGAAGAATGCCGGCGAAAAGGGAAGCCCCAGAAACCGGCAATCCAATTGTGCCTGGGAGTGAAAAATAACCCTTCGAGTATGCAGCGGGTGCAGATTTGCAGGGCCGGGCTCGGCCCCGATAAAACGGCCGAACGGCCAGCACGCTATTACTGATTCCTAATTCCTCCAGGGCGGATAGTGGTTCGGCCACGAAGCAGCCCTGAGCATCATCGCCAGCAAAGGGATAAAACGGAGTAAGCGTGAGCACGTGCAGTCGCTTCCTCGCCCCGGGCGTTGCTTCAAGCAACAGGGGCAGGCTTGCGCTTACGCTGCTGCGCGGAATCTCCTGCGCGATGTCAGCTCGAGAAATATCTCCCCCCAACGGCGGGTGATTGCATCCCAATCGAAGCGCTGGGCATGTCTCCGGCCCGCTCGTCCGAATTTTTTGCGCAAATCGGGAGATTGCAGCAGGTCTTCCAGCCGACGATAGAGTTCGACGTCATCGCCGGCCAGGTATCCGGTCTCGCCATCAATCACCGTCTCAGGCTCATAGTTCTTGCGTGCGATCACTGGTAAGCCACACGCTGCAGCCTCCAGGATTACCTTCGGCGAACCCTCCCAGGTTGAGGGAAACAGAAAAATGTCGGAGTTCTGATACTCGCGTCGCAGATCGTCCGCCTTCAGCAATCCCAAGAGCTGCACATTGGTGAGATGCTCGCGCTGCACTCTATCTTTCAGCTCTGCTCCCATTGGTCCAGTACCCGCCAGAACGAAATCCGCCCGAGGAAACCGTGCGGCTGCGTCCAGCACAATCTGTGGTCCCTTGAAAGGCCGCAAAGAGCCGGTGAAAATGACACGGGGCCGCAGATTCGGCCCACGATTAAGCGCCGGTTGGAAAAAAAGCGTGTCTACTCCTGTGGAGACAATCTCGCTGCGCAGGCCGTATTCAGCGCTCAGGCTCTTCTGGACCGAAAGCGAGTTGCTGAACAAGTAATCACATCGCAGCACCGTTTGTTCCCAGAGACGCACGGCTTCGGGCGCGATTGAAGGTTCGTTACGCAGGTCAGCTTGCGATTCAACCGTTCCGATGCTCACCCGATCACGCTTGAACTTTCGTGGAAGCCGCATGTACCACTTGGTCGCCGGGGAAGATTTTGCATAAAAGAGAATGTCATGATCTCCGAAAACTAACTCCCGGAAAATCCGTGGAGTCTGCCGGTGTGAGGGAAGACGGATGAGCCGTGTGTTCGACCGCTGCGCAATGGCAGCATCCTGTTCGCCAACCGTAAACACGCTCACATGGAACTCTGCCGGATTAAGTCTACGGATTATCTCGCGCGCGTTCCCCATTTGCGCGTTCGGCAGATCCTTGTCGGCGAAGCTATCGACTAGAAGGCGAATAGGATTCATGCTGTTCTGGTAAGCGCGAATCTGATGCTGAACAGAAATTCCCAACCTATAAGCTGTCGCATTCGAACTGAAGATCACGCAGGCGCGCTCGGAGCCTGTATTCGGAATCACCCGCCCGTCCGGAATTTATAAGGTGAAAGCGAGCCTGATCGAGGAGCCGCCGCCTGACTGCTTTTTCGGCATCCGGAGACAACGGCTCCTTCTCGCCTGGGTCTTTCTCCAGATCGAACAATTGTTCACACCCCGCGCCGAAGTCGATTACCAGTTTGTACCGCTCTTCGCGGATTCCCAGAATTCGCGGGCCGAGGCGATCACCGGTGTGGAATGGATTCGTGCATCCGCTAACACACTCAGTAACTGCTGCTGCGCCGTCACGAGTCGTCAAAAATGGCCAACGGCTTCGTCCCATAAAGCTGCCGGGCGACGGAATGTCAATTGTGTCGAGCAGCGTGGGCGCAAGATCGAGCAGGCTGAAGGCGGTGTGCCGCTGCATTGCCTGTGATCTGGCTGTTACACGGGGAACGCGTATAACGAGCGGCACACGAATGAGTTCCTCGGTAATCTTCGGTGCATGATAACGTCCGCCGTGTTCCAGAAATTCTTCACCATGATCAGCGGTAAGCGCCAGGACACATTTGTCCCACAGCCCGAAGCGGCGGAGAGCATTCACTAGACGGCCCATCTGTTCGTCGGCCCAGCGAATCCCTGCATCGTAAAGCCGGAGGACTTCTTCGCGATACCGTTTCAGACGGTTCACTCCAACATCGTCCCGATTCCAGAACGAGTTCAGATATCGTGCTCGCGCGTCGGTTATGCCGTGGTCGCCCATCAGCTCAAGAGCTTGCCGCGGCGGATAGTACGGGGAATGCGGGTCCATCAAATGGATCCACAAAAAGAACGGCTGTCCAGCAATTCCAGACAGCCACTCACTTGCGTGATCGACAATTAGCCCGGCGGATGGAAAGCGACGCATTTCATCAAGCGAAGGCGCTGCAGGCGAGGCGATTTTTTGGCAGTATCGGAAATAAAGTTCGTCATAAAGCGGGCCAAGAGGCACGATCTTGTGACAGGTCGCAGCTACCCGCTCATTCCAGCGGTGTAAAGCCGTTGCTTCTGTCGCTGCGAGTTGTTCCGCCAACTCGGCATCTAAAAAATCGTGGAAAACATCGAAGCCGGAATCGTAGCCGAAACGCGGCGATAGATACGGATTGCCAGCAAGAAAAGCCGCCGTCGCATAGCCTGCACCCCGCAGAATGGAAGCCAGGCTGGTCTCACTGGGTGCCAATCCGATCACGTCTCGGCCGAATGCCAGGGGAAAGCGCGAGGCCATGATTGCTGGAAACGAATAGTAGGTCGGGACGCCGGCGGCGATCGCATTTGAAAAGACAAAACTTTCAGCGGCGAGCGAGTCCAGAAACGGAGTAGTTGGCCGCGCATAGCCGAGAAAGCCCACATGGTCGGCTCGCAGGCAATCGATTGTAACCAGAATGAGCGAACGGAGCCCGGTCATCAATGCGCTCCACGCGCGGCAGATTTTGCTAACTCCATTTGCTTTACGCCGACGGAAACCGCTCGGTGCATCGCTTTGTACTTGCCCTGGTTCACGATTTCGTACAGATCGCCATCGTGAACGTAAAGCAGATTCGGATACTTCGCCTCCAACGCAGAGAGGAGCTGATCCAGCGCCCGCAACGTGGGGCCGCGGAAATTCCTCACGGAAGAATGAAAATTGATGGAATGCACCGAGATTACTGCCGGGATGCCACGCGCGAAGCAGTCCGCCGCGACCTCAACGTACTTTTCGGTAGGCAAGTCCCGCTGAGTGGGCTCGAAGTCGATCATGCGGTGAAGATTCAAAATTTCCCAATCGTCCATATAAGGCGGCAGAGGCGTGCCGCTGCCGTTTTGCGCGACGCGCACCCCGCATGCCGACCAGGCAGCATGCGTGTCGTGGTTGGCGCGATAGCCGGGCGCGCAAGCTGAAACCGGAGCGGCGGAGAACAATTTCTTGAAATATGCCGCGGCCTGCTGAATCAGGCTTGCCTGGCTCTCCGAGTCCAAGAAGCCAGCATGGGGCTTTTCCGGATTGCAATATTCGTATCCAACCCAGGGCATCCGCCAATAGATATACGGAGTCTCTGCCTGCCAACAAGTCTTCAGCAAGGCACTCCGCTCTGCATTTTCAGAGAGCGCATGCTCCACCGCCCGGCGGCAAAAATGAGTCAGCCCATGCAGAGCGGGAAACAAAACTCCATCGGCTATGCCTTGCTTGTAGGCCTCAAACAGGCCCGGTCGCTTCCAATGACCCGGCAGTCCGCGGGTTAGAGGCAATAGGTGAAGCTCTCGGTATCCGGCCTCTTCGGTTTTTGCAAAATTGAGATTAGCAAGAATGAAATTCATTACCAGACAGGCGGGTCGGCCGGTCCCATCACAGTGGCGCTTCAACAGACCGGAGATGGCGGTTACGTCTTTAGCAGTTTCCAACGTGTAGAAATCGTAAGGATGCTGTCCGAGCCGAATCCCGTTGGCGCGAAGCTGTTCGTAACCCTCGCGATCGCGCACGCCCACGCGTCCCCAGTCATCACTCTGGAGGATCACCAGCGGGCGAGAGAACGATAGGCCATTCGTCTTAGGGACTCTTCGGCGATGCCACAACTTTTGAGTGAAATCGATCACGCGTTAGTCTTGGGCAATGCCAATGTTCAGATGTATCCGAGCTCTTTCAGCCTCTGCTCAATGATGCGCTGTTCGGCTTCAGCCATGTGGGCATCATCGCGGGCCAATTCACTTAGCACAAAAATTAGAAGTTCTTCCAGGCTGCCGAAACGAGCTCCGAATCGCTGCTCAGCGGCTTCACAAAGCGATGCGGGCAGCTGGATCAAACGCGAGGCGTCTTCAATCATATGTCTACCTCCGCTCGCCGAATCAGACCGAAAATCCAAGACCAGATAGTCTGCGCAATTAGTCGGTCATCCGCCTCTAGCCGGAATGCCAGCGCCGTGACGATGAAACCGGCGTAAGCGACGACAAGTCCCAAACCAATTGCAATCCACTCTGGCCGGATCGGGGCAAGACCTCTTCGTAAGAGCAATAACAACATCAGCGTAATAGCAAACGGCAGGAGCAAGGTTAGATAGCGACGATTGTATGGAAACAGTCCTAGCTTGCGCTTGACCTCTGCCAGGCACCAAAGGTTCATTAAGGCATTCGTGATTGCCACGGCAATTGCTGCGCCGATGATGCCCCATTTAGGAATGAGCATCAGGCTCAAAATTACGACTACGATTGCCATCGCTGTTTGGATTCGCACTAACGAATTCTGATACCCGGACATGAGCAACAGATACCCGACTGACCCGACGCCGCAATTTATCAGCTGACCGATGGTCCCTACGAGAAGGATTGGCCAACCCCTTTCGAACTCTGGACCGAAAACACGCATCAACGGAGCAGCAAAAACGACTAGCACCGCGGCGAGAGGCAGGGTTAGTCCCAAAATCCATTTTGTCAGGCAACGGAACATTCGGCCCAACAGCTCAATATCTCCCCGAGCGTGCAGATTGGCGATGGTGGGGGAGAATATCTGATTCACTGATTGCAGAACGACAGGAACGAAGGCGACCAGTGATGCCGCGACGGTGTAAATTCCAAGCTCCCGAGTATTGCCATAGAAGCCGATCAGTATTTTATCGATCTGCGACATCTGGAATTCAAGGAAACTCACCCCGAAAGCTGCCGCCGAAAACGAGATCACATCTTTATCAATCGGCCGGAGGCCGGAAGAGAATAGCCGGGCATCTTGAGGCGTGAGCTTCCAAGCCATCCAGAACAGGAGGAACAAAACAACAGTGGCTGCGGCAATCTGTGCGAACAAGTATCCACTCAGCCCCAGCCCGATTGAGAGGAGCAAAGCCGAAAGGGCCATGGTCAGTGGGGGGCCGATGAAGCTGGTAATCAGCGTGCGGCGTGCGACGTCCTTGTAACCGGCGAGTACTTGCCCGAAGAATGTAGTGAAAGCTCCCACGAACATGATCGCCGCGAAGAATCCTACATATGGGATCAGCTTAGCCGTGTGGTAGAAGTGAGTGGAAATCCAAGGCCCGAATAGTAATAGTCCTCCAGCAAAAACTAGATTCGAAGTAAGCAGAAGAAGGAGACTGCGTCCCAGAAATCCGCGGAGGAGTTCCATATCGCCCGTGGCGCAATATTTTGCAACGAATCGAACTGCGGATTGAGGAAGCCCAAGGGCATTGAAGACGCTGATGAAGCCCACCAATGTCATACCCAACGCGTAAATACCGAGTGCTTCGGCCCCCAACACCCTGGCGAGATAAACCTTGAATATGTAAGCGGTGGCCGCGGTGAAGATTGTTCCGGCGAAAAATACTGAGGAATGCCGCGAAACGTGGCCCATGTGCTGCTGGAAGACCGCTGCTTTCGAGGACCCGAGATCTGCGACTACGTTTTCAGCAGGCGGGTTGATTGCTGTTGCGGACACTGGTGACAAGACTACGAGAAAACCAGGAGGGCAACAATTTGCGAGAACGGTTCCTCGGAATCACTTCCGAACCAGGTTCCAGCTCAACGGCGTCCCTCTTTCGATGTCTCGTGACGCACGTCGGCCCAGAACTTCTGGGAGATGGCGGGTGTGCAGTCCGTGCGCGGGACGGATAGAACGGATGTTTTGATCACTGAGCAATTGGCCCTGTTTCACATCCTGCACTACAAACAACGAGCGGCGGAATACCCGGCTGTTAGCTTCTTCGATACCTGCGCCAAACTGAACTTTGCCGAGAGCTCGCTCGGCGGTGTGGACTGCGTCCGCCATCGCCTCAAATTCCTGAGGTTCCAGAGAGAATTCGCTGTCTGGTCCCTTTTGCGAACGGGACAGCGTGATGTGCTTTTCAATAAAGCATGCTCCGAGCGCGACGGCTGCTACAGGAACTGCGATGCCAAGGGTGTGATCTGAAAGGCCAGCGGGGACGCCGAACCGGTTCGCCAACTCCGGGATCGTGCGCAAATTCATATCATCGGGTAAAGCCGGATACGCGCTCGTGCACTTCAGCAGTGCGATCTGAGCGGCGCCAGCTTCGCGAGCTGCTGTGACCGCTTCTTGAATCTCCTCGAGTGTCGCCATTCCCGTGGAAATAATCAGCGGCTTGCCAGTGCGAGCTATTTTTCTTATCAGCGGGATGTCTACCAACTCAAACGACGCGACCTTGTATGCTGGCACATTCATTTCTTCCAAAAAGTCGACCGCCGTTGCGTCGAATGGCGTTGAGAACAGATCCAGCCCCAATCCATTAGCCACCTGCTTGAGCTTGGGCTGCCAGTCCCAAGGCGTGTAGGCCTCAGCATAGAGTTCGTGCAGCGTGCGTCCGTCCCAGAGCGTGCCTGCGTTAATGCGAAAGTATTCGCGATCGCTCGCAATGGTAATCGTGTCGGGCGTGTAGGTTTGCAGCTTGATGGCATCTGCTCCGGCAACTTTCGCCGCGTGAATGAGTTTCACCGCCCGATCAAAGCTTTGATTGTGATTAGCGGAAAGCTCGGCGACGATGTAGACGGGAAATCCCGGAGCAATCACACGGCCATTGATTTCGATGGCGCTGCTCATACGTCACATCGTTTCTGCAAGGTGAAGTGGAGCGCGAGCTGCCCGCCGACACTTGCTGGAGCTCCGGACGAAAATCCTGCCTTAGTGAACAGCCGAAGGGAAGCTTCATTACTGGGCTTCACGTAGGCATCAATTGCGGTTACAACTGTTTTGCGGAACAACTCTTCCGCAGCCATACTCAAAATCGGCGTGCCGTAGCCTTTCCCGCGGAATTGGGACGCGAGGCTAACCGACACTACCGCATGCGTGCCCGCGAGATCGTATCTCACTTGTCCGATCGGCACGTTCTCTAGATCGGTGGCCACGAAAAATATTGAATTTTTATCGCGCAGCTTGGCATGGAACCACCGCACATGCTGCTCCCAGCCGATCGCTTGGCCTGAAAAAGAAACCGCGCGCACGTCTTGATCGCTGGCCCATTCCCAGATCATGCGGCAGTCCGCGTGTTCAGCCGGGCGGAGGCGTAAGCCTAAGCTTTGCAGGATCGAAACGATTCGCTCCGCTCCCCGCCCATCAACTAGCCGCCGCGCTCGTTCCGACATGGCGCCGCGAGTTGAGTGCGACAATAACAATGCTTTCACCTTTGCTGCGATTTCATCACCAGACAGCGCATGGCTGCTGCCAAGGTGAACTGATATTCCGTCCTGATCAAGCGCCCGCGCGATTGGGCGCTGGTTTGCGGCGAGATCGATTAAAGCCGCTGGAAGGCCAAGAAAACACAGTTCCCAACAGGTTGAGCCTGAGGCGGAGATGGCAATGTCTGCCCAAGACATCAGCTCGGGAATGTTCGGCACATTTAGGCACAGGCGTACCGCCTCTCCTGAATGTGCCGCTTCTTTTTCGAGCGATTCGCCGTGGGGGTTACCGCCGCCCACAATAACCATTAATTCGAGTCCGTCAATTTCAACCAGGCGCATGGCGCGCAAGATAGTAGATGTAACGTCCTCGGGATCACTTCCGCCCATCGTAATCAATATTTTTCTTGCTATTGGCGCAATCTCGCGCTTCCAGTCTCGCCATGGCTTGAATTCGCGTCGCAGGAGCACATACTCGAGCCCCAGACAAAGGCGCGTGTACTTTTCTCGCGAAGCGTACATGCTCTCGTTCGCGGAAATGTTTTGGTTGAGGACGACGTCTGCGCAGTAGTGACGGGCATGACCGTAATCATCGAGAACCAGCAGCTTGAGTCCTTCATCTTTCAAAAAGCGCTGATATGCGGAGTCAAACCGATAACCATCGACAACCGTCCAGCTCGTCTGAAGAGATCGCGCGAGCCGTGCAGTGTCAGCCGCGTCATCCACGCTACCGGGTATCGCGTCCAGTTTGGTAATCCGGACCTGCTCGCTGCACAGCCTTTCATCAATTCCGGCGTTCGACTCCGCCATTGCAAATACAACATCGCCGCCCCGATCCTGCCACGCCTGCGCCAGCGCCAGGCAGCGCATCACGTGTCCAGTGCCGATTCCAACATTGGCGTCAGCGCGAATTAATAGTGTCTGCGAACTCATGCTACTCAACTCGCGAAAGCGTGATCATATTTTCCGGCGCCGGAGAATAACTCCCGCAAACGAGCGCTTGTGATCGGCTGCCACAAATTACCCGGAACCTCGGGCTGGCGGTAGTGCATAATGAGTTGCGGGATTTCAGCGATCTCTTCCGGCGATCGCAACACTTGCCCTACGCGGAATTTTTCAAATTGATCGATGTAGCCGCAGTGCGAGTACTCCAGCCAGCCACACAGAAAGCAAGGAATTCCGCGCGCCGCGCACTCGGTCGCGGCTGTAGAAAGCACGGTAATGCCGGCCCATGTTTTTTGCAGCAGATCTTCGGAAAGAGCGCCGCTCACAAGTGTGGTCATGCGCTGCTGCTCTCGGCTTAAGATCTTTTTGATCAATCTCTTTCGTTCCCGCCGGCTCTCGAACGGATGTAGCTTCACTACAAGCTTGCGACCGGTTTTGAGCGCCAGATCTGCCAGGCGCGGCAGAAGGTCACGATAAAACTCGTCCCCTCGGGCCGAGGCAACTTCGTAAGGCTCGGAGAAAAATGTGATAAAGGTTGCCTGATCGCGATTTCGCCGTCCATTTGTCCAGGGTGAACGCCCAGCCGCGCCGATTTCGACTCGTTCTCCGGACACCCCACAAACTCTGACCAGGTAATCCTCTTCCATTCTGCCCTTGGCCAAGATTACGTCCGCGTGACTTTGCTTAAAGAGATGGCCGCCATCGAGGGCGCCGTGATGGCAGGCGATTGTCGGAATTTCGCGATTGCGAGCCAGGAGAACGGGAATGCGAGTATAGGGATTACTGTCGTCGGCACAAAGAACCGCTTTCACCGACTCGGTCTCAAACACATACTGCCACGCGTCACGTATAGCCAGACCCTGCCGCAGAAGTTTGGGGAAGGAGTCGAGGAATTCCAAACGCCCGAGCATGGCGATTTCTGGAATAGACTCGAGATCTGCCCGAAGATCTTGCCATTGCCGTGACAGATCGTGGTACTCACGCGCGGTGGCCGGATCATTTTTTGCGTAGGACGCAAGTTTCGCCACTGCGACATTCGTCGAAGCCTCCACCAGCCAACCGCTCCGCCGGGTTGCAACCAGCAAGAAATCCATCTCCGGAACTGTGCGGGCATACGCAGTCGCCATGCGTGAAACATTCACGTAGGCACTGGGCAGCAGAACGACTGGATTGCGTGATGGCTTTCGCTTGGCGCAGAAACGGCGGCGCAGCGAATAACAGGGATCGTATTTGTCCCAAAAGATTTCCGCCAGTTGAGCTACCGGGAACCTGGTTGCTACGCGGAGGTAGCGCAACGCAGATCGTATCGCAGAAGGTCGAGCTGAAAAAAAGTGGAGCTGATTGCCAAGCACAAAGCGCAAGGTGCCGGTGTAGAAGCTCGGGCGGGTGACAAAGACCTGATCACTATCTCCGAGCTTGTCCGCAAAACGGCGCAGAATTCCGAGCAGCTCGATCTGCTGATGGAAGAATACCGCCGTCAGCTCCCACCAATCGAGACCCTCGCCGTCCAACAAACGGTTCTTTCCGCTTTCAAATACCTCTCGAACGCGTTCGAATTCACGCAACCCCGTCCGCAGCGAATCGAGCGGGATCACTGGACAGCTAAATTGACAAGCCAAGCACTTGTAGAAATCGTATCCGCCTTTTCCCAAATCGATGACTCGATCCCAGTCTTGCTGGCACCACGGACCCTGCTCAGGGGAATCATCGGGATGGAGGAGAAGAATTTTCACCTGGCCGCCATTGGTGTTCCGGATGGAACCTGGCGTTCAAGCATGTACGGCTTTCTGTGCTATGTGCGCATTCAATCCCGCGAGTTCCGGTTCCCGCTCCATGAGAGCCAAGATTGCCCGCCACCCAAAATAGTCTCGATCACCAAATCGAGCATAGATAGCGCGAATCAGTCGCAGATCCGCAGGCGTATCGAGAGTCCAACGATAGGCGCTGTAATCGCACTCAGCACGAACTGATACCAGGCGGAATAACTCGGGGTGCTCGTAGATATACGGAGTCACGTGCTCTCGTTCGTACGGTTTGCGCGCTTCGCGCCAAGCCCTCTCCAGTGCAGCGATCGTGAACACTTCTGTATCAAGCCCTCTGGGGTAGGTGCGTTCAAGCGCGTTGCTGGCGTAATCGCAAGGTTGGCTGAAGAATGCTTGGATTGTTGCATCGACCAACTCAGGATCGATCAATGGGCAATCGGATGTGATGCGGACGATGACTTCCGCACCGAACCATTTGGCCGCTTGCCGATAACGATCAAGGATATCGTTCTCTGAGCCGCGAAGACACGCGACCTGAAGGCCGTTACATTCGCGAATGATGGCAGCGTCACTCGGACGATCCGTTGTGGCAACAACGACGCCATCAATAAGCGCGGCGCGGCGAAGCCGCTGAACCACGCGACCCAGCACGCTCTCCGTTCCCACGCCCAGCAAGACTTTGCCAGGCAGGCGAGTGCTTCCCATGCGAGCCTGAATGATCGCTAGCGACGCCATCTGATGCCGGGCCAAAGTCGTCCTCCTTCGCGCAGGTCGTTAAGGAAAAGCACCGCGCGAATTCTCATTACCTGCTCCCTTCAATTTCATTTCGTTACAAATACTTTGGCCAGTATTCCAGCGACGCCCAGTTGCCTGGCTATCTCCTTAAGTCGCCTCGCACGCAGCAAAGTGATCGACCCCGGCAATTCTGGAAAGCTCGCGACTTTCCGTGCTTTTCGGCGGCCTACAAGCCTTCCAACGATCTTCTGCTCATACACCTTGCCGGCAATGTAGACACGCGGTTTATTGCTCCTATTCAAAACCCTGACAGCCTTGCTTACCTGACCGGAGTTCAGCTGAAACTTAACGTGGCCATGGAGAATCTTCACTGGGCCGTTGAGATATCCCTGCCCACGAAATTTGCACTTATATTCCCTGGTTAGTGTTGCCACGCGAACATCGCCGTAGTAAGCGGCAGCTCGAAAAAAAGGCTGATCATTCATCCGACGATCCGGCTCTTCTGACAGATACGCTCGGTACAAATCACTCCAGCGCTGAAGCACGCCGTCCATCCTATCTGAACGTTTGAGCAGCAGGATTCCAGTATTAAACTCTGGAAAACTGAGAGGAATGTCTGGCTGGGGGTACCGGTTGAACCAATCGGTGCTGCGATATTCTTCGTGCGTGGCCGCAAGGTCAAAGCGATCCAATACTGAAAACAGCTCTGGAAAGGATTCGACCACGTACGTATCAGCATCGATGAACAGCGTCCGCTCATAAGGCGATCGCCTGATCAGGTCGGCCTTATCGAAAAAACCGTCGTGACTCGGTCTGACCAAAACAACGTTTTGGAAATAGGTACTCTCGACTGGGAATTGCGAGAAGACGGTTATTGGCAAATCGGGCATCGCGCGTTTCAGACTGGCTGCGGACGTGAGCAATAGATCTAAGTATCGTTGATCCTGGGTAATCACGTAGATGGCTCCATTCGACATTTCAGCCTCCTAATAGCGCAGTGGCGAGCCGCGCGCGCAGCATCCTCTGCCTGTGGGTCCGACGTGCTTGCTAAGACGAATAGTGGTCTACAACTTTCCTAACCGCTTGGATCACATCCTCCACATCCCCGTCGTTCATCCCGTGAAACATCGGAAGGCTGATCAGGCTCTGGTAAGCATTCTCTGCCACCGGAAATTCTCCTCCCTGATATCCAAAGCGATCGCGGTAATAGGGATGAAGATGAACCGGAATGTAATGAACATTCACGCCGATGTTTTCGGCACGCATAGCGCGGAAAATCTCGCCTCGACTAGCGTTCAGTTTGTTCAAATCTAGGCGAATGGGATACAGGTGCCAGGCTGGATTAACTTCCGGGCGAACCGCAGGACAAATAATCTCGGGAATTTCGCGGAACCCCGCGTCGTAACGAGCGGCAATTTGCTTTCGTCGTGACAGATTCGCTCCCAGCTTTTTCAGTTGCTGAAGGCCGAGGGCACAGGCGATGTCCGTGAGCCGGTAATTGAATCCCAGCAGAACCATTTCGTAATGCCACTGGCCCACAGCTTGGCGATGGCGCGCGTCGCTGCTGATTCCGTGATTGCGGAAGCAACGCAGAGTTTTTGCAAATTCGGCGTTCTCAGTTGTAACCATGCCGCCTTCGCCGGTCGTCAAATGCTTCACCGGATGAAAGCTAAACACGGTCATGTGGGAAATGCTTCCAATCCGCCTTCCTCGATACTCTGCGCCAAGCGCATGACAGGCATCTTCGATCACCACTAATCCGTAACGCTCTGCCAATCGGAGAATGGAATCCAAATCGGCAGGGTGGCCGGCGTAATCAACCGGTACGATCGCGCGTGTGCGCGAAGTTATTTTGGAACCCGCTTGCTCGGGATCGAGCGTCAAGCTATCCGGAGAAACATCGGCGAATACTGGCCTGGCGCCCTGGTAGAGCAGGCAATTAGCCGTGGCGGCGAAAGTCAGTGGAGAAGTGATTGCCTCATCGCCCGGTTGCAATCCGGCAGCAAACGCGGCTGCATGCAGCGCTGCCGTCCCGGAGCTGAAGCTGATCGCATGTTTGGCGCCCACCCATGCCGCGAAAGCTTCTTCGAACTCGCCAACCTTGGGTCCGGTGGTCAACCAATCTGAGCGCAGCGTTTCCACAACCGCCTGAATGTCATCTTCATCGATCGACTGGCGGCCATAAGGCAGCAGGGTCTCGCGCACCGGCTGTCCACCATCAATAGCCAGCGTTTCGCGGACAGGCGCGTTTACGCTCATGCCGTCCTCATGCGGTCGCGCATTGCGGCTTGAGAAGTCGGATTCTTTCCGAAGCCGGCGA
>QIAB01000058.1:82204-112493 GCA_003225455.1 Acidobacteriota bacterium
GCCACCAGGAATGCGCTGGCTGGATAACGAACAAATCTTCTATTTCCAGCGTGTGGCGTGCTTCGTCTTCTGACACCAGCACCTCATGCAATTTTTCTCCTGCGCGGATGCCGATGTACTCGACATCGCATTCAGGAGCGACGGCCTCGGCTATTTCGAGCAGGCTCATGCTGGGAATCTTCGGGACAAAAATTTCTCCGCCGTGCATGCGCTCGATGCAATTCACAACAAATCTGACTCCGTGATCGAGTGTGAGCCAAAAACGCGTCATTCGCGGATCGGTGATGGTGATTCTGCCGCGCTTGCGTTGTTCGAGAAATACAGGAATCACGCTGCCTCGGCTGCCAACGACGTTCCCATAGCGTGCGCAACTGAAGCGCGTGTTCTGCGCGCCGGCGTAGGCATTGGCCTGCACGAACATTTTCTCCGCGCAGAGTTTTGTAGCGCCGTACAGATTAATCGGGTTCACCGCTTTGTCCGTGCTCAACGCCAGAATTCGCTGCACACCCTGATTAATGGCCGCATCAATGACGTGGCGGCCACCCATGATGTTGGTCTGAATCGCCTCGAACGGGTTGTATTCACAGGCCGGCACCTGCTTGAGGGCAGCGGCATGAACAACCACGCTTACTCCGGAGAGCGCGCGCTCCAGACGCTGCGGGTCGCGCACATCGCCGATGAAGTAACGCAAGCTGGGATCATCAAACCCAGCGGCGCGCATGTCGTGCTGCTTGAGTTCGTCGCGGCTGAAGATGATGAGCTTTTGCGGATGGTACTCGTGGAGCATGAGCTCCACAAATTTCCTGCCGAATGAACCCGTACCTCCGGTAACGAGCACGACCTGCTCCGACCAATTCATCATTCAGCCTCGTTGAATTGAGTCGGATTATAGCCGGAGATGTGTGCTGCGCTTTGCACGTTCAGCGGCTAACTCATCGCCAGGAACCAGCCTGATTACGATCAGCGCTGTTTAGCCGCTGCTAAGATACGCACGACTATTCAGCAGAAAATTTGTTTGTCGGCTATTTTGGCGGCCGGTGCCCGCCGCGATGGCAAGAGGCTGGCGCTGGTTGTTTTAAGGAGCATGGATGGATGCTTCACCGATGATCCCGGGAAATGGCCAGGTTCTGCGCGAAGCTCCACCGGTTTTACCCATCGAACTTAACCGCCAGCTAGCGTCCACTTACTACCCCCAAGTTCAGGCACAGGATTCGATGCTGCGGGAGTATCTGCGCGTTCTCATAAAACGTAAGTGGATCGTCATCAGCAGCGTACTTATTATTTTTGGGGTAGTCGCGATCGCGACTATGAGGACCACACGAATTTACGATGCCGCAGGCAGCATCGCTATAAACAAAATCGATCCTGCGGTGCTCAATCTGAAAGACAGCGCAAACGGCGCGATCGACTACGATCCCTCTGATTTGGATACCGAGGTCAGTATTTTGAGAAGTGATTTGCTGGCCCTCCAGGTCATCAAGCAGCTAAATCTGGACAAGCGGCCAGAATTCGGTGGCAGCGGAGATACTCAACCTTCTTCCCTGGAGTTAACCACGGACGCGCTCCAGCCTGACTCTGCCAGCACCTCGGAATTGTTGGCTGCGTTCAAGGGGAGCTTGCAGGTTTCGCTGCGGCCCAATACGCGCGTCATTGATATTCATTACCGCAGCGCCGATAAAGATTTGGCCGCGCGTGCAGTGAACGCATTGATCCACACCTACATCGAGCAGAATTTCAAAACTCGATTCGAATCGACCATGCAGGCTTCGGATTGGCTTTCCAAGCAACTCATCGATTTGCAGATGAAGGTCGAGACCTCGCAGGAGAAGCTGGTCAAGTACCAGAAGGAGCATGAGATCCTCGGCATCGATGAAAAGCAGAACATCATTACCGCCAAGCTGAACGACCTGAACAAGGCCCATACCGACGCCACCAATGACCGCATCCGCAAGGAAGCCACGTACCGGCTCACGCTCAGCAGCAGCCCCGAGCTGCTCTCTCAGGCTGATCCCAACACCCTGAGCGCCCGGCGGAGCGGCGATCTCTTCTTTGCTCGAAAAGCTGCGGGAACAGCAGGCGGATTTGAAAATTCAGGTGGCGCAGCTCAGCACCCAGTTCGGGCCTTCCTACCCGAAGGTCGCCCAAATGAATAGTCAAATGAAAGAGGTGGATGCGCAGATCCAGGTGGAAATGAAGAAAATTGTGTCGCGGGTCCGCAGCGACTATCTCGCTGCGCTACAGCGCGAGACGATGCTGCGCGCCGCGCTCGATAAGCAAAAACAGGAAGCCAATAAATTAAACGAGAGCGCCATTGACTACAGCCTTTTGAAGCGTGATGTCGAGACGAACCGCACACTGTACGAAGGCCTGCTGGAAAAATTGAAGGAAGCCGGAGTCACCGCTGGATTGAGATCGAATAACATCCGGCCCGTGGATGAGGCTCGCGTGCCCATGTACCCGGCTGAGCCGAACGTCCCGCGAAATCTTTCCTTTGCACTCGCCTTGGGTCTGACTACGGGTGTTGGGCTGGCATTTCTGCTTGAAGGCATCGATAACACGGTACGCACCCCGGAGCAGGCGCAAGCGCTTTCCGCGCTGCCCTCGCTGGGATTGATTCCGCTCGGATTAAAAGCTGGGGTTGAGATGAGCATGAAACAGCGGCTTTCGGTGGCTTCTTCAAAAGAAGTAGTCGAGTTGATCACCCAATCAAGGCCACAATCACAAATGGCGGAGTCTTATCGTGCTCTGCGAACTTCGCTGCTCCTGACCTCATTGGGCGCGCCGCCGAAGGTTATTCTGATCACCAGCGCGCTTCCCCAGGAGGGAAAGACCACAACCAGCATCAACACAGCGATTGTCTTAGCGCAGAAGGGCGTCCGGGTGTTGCTGATTGATGCCGATCTGCGGCGTCCCAGCATTCACAAGACGCTCGGCATGGGGCCGAAGACGGGGCTTAGCAACGTACTCACCGGAAATGCCACACTACAGCAGGCTACCGTTCGCTCGAGCATTCTGCCTGGATTATTCATTTTGCCGGCGGGCACGCCTCCACCCAACCCGGCCGAATTGCTGGCCTCTTCCAATATGAAGGACGTCTTGGCGGAACTGCGCGAGCAGTACGACCACATCGTGGTGGATACGCCGCCGACATTATCCGTGACCGACGCGGTTGTCATGTCGACGCGGGCCGATGCGGTCGTGCTGGTGATTCGCTCCGGTCAAACCACGAAGCAAGCGTTGCGACGCTCACGAGACCTGTTGATGCAGGTGAATGCTCGCATTGCGGGAGTGCTGTTGAACGCGGTCGATCTGAATTCTCCGGACTATTACTACTATTACGAATACCAGGGAAAATACGGGCACCGCTACTACCGCGAAGAAGAGATGGATAACGGAGGAGCATCACTTCCCAGTGTGAGAGCCGGAAGCGCCTAGGTTTCCCAACCGTCCACATAATTCGCATGAGAATTGCACTTAGTCCGGGCAGAAGGATACTGCTTCTGGTCGCCTCTTCGGCTGTTGTGCTCGCATACCTGGCATTTTCGCTGACAGATTATTTGGCTGCCTGCTTTTCACAAAGAACCGACCTCGCGAGCCTGCAGCGAGCCGTTCGACTCCAGCCTTGGAATGCGGAGTACCGTGATCGGCTGGGACGGCATTTCTTCTTTCAGGAGAATTCCCCCGACAATGCGATTCGTTCTTATCTTTCAGCTATTTCGCTGCATCCCCATCAGCCGCGTTATTGGGTTGATCTGGCAAATGCATATCAAGTGCAAGGATCCGCGCAACAAGAGAATGATGCACTGGAGCAAGCGCTGGCCGCTGGTCCAACGAGCACATCTGTCGCGTGGGATGCAGCGAATCTCTACGCTGTGATGGGGAACACCGGCCCTGCGTTACAGAGGCTGCGTATCGTCCTGGAGCACGATCCTTATCTGCCCCCTGCTGCCTTGCAACTTTGTTGGCGCATCAAGCCTGACATAGACGTTCTGCTGCGGGATGTGGTTCCGCCGATCGCAACAGTTAATACCAGCTTTCTGGAGTTTCTGACTTCGCGAAAAGAGACTGAGAGCGCGGCAAAAGTATGGACGCAACTTGCGGCGCTTCATCAGCAGGTTGAAAGACGTTATGTTTTTGATTACATGCGTTACCTGATTGGCCAACAGGAAGTGGATCAGGCCCGACTGGTCTGGGAGCAGGCAGCCAATCTTTCCGGACTAGCCGCATATCAGCCATCGCCCGAAAATCTGATCGTCAACGGTGATTTCAACCTGAGTGTGTTGAATGGCGGATTCGATTGGCTGTATCGGCAATCGAATGACGTTTCCCTGGCCCTCGATCCGACGCAGTCTCGTGCGGGCCATCGATCCCTTTTAATCAATTTCGATGCCCGAGCTCTTGAGGACGCCGGCATACACCAACTCATTCCGGTGCGGCCGGATACGGAATACGATTTCTCCGCATACTTCAAGGCCGACGATATTCAAGGCGCCGGGGGGCCGCGACTCGCAATTCAGGACCTTTATACCGGGCGGACCTACTTCAGCAGCGCTGATTTGAAGGATTCGACTTCATGGAAACAGGTATCCGGAATGTTTACTACTGGCTCGGAAACCAAGCTGCTGATCTTCCGTGTGCAGCGCGTGCCGGCTAGAAGCCCGATTCGGGGAAAGCTTTGGATTGATGACCTTCGATTGGTACAGACGAAATATGAAGGATCTTAGCCATTGACCTCTGCCGTTCTGTGTCCGCCGATCACTGAGCCAGTCGTCGCACTACAGCCGTCTCGCTCCCCACTCGATCAGGTGATCTTCTATGGGGCGTTCGGTCTCCTGCTATTTGGTCCGCTGGCGTTTGGCGCCACCGAACCGTGGTCAATTTTCGTGTTGCAATCGGGCAGCGCGTCCCTGCTCTTGCTCTGGGCCTTCCGGCAAGTGCAATTGGGCGAACTGGTGATCATGAAAAGCCCACTCTTCGCACCGATGCTGTTGTTTGTGGCTCTTGTGGGATTCCAGTCGATCGCGGGTCAAACTGGATATCGCTATCAAACGTTCAGGGTCGCGCTCCTGTATTTCGCGTATGGCGCTCTGATTCTCGTAGTCGTCCAATCGCTACGCAGAACTTCGCAAGTGAAATCCCTGACCGTCTTGTTCTCAGCTTACGGTTTTGCGATGGCGATCTTCGCGCTTCTACAGAGCACGTCATCGAGCGGCAAACTCTACTGGGTTAGAACTCCGCGATCGGGCGGATGGATCTACGGTCCATACGTGAACCACAACCATTATGCCGGGCTGATGGAAATGCTGGTCCCGATACCATTGGTGTTTGCGCTGAGCCGCTATGCGCGCGGTCCGCGCAGAACCATGGCGGCGATCGCGGCCGCGGTGATGGCCAGCACGATTTTTCTCTCCGGATCGCGCGGTGGCATGGTGGCCTTGGCCATACAGATGGCAATCCTGGCCGGCATCTTGTTAAGGCAACGCAAGAGCAGGCGACTGGCTCTTGTGGTGGGCGCGTTCCTCGCTGTCTCGGTTGGGCTGCTCGCCTGGCTGGGCGGGGGTGAACTGACCAAGCGCATGGCCAGCATCCGGACCGAAGCGCGCGCCGAACTGTCGGGCGGAACGCGGCTCGACATCACTCGCGACGGACTGAAAATGTTTATGCGGAAACCGCTATTGGGATGGGGACTGGGTGTGTTCCCAGATGTATATCCTGAGTTTCGCAGTTTCTATTCTGATCTTTTCGTGAATGCTGCCCACAATGACTATTTGCAATTGTTGGTTGAGATGGGAGCCTTTGGATTTATCGCGATGCTCTGGTTTCTCGTGGTCGTTTATCGCCGGGCAGCCAAAAAGATGGGCAAGTGGGTGCACGACGTGAATGGTGCTGCGGCGCTTGCGGCTACGCTGGGCATCACTGGCATCCTCGTGCATAGCTTTTTCGATTTCAATCTGCAGATTCCTGCCAATGCCGCCCTGTTCTATGTGCTGAGTGCCATAGCAGCCATGGAGCCTCGCTTTGGGCTTACACGCCGCAGGCATTCGCATAGGCAGGAGGCTGACGCCGCCGCCTAGCAGAAAAAGTTTAGCGATTGGCCGTCTTGGCTGGCGTACTGGCGAGGTGCACCTGGTGGGATGCGGTGTACTGTTCGATTCCTTTGAAGAGCGCGTCCGCAATCTGCTGGCGATACAGTTCGCTCTGCAAATTATCTTCGTCAGTGGGGCTGCTGACGAAGGAAATCTCGGCCAGGATCGCCGGCATGGATGTGCCGGTCAGCACAACATAGGACGCCTTCTTCACGCCGCGATCCCGAATGCCTGGTGTCTTCGCCGCAAGCATACCGTAGAGCGCACGTTGCACACTGGCGGCAAAGCGTCGCGATTCCTGCACCTTCTCGCGGATGTCAACACTCGTCCAATCGATGCTCTGTAACTCTTCCGGGGCTCCGGCTCCGCGAGTTCTTGCTTTCACGGACGAATATGTGTCCGTGTAATAGGTCTCCACACCACGCGCAGAAGAAAAACTGCTGTAGTTGGCATGGATGGAAACAAACAGATTTGCCTGAGCGACGTTCGCAATCTCAGCCCGCTTTTCGAGCGCCACATAGGTGTCGTTCTTGCGTGTATAAACAACTTCTGCGCCCAGCCTCTCTCTGATGAGCTTGCCCAAACGGCTGACGACATCGAGAACGAGATCCTTCTCCATCAGCCCTTTGCGTCCGATGGTACCCATATCCCATCCGCCGTGCCCGGCGTCGAGTACCACGCGGAGCTTCGAGGCCGCCGCAACCGCCGGCGGGCTTAATTCGGGGTGGCGTGATCCGTTGGGCGGGCCTGAGA
This sequence comes from Acidobacteriota bacterium, assembly GCA_003225455.1. Classification (GTDB taxonomy): domain Bacteria; phylum Acidobacteriota; class Terriglobia; order Terriglobales; family Acidobacteriaceae; genus QIAB01. The sequence continues at coordinate 89,044 of QIAB01000058.1, forward strand.
TATCCGGCGCTGCCCTGGATTCAGGCTTCGGGGAAGCGCCGATTTCAATCACCAGCCGGTAAGGATTCGATTCCATGCGAACTGAAAAATCCGCGGCCGTTTTTGTTTGCAACACCACTCGGGTGATCCCAAGCGTAGGTTGCGCAATGCGTATCCGCGTCAGTTGGGCGTCGTTGATTTGGATGTCCCTGCCGAAGAGTCCAGGCGCGAGCGCGGTGTCATGCAGATCGAAGTAGATCCTTTCAGGATCGCTGAGCCGGTGCGCTTCATATTGAACCTGTTCTTGCAGACTGATTGTCACGATGCTGGCGTGGGATGAGGACGTGTGCTGAATCCCGGTTATCTGTGGAAGAACAGACAGTTTCTCGCGAGCCGGCGAGGACGGCTCGGAGAACCATGAAGAATCGTTTTCCGCCGCAGGAGTCGCTGGCGACGGCCTGTGAACAGCTGACGGAGGCTGCTCGGACCTCTGCGCTCCTGATGACCTAGCAATCTTCCACCACAATCCACCGCCGATTGCAACGGCGATCGCGAGTACTAAGATGACAACCGCTAGTCCTGGCCTGATGTGCTCGGGCTTCGTGACTAGCGGTAAAGTTGCGGGAATCGGATCGTGCTGAGAATCCGGCGCAGCTATCGCTTCGTGTACAAGCGGCTTCGATTGCGCGGCCAGAGGCACATGTTCAACCCTCGGCTCCGGTCTCGCTGCAACTACTCGCTGCGAAATCTCCGCCATTCGGTCTTCTTCTTCCGGCTTCATGGCGGCGAGGATCAGTTCCCCAAGCAGATTCAGACTGCGAACGTCACTGTCGTTGAATCCATAGGGCTCGCCTGAGAAGGCTTCCAGAAGGCCGATCACGGTTCGTTGACCGGCAAGCGGCACGGCCACCATGGAGCGCGTGCCGAGACGGCGGCAGGCTTGCGCATTCACTCGCGAATCCGTCTCAGCGTCATCGCAGCGGACGATCCGCCCAGTACGGAAGCACGCCCCCGAAAATCCAGAGTTCGGATCCAAGCGCATCCCAGGATCCGGCGCGATGGTGCCGGCAGAGGCACGGCAGATGATTGCGTTATCCTGGGCGAGCGCGATGGCAACTCCGTTGGCCCCGGTAATCGTCAGGGCGCGTTCGGCAACCAGTTGCAACACTTCGTCGAGAACAAACTGCTCCAACTCCCAAACGTCCTCGGTAGCCTCGCCAGAACGGTTCTCGAGGGCTTTGCGCTGTCTGATTTGCTCGTGGAGAGAGGAAAAAGCGAGAAGCGCCTGCAGAGCCTCATGTCCGGGCGGGTAAGTGACAGGGGAAGTTGCTGCTTTGCGCGCTGCTGAAATGCCCAAGTCCGCTGATTGAGGATTGAAGCCGACGGCAGCGTTTTGCGGAGTCGCGCTCATGCGAACGGTGGAAATATCTGTGGATTACGCTTCGCCAGCCCTCAGTGTGGCACAAGGGAACTTCTTGTCAATTCACGAGTTGCGCACATCCCCGCAACACCAGGGCGAGCATCATTACATCTGCCCAGTGTAAATTACAGTCGTTTGCCCGGAAGCGCAATACTTCGGCATGGCACGAAAGTGGGAGATCGAATATTCTCTTTCGTAAGCCGTACCATTCGGGCCATTGCGTTCCGCTTGGGTTTGGTCATATTCTTAATTTTCAGGCTCTTACAGGTTGTGGAATAGGTGAGTGACGAAAAGAAGAAGTTGGGCTGGAAATGGCCCTTGGGATTAGTGGCTACGGGCCTGGCGGGGGCCGGCGTAGTGCTGTTTCGTGGCTGCTGGCATAGCAAGATGAGCTGGCCGGTACGCGCCCAAGGTTATTGCTATCAGGTATGCCTAGGCTGCGGCATCAAGCGTCTGTTTGACGAAAAGGCGTTCCGCGGCTACGGACCCTACCAATACGATCTGAATCGGCTTATCAGCTGGGATCGTGACCAGGGACAATCTTCCGAGCAGCGTCCTGCGTAAACTTCAACCTTTATTGGAATGCGAACCATACGTTGGACCCGTCGCGAGGTATTGCGAGAGCGCGCCCACATCGCTAATGCATGAGAACCAGCAACGTCACTGAGGGGCGTGTGTTGCCGAGGCTAAGATTTGGTCATGGAGTACGGGCCTGACCCAATAGCCTCGTCCTATTTGGCGGCAGCTGCGGTTGCGCCGCGCCGCAAACGGCGGCATCCTCGCCATCAGGTCAGCAGTTTGGCCTACGTCAATGTCAATCAGGGTAATGGCGGGATTATTCGCGACCTCGCCGAAACCGGAATTGCTATTCAAGCCGTTGCTCCGTTGCAAGCCAGTGAGCAAGTGCAGCTACGATTCGAATTGGTGAGTCCGCGACTTCGCGTGGAAACGATGGGCCGGGTTGCCTGGGCAGATTCTGGCGGACAGGCTGGTATTGAATTTACTGCGCTGCCGCGGCGCTCTCATCGCTTGCTGAAAGATTGGCTTTTCACGCACTTATTAAGCTCGGCGCAGAACGCTGCATGGGACACGCTCTTTACCAACGGCAAATCAGGCGCAGAGTCTCAGTTGCAATTCTCGGCTGTGGCACGCCCGCCGATACGGCTACCAGCAAGCGTCTCCACCGAGTTGGTGTCGAATGAGGCGAGACGCGCCACGTTGCGCATATTAGGAGTTCGCGTCGGCATTCAGCCTCACGTGCTTTCACGATTGCTGGATGGCCTGATCTTGCTCGCGGCCGTGCTGCTCTTCTGCATAGTCGGCATAGCGATAACACACATTATCCCGAGTTGGCCGACGGCATTAGTTATGGTAGCGGTGCTCACGAGCGTTATTGCGTGCCTGTACGGGTTCTTGTTTAACTTTTGGATTGGTGCCACACCGGGAGCAAGTCTAGCTCAACTCGCTTGCCGCTCAGGTGAAATGCACCTGGAGGAAGAGGACCGACCGCGATTTCGGTAGAGCGGTCGTTTGTAGTCATTTGCCTAGTAGCTGGCCAACGAACTAAGGACCCCAGAGTAAGGATGTGGAGGGGTCTAGTGGGTGAAGTACTGCCGCTCCAGCCAGAGCTGAAGACTGCGTTTGGCTCGCGGTTTAATATCGACAAATCTAATCCCCACATTTCCTTCCTGGCCGGTCCACGCAATCTCGCCTAGAACCTTCATGCGACGCTTCGTTCCGGGTAGTGCGAAGTGAGCTTGAACAAGGCCGCTCAGTGGAACCGGTCGCCGCAGGCGAATGCCGATTCCTCCCTGACTGACATTGCGCAGGTGCGCTGCTACGCGGCTTTTTGCATTCCAGTCCAGGGACACGGGTGCGTTTAGACCCTCGCGATGATAGCGCAGTCTGCCTTCGATAATGAGGTTGCGCGCCGCCGATAGCGTGTGAACGGCCTGCTCGACAGAAATCGGTTTCTGAAAAATGAACGACGCTCCCTTGGCTTCGAGGCTGTCTCGTCCCTCCGAACCGCTGACAATAACCAGTGGTACAGAATTCCGGATCGTGCCGTTGAGCACGTCACGCAGGAACCGCGACGCGCCATTCAGGTCGCAATCTACGATCAGCGCATCGATCTTCGATTTCGCGAGCTTCGCCTGCGCCCGCTCCGGCTCGCATATGACATCGACCCCGATATGCAGGCCACCGAGAATGCACTCGAGCACGCTGACTTCTGGCCAATCGCGGGAGATCACTACTGATGAAAGCGTCATGACCGCAACTCTAGTCTGCTGCGCGGGTCGGCCACAGATAACCAAAGTAATTTGGGTGTCGGACTTCGGGATCTTTAAATGCGGCTGGGAACTCCGAGGTCCGGTGCCGGACGGCCTCCGGCCACATTTTCCTGGCTGCGATACCACTCGATGGTCCGCTGCAGGCCCTCCTCGAAGTCAATTTTCGGTTTGTAGCCGAGGTAATTTTCCGCTCGAGAGGTGTCGGCCAGCGAGTGCTTTACATCTCCTGCACGCTCTGGGGCGTATTTAACCTCTCCGGTGTAGCCAGTCAGCTTCTTCAGTACGCGAAAGGTTTCGTTCAAGTCGGCACGCTGGCCGGTAGCCACGTTGAATACCCTTCCGGCAACTTCGCCCGCTGGCGCCCTGCACGCGAGCAGATTTGCCTCGACGGCGTTGTCAACGTAGGTGAAATCGCGGCTCTGAGTGCCATCGCCAAAGATTGTTGGCTGCTCTCCCTTGAGCATCTGTGTGATGAATTTTGCCAGCACACCCGAATAGGGAGACGTCGGATCCTGGCGCGGGCCGAAAATGTTGAAATAGCGCAAACAGACTGTCTCCAGCGCATAGCAGCGATAAAAAGAAATCATGTAATACTCGCTGGCCAACTTAGCGACCGCATAGGGCGAGATCGGATTTGGAGGCATGTCCTCGTGCTTGGGGAGGGTGGGTGTATCGCCGTATGCAGAAGACGAAGCGGCGAACACGACCCGCTTGACTTTCGCATCACGCGCGGCGACCAACAGGTTTACAGTGGCATCCACGTTCGAGCGATTGCTGCCCAGCGGATCAAGCACGGACTTTGGTACGGAGGGAATAGCGGCTTGGTGCAGCACATAATCCACTCCAACGCAGGCCGACTGCACGGCTTGAATCTCGAGCAGATCCGCCTCACGAAAATCTACGCGGCCCATAATTTCAGCGATGTTCTCCGTCTTCCCGGTGGACAGATTGTCGATTCCGCGCACCTGGTCTCCCTGAGCCAGCACCGCCCGTGCCAGTGATGATCCAATAAACCCGGCAATGCCCGTAATAAGGTAAGTGGCCATAAGCAAGTTCATCATAACGGATCGAAAAAGGAGCCGCAGCCTGAGAGGATCAGATGATGACTACGACGGTGATGATCGTCGCGCAGGATTGTCCAGGATTGAAGTTTGCGCGCACGGTTTGGTTCAGGGGAAACAAGCTGGTTTGATCGCCGCAAAATCCAAACGTTGACGATGTGCCGTTCTGAAGGAAAGTCACGAACGTGACTTGCACTGTGCCATCAGTCACGACACCTAGTTGCACGATGCTGACCGATCCCGTGACGGTTGATCCGGTCTGAATGGCGCCACGAAAAAACACGTTGCCGCAGCCGCTGGAAAACATGAGCGACGAAACTGCCAGGACTAGCTGGAGGAGGCGTTTCACTGGGCACCTCCGGGTGGGAGCTTAACGAGAGTGTACACCCGTGCAGGCGTTTTAGGCCTGCCGTAGCTCGCGATAGCTTTCCACGGCAGCCCGGATCTTTTGCCAAAGCTCTTCCCGCCCGGCGCCAGTCCTAGCCGAGTATGGAATGACGCGTGTACCCATGTATTCCTGCGAAATGCGTTCAAGCGAATTGCGTAGCTGATTTCCCGAAAGCCGGTCACTCTTGGTTCCAACGATGAGAGCAGGACGCCCGCTGTGGTTCAAGAATTCCAACAACTGGCGGTCGCTTGCTTGCGGTGGGACGTTGATATCAATCAGCGCAAGAGAAAGCACGAGGGATGGCCGTTCGCGAAGATACGGTTCAATGAAACCTGGCCATTGACCTGACATTTCCTGTGGCACACGGGCATAGCCATAGCCCGGCAGATCTGTGAAAACCAGTTCAGGCCGAGGCTTCCCGGGCCAACGGACTTCAAAGAAATTGATTGATCGTGTGCGCCCAGGCGTGGAACTGGTACGGGCGATCTTGCTGCCGAGCAGGGAATTAATCACACTTGACTTGCCAACGTTCGACCTCCCAAGGAACGCGACTTCGGGCAGGCTAGGAGCAGGGAATTGATTTGGATCGGTGGCTGCGGTAACGAATTGGGCCAAAACTCTCATTTCAGGAGGACGGTCGCGATACGATCGTTACAGGCCGAGCGGACGCTTATTGTGTACATCCACTTCTTTTACGGGCTTGAGTTTGTGCCAGAAATATAAGATGGCAGCTACCACAATGCCGATAGCCACACTGATAAGAAAGAACCAACGGTAGGCCGGCAGCGCAATCAGAAGAATGGCAACCACACCCACCGCGACCAGTAGGCCAGCGATGCCTCTAAAGTAGCTCGTCGGCTCGGGTTGGCGATGCGGCTCCATGGCCAGTGCCTAGAATCATTTTAGGCTGCCTGAGGATTTGCGACCAAACCCAACGACCCGTGCCTGCGGGCCTGCTGGATGCGGAATTCCAGCTTACTGATGTGCGGCGGGACCTTCCGTTGGTTGCGGAGCAATTCCGGCAATGGGCTGTGCTGTGGCTTCTGGAATCTGCGGCAGCGGCTGCTCGAGAGCCAATGCCAGCACCTGATCCATGGTCTCGACAAAGTGCAGTTTCATAGCATTGCGCAGATTTTCGGGAACCTCGGCAAGATCTTTTTCGTTATCTTTAGGAAGGATCGCTTCAAAGAGTCCAGCGCGATGCGCGGCAAGTAATTTTTCTTTTAGTCCGCCGATGGCAAGTACCTTACCGCGCAGTGTGATCTCGCCCGTCATTGCCAGATCACGACGCACCGGGATTTTACTTAGCGCACTGGCAATTGCTGTGGCAATAGTAATTCCGGCGGAAGGCCCATCTTTCGGAATCGCGCCTTCGGGCACATGTACGTGGATGTCCAGGTTACGGTAGAAATCACGAGTGAGGCCGAGGCGGTGAGCGCGCGAACGGACGTAAGACATGGCCGCTTGCGCTGATTCCTGCATCACGTCGCCCAGCTTGCCGGTAAGCGTCAGTTTCCCTTTTCCGTCAACCACAGTGGCTTCGGTGCTGAGGATGGAGCCTCCGACCTCAGTCCAGGCGAGACCGGTCACTAAGCCGACTTCACTCTTTTCGTGCGCCAGAGTGTCGCGGAACTTGATTACGCCGAGGAAATCGTTCACGTTTTCGGAGCTGATCGAAACGTTGTAGCTTTCGCCCTCTTTCACCACCTTGCGGGCGATTTTGCGACAGACATTTCCGATTTCCCGTTCCAGATTGCGCACACCGGCTTCGCGGGTGTAGGAGCGGATCAGAGACGTGATCGCATCGTCCGTGAACTTGACGTTCTTCTCAGTAAGCCCCGCTTGCAACATCTGTTTCTTGACCAGGAATTGCTTGGCAATTTCGACCTTCTCCTGCTCGGTATAACCATGCAGGCGTAACACCTCCATGCGGTCGGTGAGCGCAGGAGGAATGGTGTGCATGACGTTCGCGGTCGCAATGAAGAACACCTGCGAGAGGTCGTACTCGACATCGAGGTAGTGATCCACGAACATGTAATTCTGCTCTGGATCGAGAACTTCCAGCAGCGCCGCTGACGGGTCGCCACGGAAGTCCATCGACATTTTGTCGACCTCATCCAGCATGAAAACCGGGTTCTTGGTACCGGCTTTCTTCATCATCTGAATGATTTGGCCGGGGAGGGCACCGATATAGGTGCGACGATGGCCGCGAATTTCGGCTTCGTCGCGCACCCCGCCGAGCGACATGCGTACAAATTTCCGACCAGTTGCCTTCGCAATCGACATTCCCAAAGAAGTCTTGCCGACTCCAGGAGGACCGACGAAGCAAAGAATTGAGCCTTTAGGATTTTTTACGAGCTGGCGGACGGCCAGGAATTCCAGGATGCGGTCCTTGATTTTCTCCAGCCCATAATGATCTTCGTTCAGAACCTTCTCTGCGCGAGAAATATTGCGGATTTCCTTCGAGCGCTTCTTCCAGGGAACGGCCAACAGCCAGTCGAGATAGTTGCGCGAAACGGTGGATTCAGCTGACATCGGCGGCATGGCCTCAAGCTTCTTCAGCTCCTGCATGGCCTTGTCACGCACGTCTTTCGACATGCCCGCCGACTCGATCTTTTTCTTCAGCTCATCAAATTCACTCTTCTCGCCCCGTCCAAGCTCTTTCTGGATCGCCTTGATCTTTTCGTTGAGGTAGTACTCTTTTTGGGCCCGCTCCATCTGCCGCTTCACGCGCGACTGGATGGTGCGATCCATGTTCAGCTTTTCGATCTCGACGTCGAGAACATCGCCAATTCGGCTCAGCCGTTCAGCAGGATCGAAAATCTCGAGCAGTTCCTGTTTCTCTTCGATGGATAGCTGAAGATTGGCGGCGATGGTGTCCGTGAGCTTGGCGGGATCTTCCATACGCACAGCGGCAATCATGGTTTCATAATTCAGGGATTGGCAAAGCTTCACGTACTGCTCGAACAGCCCAGTGACCCGCTGCATACCAGCTTCGATCTGCGCATTGGTCTCAGTGGCATAGCGGGCGACGCGCACCGAAACCTGCATATAGCCGTCACTCTCGCTGATTTGCAAAACCTTGCCGCGCTCAATGCCTTCAACCAAGACTTTGATGTTGCCATCTGGGAGCTTCAGGCTCTGCACGATGTTAACAATGGTGCCGACCTGGTAAATTTCGTTGGGCTTCGGCTCATCGACGCTGGCATCATGCTGCGTGGCGAGAAAGATTTTCTTGTCGGCGGTCAGCGCTTCTTCAAGGGCGCGCACGCTGGATTCCCGTCCTACCACGAACGGCGTCATCATGTAAGGGAAGATGACCACGTCGCGGATGGGCATCATGGGCAGCTTCTTAGTTTCGAATTTTTCCTTGGTCGTGGTCACGAACACTCCAAAAAACCGCTCTTTGCTATTAGCCTTTGGCTCTTAAGCAAGTCGATTGCAATCTCAGTTTAGCAGGCCGCCTGCACTCACGCGAAAAGCCGAAGCCAACACTAAAGGCGAAGAGCTGCCTTCTATCCCGCTTTCTCCATCATAGCCAATGAAACCGCTCGTTTCTCTACCATTTCGCGAGTCACTTCGAACTCCTTGACTTTCTTCTGGCTAGGCAGATGGTACATCAAATCGAGCATAAGTTCTTCCAGAATCATCCGCAAGCCGCGCGCACCAACTTTGCGGGCCATTGCTTGCCGAGCGATGGCGCGTAGAGCATCCTCGCTGAACTTCAGGCGCACATTTTCGAACTCGAACAGCCGCTGGTACTGCTTGACAATCGCGTTCTTTGGCCGGGTAAGGATCTCGATGAGAGCGGATTCGTCCAAGTCTTCCAGCACTCCGACCACAGGCAAACGGCCCACGAACTCGGGAATCAACCCGAATTTGATGAGGTCTTCGGGCTGAACGTCGCTCAGGAGTTCGAAATTGCGCTTGCGACCGGCTGCCGGCGCGTCTTCCTGTTCTCCGTTGTCCCCGGCTTTGAAGCCCAGCGATTTCCTGCCTGCGCGGCGGCCAATGATCTTTTCCAGGCCCACAAAAGCGCCACCACAGATGAAAAGAATGTTGGTCGTATCAACTGGGGTGAACTCCTGATGCGGATGCTTGCGTCCGCCCTGCGGAGGGACATTCGCGATCGTGCCTTCCAATATCTTCAGCAATGCCTGCTGTACGCCTTCACCGGAGACATCCCGCGTGATTGAAGGGTTCTCATCTTTGCGGCCGATTTTATCGACTTCGTCGATATAAATGATGCCAGTCTGGGTGCGGCCCACATCGCCATCGGCGGCTTGCAACAGCTTCAGAATGATGTTCTCTACATCTTCGCCGACGTAGCCAGCTTCGGTCAGCGTTGTCGCATCGACGATGGCAAACGGCACGTCCAGCATGCGAGCCAGGGTTTGCGCCAGGAGAGTTTTGCCAGTCCCAGTCGGCCCGATCAGCATGATGTTCGATTTAGTCAGCTCAATGCCGTCGCCGGTGCGCTGGCGATTCATGTAAATCCGCTTGTAGTGGTTGTAGACGGCTACAGCTAGTTTCTTCTTCGTCTGCTCCTGGCCGATCACATACTCGTCGAGGAAAGTTTTGACTTCTTGAGGCTTGGGAAGCTGGTTCGGAGCGGTGGTGGGAGGAGTAGCAGCCTTGTCGTCTTCCAGGATGGAATTGCAGACGGCAACGCATTCATCGCAGATATAGGCCCGGGGATAATCGCTGGGGGATGAAATCAACTTCGCCACGGCATCCTGCGACTTGTGGCAGAAGGAACAGCGCAACATCTCCTCGGTACCGCTTCGGTTTTTCACCCCTTTTTGGCTCCTCCGTCAGCAATCAGCGAAAGCCGATCATACCCTCATCTCGTCTTATAGATGATATCGTCTATGATTCCGTATTCTTTTGCCTGCTGCGCGTTCATAATGAAGTCGCGCTCGACATCTTTTTCCACTTTATCCAATTTCTGCCCGCTGTGCTTGGCCAGTAACTGGTTCGTAATCTCTCGCATACGAAGAATCTCTCGCGCGTGGATGTCAATATCTGTGGCCTGTCCAGAGAGCCCTCCCATTGAGGGCTGGTGGATTAGAATCCTCGAATTTGGCAACGCGAGCCGTTTTTTATTCTCACCAGCGGCGAGCAGCAGTGCGGCCATACTCGCCGCCTGCCCGATGCAAATTGTAGTCACATCGTTCTTGACATACTGCATCGTGTCGTAAATCGCCATTCCGGCGGTAATCGACCCACCGGGAGAATTTACATAGAGCTGAATGTCCTTCTCCGGGTCCTCCTGCGCGAGGAAAAGCATTTGGGCGATGACCAGATTGGCGATATTGTCGTCGATCGGCGTACCGATAAAAATGATGTTATCGCGCAGCAGCCGCGAGTAAATGTCGTATGCCCGCTCACCCCGGCCAGTCTGCTCGATGACCATGGGGACCAGCATCATTTTTGGATCGTTCACGTTCACCCCACACTCCTGCCCCGAACGACGCCAGCTTTTCCGGGGGAGAATTCGAAAGCGCCCGCATCACGCGGACTGACGGTATAGAAAATCGAGGGTCTTCTCGTTGCGGATTCTATTTCGGATTCTATCCAGCGCTCCATCGCGTGTCAAACGCGCGCGGATCGCCTCCGGCGTTTGTTTTGACTGGCGGGCGAGCGCCTCAATTTCGCGATCGATCTCCGCATCGCTGACCTCGATTCTTTCCTCCTCGGCGATTTTATCCAGCAGCAGCGAGGCCTTGACTTCATGCAAAGCCTGGTCGCGCTGACCCGCCCGCAAGCGGTTCAAATCCATTTTCTTCATGTCTTCGGCTTTCATGCCTTGCGCCGCCAAGGCGCGCAAGCCGCGCTCCAGGCGAATATCGATTTGCCTTTCGACCAGTGCCTCGGGAACCTCTAGGTCATTGCGCTTTACCAGTTCGGAAACCAGCTTGTCTTTAGCTTCGTGTTCGGCGGCGTGCTTGCGCTCCGCGTCCATTTGCTCGCGAATCCGTGTGCGCACCTCTTCTACGTTGGTGAAATCTCCCAGTTGCTTCGCAAATTGATCGTTCAACTCCGGCAAGCTCTTTTGCTTAATGGATTGAATCTTCACGGTGTAGGTGAACGTTTGTCCGGCAAGCCGTTTGTCGCTGTAATCATCGGGATAATGAACGTCGAAGGTACGCTCATCACCGGCGGAAGCACCGCGCAGATTCTCGGTGAACTCCGCCATCGTGCTCTTTCCGCCGATCTCGACCAAAATGTCATCCATGTGTACCGGCTTGCTTTCACTGGCTTTGGGCTGTCCATCCAAGGAGACTTGGGCAAAGTCACCCTCGGCCAATGGGCGCCCTTCGACCGGCGAAAACGTCGCGTGCTGTTCGCGCAGATCAGCAATTGCTTGCTCTACTTCTTCATCGGTGACAGTGATGGAGGGCTTGTCGGTGCGAATCTCCTTGTAGCCTTCGACCTTGATCTCGGGCATGATTTCGAAGGCGGCTTTGAATCGCAGCGGTTCGCCTTCGCGGAGATGTAAGTCGGTGACGCGCGGCTGCGAAACCGGAATAAGACCCTGCCTTTCCGTCTCTTTGCGGAAATAGCGCGGAACCAGAGCCTCCACGACGTCACTTTTCAGGTCCTCCGCAAAACGCTGTCGGATAATGGAGGCGGGCACATGTCCACGGCGGAAGCCCGGCAAGCGGGCGAGCTTTTGGTATTTCTGGATCAGCGTCTCTGTCTCTCGAGCGACTTCCTCAGCGGGAACTTCGACCTGGATTTCCCGTTTGGTATTGCTCGCGGTTTCTGTGGGGCTCACATGTACCTCTTCGCGATAGGTCGGATTCCGGCGAATCCGAGCCTCGCTGATTTGAGTGTAAAGAGAGAGGGCAGGAGCGTCAATGACCCGAAAGTTCTTAATCCTCTAGAATTGGATCACCAATGCGTCTGGCCGGAAACTTCAACCGAAAACTGATAGCTGATAACTTTTTCCCGTGAAGTATTGCAGCGAATGGCTACCGCAACCAAATTCGTGAAAGAACACTGGCTGACGATCTTGAATCAGGAAGTGATCGCCTGCACCCGCTGCCCACGCTTGGTTGCTTATCGTCAGCAGGTCGCTCGAGAGAAGCGTCGCGCATATCGCGATTGCGAATACTGGGGCAAGCCTGTGCCCGGTTTCGGCGATCCGAATGCGCGGGTAGTTGTGCTGGGGCTTGCACCCGGCGCGCACGGATCAAATCGAACCGGTCGCCCGTTCACCGGAGATGCGTCAGGAAATTTCATGTACCCAGTCTTATACGAAGCCGGATTCTCCAACCAACCCAACGCTACCGACCGCAATGATGGATTGAAGCTGCGCGATCTCTACATCACTGCCGCAGTTCGTTGCGCGCCTCCGGATAACAAGCCCTTGCCACAAGAACTCGCCAATTGTGCTCCGTATCTGGATCGCGAAATGGAGGGGCTAAAAAGAGCAAAGGTAATCGTTGCGCTTGGCAGGATCGGATTTGATGCTTACCTCAATTACTTAAAGCGACGCGGCGAGCTGGAGCGCCGAGGGCATTACGTCTTTCAGCATGGCGCGAAATATGAAATGAAAAATGGCAAGGTGCTGCTGGCTTCATATCATCCTTCCAACCAAAATACCCAGACTGGAAAACTGACACGTGAGATGTTCATGCAAATCTTTAAAGAAGCAGCGCAACTAGCCGATAGATAAGAATAGCGGCTGCCGCCGGAGCTGGATCGTTTAACCCACCCCAATGACGGGGCAACAATCATCAGGGTCGCGAACCGAGGCGGCACCGCCCTTGAAAACAACGGCCGTCTGCTTCGGTCGTCAGTCCTCAGCAAACGATCAAAATCCGACGAACACTGGTTCCGGCTGTAGGCAGACGCCCCAGATTTCTTTTACGCGTTGCTGGATTTGTTCTTTCAAAGCTACGATATCTGCGGCGGTTGCATCACCGCGATTGACAATGGCCAACGCATGTTTGCGCGAGATGCCCACCCTGCCATCGCCATACCCCTTGCTGAAACCCGAATGCTCGACCAGCCAGGCTGCGGAAATTTTGTGTTGAGCATCGAGCGCAGGATAACTTGGAATTTGAAGCCCTCTGGTCGCAGCTCTACGGCGTAGCTTTTCGTGTTGTTCACTTGAAAGCACTGGATTCTTAAAAAACGACCCGGCGCTGCGTGAGTCCGGATCTCCCGGTGTGATTAACATGGCCTTGCTGGCGCGAATGCGCCGAACTGCGTCTCGCGTATCGGACAGAGTCGGGACCTGCTGCCAGCCGGTAAAATGCTTTTTCAAATCGGCATACTGGACGCGCGGCCGGCCTCCTGGCGTAAGCGCGTAGGTCACGCGCAGAATGATGTAACGTCCGCGCTCATTCGTGTTAAAGATGCTGGTGCGGTAGTTGAATCCGCAGGCTTCGTTGCAGAGTTCGCACAACTGATTATCTCGAAGGTCGAGCGCGAGCACGGATTCGATCGTCTCGGCAACTTCCTGTCCGTATGCGCCGACATTCTGCACGGGAGTTCCGCCCACGCTTCCAGGAATGCCGCTTAAACACTCCACCCCTGCGCAGTTGTGCGCCACGGCGCGAGCGACGAAGTTGTCCCACTCTTCTCCGGCGCCGGCCTCAAATATCGCTTTGCCGTTTTCGTTTCTCTCGTCGATTCCTGCAATTGCAATTCTTAAGACCAGGCCGGGCCAGCCCGCATCGGAGATGACTAGGTTGCTGCCGCCTCCCAAGACAAAGAGCGGCAGGTTCCGTGAGCGGGCGAACGCGACCGCATCTTGCACTTCGGCGACGTTCTTGCATTCGGCGAAATATCGTGTTGGCCCCCCGATTTTCAAGGTGGTCAATGGCGCCAGAGGCACGTTTTCCTGCACGTTCATGAGAGCTGTTCAACTATATTACGCGGGGATAAAACGCGTGTGATCCCTCCGCATCCTGATGGATCAGAAAAAGCTACAAGGATCGCGAGTGTTTTTGGGGAGCAGCTAAGGCAATTGCACGCCGTACATAGCCGTTCGCCTGTTTCAGCGCATTCTCCGCCTTCCGACGGCTTACGTTCGCAGCCAGCATAACCAGCGCAACCGGAACTTGATCGCCCGCAGAATTCAAAGCTTCCCGTGCGCGATCGCCGCTCACGCCAGTGGCGTGCTCGAGAATGGTTACGCCGCGCTCGGCCAGTTTTTCGTTCTTCAGGTGAACATTGGCCATCAGGTTGCTGTAGACATAGCCGAGTCGCGTCATGGCGCCAGTGGAAAGCATGTTCAGGATCATTTTCTGGGCGGTCCCGGCTTTCATTCGGGTTGATCCGGAGATCACTTCCGGGCCGACTTCAGCCACGATGCCGAGATCGGCGGCTTTCTCCAGGGCTGAACGGGGGTTGCAGGTGACAGCAATGGTCTTGGCGCCGCGGCGACGCGCGTATTCGAGTGCAGCTACGGTGAACGGGGTGCGACCACTGGCCGCAATTCCTACGACCACGTCATTCTGCCCCGGTCGTCGCTTCGCAATTTCACGTTCACCCAATCGGCGGGAATCTTCATTCGCTTCCACGGCTTCGCCCAGAGCCTTCGGTCCACCAGCGATTACGAACTGAACTGTTTTCGGATCAGTGTTAAAGGTGGGGGGGCACTCGGCGGCGTCAAGCGCCGCAATGCGCCCACTGGTGCCAGCGCCAACGTAGATCAGGCGGCCACCGTTTGCCAGGGCCTCGGCGATCAGGTCAATCGCCTGGCCGATTTGAGGAAGAGCTGGTTTCACGGCTGCCGCAATTTTCGCGTCTTCCGCGTTGATGATCTGGGCGATTTCGAATGATGATTTCCGGTCTAGCTCTGCCGAGGCAATGTTCGCCTGCTCGGTCGCGAGTTGATTTAACCGGGGTTGGGCCTGGCGTCGCTTCAAGCCGCCCGCTCCGCGGAGAGCATTACTGAATCGCAAACCGTTAATCGCAAAGATGGCTGGGACCTCAGCAGCGCTGCCAGAGAATCCCAGACCGAAGACATTCTTTGCGAACTTTGTGACTTATTCGGGCACATAGCGGTTAAGAGCTCGCTCTCAAGAGCTGTTCTCACGCAGATTTCTCCAAAGCCTCGATGATCGCGTCATGGACGCGGGGCCGCACTTCTTTAATCGCCTCATTCTTGCAATCCGGCCAAGTGCGATTTGTTAACAAGGTCACCGAAAGCTGGCGCTCCGGATCGATCCATAAGGATGTCCCGGTATAACCGAGGTGTCCAAATGAGTGCGAAGAAAAGTATTTCCCGGATTGAGATGGCACCGAAGGCGTGTCCCATCCTAGAGCGCGGGATGTGCCCGGTGGCGACAATTCCCGGCGGGTGAATTGCGCCAAGGTTTCCGAACGCAATATCGGCGCACCGCCGTTCAACATGGAATGAGCAAAGATCGCGACGTCCTCAGCCGTCGAAAAGACTCCCGCGTGTCCAGCAACGCCGCCGAGCACACTGGCATTTTCATCTTGCACCTCCCCCTGGATCACTCGTCGGCGGAAGGTACGGTCGTCCGCCGTCGGGACGATCGAAACCCGCCAGCCAGCCGGGGGGTTGAATGTTGTATGGCCCATGCCCAAAGGCCCAAATATTTCACGCTGGCAGAAGCGGTCAAGTAGTTCGTCGGCGATGCGCTCGAGAACGGTACCAAGGGTAATGAAACCTATATCACTGTATTCAGCGCGCGTGCCTGGATCGGCAGTGAGCGGAGTTGTAAATGCGGCGGCGAGCAAGTCCGCGCGGCTCTTAGCCCGGAGAAAAAGCCTCTCGTAAGCAGGTAATCCGGAGGAGTGGGCTAGCAGCATGCGGACCGTGACTTCCGCTCTGCGGCTATCTGCGGCCGCGAATTCAGGAACGATTGCCACTACCGGCGTTTCCAGGTCCAGCAGCCCGCGTTCATAGACAATCATGGCCATGCTGGTGGTAGCGACAACTTTTGAGACGGATGCCAGATCAAAGATGCTGGTTGGCGTGACCTCCGGGGAGTCTGGTTCATAAGTAAAACGGCCAAGGCTTTTTAAGGCGACTAATCTTCCCCTATGATTGACGGCCAGAGATGCTGCTGGGAAAACGCGCTGCGCAACGGCATGCTGCAGGAATTCGAATGCACGGCTAAACACCAGTTCCTGGCCGTGGTATGCCGGATCGGGCAGCACTACGGGAGATTTGGCAGCAGTGTGCAGCGGAGAGGAGCCTTCGGACAAGTTTGGTTGCTCAGCTTCGGTTTATAGCAGAAGTGCTTGCGACGGGTAAATAAGAGGCTGGGGCGGCTAGCGGTTCCGCGATCTTGGGAATGTGGTCTAGCCTTCCTTCGCCCCGCCGCCAGCCAGGTGCAAATGCTTTACGAAGGGATAATAGACTTCGAATTCTGCTAGGCTTTGGGCGTCAGAATTGACCGGCAGTTCTGGACTCGATATTAGACCCGGCAACCGCTCCATTGGATCATCAAGCAGGGGAACAAGTATCTGTAATGCCTCACCTTCTCGGCGGACCCGAGCCAAGGCCATCTCTTTCTGGCTGTGAACAACTTTTCGGTCTTGCGGAGAACAACTTTTGGGTCTTTCACGTGTGCTCCCGTGCGTGCGGCGCTTAGTATGCTCCACATTCTGCTCGGGACGATCCTGTGGAAACTGTGGATAAAACAATATTCTTGTGCCGCTTGCGATTACTAGCTCAGACGGTACTCCTGATCTTTCGTTTCTTGAGGTACCCCTGTGGCTTGTGTAAATTCAGAACATCCGCGCAAATTCTACAAATCGACAGGGGTTTCGGCTGAGGGTGCTGATGCCGATGCTCCTTATATTGCTTTCTTCAGCGCCTTTCGCAGCCGCAGCCAAGCCAGTTCGTGCTCCGAACCGGTTCGCGGTGGTCGATGCCATTGTGCAGGATGCCATTCATGCCGGGCAGATTCCTGGCGCGGTCGTAGTCGTGTGGCATAACGGGCAGGCGCTTTATCGAAAAGCTTTCGGATATCGGGCGCTGGAGCCGCGCCGGGAGGCGATGACACTCGATACCATTTTCGACATAGCATCGCTAACTAAGGTGGTGGCCACGACCACCGCCGTGATGCAATTGGTGGGGAAAGGCCAGGTGCGGCTGAGCGATCCGGTTGCGAAGTACATTCCGGAGTTCGCGCAGAATGGGAAGGAAGATGTGACAGTGCGTGAACTGCTGACGCATTACTCGGGGTTGGAACCGGATCTCGATCTCATGCATCCGTGGCAGGGCCGCGACACGGCATTCAGCATGGCTTTTGCCGAGAAGCCAGTTAATCCACCGGGCGCGCGCTTTGTTTACAGCGATATCAATTTTATTACTTTGGGCGCGTTGGTCGAACGCGTGTCCAAAACTCAGCTCGATAAGTACTGCGCCCAAAATATCTTTACGCCGCTGAAGATGGCACGCACTCGCTTCTTGCCGCCAGCGACCTGGCTGCCAAAGATTGCTCCTACGGAATATGACGAGCAAAACCGCATGCTGCGCGGAGTTGTTCACGATCCTACTGCGCGGCGGATGGGTGGGGTTGCGGGACAAGCGGGTGTGTTTTCCACGGCTGACGATCTTTCAAAGTTTGCGCATGCCATTATCGCCGGCAGCTCCGTGCTGCCGGCGTCCCTGGTTGAGAAGATGACTACGCCGCAGCAGCCGCCCACCGCGCACGAGCTGCGGGGTTTTGGATGGGATATCGACTCGCCATTCTCTACGAATCGAGGCGAACTGCTTCCGGTCGGATCGTTCGGGCATACGGGATTTACCGGAACTTCACTGTGGATTGATCCCACAACCCGCACTTACATCATCCTGCTTACCAATGCTGTGCATCCTCGGGGGAAGGGGAATGCAGTGTCGCTGCGGACGAAAGTGGCAAGCGCAGTCACGGCCGCTTTGGCTTTGACGCCTTCTGAAAGAGAGCAGGCTCGTTTGAAAAGCACCACCGGGTACAACGAAGCGCAGACTGCGGCACGGCGAGTTGCTGCTCGTAATGGATCCGTCCAGACAGGGATTGATGTTCTCGAGAGAAACAACTTCGATCCAGTTCGCGGAGCCGCAGCCAAAAAGAAAATCGGGTTGCTGACGAATCAGACTGGAGTTGATTTACGGGGTCAACGCACGATTGACGTGCTGGCGCATGCGGACGGCATTTCGCTGGAAGCAATCTTCAGTCCTGAACATGGTGTGACGGGAACACTCGACACAACAGAGATCGGAAACGCGAAAGATGCGGTAACTGGGGTTCCGGTTTACAGCGTGTATGGCGCTACCGATTCGGCGCGCCGGCCATCGCTAGATGTTTTGAAGCAGCTCGACACAATTGTCGTGGACATTCAGGATGCTGGAGTGCGGTTTTACACTTACGAAGCAACGTTAGGATACTTTCTTGAAGCCTCGGCCAGGGCAGGAATTGAAATTGTCGTTCTGGATCGTCCCAACCCGATCACAGGGTCGTTTGTAGAAGGTCCCATGCCTGATCCCGGGCGGGAAAGTTTTGTCAGCTATGGGGCTGTCCCGGTGCGGCACGGCATGACCCTAGGGGAGCTGGCAAAAATGTACAACGCCGAGCGCAGCATCAACGCGAAGCTCGCGGTTATTCCTATGGAAGCCTGGATGCGCGGCGACTGGTTCGATTCAACCGCGCTCACATGGGTAAACCCATCGCCGAATTTGCGCAGCCTTACAGAGGCGACGCTGTATCCCGGAGTGGCGCTGGTTGAGGGGACTAATGTTTCTGTCGGCAGAGGGACCGAGACTCCTTTTGAACTGCTGGGCGCTCCTTGGATCCACGGCCATGAGCTGGCGCAATATCTGAATGCGCGCGAAATCTCCGGAGTGAGGTTCGTTCCGGTTAGCTTTACTCCCAATGCCAGCAATTACGCCGGACAAAAGTGTGAGGGAGTAAATATTGTTGTGGTTGAACGCAACGCTTTCGATGCGCCGGAGTTGGGAATCGAGCTGGCTTCTGCCCTGCGTAAGCTTTACGCGGAGCAATTCCACATGGAGCGCATGATTGAGCTGCTGGTGAATCAGAAGGTGTACGACGGCATTGCGCAGGGAATAGATCCGCGCCGCATCGCCGATGATTGGCGCGAGCCGCTTCAGAGATTCCGGGAAGTCCGGCAGAAGTATCTGATTTATAAGTAGGCTGCGGCCTTCTTCGAGTAGAATGTTCTCCCGATGGGCCAGGTTTCAGCAGACCCGATAACCTTTTGACATTCTGGCCGCATCCTACCGAGCACTTGGGCCTCCATGCCGGCAGACGCCGGCGTACTCTGAGGAGAATGTTTATGCGCATCATGCTCACGGTGAGCCTGCTCGCAACCGTTGTTGCGGCTCAGCAAACCACCACGCTGCGGCCGAGCACTCCTGATCCAACTTCTGCGACTTCCAACAGTTTGACCATTCCGGCGGGGACCAAGGTTCTGCTTGCGCTGAAGCAGGCGCTCTCCACGAAAAACGCCCGCGACGGCGATCCTGTATATGCGCAAACGACCTTTCCTGTGGTGCTGAATGACCGCATTGTGATTCCGGCTGGAACCTATGTGCAGGGGAAAATCAACAACGTTAAGCGCGCTGGGAGGCTGAAAGGACGCGCCGAAGTGCTCATGCATTTCACTACGCTCATTTACCCAAGCGGCTACACGGTGATGTTGCCGGGCGCGCTGGAGAATGTGCCTGGGGCCGAGAAGACATCCATGAAGGATGAGGAAGGCACCGTCCGCCAGGACAGTCAGGCTGGAGAGAAGGCAGGGAAAGCGGCAGATAGAGGGATAAAGGGAGCAGGAGGAGGCGCGCTGGTTGGTGTCCTTGCATCAGGGAGCCGCGCCGGCGCGGGGATTGGAGCGGGCATTGGTGGAGCCGTGGGAATCGCAAGCGCACTTCTAACGAAGGGTAATGATGTGAGGCTCGACGCTGGGACTACGCTCGAGATGATTATCCAACGTGAGGTGCCGCTGGATGCGAATCGCATACCCAGCCAGCGAGAGAGATTTCGATCAGCGAGCGAATATTAGAGCGCCCTTCCAAGCCAGACTCTGATCATCGCCGTAACTCGATGACCAAAGCTGCTGCGACTCTGGACCTATCTTAATGTGAACATCGCGTTGACGTGGGCAGTCACGACGACGCTTTGTGGCGTGAATTCCTCGGTAGGAGCGGGTGCCGCAGCTTCCATGCGCATCGGCATGGCGCGAGCCTGCAGCGGAGAGACGACGCGGATATTCTCAAACGTATCTACCGACGCATACGAAAGTTCGCCCAGTGTGCGGCCTCCGGCACGAGCCAGGGCAGCAGCGGATTCACGAGCGCGCCGGTAGGCGTCTTCGACGGCTCGCGTCTTCGCTGCCTCCATATCTTCCAGTGTGTAGTTGATGGATTGGTTCTCGGTGACATCGCTTTCCGAAAGTTGCTGCACGATGGGCGCTATCTTCGAAAAATCCTTCAATTTCAACGAAACGTTTGCGTTTACGCGATATGCAACCAGCTTGCGTTTGGGCGTCTTGTAGTCGTACACGGGCTGAATGGAGAAATATCCGATCTCAGCGGTTTTGGGTTCGATGCCGTTGGCGCGTAGAATCTGGCGCACCTGTTCGGCGGCTTTGGACGCGCGGTCGTAGGCGGCTCGCGAAGTTTCTTCCTGGGCGGAAATATTGAACTGCACGAGTGCAGTATCGGGATTGGCTTCAAAGCGGCCGTCGGCGCCGACGAAAACGGTATTCGGCTGGGCGGTAACGGCAGGATGTTCCTGGGCAAGTGTGAGAGTGGCGAGAAAAATGATAAGCAAAAAGGGAAAAAGCTTCATGACGTCTCTCCGTGAATTTTATACGCCTCGCGGAGTGACAGTTCCAGCAGGCCTCTTAGGCAGGTGAGGACACCTGCCGGTACGTGGTTCGCGAAAAATTACGTGGCGACAGCCGCCCCGGCTGTCCAAGTCGAGCGAAGCTCGACGGCGAAAGACCAACGGCTGCCCTAAAATCCGCTACCGCCACGGTACTTGCAGCGGATGATCAAGCCTGACCTCCAGCGTGGTACCTTTGTCGAGGTGGAGATTGCGGTCGGTCAAGAATCCGGAGACTGCGCCAACGGCGGCTCCAATGCCGGCGCCTATGGCGGCGCCACGCCCACCACCAGCTACAGCGCCACCAACCGCGCCAACGCCCGCTCCTGCGCCCGCTCTTTCAATCTCGTGCCGTTTGTTCATGCCGCGGCGTTCAATCTCGCCTTCTTCATCGGGCGGCTTAACGCCGCGTTCGCCGGGAACGCCGGTCACGGTCGCAATGAGCGGAACCCAACCGTGATTGGTTTCGATTTCATCAAAGCTGAGCAGCAGGCGGGCGTGAAAGCCGTTCTGCACTTCGCTGACGTGGCCTTTGATTTTCTTGCCGCGCGGGATCAGTGTCCCATCAGGACCAGTGAGATCCTCTGACAGTTTTCCTTTGAAGTGCTTGCCTTGTTGCAGGCGGCTGGTATCCAGTCTGTCTTCCAGGCGCATTAGGAAAGTTGTGCCCTCTGGAATGGTATGCGGTGCAACCGGGGGATTGGGAGACTCCTCCGCTATGAGCGGGAAAGCCGCGAGCGAAAGAGCAAAACACCAAGACAGAGAACGCAGCGTGATCATTGAAATACCTCAAAATTTTGGATACCTGCGGTTGGATGTGAATAGCCCCTTGAAATGCTGCCTGAAAGATGCCGCACCGAAGACGCGCGCGTGAAGCTTAAGGCAAGCTTAATGTTGTCTCTGTTGGATGGAAGAGAGTGTCTGGCGCGCCCTAGCAGCTCGTGGCGGAAGTAGTTTTGTCACTGCGCCGCGAACCGGACAACAATGGTGACGCGCACGACAGGTGAAGATCGGAGCATTTGCGGCGATGTGCTTTCCTGTGCAACGCGCACAAGGATCGCGATCCAGAACTGCAACCCCATCAGCAGGGCGTCGGCCGAGAATCCCTGCCAGCCCCGCGGCGTGCCCTTGCCGAACCGCCGCCGCATGATCAGTGACAGATTGAACCCGCCAAGGTGAATCAGCACGCGCTTGAGAACATTCGCTTGTCCGCGCAAGTACACACGCCGCATGCCTCCCGTTTCATAGGCGTGGGCGAAGCTTCGTTCCAGAAACTCTCCCCGATACCGCAACAACTGTTTCCCGTGCTCGCCGTGAATGCGCCGCCGGTTGTCATACACCGCCTGCCGCGCCTCCGGCTTATCCTGCCAGCGACGGCGTCCACGGTCCGGTTCCGAAACATAGCTCCGAACCTTGGCTTGTTGCAGCGCCGTCAGCGTGTCGTTGCTGTGATATCCCTTGTCCGTCACTGCTTCGATAGGACCTTCAGGATGGACTCGTTCCCCTACTTCTTCGTTGTTCGTGGCGCAGGCAACTTCGGCGATGTGCTCCCCCGCCTGCGGCAAGGTTTCCAGAATCGTCTCCGTATCGCCCGCAGCGCCACCGGCCACCGTCACCGCCACCACCGCTCCAGTTTCCAGATCCACCGCATGCTCCGCCTTGTAGGCGAGGTGCGTGCGGCCGTCTTTCAACTGCGTGATCTCCGCCTCTGGGTCATGCGGATTCACCCAATCGTCGTTCGATCCCTTCTTCGCCCGCTTGCGGTCCAGCTTCGCCAACTGCTCCCGTGTCGGCGTTGCGATCCCCGATTCCTCGGCCAGTCGCCGCAGAAACTCCTCGTAGCCCTCGCCCGTATCCCGTCGCACAATCGAGCGCATGGCTGCGTTCGCTTCCAGCGTCGTGCCATCGATGCCCACCGTCTTCCCCTTCAGCAGCCCTTTCTCCGCCAGTAACTCCAGTACCCACCGGAATATCGCTTGATGCGTTTCCACCGCGATCAGCCGCCGCGTGCGCGAGATCGTGGAGTGATCTGGCGGCGGCTCGGTCAGCCCCAGTTCTAGAAATTGGCGCAGCGCCAGCGAATCCGCCGCCCGCCACGCGATGCCACGCTCCCCCTCAATCCCTTCGAAATATCCGATCAGCAGCAAGCGAAAATACCGCCCCGGCGTCAGCGAAGGACGCCCCATCGCCTCCGCGTAGAAGCGCTCACACTGCCCCTCTACAAACTCGTCGAACCCACGCTCCTCCAGCAGTTGGTTCAACCGCTGGTAGAACGGATGTGCCACCGTCCGCGGCCATTGCGTGTGGGCAATCCAAAACTCTTCCTGCGCTTGCCGCTGCTCCGCTCTTCGTCCCATCGCCATGCACGCAGTTTACGAACCTCCGCTCTGGATTACGCAAGAAACTTCACGAGCGAATCCAGACTTTCACCACGGACTGCTAGACCTGAATGTACGAACCTCCCGCGATATGCCACTTCACCGGCAG
>QIAB01000059.1:0-21455 GCA_003225455.1 Acidobacteriota bacterium
ATCTGTGCGAGAAGACCCGCTCTGAGGCTTTTGACTTGATGCTGCAGCATGCTGCCGAACTGGGAGGCAATGCGGTGGTCGGCGCCCGTTACGACGCAACCGAGGTCATGCAGGGCGTCACCGAGGTCCTGGCCTATGGAACTGCCGTCGTAGTTGAGCCCGCGAAGTAAGAAAGGACCTCGATTTCCACAATCAATCCAACGCAGTATCACAGCGGGGTACCTGAAAACCAGAGAACCCGGCCAGAGAACCTGATTTAAAAACCCAACCTGTAGTGGTCACCAACTAAGTTAGCCACAACTTCTCGCGCTTTGCGCATTCAGCACTTTCGTCACGCGATGACCTTTAATTTTCATATTGACAACAAACCACTTCGGCGTAAGATGTGGACAAAAGTGGTACAAAGTGGTTAAGAAATACTGGTCGAGGGCAATATTTGAAAACCCGAGAGGCGCCAGTGGGATTTGAGACTGACACCCCGAAAAATAGCCCCAAAGTACCAGAAACGACCGGCATTTTGAATGTTTTGACCTCCCTCGCTGTCGTAGCGGTAGCTGCCAAAAGACTTTCGACCCCGGTAAGGGGCAGAACACATGTTTCGCGGCAATCACCCAACCCGCGTCGACGAAAAGGGACGGCTCAAGGTCCCCGCGGAATTCAAGCGCGTGATCGACGAGAAGTACGGCACGCAATTTTACATCACCAGCTTGGATGGAAGGGTTGCCCAAGTATATCCCTTCGAGGAATGGGAACGGATCGAGCAGAAGTTGGCGGGGCTCTCCACCTTCAATCCTACGAAGAAAAAGTTTCTCGACCGGGTGAACTATTACGGACAGATGGTCGAGATGGACGGTCAGGGCCGGCTGCTGATCCCGCAACTGGTAAGGGACAGCGCGCAGATCAAGGGCGAAGTGGCGGTGCTGGGCAATCTGACTTTCCTGATCGTTAGGAACCTGGAAGCTTTCCGCCAGGAGATCGAGGAACAGCCGTTCACGTCAGAGGATGAAAAGACGCTCGACGATCTGGGTATTTAGTGGGCGCAAGGTTTGGGAAAGACATCCCCGAGCGGGATGGGCATGGCGGCAGGGAAGTTGGCCATGTTCCAGTTCTTTTAAAAGAAGCGATCGACTTTCTAGATATCAAGCGCAACGGGACCTATATCGACGCTACCGTGGGGCTGGGCGGGCACAGTTACGAAATCGCAAAACGCCTAGGCGCCGCGGGACATTTGATTGGCTTCGATAAAGACCCTGCAGCGTTAGAAATCGCGCGCACAAAGCTAAGTAGCGCCGGCGTCTCGCCGACAACCACGGAGTGGCCAGAGGTGACGCTGGCACATGGATCGTTTGCAGAACTCGTAAACGATCAACGACCAGCGAGTCTCTACGGGATTCTGGCCGACCTGGGAATGAGCAGTTTGCAGCTACAGGATGCGGCGCGAGGTTTCAGTTTTCAGGCGGAAGGAGCTCTCGACATGCGAATGAATCCGCAAGCCGAGCTCACCGCCGAACAAGTGGTAAACCACTTCGACGAGCGCGAGCTTGCCGATGTGATTTACGAATTCGGTGAGGAAAGGAGGTCGCGGAGAATCGCCAGAGCCATTGTCCGGTCGCGGCCGATATTGACGACTGCGCAACTCGCAGCCGTGATCTCAGCCGCGGCCCGGCCAATGAAACATGAGCGCATTCATCCGGCGACCAGGACCTTTCAAGCTCTCCGAATCTTCGTAAACCGTGAACTGGACGATCTGCGGAAGCTGCTGGAAGCGGCACCGCAGGTGCTGAAACCAGGTGGAAGGCTGGTGGTGATCAGCTTTCACTCACTGGAAGACCGCATCGTGAAAGACGCGATGCGGGAAGGCGCGAAGCTGGGGCAATACAGATTGCTGACAAAGAAGCCAGTGACGCCGAGCGAAGAAGAGATTGATCGCAACCCGCGAGCCCGCAGCGCAAAATTGCGAGCAGCGGAGAGATTTTAGGTTTTGTGTGGGGACGGGTCTCCGACCCGTCCGGGCGGGTCCAAGACCCGCCGCCACACGACACAAGTTTCCGGGACGGCATCGCCTCTCACTTAAAGGGCGAAACAAAACTCTACCTTCTCTCGATGCCGTCCCGGAGAGATTAAGGTAGCGGAGGTTAGGACATGTACAAGGGAACAGTAATTGACGAGTTGATGGCCGTAGTCGAGCGGGCCGAAACGCGCACAGAAGAGCGTGAACGCGAAGACCGGCTGGCGTACTGGTATGCCGTCGCACAACAGGAGTTGGCACAGTTCGATTCCAGTCTTGCCGGGGTGGCATAAATGGCAGCGGCACAGAGCGCAGCAGCGGTGATTCGGCGGAAACCTTGCTGGACAGGGACTCCTGAGATTTACTTCGCCAAGCCGATCGACAATTCGCGATTAGTGAAAGTTGAAGACCCAAATCGCAGCCGCGAAATGAAGCAGTTCGCCTTCGCGCTCTGCTGCCTGTTTCTTCTGGTCATGACATTTGCCTGGCAGCACTTCAAGGCAATTGAATACGGATACAAGATCGAATCGCTGAGGACACAGCGCGACGGTTTGGTAGAAATGAATCGCGCGCTGCGGCTGGAAGAGGCCTCACTGCGTGATCCGGAACGCATCGATATGCTCGCGCGGCAGTTGGGTCTGCAGTCGCCGCAAGCGGGACAGGTAGTCCGTATTAACGCCGACACTGATGCTGGCGCGCCGGAGTTGGCGAGCGTGACGCCGGTTTCGCTGATTGCGGTTCGATAAGTTCGCACGGGGAGGTCCTCCGGGCGTGTCCGAACATCGTCCGGCAGGGTAAATGGCGGCCGCTATGGCAAAGGCGAGCCGCCATGTTTGTCTGGGCGGCATTGCGATTAATAGTTTTTAAGTCGATGTCATCCTGACCTGAGCGTAGCGAAAGGACGCGAAGGGCGCCAACTCCTCAGGACGACAAGGCTGAAACGTAGAGAGCTGCACCGTGGCAACCAGCACAACCCGCAACGAGACCAACTCTCGCTTATATCTGCTGGGTGGAATCCTTGTGCTTTGGTGCGCAGTCATTTGCGCGCGGCTTGTATATCTTCAAGTCTTTCGCTACGGAGATTTTGAGCAGCGCGCCCAACATCAACAGCAGCGCACGACGGAAGTCTCTGCCAAGCGGGGCATTATCTATGATCGCGCTGGGCGTGAACTGGCCATGTCGGTTTCGGTGGATTCAGTTTTCGCCGTCCCCACAGATATTCCGGATCTGGCGCAAACAATCTCGCTCATCGCGCGAATCACCAAGGCTGATCCTCGCGAGCTGCTGGCCAAGTGCAAAGCTTCTCGAACTTTTTGTTGGGTTGCGCGCAAGGCAGATGCCGAAATCGCCGGGCGCATCCGGTCGCTCAATCTGCGCGGAATCTACTTTCAAAAAGAATCCAAGCGCTTCTATCCGAAGCGCGATCTCGCAGCCCAGGTAATCGGCTATGTTGGAACTGACGACGAAGGCCTGAGCGGAATTGAGCGCGAGTACGAAGACAAGCTGCATGGCAAACCAGGCCAGATGCTGATTTCGGTCGACGCACGCCGCAAATATTTCGGGAGCGTGGAGAAACAGCCCGAGCCGGGTGAAAACGTGGTCCTCACGCTGGATGAGAAAATCCAGTACATCGCCGAGCGTGAACTGGAAGCCGCGATGCAGCAGACCCACGCGGAATCCGGCACGGTGATTGTTGAAAACCCGCATACAGGAGAAATCCTGGCGCTGGCCAACCGGCCAACTTTCAATCCAAATCTTTCGCGTGAAATCACGCCGCAGAAGCTGAAGAACCACGCAGTCAGCGATGTATACGAGCCGGGATCGACTTTCAAGGTAGTGACAATTGCCGGCGCTCTCGAAGAAAAAGTCACTCGGCCGGACGAGGTTTTCGACTGCCAGATGGGTTCGATCGTTTTCAATGGAAGGAGAATCCATGATAGCCGCCCCCACGGACTGCTCACGGTCTCGGATGTTCTAGCTGAGTCGAGCGACGTGGGTTCAATCAAAATTGGCCTCCGCCTCGGCGAAGATCGCTTTTACAAATACATTCGCGGCTTCGGATTCGGCCAGCAGACAGGAATCGAGCTGCCTGGCGAAACGCGGGGCCTAACCAAACCTCCAAGCCGCTGGTCGAAGGTTTCCATCGCGGCAATTTCCATGGGCCAGGAGATCGGCATAACACCATTACAGCTCGTAGGACTTGTGTCAACCATGGCGAATGATGGCATTTACCTCGCGCCCAGAGTCGTGGCTGCGACAAGTCAGCAACGGAATGCGCCGCAAACCATAGCCTTCCATCCAGTGAACGAGCATCGCGTGTTGTCAGCATTTGCCGCGGCGGAAATGCGCCAGATGATGCAAGGCGTCGTCCTGCACGGGACGGGAAAAAAAGCCATTCTCGAAGGCTACAGTTCCGCCGGCAAAACCGGTACGGCGCAGAAAGTTGATCCGACAACTCGCGCCTACTCGCATACGAAGTACGTCGCGTCTTTTGCCGGATTCGCTCCAGTAAACAATCCTGCGGTCACGATTGCCGTAGTGCTCGATTCCGCGGTTGGACTGCATCAGGGCGGCCAGGTCTCCGCGCCGGTATTCAATCGCATTGCGCAGCAGGTGCTTGAGTATCTGCACACTCCCCACGATGTCGATTTGCCCTCAAACCGCGATGTCTTTTTGGCCCAGCGCCGCGTTAAGGATCAGGACCTCGCCGAAGGTTCACCGGACCGTTTAGGAGACAGCCTCGAAGTTGCTGATGCAGCACTTCCTCCGAAGCCAACCGCGATTGTGGCCGCGAAAGCGAGCCCAGCCATCGCGAATGCAGGTGTGGTGCCCGCTGCATTGCGGGAGCATGAGAGTACTCCTTCCGCTTCGAGAGATCTAAAACCAGTTGGTCTCCAGCCTGCTGGAGACATTGCGAATCTGCAGCAAGGCACCGTCGTACTGGATGTCGAGCAGGGTGGAATTGTGGTCCCATCGTTTGCCGGCAAGAGCGTTCGTTCAGCAATCGAGATTGCTGAAGAAACCGGACTCGATCTCGACGCGGTGGGCAGCGGCGTAGCGCGCGAGCAGTCGCCCCCGGCAGGCACGCACGTCGCGGCGGGATCGAGAGTGACCGTAAAATTCGGCCGATGATCGTAGCGCCGGCGTCTGCGGAGGAGCGCCTAGCGTTTTCCTTCGCCCAGGTTAGCGCCCAACACCCGGGCGCGAACCTGGGGCACCGTCTAGTGTTTGGTCCACGGCCTTTCCGGGGCAGCTTGTCGCGTATTTTCCCAGGAGTTGCGCAATTGCCCACCCGTCTCTGCAGGAGTAAGATTCCGCACAAGCAGGCGGCCGAAAGATAGCTGTCTGAAAACCCTTCGGTCCCCGCTTCCTGATCCTTCGCTTCCTAGGATCCCCTATGGCGGAGTTCCAGCCCACGCTGCCGAGTTCGACGCAGACGCCGGATGTCCTTTCCGGATGTGTCGTGGGACGTTTCCGCATCGGTGACCGGCTGGGAGAAGGGGGCATGGGCGAGGTGTATCGCGCCGAGGACACCAAACTCAAACGTCGGGTTGCCCTCAAGCGTCTTGCCCCCCATCTGCGCACCGATTCCACCTACCGGCGCCGTTTCCTCGAAGAAGCCGAGCACGCATCCGGCTTCAGCGATTCTCACGTAGCCGCGGTGTTCGATGTTCTGGAAGAGCAGGGCGAGATATTCCTGGTCTTGGAATACGTGGAAGGCGAGACCCTGCGGCAGCGTCTGCGGCGGCCGATGTCGCTCGAGGAGTTTTTCGGAATCGCGACACAATGTGCGGAGGCGCTGGCGGCTGCGCATGAGCACGGCATCGTTCATTGCGACATCAAGCCGGAAAATATCATGCTCACCAATGCCGGGCAGGTGAAGATCCTGGACTTTGGCGTGGCCAAGCACCTGCCGCGCTCCGACCAGAGTTCGACGATGGACCGTGCCGCTACGATGGCGGGCACGCCTGCGTACATGTCTCCCGAAGTTCTTTTGGAGAAGGTTCCCGACGGCCGCGCGGATGTTTTCTCGCTGGGCGTGGTTTTCTATGAAGTTCTGACTGGCCGTCACCCTTTTCTGGCTGACAGTTTTGTGGCTACTACCGACCGCATCCGCAATGAAACACCTGCGCCGATCCACATCTTCAATCGCGGCGTTCCCGAAGGATTGGAGGCGACCGTCAGCAAAGCGATGGCGAAAGAATCGGGGCAGCGTTACGCAGCCCGCGACCTGCTGGAAGATCTCCGCCGGGTGCAGGCGGGATTGACTCCCAGCAAGCTGTCTCCGGTGCTGCCTCGGCTCCCACAGGCCGTCTCTAGAAGAAGAGGTTGGACTGCGGCAAATGTCGCCGTCATCGCGGTTCTACTTGTCATCGTGGCCTACAGGCAAACGGAGTTGAGGCGCTGGTTGCGGCCACGCATATCTTCTGCTCCGATTCAATTGGCCGTGTTGCCATTTGCTCCCACTGGAGACGATCCGGGCGCCAAGGCATTTTGCGACGGGCTTACGGAAACGCTTGCCGCGAAGCTTACACAGTTGACCAGCAGTTATCCCCTGCAGGTCGTGCCCACCAGCGAAATACGCGCAGAGAGCATTACCAGTGTGGAGCAGGCGCGAAAGGACTTTGGTGTGACTCTGGTTCTGGAAGGAAGCCTGCACACTTCCGGCAGTCAAGTGCGCGTGACCTACAGTTTGGTGGACGCCAAGGCCAGGCGCCAGTTGCACGCGGAGACGGTCGATGCCAATGTAGGCGATGCGTTTGCCGTGGAAGACCGCGTCGTGGATGGTGTCCTGAGAATGCTTGGCTTGGAGATCGCAAGCAACGAACGGGTAGCGTTGGCCACCCACGGAACCGAAGATCCGTCGGCGTATGACCAGTACCTGCGCGGTCGGGGATATTTGCTGGACTACCACAAGCACGAAAACATCGACAGCGCAATTTCTGCGTTCAATCGAGCTCTCACGCTCGATCCCAAGTACGCACAAGCCTACGCTGCCCTCGGAGAAGCGTACTGGCTGGGTTACCAGGAAGGCCAAGGCGGTAGCGACTGGATGCAGAAGGCACGATCGGCCTGTAACCAAGCGGTCGAGGACGCGCCCAATCTATCCGACGGATACGCTTGCCTGGGCGGGGTCTATCGCGGAACCGGGGAGTATGAGAAGGCAGTGGCGCAATTCCAGAAAGCTACGGCCCTTGATCCGACTAGGGACGACGCCTTCCGCGGTCTGGCCGATGCCTATCAAAAGCTGAACAAGCCGGCCGAGGCGGAAGCCACTTATCGTCAAGCCATCCGTCTGCGGCCCCAATACTGGGCTGGATACAGTTGGCTGGGATTCTTTTATTGGCGGCAAGCACGCTACAATGACGCGGCCAGGATGTTCAAGGAGGTCGTGACTCTGGCGCCGGACAACTTCCGTGGCTACTCCGACCTGGGGGCCATGTATGTTGCTCAAGCACGCAATCAGGAGGCTATTGTTCAGCTCGAGAAGTCCGTCTCCCTCCGCCCGACCGTGGAAGCTTATGACAACCTGGGCACAGCCTACTTTACGATGCGGAAGTTCGAAGATGCGGCGCATAACTACGAAGAGGGTGTGAAGTTGGACAAAACCAGCTGGCTCACCTGGGGCAATCTCGGGGACGCGTATTATTGGGCGCCCGGAAAGCGGCCACAGGCAGGCACTGCGTACGGGGAAGCGATTCGTCTTGCAGACGAGAAGCTTCGGGTAAATCCGCGGGATGGATACACATTGGCCCTTCGGGCGACGTACCTGGCAATGATAGACAAGAGGGAAGAGGCTTTGGGGTCTTTGCTTAAGGCACTGTCTTTCTCACCCACGGATCCCGACGTGCAGTTTCGGGCGGCATTGGTGTACAACCATTTCGGGGAAACAGATCGCAGCCTGGAGTGGTTGCAGAAAGCGATGGCAGCCGGCGTTCCGGCAAGTTTGGTGCGCAGCACGCCCGACTTCGATCATCTGCGCAATGATCCGCGGCTACAGGCACTTTTGCGTGGGCAGTAGCAGGAATCTCCTTGTTGTGGAACGCTCGTCAGGTATCTACAATGTGGTCCGATCCAAATATAAGGAGGAGGCAGTATGGCTCGAGAAAAGAAAGCAACCGATTCAAACAAGCAGCTCGGGGTGCATATTCGCCGAGACGGCGAAGTGGACAACGAACTGGTTAATGTAAGCAGGTCCGCGAGAGAGGAAGTGGTTTGGGTTTCAGATAGTGACGAGTTCTCAGTGCACTTTCCCACTACTCCCTTCGACGAGGACACCTTCCACGTACCTGCAGGGGGTAGCACGAGTTCCGGGCCAGTCAGGCTGGATGCGCCCATTGACAAATATCAATACTTTATTACGAACGTCGCATTGGCCAAGAGTGCGGATCCTGGCTTAAACGTGAAGCCCTAAAGCAGCAGCCCCAGGTTCGCGCCCAACAGTAGGGCGCGAACCTGGGCGAAGGAAAACGCTAGGCACTCGTAGCGTCGGCGTCTCGCCGACTGTACTTCCCTATTTCATCAGACCTCGCTGCGCGATCCCAATATTGTCCCGGCTGGTGCTCTTCACTGGCACATCATTTCGTCGGCTCGATGAACGTAGCGCGGGCGTCCTCGCCCGCAAAATGGAGGCACATGTCTTAAAGCCCACCTCCCGGCTGATCAGCCGTCCACAGTTCACCATGCCATATAATTCCATCCAATGACGTTCGAGCATCTCCTTCAAGGGGCCGAAATCCTCTCTCAAAGCGGTAATCCAAGCATCAGCGGGATTGAATACGATTCGCGCCGAGTGAAGCCCGGAGATGTTTTCGTTGCCATGCGGGGAGAATCGAGCGACGGAAATAAGTTCATCGATAAGGCGATCTCCGCGGGAGCAGCGGCGATCATCACTGACTCGGCAAGCGAAAAGCCTCGCGATGGAGTTGCATGGGGGCAAGTACCACACGGCCGGCGTGCCCTGGCCCGGTTAAGCGCAAACTTCTACAAACGGCCTGGGGAACGCCTCTCCGTCACCGGCATCACAGGAACGAACGGTAAGAGCACGACTACGTTCCTGATCGAAGCGATCCTGAAGGCTGCCGGGCGCGCATGCGCTCTGATTGGAACTATTGAGTATCACGTCGCTGGAAACGTTCTGCCCGCCCCACACACAACTCCGGAGGCGCTGGAATTAAACCGCATGTTGGCGGATGCTCTGGGTCACGGCGCGACGGAAGCGGTAATGGAAGTTTCGTCGCACGCGCTCGAGCAGCAGCGCGTGTACGGAATTCCGTTTGACGTCGCGGTGTTCACCAACTTGACGCGCGACCACCTCGATTATCACGGCACCATGGAGCGATACTTTGCTTCTAAGCAGATTTTATTCGAGGGCTGTGGAACCGAGGCCCCGCGGGCTGCCGTCATCAATATCGACGACGAGTACGGACGTAAACTGGTGACAGTCAGCAGGAAGCGGAGTTCTGAGACGTTAACTTATGGGCTTGCAAGTGGAGATTTCCAAGCCGAAAAAGTGGAGATGACCTCGCGGGGAACGCGGTTTGATTTAATCACCCCTGAAGGGACGATCCCCCTCTTCTCTCCTCTCATTGGAAAAGTAAACGTGTACAACATCTTGGCCGCGGCGGGAGCGGCATATGCCAGAGATTGTGACGAGCAGGCGATCGCGCGCGGCGTGGAATCACTGGCTAGTGTCCCCGGCCGATTTGAGCGAGTCGATTGCAAACAGCCGTTTACCGTGGTGGTTGATTACGCGCATACCGACGATGCGCTTAGGAACTTGACGGCCCTTGGCCGCGAGTTTGTCCAGCGGATCGGTCAGAACGGCCATGTGATCACAGTGTTCGGCTGCGGGGGAGACCGGGACCGTGCCAAGCGTCCGCTGATGGGCGAGGCCGCGGGTCGGGGCAGCGATTTCGTAGTGCTGACGTCCGACAATCCGCGCAGTGAAGATCCCCTCGCGATCATCAACGATGCTATGGTGGGCTTGCAGCGCTCGGGCGCGAAATATCGAAGCGAACCGGACCGCAAGGAGGCCATCGCGATCGCGATTCGTCAAGCTCGTCCGGGGGATATCGTGATGATCGCAGGGAAAGGTCACGAAAAGGCGCAGGTGACCCGCAAGGGGCCGATGCCCTTCGATGATGTGCAAGTCGCACAGCAAGTTCTGCGCGAGGCAGGATACGATTGTGAAGCTGCCAACGCCGCCGCGGGAAAGACTTCATGAAGCTGCCGCTCTCGCGAGTCGCGGAGTTTATCTCTGCCGCAGGTGAATTCGATCGCAAGGCTTTTGCGGACCGATATTCGATTGACTCGCGAACCATTCAGCCCGGGGACCTGTTCTTTGCCGTAAAAGGCGAGAGGTTGGATGGACATGATTTTGTGGAGCAGGCATTACGCAGGGGCGCGGTGGCGGCCGTTGTACAAAGCGATGAAGCCGGGCGGTATTCAGATAAAAGCCGTCTTGTTCCGGTTCACGACACTCTTGTCGCCTTACAGACCTTAGCCACCGCCGTTCGCGCCTTGTGGGGCAAGCCGCTAATTGGAGTTACAGGGTCGACGGGCAAAACTACTACGAAAGAGGCCATTGCCCATGTTCTTTCCTCGCGCTTTCGCGTGCTGAAATCTGAAGGAAACTTCAACAACCACTTCGGGTTGCCGCTGACGCTGCTCAGGCTGGAACCGGAGCACGACGCGGCGGTTATTGAGTTGGGCATGTCGCATCCCGGTGAGATCGCGGCGCTGGCAAAGATTGCCCATCCGGAGATTGGGGTGGTCACGAATGTTGCTCCGGTTCATCTGGAGTTCTTTAAATCCATCGCCGATATTGCGCGTGCGAAATATGAGTTGGTCGAAGGCTTGCCCGCTGGAGGAACCGCCGTGCTTAACGCCGATGACGAGTATGTTGCACAGTTTGGGCGTGATTTTCACGGCAAGGTTGTCCTTTACGGATTTCACCCGCCGGCTGATGTGCGCGCAGAGAATGTGAAGCATCACGGCGCCGAGGGCTCCACGTTCGACGTGGTTGTGGGAAGTTGTCGCGAGACGGCCTCATCGCGATTGGTAGGCGCACATAACATCTATAACGCGCTTGCGGCCGTTGCTGTTGGGATCGAGCGCGGCTTAACGCTGTCTGGGGCAGTCGCAGCGCTGGCGACGCTGGCTCCCGCAGATAAACGCGGAGAGGTCGTCAAAGTCGGTAACATCACGATCATCAACGATTGTTACAATTCCAATCCGAAAGCCCTCGATGCAATGGTAGATGCGCTAGCCGCCATGCCGGCTAAGCGGCGCATTGTGATTGCGGGCGAGATGCTGGAATTGGGTGCGGCGGGCGAGGAGATGCATCGCAGCTCTGGCCGGCATATCGCGGAAAAGAGTATTGATGTCCTCTTGGGCGTTCGCGGTCTGGCTCAGGCAATGGTGGACTCGGCGCGGCAGGCAGGAATGCGAGCCGAATTTCTGGCCACACCGCAGGAAGCCGGGGAGTGGCTGGCGCGCGAAGCTTGCGAGGGCGATCTCGTTCTTCTAAAAGCTTCGCGCGGAGTGAAGCTGGAGCAGGCTTTGGAATACTGGGAGTCGCGCCGGGCAAGTGTGTCCAGCGCAGTTGAGAGCGGAAGTCGGCACGGAGGCTGATTGCTTTATTGGCTGTTGTACTTAAAGCTTTACCATTATTTTCCGCCATTCCGTATCTTCCGGTATCTGACCTTCCGCACCGCCTTCGCCAGTCTGACAGCGCTTTTTACCGCGATGATTATCGGGCCGCTGGTCATAAACCGGCTACGCGATTTTCAAATAGGCCAATACATCCGCGAGGAAGGTCCGAAGGCCCATCAGAAAAAAGCTGGCACGCCCACCATGGGCGGACTGCTTATTGCCATCTCTACAGTTATTCCAACCGTGCTCTGGGCTGATCTCAGTAATCGTTTTGTCTGGATTGCCGTGCTCGCAACTTCTGCATTTGCGGCCATCGGCTTTGCTGACGACTACACAAAAGTCGTTCACCGGCGCAATCTGGGCTTGACGGCAAGGGCCAAGCTGGGGGTGCAGATTGCGATCAGCGTGCTGATCGCCGTCACCCTCATCGCAATGCAGACGCGCGGGCTCTATTCCACAAAGTTGATGGTGCCCTTCGTGAAACAATTCCAGCCGGATCTTGTGATTGAACGGCTGGCGCGCAATCCTGAGCTGTGGCCGCTGGCATTTCTTCCGTTCATAGGATTCGTCGTGCTGGTGATCGTGGGCGCAAGCAATGCAGTGAACCTCACCGACGGTCTGGATGGCCTGGCAATAGGCTGTACTGTGATCGCGGCCGGAGCGTTGGCCGTGCTCACGTACGTTAGCGGCCATGCTACGTTCGCTTCCTACCTTGAACTACAGCGCATGCCGCAGGTCGGAGAACTGACGATTTTCTGCGGCGCGATGGTGGGATCGTCGATCGGATTCCTGTGGTACAACGCGCACCCTGCTGAAGTTTTCATGGGGGATGTAGGTTCGCTGGCTTTAGGCGGAGCGATCGGAACCGTTGCCGTGATGATCAAACAGGAATTGCTGCTGCCGTTCATCGGAGGAGTGTTTGTCATCGAGGCAATTTCGGTGATTTTGCAGGTAGCTTCCTACAAATTACGCAAGAAGCGAATTTTTAAGATGGCGCCGCTGCATCATCATTTTGAACTACTGGGGTGGTCAGAGTCGAAAATTATCGTGCGCTTCTGGATCGCAGCACTGGTGTTCGCGCTATTCGCATTAACGACACTCAAATTAAGATAATTTTCGCTACGGAGGCGCGGAGCCCCCCTGTGGTGATATTGAACTTTGGATCTCAATAACAAACGCGTACTGGTAGTTGGGCTGGGCAGATCGGGGGTGGCCTCTGCTTTGTTCCTGAAGCAGCGTGGGGCGCAAGTGACGGTCTCAGACTCAAAGCCTCAAGAGCAGCTTGGGGAAGAGATCCCGGTTCTGCTCGACCACGGCATCGCGGTCGAGACCGGCGGACATGGGGAGCGCACATTTCACGGACAAGATCTGATCGTGGTCAGCCCCGGCGTGCCCGTGGACTCGCCGCCTTTGGTTCAAGCACGGGCGCTGGGAGAGCCGGTAATAGGCGAGATCGAACTCGCGGCGCAATTTCTGCCGAAAAACATCGTCGCGATCACGGGGTCGAATGGGAAGACCACAACCACGACCTTGACCGGCGAAATTATTGCGGCGGGTGGATACGCCACTCACGTCGGCGGCAACATTGGAACTCCGGCAGTTTCACTTGTGGACGCGGCTCGGCCTGATTCAATCATCGTTCTGGAGGTCTCGAGCTTCCAGCTTGAGACGATTCAGATCTTCCGGCCCAAGGTGGCCGTCGTGCTCAATGTCACGCCCGACCATCTCGATCGCCATCGCACCTTCGAAACGTATGTCGACGCTAAAGCCCGCATCTTCGAAAACCAACAGGCAGATGATTTTGCAGTCTTGAATGGGGATGACCCGGTCTGCGTGGAACTGGCCGGCAGAACGCCAGCGCAAGTCTTCTGGTTCAGCCGGAAGAAAGAAGTGCAGCAGGGAACATTCGTACGCGATGGGAGAATTCTGTTTCGCGATTCCGCCGGGCAGAAGGAGGTCACGCTGGCTTCCGAAATTCCCTTGAAGGGCGCTCACAATCTGGAAAATAGTCTGGCCGCGGTCTGCGTAGGCGTTCTTATGAAATGCGTGCCGGAGCGAATCCGCGCTGCCGTTCACAAGTTCAAGGCTGTGGAGCACCGGCTGGAATACGTTGCGACAATTCGCGGCGTGGAGTACTACAACGATTCGAAGGCCACGAACGTGGATGCCACCATCAAAGCCCTGGAATCGTTCCCTGCGAACATCCATCTCATTCTGGGAGGAAAAGACAAAGGCAGCGACTACACGGTTCTCAACGATCTTTTACGCGAGCGAGTCAAGTACGTTTATACGATTGGCGCGGCGGCAGCGAAGATCGAATCCCAGATCAAAGAAGCGGCCGAGACGGTTCATGCCGAATCTCTCGACAATGCCGTGCAGCGGGCGAGCGCGAACGCCCAGCCGGGCGATATCGTGCTGCTTGCTCCCGCTTGCGCCAGCTTCGACCAATTTCGTAATTACGAGCATCGGGGCAAGGTGTTCAAAGAACTGGTGCATGGGCTGGCCAGGAAGGAAACTGTTTGATCTCGCTCGAAACATGCACTTATTGAGGAATTTTCCGGTGACGGTCTCTGGCTCTGTCCTGGCCCGCCATTCGCCAGGTGCCATCTATGCATTGCACTTTTGGCATGACATCGGCGGCCATGCCAGTTCCCCAGCGTAATCGTTGGATACGCACCATGGCACGGTCCACAACGCGAGCCAGTTCGGCTCCGTAATCAGGCGAGCGGTCTTCGCGTAAATGCCGCTTCGCCTTCTCCGCAGAAAACCATGTGCGATTTCGATTGAACTCCTGCGGCGGGCCTAGCCGCAAGACCTCACAAAGATGGGCGCTGACTTCAAGCTCAATTGCAGCAGATCTGCCGCGCTTGCGGTGAAAGTAGCGGGTAAACGAAGCCTCCTCCATCCGCCCATGGACTCCGGCCTCCTCGTAAGCTTCCAGGGCGGCTGCCTGAGCGTGCGTCAGCCCCGGCTCGACGCCGCCCTTCGGAAAGGTCCAGCGTCCACCGCGGGTCTGGACCAGCAGGAACTCGACACCACGACTGCGAATCCGATAGCACACCGCGGCC
This sequence comes from Acidobacteriota bacterium, assembly GCA_003225455.1. Taxonomy (GTDB): domain Bacteria; phylum Acidobacteriota; class Terriglobia; order Terriglobales; family Acidobacteriaceae; genus QIAB01. Next base: position 14,734 of record QIAB01000059.1, read on the forward strand.
ACTTTTTGACACTTCTGCAGCCTGCGAACTTGCGATACTCGGAAAAACTTAGGCGACGGCTTATTTGCCTGCAGCTCTGATGGGCTGATGCTCAATCGGGATTCTCCAGCGCTCATGGCCATAGAGTGCGCGATGCCGCCCGCTTCTGACTAGAGCACAATCTGGTTCTGGCGTCCCTTTCTCAATTTTGTCAAGCTAGCGTTTTTCGGAGGCTTCGATGTCCCGCATGTCCAAAACTATTTATTGGGGCTTCCAATATCTGCGTTCGAGGGGCTAATCCGCCCGCGCGGCGGGAATCTTTCTACCTACTTGCACTAGGGCCGTGAAGACAATATTTTCTCTTCGCGGGAGCTCGCTGCGAGGAAGAAACCTGTGGGAAACCTGCATTGTCTTCGTTGTAATCGGGAACTCGAGGCGGGACACAAATCGGTTGCCGTATATATGTTCGCGCAGACTGTAGGTGTAAGACCGCGACAAAAATCGGCGGCACAGCGAATTTGTTTTTGCCCACAATGCTCAGTTTCTTTGGCTATGGGACCTCCACCGGAAGGCGCGCTCAACATTGTCGCGTGGCAGATGATCCGCGACCTGGTCAGTTCGGATCCGGCACTGAACCAGGCAGCATGGGAAACTTTGCGAGGAGTTGTAGGCTTACTGCCGGCTACAGGCACCGATGATGGCTCGCGTCGCGCCTCTGGAGGATATTTCGAATTTTGAGGAGTTGGAACCAAGGCCTCTCCAGCCATAGTCTGAGACTGCTCTTGTCTTGCGTTCACTGAACGTACACATGAACCACGAGAGTTACCTTTCTGCTTGAATTCGCAGCAAAAAATCTCTGTGGTCTTGTATCTCCGTGGTGGAATGAGTCCTCATGGCAAAGCGTGTTAGCGCGGATCGCTGGCTGTTCACGGTCACGCTGTGCCTGGTGTTTGTCGGGCTGGTCATGGTGTTCAGCGCTTCGGCCGTGATGGCCAAGGAGCGTTACGGCTCCGGCTACACCTTCTTGTTTCGTCAGCTTGCCTGGGCGGTGACGGGAATCGCGGCGATGTTCGTGGCCATGAAGCTCGACTATCGTCGCTATAAGCATCCCGCGGTGGTGTTCTCAGTCCTGGGCGTCACGACATTGATGCTGATTTCGGTCTTTTTCCTAGACCGCACCCACCACACCCATCGCTGGATTCATTGGGGAAGCTTTTCATTCCAGCCTTCTGAAATCGCCAAACCGGCGCTGATTCTTTTTCTGGCATTTTTCCTGGAGAGCCGAACCAGATTCATCGATGACTGGCGCACTACGTTGCTGCCTGCTCTGATCCCTACCGGGGTGTTTCTCGGACTGATCGTTTTTCAGCCCGATCTCGGAACCGCGATTGCATGCGCGGCGATTACTGGCTGCGTGCTGTTCGTCGCCGGGTTAAGCTTGCGTTATCTGGGCTATGCTGTGGTCGCGTCTCTTGTCCCGCTTTATTTCTTGATTTTTCACGTCGCGTACCGGCGTGATCGCATTCTGGCGTTCCTCGATCCATATTCCGACCCGCAGGGTCGCGGCTTTCACATTATTCAATCACTCATCGCCGTCAGCACAGGAGGCATCACCGGCCTGGGACTGATGGAAGGAAAGCAAAAGCTGTTTTATTTGCCTGAGTCGCATACTGATTTCATTTTCGCTGTCACCGCGGAAGAACTGGGGTTGGTAGGGGCACTGGCGATCATCGCGCTGTTCGCCATTTTCCTATGGCGCGGAATGCGAACCGCCCTGCACACCCACGATATGTTCGGACGCCTGCTGGCCGTCGGCATTACCAGCATGGTGGTAGTGCAGGCATTCATTAATGTGAGCGTCGTGCTCGGATTGATGCCTACCAAGGGCATCCCCCTGCCGTTTGTTTCTTACGGCGGTTCATCTTTGTTTATGACCCTGGCATGCGTCGGCGTGCTGCTGAATATCAGCAAGCAGGCAGACTGAAGATTTCAATGTAGGCGCGGGCGTCCTCGCCTCTGCTGTCTGGGCGTGGTTTATAGTCACTCCATGCGAGCCATTCTGGCGGGAGGGGGGACCGGAGGGCATGTCATCCCGGCGCTCGCCATTGCGCAGGAGCTACAGAAACTCTACGGGACTGAGGTGCTGTTCATTGGGACGGCACGCGGCCTTGAGAATAAGCTAGTCCGGGCTGCAGGGTTCCCGCTTCGGCTCGTCGAAGTCGGAGCGCTGAATCGCGTAAGCCTCGCAATCCGGCTGAAAACGTATTTTGGGCTCCCGATGGCGATCGGGCAGGCACGCCGCATTTTGGCTGAGTTCAACGCGGATGTTGTCATCGGCGTGGGGGGCTATGCGTCGGGCCCCGCCATGATGGCGGCCATCTTGAAGGGAATCCCGACTCTGGCGTTTGAGCCGAATGTTGTGCCGGGATTCGCCAATCGCGTGGTTGCGCGCTGGGTCTCGGCGGCGGCGGTGCACTTCGAGGAGACGGGAAAGTTTTTCCGCCACGCCGAGATAACAGGAGTGCCAGTGCGCCAGGCTTTCTTTCAATCCGCAGTGAGATCGCCAGGACAACCAACTCTGCTGGTTTTTGGTGGAAGCCAGGGCGCACATGCAATTAATCATGCGATGATCCAATGTCTGCCGGAGATCCTGAAGCAGGTGCCCGGAATTCGTATCATCCACCAGACCGGCGAGCGCGATTATAATGACGCGGAAGCTGCGTACCAGCAGGCCGGCGCGTCTGCCGAGGTTCACAAGTTCATCACCGATATGCCTGCTTTCTTTGCGCGGGCAGACTTGTTACTGTGCCGCTCTGGGGCAAGCACAGTGGCAGAAATTGCTGCCGCTGGAAAGCCAGCCGTCTTCGTTCCCTTTCCGCGTGCCGCAGACGACCATCAGCGGGTGAACGCCCAGGCTTTGGAGAGTGCGGGCGCTGCTGTCGTGCTGGAAGAAACAAAGCTGGATGAAGTATGGTTGGTCGAAACTGTCAGTAGCCTGCTTGGCGATCCCAAACGGCTCGCCCGCATGAGCGAGGCTGCCCGAAAGCTGGCGCATCCGAACGCGGCGCATGATATTGCGGAGATGGCGGCGAGATTAGCAGGGATTGAGACCTAGCCGCAGATTTGCACGGATTTTCACTGATCCGTGTAGATCTGTGGCCGAGAAGTTAATCAATGTTTGCCAAGATTCAACGGGTGCATTTTGTCGGCATCGGGGGCATCGGCATGAGTGGCATTGCCGAAGTGCTGCTGAATCTCGGCTTCAAGATTTCCGGCTCGGACCTGAAACCATCTCCAGTAACGGACCGGCTTGCATCGCTTGGCGCAGCAATTTTCGATGAACATCGAGCGGAGAACGTGAGCGGCGCAGAGGTTGTGGTGGCGAGCTCAGCCATCGCTCACGATAATGCCGAGCTTGTGGAAGCACACGCGCTGCATATTCCCGTGATCCAGCGAGCGGAAATGCTGGCAGAGCTGATGCGCTTGAAGTATGGGATCGCCATCGCCGGCATGCACGGTAAGACGACTACCACCTCCATGGTCGCGGCAGTATTGGCTGCCGGCGGACTCGATCCCACGGTTGTCGTCGGCGGCCGGGTCGATGCGATGGGATCTAACGCACGGCTGGGCAACTCGCAATATCTGGTTGCCGAAGCCGACGAGAGCGATCGCTCATTTCTAAAGCTTTCGCCCATTCTCGCGGTGGTGACGAACGTAGACCGCGAACATATGGACTGCTATCGCAACATGCGGGATGTGAAAAGGGCGTTTTTGGAGTTCCTTCACCGGCTGCCGTTTTACGGCATGGTCGTGCTCTGCAATGACGATCCGATTCTGCGCCGCATGCTTCCGCAGATTCCGCGCCGGGTGGTTACTTACGGTACGAAACGCGGGTCAGACTTCCGTATCAAGGTGCGCGAGTGCGGATTTGATAACCATGAGAACCTTCCCATCAGCCGCTTCGACGTGACCTATCGTGGAACAAATCTCGGCGCGTTCCAATTGCGAGTTCCCGGCGCGCATAATATCCTCAACGCGACCGCGGCCATCGCGGTAGGAATTGGCCTGGAGATCCAAGTTGAGCAGATTCGCACCGCGCTGGAAAATTTCCGGGGTGTGGATCGCCGATTTCAACTGCGCGGCGAGCTTGCGGGGATCAGCGTAATCGACGATTACGGTCATCACCCCACGGAGATTCGCGCCACGCTTGCCGCCGCCCGGCAGTGCGGTTTTCGCAGGATTCACGTTATCTTCCAGCCTCATCGCTACACGAGAACCCGCGATCTGATGGATGACTTCGCAACCGCGTTTGAGGATGCGGACAGCCTAACCGTTTTGGATATCTATTCCGCCAGTGAGCAGCCGATCGCGGGCATCACGGGGGAGGCATTGGCCCGGAAAATAACTGACGCTGGAAAAACCAGGGCTACATACGCCAATTCCTTTGCATGCGCCGTCAAATTGGTTTGCGAGGCTGCACAGCAAGGAGACATGATCCTCACGCTCGGGGCAGGAAATGTCTCCCAGCTTGGGCCGATAATCCTGGAGAGCCTTCAAAAGGCGGACATGCCTGAATCGGTCAGTCAAATCTGACCGCTGTTGATCCAGAGTTCCTCAGCCATTTCAGATGATATTCCAGGGAACTCTTTCGATTCCCGAGGCGTATACAGCTCTATGCTCGTCCGCGATAGCGAATTTTCACCTGCCCCGTCTAAATTTTGAGCAACGGCAAGGAGCAACATCATGAATTCCGATAGAGGATGGTACCTGGTGGCGGTGGGCATGCTCGCGCTTGGGATCAGCAACTCATCGCTCGGCGACTCGGCTCGAGGCTTCTTCGACCGCGCCGCGGCGGTAGCAGACCACCTGTCCGTCGAGACGGTACGAGCTTTCGCCGTGGCACAACTGATGTCCGATCGGGGCGACCCCGGTTGGGCCAATGCCCGGGCTGCTATGGCTCACGCTCAAGCCCGCATGACCCTCGCGCAAGCCAGGATCAATGCCAGGCGCGCCGTATTGAGCGAAGGTCGATCGAACTGTGCTGTGAGCGATCGAATGCACCGCGCCGTTGTCTTGTCTCGACAGGAAGATTCAGACTAGGACGTCGATCTTCCATAAATCGGCCTTCGATAAGCGGCAGCACCGCACGGATTCCTTCCTGTCTGTGCAAAACCCTCGCAAATTTTTCTATCTCAATTCGCGAAAAGAAGTTATAGTGGTTTCGCTCCCGCGATTCCCTGACGACAACTGACCTGGGTTGATGGCCAGGAAAAGTCCGACCATCTCGCAGGAAGAGTTGTATCTGCAGCCGGACGAGCCGGTGCGCGAAGAACTTGACGACGCGCGGCTGCTCGATTTGGATGCGGAAGAGGAATCGCCGTTCCTGCGCGGACAAAAGCGCCTCTCCGTCCGCCGCGGTACCCTGCCAAGGAAAACCGCCGCCCGTTTGACTTGGGCGGTCCTCGCTGCCGGTATTGTTTTTCTTTCTGGAATCGGTGTGGCTTCTCTGTACCACTACGGCGAACGCTCCTGGCGATTTCGGGTGGAATCGAGCGATGACATCGAAATTGATGGCACCCAGAACGTCACCCGCGCGCAGGTAATGGAAGTGATGGGCGGCGATATTGGCCGCAATATCTTCTTCGTGCCTCTGGACCAACGCAAAAAGCAACTCGAGCAGGTTCCGTGGGTGGAATCGGCCAGTGTCATGCGCTTTGCGCCCAATCGCCTGCGAATCGAGATTCATGAGCGCACACCAGTAGCGTTCGCGCGAGTCGGTTCAAAGATCCTGCTGACGGATTCAGCCGGCACGCTGATGGAGCTCCCCGGGAAAAAGAAATACTCGTTTCCTGTGATCATCGGAATGAATCCGGGGGAACCAGCTTCTACGCGCTCCGCCCGGATGAAAATTTATAACGATGTCATCAGTCAACTCGACTCCGGTGGCGCGCATTATTCCCAGGATCTCAGTGAAGTCGATCTCACCGATCCGGACGATGTAAAAGTGCTCGCGAACAATCGCGACGGCGAAGTGCTGGTGCACCTCGGGTCTGCAAATTACCTCGAGCGTTACAAGATTTATGTAGGGCACGTGCAGGAGTGGCGTCAGCAATTTTCCAAGCTGGAATCTGTGGATTTGCGCTATGACCGGCAGATCATTGTGAATCCAGATCTCGAAGGGACAGCGAAACAGGTTCCGCTTTCGCCATGGGCTGCGAAAAAAGCGATGGCGGCGGGGGTGAAGCCTGCAGCCTTGATCAGCCATATGGCGCTTGCACCTCAAGCGTCCGCCGCAATTTTGGCGGCAGCTCCGGCGAAGATACCCGTGAGAGCAGCGAAGTCAAAAGCGCCAAAGACGCGGCGAAAGCATGCAGTCAAGAAAACGAGAACGAGGGCGGTGCGCTCGACCATGCGGAAAATCGCACTGGCGACAGGGGCGAAGACAACTGTGGCTCCGGTTCAGACGACGGCTGCGACTAGCGGAAAGAAGCCCAGCCCGGCAATTCCCAAAGATCAGGGGCACCAATAAGGGATGGCGAATCAATACCAGCATCTTCTGACGGCAATTGATGTAGGCAGTGCCAAGACCTGCGCGCTGGCAGCTGAGATCACCGATAGCGGCTTACGCTATCGGGGACACGGTGTCGCCGAATCGCGCGGATCGCGCAAAGGTGTGATCATCGAGCTTGATAAAGCCGTTGGCGCGATTCAGAAAGCGGTTGAGCAGGCAGAGGATATTGCCG
>QIAB01000059.1:21469-21994 GCA_003225455.1 Acidobacteriota bacterium
CTGCTTGGCGTCTCCGGCGCGCACGTGCGGGGAGTCAATAGTCACGGCGGCCTCAGCTTCGGAACCCGCGCCCGTGAGATTGGGCGCGATGAAATCCGCTCAGCGGTGGAAAAGGCGCGGGCGATCGCCCTTCCGTCCGACCGTGAGATTCTCCACCTGCTTCCGCAGGAATTCATTCTCGACGGCCAAGCCGGAGTACACGACCCTCTCGGCATGATGGGTACACGACTCGAAGTCCGTGTGCACATAGTAACGGCGGCGTCAGGTGCAACTCAGAACGTAGTAACCGCGGTCAATCGCGCCGGCGTTCATGTGGACGACACGATTTTTGAGCCGCTGGCCTGCGCGGATTCTGTACTGCGGGCCAATGAGCGCGAACTCGGCGTTTGCCTGGCTGACGTGGGCGCTGGCTCGACCAGCCTAGTTGTGTTTCTGGAAGGCGCGGTTGCCTACACCGGCGTGATCCCCATCGGCGGGGATCATTTCACCAGCGACCTTGCTATTGGGCTGTGTACGCCAGTGGCG
>QIAB01000059.1:22032-37455 GCA_003225455.1 Acidobacteriota bacterium
ATGCGATTGTGACGCTGATTCCGGAGGGAAACGAAGTTGAAGTTCCTTCGGTTGGGGATCGTCCTTCGCGCATGATTTCGCAGCGCATGGTGGGCGAGATTCTGGAGCCGAGAGCGCGCGAGCTGTTTGAGTTGTTGCGGGACAACCTTCGTCATGCCGGAATGCTCGATTTGTGTCTTGCCGGCACGGTTCTGAGTGGGGGCGGGTCACGATTGGCCGGCATCCTCGATATTGCCGAATCAACTTTGCGGTGTCCGGTACGTCTGTCGTGGCCAACGCCGCTGGCAAAAATGCCAGCTGTACTCGCTGAGCCGGAATACGCAACCGTGATCGGAATGATTTTTTATGGACATCGCGCTCGCATGGCGCGAGGCATACAGGGCGACGGCTGGAGTTCGAAATTGAAAGCAATGCTGGTGGGCAAGGGAGCGTAGATTTCTGGGCGAACTTTGCGAATCCTTCGCGAGCTTTGCGATTAAGACCTGTAACCGCAGAGTGCGCGAAGACGGCGCAAAGGATGCAGAGAAGAAAATCGGAACACAAATTCAAAGAAGGGCGGCGGAGATGAAAAAAGAGAATGACATTCGCATCAGCTTTAACGAAGAGGCCCGCAACGACGCCAAGATCAAGGTCATCGGTGTGGGTGGAGGCGGTAACAACGCGGTGAATCGCATGATCGATGCCGGTATGGAGGGCATCGAGTTTGTAGTCGCGAACACAGACTTGCAGGCGCTTCGCATGTCCCGTGCGGCTTTGAAAATTCAGCTCGGGGTCAAATTAACGAATGGCTTGGGCGCGGGTGCGAACCCTGAAGTCGGACGAAAAGCAGCCTTGGAAGATTCCGACAAGATTATCGAGGCGCTCGAAGGCGCGGACATGGTCTTCGTCACAGCGGGGCTGGGCGGCGGCACGGGAACGGGTGCGGCGCCGATCATCGCTTCACTGGCGAGCGAAATGGGCGCGCTTACCGTCGCCGTTGTCACCAAACCATTCGCGTTCGAAGGCAAGCGGCGGATGCAGCAGGCGGAGCGCGGCATTTCCGAACTGATGGATTCGGTGGACACGACTATCGTAATTCCGAATGAAAAGCTGCTGGCGGTCGCTCAGGACGCAGGCTTCTTCGAATCGTTCCGCGTGGCCGATGACATTCTGCGGCAAGGCGTGCAGGGCATCTCTGACATCATCACTATTCCCGGGATCATCAATCGCGATTTTGCCGACGTGAAGGCGATCATGGCCGGAATGGGATATGCAGTGATGGGCACAGCCACTGCCAACGGCGCGCGCCGCGCAACCGATGCGGCGCAGAAAGCGATCGCTTCTCCGTTACTGGAAGCGGGCGCAATCGATGGCGCACGCGGGATCCTGATCAACATTACCGGCTCGAGCTCGCTGAAGCTGGCCGAAGTTCAGGAAGCTTGCAGCATCATTCAAGGCGCTGCCCACGAAGACGCCAACATCATCTTTGGCGCAGTGCTGGATGATAAATCCAAGGACAGCGTCAAAATTACGGTCATTGCCACCGGCTTCAAAGACTCGGATGTTCGCCGGCGGCAGCAGGAAAGCCGGACTGGCTTTGCGGCCTCACGGGATTTTTTCGAGCCGGAGGCGGAGTCTGAACCGACTCCGCCACGGATGGTGATGGAGCAGGCCGCAACTCAAGCCGCCTCAACTGACGTGGTCGCAGTCGCAGTCGATGCGGTGCGAGACGCGGTGGTCGCCAATTTCGAGAAGCAGGATCTGGATGTGCCTGCCTTTCTTCGCAAACGCGGCGAAGTGAATTGAATCACGACGGCTGCTGAATCAAAAGAGGGGCGGCATTCCCGTGCTGTCCCTTCCTCACCTAACGAAACTGGCTTTTTTCTGCCGCGAAAAAGGGTAGTGGGCTAATTTGCGCCCTTGGCGCATGCTCCGCGGTCTTTGATTTTATGAAACCGTCGGCTCCTTTCTCCCGAGCCTTGGAGGTTGACGCTTCCCAAGTTTACTCAGGTCTGAGGAGCCGACGGTTTCATAAAATCAAAGGTCACAAAGGACTCGCAAAGCACGCAAAGATCTGTTTCGTGTGCCCCGGCTTTTTCATCATCGCCCTCTGACCCACTACCGAAAAAGCTCTTGCTTTCTTCTTTCCCAGATTCGAGTCTAAGCTCTCAGGGAACTCTCGATTCAAGCTCGGCGTAAACTTCCTTGGGGGCGATTATGAGGAAAGTCCTGTGGCTATCTACAGTCATTTTTGTTTGCTTCGGCGCATTACAAGCCGCTCCAGACTCAGATTCTGGTAAGCCGCAATACACCAGCGACAATAAACTTCTCGCGCCGAAGAACTTTCGGCAGTGGATATTTCTCTCTTCAGGCCTGGGGATGAGCTACAGCCCGCAGGGCGCCGATCACCTTATGTTCACGAACGTGTTCGTGCCGCAATGGGCGTATTCGGAGTTCCTCAAGAGCGGGAAATGGCCTGAGCAGACTATGTTTGTGGTGGAAGAGCGAGGCTCGCAGACCAAAGGGTCGATTAATAAGGCGGGGCATTTTCAAACGGATCTGATGGGCTATGGCGTGGAAGTGAAAGACTCGACTCACTTCCCGGAGAAGTGGGCCTATTTTAATTTCGAGGAAAACACAAAATCGGCCCAAGCCAATCCAAAGGCGGCTTGCTTTGATTGTCACGAGCAGCACGCCGCCGTCGAGCACAGCTTTACGCAGTTTTATCCGACCCTTAAGCCCGTCGCGAAGAAGTTTGGGACGTACAAGCAGGAAAGAGAGAACGTCGACTGATTTTGGGGCAAAAACCTAGTCCAGCCGCACCAGAAAAATCGATCCTTCCGGAGTTTGGTTCTCGCGAGCCACTTCCTGAGCTCGTTTCTTGTCATCGCCTTTAACGCGCACTCGTACCCACCAGGCGCCAACCGGACTGCTGAAACATAGAACTTTGGCCATGCGATAACGTTGCGCAAGGCGTCCAGCCATTTCGCGCGCGGAACCTTCCTGCTCAAATGCGCCAATCTGCACCGCCCAACGTCCAACACTCTCCAGCGGTGTAGGAGTCTGCAGCACCTCAACCCGCACGCGAGCGAGACCAGGCTGCCAGACGTCTGCCTTCTTCGCAGCGGCCATTGAAAGATCGACAACACGGCCCGTCACAAACGGCCCACGATCCGTAATGCGCACTACCGCTGCGTGGCCGGTTTTGATGTTCGTTACCCGCACAACAGAGCCCAGCGGCAGCGTGCGATGCGCCGCGGTCATAGCGTTCATGTCATAGACTTGGCCATTGGAGCCGCGTCGGTTGTGATATGGGGCTCCATACCAACTGGCTAGCCCGGTTTCCACAGCCATCGGCTTAGCATCCGGGGCTATGGGTGGAGCTCCGATCTGCGGAGCAGGCCCGGCGGGGATTTCCGGCACCTTGGCTGAGGGCTCTAAAGGCGGCGGCGTAGGCGGGACTTCTGGATGTCTCTTGGCGACAGGGGGCGGTGGTGGGACTTTCACACGTGCTTGCTTGTGTTCGCCGCACGCGGTGAGCAGGAGAGTGAGAGAAAGAAACGCGGTAAGGCGCGCAATTATTTTTGCTGCTTCTCGTGTTCTTCGAGATATTTCGCCATCTGCGCGAGCTTCTCGGACGCGATCCGCAATGCTTTGGTCGAGTGCTGACGGACGGCTGGCACTACCTCGTTGTTTAGGTACTTGATGAACTCCGCTGTCTCTTTCTCCACGCGCTCTGCGGCCTCGCCAACGGACTTGTTCACCCGCGCGGAGGCTTCTTCGACCTTCCGGTTGAAGTCGCTCATGCTGACCTTCTGGGTTTCTCGATGCAAAAAACGTCACGCAATGTTTGCGGACGCCAGGCTCGGACATTATTTCGTGGAAGCGCCCATGGGTCAACCTGGGAGCATCGCGAATTACACTCCCGCAGTGTGGGGACGGGCTCTGCCCCGTTCAGGCGGGTCAAAGACCCGCCTCCACACTATTTCCGCATGGGATTCGGGCTGCGAGAACAGGGCGGACGCTCTTCGGAGTGTTTTCCCCAGCCGTATGCGCGGAAGCGATCGGTACGAATCACCTTTGTGCGCACGCCATCGATTTGGGCGGGAATGGACCGGGAAGCAAAGGTTTTATCTATGTAGATCACGAGCGCGCCCTGCGAAGGATCGTCGGTGCTCCTGCCGACACCGACCGCGAGAATTGCCGGGTCAGACATCAGGCGTTCAGCGTGCTTTTCTTTAGCCGCGGTCGCACGCGATACTTCAGCGTCGGATAAGGCCTCTTCAGGCTGGCTCACGTTGGCTGACTGCTGATTGGTGGTCGCGTGGAATCGATCCGTGACAATTACCTTTGTCCTTACTCCCTCGATCTCCGCAGGAATTGGAGCGTGAGTTTTTTCGCGATCAACGTATAACACAAGCGCCGCCTCACCCGGATTATCGTCGCTCGCCCCGACACCCACTCCGATGACGGCGAGGTCACCCATCAGCCTGACTTCGTGCCTCGCCTTTACAGTCGTCGCGCGTTGCACTTCTTGTGGTGAAAGCGTGGCGGAGCTCGACTGCATTGCCGCGGTTGCGGAGCAAGCCACCGAATGCTGGGCTCCGCCAACGATTGCTGGGACAGCGCCCGAGCTAGGATCTTTCAAGGCAGTCAGCACCGCCTGGATCGGGTTTCCCACTGTGCCGGTGCTATTCCCACCATAAAGCAGCGCCACGGGCTGTGCGGTCTGGGAATTGACGATCAGCGACCCTGAATCTCCGGAGGTACTAAAACTAGCCCCGCTGATCACCACTTGGTTGTTAAAGGTGACCGTAAAGGTGGTTGCGCCGTTGCAGGTTGGGTTTTGAGGCGGGCAACATTTGGTTTGATAGTCGACGTGAACGGCGGTGCTAATTGATTGCACCGACGAGCATGTAAGTCCACTAGAACGCCCGCTCTTTGCGACCGGCATGTTGACTGCCGACGTTGCCAGCGTTCCCGCTGGCGAATCAGGATCGCGGTTTGCGCCCAGGTCGAGGATGGCGCCACTTGAGTCTACAGCTGCAGCACCCGAAACCACCGCCACCGCTGCGAGGGCGGCGTCCACGCCGCTGGTTTTCAAAGGCGCTGCCTGCGAAAGGTTAGCGACCGTGGTTCCGGGTTTGCAATTATTGTCGACTAATCCAGGTTGAGAAATGGCTTCGCCGATCTTTGCCTGGTCTGAGCGAGCCAGCACGTGATTATTGCTCAGAATGAACGGTAATGGCGCGCCGGCGCGTGAAACCAGTGCGCCTAGCGTGCCCGAGCAACATTCAATCGAGTTGCCATTAATGGTGGAGTCGTTGACATTTCCGCCCGTGGTGCCGAGCTTTATGGGCAGGCTTTGCTTCTGCTGATTATCGGGTGGATTAATTATTGTGACGGTGGCGCTTCCAGGTTTAATAGTCGAAGTCGCTTGGTCTGTGGCTGTGACTTTGACAGTGGAAGGGTTTGGAATTGACGAAGGCGCTGTGTAAAGGCCTGTGGCGGAGATTGTCCCTACTATACTATTGCCTCCCGCAACTGCGTTTACGCTCCAAGTTACAGCCACATTGCTCGTGCCGGGAACAGTTGCAGTGAATTGTTGGGTAGCTCCAGTATCCACAGTAGCGCTAGAGGGCGAGACTGCAACGGATACGCCCGATGACGAATGGCCGCTTCCTCCTCCACAAGAGCTGAGCCAAAGACACATCAGCGCGATCACGCCCGGCCCAAGAACTCGGGCACGCATGGATTTGGAATTCACGCTGTTTGCTCCGACCGAATCTGCCTAATTCGATGCTGCCGCTCCGAGGCCAGTTGTAAGTCTCTGGCCTTGGGAGCTCTCCATTATGCTAGACGGACCGCACATTGGATAGGAACTGCGCGCGCACGTACAATTTCAGTTCCCACTTCAGATATGAATCTTCAGTCGAGGCGTGACATCCACTTATTCTGTCGCCGTTTATTACGCTGGTATGACGGGCATAAGCGTGATTTGCCATGGCGCAAGGATTGCAATGTCTACCGCGTATGGCTTTCAGAAATCATGTTGCAGCAGACGCGCGTGGCGGCGGTGCTCGAGCACTATCGGACATTTGTGGAGCAATTTCCGACTTTGCAGAAATTGGCCGCAGCGCGCGAATCCTCTGTATTAGCTGCCTGGAGCGGATTAGGTTACTACCGCCGTGCAAGAATGCTTCATCGCGCGGCGCGAGAAATCGTTTCCAAACGTGCGGGCCAGTTTCCAGACACCGCCGCGAAGCTGTGCGAACTCCCCGGCATCGGGCGGTATACGGCGGCGGCAATTGCGAGCGTCTGCTTTGGAAAGCGCGTCGCGGTTGTGGACGGAAATGTCGAACGGGTTCTCGGACGTATGATGGGCAGAAATTTGTCGCGCACTGAGGTCTGGCAACTCGCTGAAGAATTCCTTGGCCCGAGCCGCCCCGGTGACTTCAACCAGGCAATGATGGAACTCGGCGCAACTGTGTGCCTGCCACGGCAACCGAGATGTCCCTTTTGCCCCGTATCGGCCTTCTGCGCGACACGCGGCGAATTGCCGAGAAACCGAAGCAACGCACCACAAGTCAAAAAAGAAATAAATTATCTCTTCGCTCGCCGCAACGGTTCAGTGCTTCTGAAACGGAGATCGCAAGATTCTTCGCTGATGCCGGGGATGTGGGAATTGCCGGAACTCGCGATCACCTACAACTCTGATGTTTGGCTCACCATCCGCCATTCAATTACGACGACCAACTACGTTGTGCGAGTCATAAAAGGCAACGCTCCGTCTGAAAATCAAGGCTCATGGATACGTCTCCATCGCATCGCTGAACTGCCACTCACCGGACTCGCTCGCAAAATCCTGAGATTGGCCAAAGTCATCTAATATATAACCAGCTGCATGAAATGGCTGACTCACATCTTTGGAGGACGAACCATGGCGGCCTTGACCCCGGGAACCACAGCACCCGATTTTGCATTGCCCACAATGGATGGCAAGAGATTTTCCTTACCCGAGGCGCTCGGCCGCGGCCCGGTAGTGGCGGCGTTCTTCAAGGTCTCCTGTCCGGTTTGCCAGTACGCGTTCCCTTTCCTGGAGCGAATCTACAAAACTTACGGCAGTAAGAACGTGAGCATCATCGGCATCTCGCAAAACGACAAGAAAGACACCGCCGGATTTCTCCGCGAATTTGGCATAACGTTTCCCATCTTGCTCGACGACATGAACACATATCCAGTGTCGAACGCCTACGGCCTGACCAACGTTCCGACAGTTTTCTGGATTGCGCAGGATGGTGAAATTGAAATTTCCAGCGTGGGCTGGGTGCGCAAAGAGATCGAAGAAATCAATCATCGTGTCGCCGAAACTGGCGGCGACGGCGCCAAGCCGGTTTTCCTGGCCGGCGAGCAGGTGGCCGATTTCCGCGCTGGTTGAAGCTCCAAAAACTAACCCGCGGTCGCGGGGAAGAGCCTCTTAACTGAACCTGAAGCGAGCCTGTGTGGGAGGAGCGGGGCTCCGCCCCGTTCAGGCGGGTCGAAGACCCGCCCCCACACGATGTAGGCGCGGGCGTCCGCGCCCGTGCACGCACGATGGTCCCACGACCTCGGAAACTGGATCGGCCGCATACCTCCTTTACAATATTTCTTTATCAAACAACCGCTATCTCAGGAGTTTTTTCTGAATGCGCAAGAGCCTCGTGCTGTTGGTTCTAATATTTTTGATTTCCCTCAGTTCGGTGGAAGCGGCGCCCAAACGTAAGCCGCCCGCTGAACCGTCGATTCAAATCCCAGTCATTGCCATCCCCGCCATGCAGAAGATTGACCCTGAACGCATCCGCGCGCACGTTCGCTTCCTTGCCCACGATCTTCTCGAAGGCCGCGGCACCGGGCAGCGTGGTGGCGATATTGCCGCTGAATATATCGCCACCCAATTTGCCGTCGATGGCCTAAGACCAGCCGGCGACAACGGCACATTTATGCAGAAAGTTCCAATGGTCGGGGTTACGCCTGATACTGCCACTACGTTTTCCTTGGTTGGAAGCACCGGCCCCGCGAAGGATTTGAAGCCGCTGACGGAATACGTCGCTTACAACGAGACACAGCAGCCAGAGTCCGATGTGGACGCCGAAATCGTGTACGTCGGCTACGGCATCCAGGCGCCGGAGTACAACTGGGACGACTACAAAGGTGTAGATGTTAAAGGCAAGGTCCTGCTGATGCTGGTGAACGAACCGGCGTCTGACGATCCCAAGTTTTTCAATGGCCGGGCGCTCACTTATTACGGACGCTGGACTTACAAATACGAACAGGCCGCGCGGAAAGGCGCAGTCGGAGCCATTCTCATCCACAAGACCGAAATGGCCAGCTATCCATGGGAAGTGGTGCGGAACTCCAACTCAGGAGAAAAGTCATATCTCAAGCTCGAAGGAACTCCCAAACTGAAGGTCGCTTCGTGGATTCATCTGGAGGCCGCGCGGGCGCTGGCCAACATGTCTGGACTGGATGTGGATAAGATCATCGCTGATGCGCAATCGCCAAGCTTTCGTCCGATCCCACTTGACGTCAGGTTGAAGGCGCACATGGTCAGCAAAATTCGGCCATTCGAGTCGAACAACGTGCTGGCAATGCTGCCCGGCTCGGATTCCAAGCTGAAAAACGAAGCCGTGATGTACACGGCGCATTACGACCACCTTGGCATCCGGCCCGATATGCCGGGTGACAACATCTATAACGGAGCCAACGACAATGCCACTGGCTGCGGCATTCTGCTCGAACTTGCCCGCGCATATTCGCTGTCGGCTCAGGCCCCGAAGCGCTCGATTATCTTTGCGTCGGTCACGGCGGAGGAGCAGGGATTGCTGGGCTCGGAGTATCTCGGCAAACATCCTCCGGTTCCCGCCGGAAGAATCGCGCTCGATTTGAACTACGATGACGTGGCGCCACTGGGCTCGCCAGAAGAAGTCGAAGTTTCAGGCTCGGAACGCACCACGTTCTTTCCTGTGGTGCAAGCATTCGCGAACGAATTCCGGTTGCAGATTCGCCCTGACACCCGCCCCGAGGCTGGGCACTTCTATCGTTCCGATCACTTCAGCCTGGCGCGCGTGGGTATTCCGGCTTTTTCAATTAACGAAGGCGTGAAATACAAGGGCCACGATGCCGCCTGGGGCATCCAGCAGGCGGACGAATTCACTGCCAAGCATTACCATCAGCCTAGTGACGAATATCATCCCGATATGGATTTCACAGGTGACGCCGCCATGGCGCGCTTCGGCTTCGCCCTGGGATGGGAAGCTGCCTCGCAACCGAAGCTCATCGGCTGGCAAAAGGGGGATGAGTTTGAGGCGGCAAGGATGAAAAGTCAGGGATCAGCTCACTGAAGCCGCCCTATCACCAACGCGGTTCACTGCGGCAAACGCCTAATTTCGTCAAGACCAGCGAGGACCGTCAGCGATCATTCTGGACTTGGGAGCAAAATCAGGTGTTCCAAACCCAATAGGCACAGCCGCGAGTGCGATAGTCCTATCCCTTCCTGGTGCAGCGCAGCAGCAGTGCCACTCCGACTCCGAGCACAAGTGCTCCGAGCAGGAACCATGTGGCGAGGGGCATGCTGACGAGCCCCATCACCACAAAACCAACAGCCACAAGGAGACCGGCAAACTCCGAGTCCACTCGCATCACGCGCCATGGACCAGGGTGGCGATTGGCGTCATGCTGCTTCATCGGCTCTGATTGTCTCACCCGTTCATGCCAAAATCCAGCCGCTCACGACCCGTTTGTGAGGGCAAACGCCATGTTAACCACAGCTAGGCCCCCGCAGACGAGTTGATCGCCTATGCAGGCCCCAGATGTGAGTCGAGTATCAGCTTCACCAGATGACCAAACTGGTCGTCGCCTACCACCGGATGCTGCGCGGCGTCGATAACGGTTTTGGCGTCCCGCGCTGGGGGCTCATTGTTCACACGATGGACGATGACGAGGTCGAGGCTCGGCACAATTAGGAGGAAATGCCCGCCAGCCCCTTGGGCCGAGTACATTCCGGGCAGCGTGCTCTCTGCGATGTGAATGCCACCATACTCCACCCACCACAAATATTCGTAGCCACCCATTGCCATGTCGCCAAATTTCACCATCTCGTTCGCATAGCTGCTCTTCTCAACCCAGCTTTCGGGGATGATCTGCTTATCGCCCCAGCGCCCGTGGGACAGGTACAGCAACCCGAATCGCGCTAGATCGCGAGCACTGATTTCAAACTGGTAGGCACTGTGAACAGAAACCGGGCCACCGAGATAATACACATCGCTAGGCTGGAAATCCTGCATGCCAATTGGTTTCGCGATTCGCTCGTAAAAGGCATCACCAATCTTCAGGCCAGTCCGCTTCTCGAAAATCGAGCCTAACGCGTTGAAGTCCCAATTGTTGTAATACCAGAACGTTCCCGGAGCGTGGCTGCCGCGAGCGGGCCGCGTCTTCTTCATGTAATCGGTCTCGAAATCGACGGGATGGTAAATACCCGAGCGTGCTCGCAGCAGATCGACGACCCGTGCTTGGCGCTCCTGCTTTGTAAGATGGTCGGGTGAGTCGTCGATGCCAATCTGCTCTAGCGTCTGATTGATGTCGATTGCGCCCTCAGCCGTATAGATCCCGAACAATGCGCTAATCAGGCTCTTACGCATTGAATAGGAATTGATCTTCTGATCGACCTTGCCCCACTCCGCGATAATTTTGCCACCTTGGATCACCATCACGGCCGAAGAGTGAACGGATTCGGCGTACCGCCGCGCAAGATCGAGCTTTTCCTCCGACCAGCCTGCACTCTTGAGTGACTCTACCCTCTGCCATGAAGCCGCCGGAAAAACGTTATCAGATTTGAATTTGGTGGTCGGGTGCGCAATAGCCGCGGTGCATAGAGCGAGAATCATGCAAGCGACAGAGAGAGACCGCGGGGGAGCTAGCTTCATGGAGCGTCATTAATATCACGCGCAACCGGGTTGCGCAATCGGGCTCTTCTTACTGCTCCCCGATAGGTTCAAAAACCTGTTAGAAGCGGCCGATATCTGGCCCGGGCCGGGATCAGCTTTCCTTCCGTTCGCAATGTCGCTGTGCCCCAGAATCGTCTGAGATACAAAAGCTTTTCGACTCGCGTAAGGAGCCGCTGACGGGCTCAGCTCTCCAGAATCAGTGTCGGCTCCGTCGCGCGCTGCACATCATCGGCTGTCAATCCGGGAGCAACTTCTTCCAGGACTAATCCTGTCGGCATCACGCGAATGTAGGCCATTTCGGTCACGATCGTGTCGACGACTTTCATTCCGGTCAACGGCAGCGCGCATTTCTTAAGAATTTTAGGTTGACCTTCGCGGGTAGTGTGTTCCATCGCGACAATTACCCGGCGTGCGCCCGCAACCAGATCCATTGCGCCGCCCATGCCTTTCACCATCTTGCCGGGTATCATCCAGTTGGCCAGATTGCCTTCTTCGTCCACTTCCATGGCGCCGAGCACGCTCAGATCAATGTGGCCGCCGCGAATCATGGCAAAAGAATCAGCGCTGGAAAAATATGCGGTGCCCGCCATCTCGCTGACGGTTTCCTTGCCGGCGTTGATCAGGTCAGCGTCCTCTTCTCCCTCGAGCGGATAGGGGCCAATACCCAGCATCCCGTTCTCGCTTTGCAGAATCACATGCATTCCCGCAGGAACGTGATTCGCGACCAGTGTCGGCATGCCGATGCCGAGATTCACGTAGAATCCATCACGCAGCTCGCGAGCAATGCGCTTTACAATGCGCTCGCGCTTTTCAACATCTTTGCCGGGTTTTGCAGTGGTTGCCATTGTTTTTTTTGATTGACGATGGGCCTTCCCTACCTGTTCTGCGTGGCTTTGCGTACTGTTCTCCGTTCGATTCTCCTCTCGTACAGTTCGCCCTGAAAAATGCGTTTCACGTACACACTTGGAGTGTGAATTGAATCCGCATCGAGTTCGCCGACCTCGACCAGATGCTCGACTTCCGCGATGGTTATCTTCGCGGCAGTCGCCATCATCGGGTTAAAGTTCCGCGCCGTTTTGCGATAGATGAGATTCCCCCATTTGTCGCCTTTCCAGGCTTTGATGAAAGCGAAATCCGCCTTCAACGCATGTTCCATCACATATAAACGACCATCAAATTCGCGTGTTTCTTTATTTTCGCCGACGATTGTTCCAACCCCTGTAGGAGTAAAAAACGCCGGAATCCCCGCTCCACCAGCGCGGATTCGTTCGGAAAATGTTCCCTGCGGGACCAGATCCAACTCCACCTTCCCTGCAAGAACCATCTGCTCAAGCAGCTTATTTTCGCCAACGTAAGTTCCGATGTGCTTGCGGATTTGCCCAGCGGCCAGCAGCAGACCCATGCCGAAACCATCTACGCCAACATTGTTGCTGATAGTGGTGAGGTTCTTGACGCCCTTGCGCACCAGAGCGCGGATCAGATTCTCGGGAATTCCGCACAGTCCGAATCCACCCACCATGATGGTGGCGCCATCGAAAATATCGTGGATAGCCTCATCCGCGTTGGCGACGACTTTGTTCATAGAAACAGAAATTCTAAAGGAAATTCCACGCAGAAATGAAGCGATCACTTCTCCGTGCCGCTGTGCCTCCGTGGTGAAATCTTCTTCAGTTGGTGGGCGCGCTCGAAATCCCCCTCCAAGCCTCGCGCGTCCAGATTCTCGCGAATGCGTGCAAGCGTCTGTTCCAGTTTGAGTAAAGCTTCTCTCACATTTTTTTTATTGGTGAGCACGACATCGCGCCATATCCCATATGGGCTGGCGGAGATGCGCGTCATCTCGCGCAACGCACGCCCTCCAGCCTCGAGCAGAGATGCATCTTCACCAAACTCCTCAACCAGAGTTGCCGCCAGGCCGGTCGAGATCATCTGCGGCAAATGGCTGATCCAGCCGCACAGCCGATCATGCTCTGCGGCATCGATTGATTCAACGTCAGCGCCGATCTTGGCAATCCAATCTAGAAATTCTCCAATCAAGCCCTGATCGAGCGTTTGCCCCGGAGACGGCGTCACAAACCACTTGGCTCCCTGGAAGAGATCAGCGTCGGCCATCTCCACGCCGGAGTATTCTTTGCCGGCCATCGGATGCCCACCGAGGAATCGCCGGCTTGCGCTACTCCCGAACACTCGCGCCGCCTGCGCCATGATTTCAGCTTTTGTGCCACCAATGTCAGTGAGCAGCGCGTCAACCGAAAGCAATGGACCGAGATGGCTAATCAGTTCGATGATCGATCCCACAGGGGTAGCCAGCAGAACAATTTGGCTGCCGCGCATCGCTTTTACCGGATCGCTTTGAGTGGCATCAACGATCCCTTTCTTCAGAGCTTGCTCGAGCACCTGCTCTCGATCGCATCCGACGATTCGCCCGGCGAACCCACACTTTTTTAGAGCAAGTCCAACCGATCCTCCGATCAGTCCGGTTCCGATGATTGTGATTTGGCGAATGGGCATGGAGATTCAGGGATTGAACGATTGAGTTAACGACTCAATTCTTAGAGCTTTCGTCCCACGGCAGGCGCAATCATGCGCAGCTCATCCATCAGTTGCGCAAACTGGTCGGGATAGAGCGATTGCGCTCCATCTGACAACGCCTTGTCGGGATCGGGATGTACTTCGATGAGGAGCACATCGGCACCCGCTGCCAAGGACGCCCGAGCCATCGGCGGAACCTTGTCGCGCAGCCCGGTGCCATGCGACGGATCCGACGCCATTGGCAAATGCGAAAGCTTGTGGATGATGGGAATCGCAGAAATGTCGAGCGTATTGCGCGTGTAAGTTTCGAACGTGCGAATGCCGCGCTCGCAAAGAATCACGTCGTAATTTCCGCCGGACATAATGTACTCGGCAGAAAGCAGCAGTTCCTCAAGGGTCGCAGCGATGCCACGCTTAAGCATTATCGGCTTCTTTATCTTGCCTAGTTCTCGCAGCAGATTGAAATTCTGCATGTTGCGCGCGCCGACCTGCAGAATATCGACGTAAGGCAGCATCATGGCGATCTGCGAAATTTCCATCACTTCGCTGATCACCAGCAAGCCGAATCGGTCTCCGGCTTCGCGAAGCAATTTCAGCGCCTCCAGACCAAGCCCTTGGAATGAATAAGGAGATGTGCGCGGCTTGAATGCGCCGCCACGCAGCGCCCGCGCTCCCGCTTTCGATACCTGCTCGGCGACCGTGAAAAGCTGCTCACGCGATTCCACCGAGCACGGCCCGGCCATAACCACGACCTGATCGGCGCCAATCTTTATGCCGTTCGGGAAGTTGACGAGCGTCCCTTGCGGACGGAAGCTGCGGCCTGCAAGTTTGTAAGGCGCGCTGATGCGGTGGACGTGCTCTACACCAGCCAGCACTTCGAGATTGCGCGTATCAAAATCTGCCGCTCGCCGGTGGTGCGGTGCACTGAAAAGCCCATCCGGATCAAGTGCTCCACCACCTGCTGGATCTGCTCTTCACTCGCCGTTTCTTGCATTGCAACGATCATAAGAAGTTTTCAGCTCTAATCATTCACATCCGTATCCAATTCTGTATCCCGTGCCGCGTCGGCTGCGGGTTGCGGTGCAATTTCCTCTTGTTGAATCTGCCGCATGATGTCCATCAGGCGCTCGTAAATTCGCAGCAGATCGCGATCCGGCAGCGGCCCCTGATTTACATCCCGGACATTGCTGAAAACCTTCTGCTCCCGATCCGGCTCATAGATCGGCATCCCGACGTCGCGTTTCAGCTTGCCGATTTCATGCGCGGCCTGCGCGCGCTGATTGATCAGTTCAACCAGCTTGCGGTCAATTTCGTCGATTTTCTTGCGCCAGTCGGCAATGTCCATGGCTTTCAGCCGTCAGCTTTCAGCCAACAGCTAGATAAACGACCGCCGCGCCATCCCGCAAGCGAAGGCCGTTGCTGCTGTAATTTATGACTTGCCGATTGTGACTGAAAGCTGATGGCTGACGGCTGATAGCTGCTTTATGAATTTTGCCACAGACTCGGCTTCTTTGCCCGGATTGCGTTCGATCGTCTCTACGATCGCACTGCCTACCACGGCGGCGTCGGCGAACTCACCCACCGCTGCGAATTGTTCGGTAGTCGAAATGCCGAATCCGACAGCGATGGGCAGCTTTGTGTACTTCCTGATGCGGCGAACCAGTGCTTGCGCATCATCGGCAAGTTGTGTCCGCGCGCCGGTGATACCGGCGCGAGAGACCGCGTATACGAAGCCAGTCGACAGCCGCGAGATTTCACGCAGCCGCTCATCGGTGCTGGTGGGCGCAGCCAGGAAAATTGTGTCCAGATTCTTCTTGCGCATTTCGCGCACGTACTCGCCAGCTTCTTCTACCGGCAAGTCCGTGAGCAGGACGCCATCAACACCAGCATCCCGTGCGGCGGTGACGAATTTCGGGAATCCCATCCGCATCAC
>QIAB01000059.1:37635-38034 GCA_003225455.1 Acidobacteriota bacterium
CGTTAATTGCTGCCAGCACAATTTCACGCGTGGCCGCGAGATTCGGGTCACCGCAGGTGACGTAGGCAACGAGCCCGGGTTTGTGCTCGAAGCGACAGGGCATAAAGTCAACGGTGTGTCCCGCTGTTTGACAAGGAACCGCGGGATTTTCACCTTTCCTTCAAGTTTCTTAGTTCCTTAATGATTTCTCGCAGCTGATTTTTCCGCTCTTCACTCAATCTGACCCACTCCTCTGGTAAGCCACCGACGCTCATAGTCCTGCGGTGAAGATCTTGCAACCGAGGATCTCGAATGCTTTGGGTCTCGAAGTTGTCAACGTCCCATCCGGCGTAGCTGCCCGTTAGTAGGCGTTCTATTTGGTCGGCCAAAAGCCCGGGAGTCGGATCCTTGGCAAATCGA
>QIAB01000185.1:0-2483 GCA_003225455.1 Acidobacteriota bacterium
TCCGAGTTCCGGACTGGATTTTGTTTGACAGATTCTCCTGTACAGCCATTCTACCCCGTTCAGTAGAAAAAGGGAGGGGCGTTCTTACAGTGACTTAAGTCATTAGTTCCCGCCCGGCTGACAGTGGGACTTCGCGAATCAGCAGCGCCTCTTTCTGCCCGTTTCGCGGTTTCAGATGAGCGGGCGTGGGAAATCCACGAACCCACACGATTTCATCCCCTCTCGCGACCACCGGCCAAAGCTTACGTTCGGCAACGGACAAATGTTTATCATGAAGCAATTCCTTGATTTTCTTCTGAGCTTTGGTGTGGGCCGGCCAGAAGCGGTCTCCTGGCCGCCAGTTCCGCAGCGTCAAATCGCCTGAAACGGCGTTGAGTGAGAGTAGGTTGTCCGGACTATAGCTCTCTTTCATGGGCAGGGAAATGAAAAATGTTTCAAAGAGCATCCCGGTCTCAGGAATCGAAATCTTGCCCGGGACTGGCAAGCGATATTCATAATCGCGGACTGGAGGCGAGACCTGCGGCGCCGCTCTAAAAACAAGCCAGCCAGCTTCAACTGAGGCCGTGCTGGAATCGGGCAAGACTGCCCTACCAGCCTTCTTGCCAACGAGTTCGAGAATCTCTTCGACGTGGCGAAACTCGAGGCGCGCATTGAGAACCTGAGCCGTTGCCCTAATCATGCGGCGCTGCAACGCTAGCGGCAGTTTCACAAGCTCCGCCACCGCCAATTGAACATCACCGTGTTCTGGCCGGATCCCCGGTAAAGCTCGCTCGACTTCAGCATTCCAGTACTCCTCCTCGGCGCGAGCAATTTCCGCAAGCTCGGCCAGCGCCTCGCGGACCGCCGGATTCAAATTTCGTGCCAACCGGGGCAGGATTCCATGCCGCACTCGGTTGCGCGCGTGACGCAGATCGCGATTGCTCGAGTCCTCGCGCCAACTCTGCCCAAGTGAAGCAAGATAGGCTTCGACTTCGCTCCGCCTGACGCCAAGCAGTGGCCGAACAATCGAAGCACACGCCTGCTCACGATGCTCGATCGCTGATCGGTTGCAGGCTGAGAACTGAGAACTAGAGACTGATAACCAGGGGTAAATTCCGGCCAGACCGCGCGTACCCGCCCCACGAATGATTCTCAGAAGAACTGTTTCGGCCTGATCATGGAGAGTATGTGCGGTGGCAACGCGAGTCATTCGGCCTTCGAGCAGTAAGCGCTTAAAGAACCCATACCGCATTTCCCGCGCCGCGGTTTCTAAGCTGAGACGCTTCGCGGTGGAATAACGGGCGACATCGCCGCTTTCGCAGTGAAAATCCAGCTTATTTTGCGACGCGAGATCGGCCACGAATTGCTGATCGGCGTCCGACTCTGCCCCGCGGAGTTTGTGATCGAAATGGACGACGGAGAGGACAACTCCCAACTCCGCCCGCAATTCCAGGAACAAACGCAGCAGGGCGACTGAATCAGCCCCGCCGGAAACGGCTACGCCCACACGGTCTCCGGGATGCAAAAGCTTGCGATGCCGGATGTAGCGGGTAACACGCTGAGCCAGCGTCTGCACCGCTCCATAGTACATCCGCTAAAGCAGCTTCAGGATCGCAGGTAGCGCTGCCAGTCGCCGCTTTCGGCTGCCTCCCGGATACAGCGATTCCTTCGTTCCAGCAGCGTTCGCATGTGGTGCTCGAGAACGACGCATTCCAATAGCTTTCCAGCAAGCCAGAATGGAGCTTCAAATTCCATTTCGTCCCTCATCAAGGTTCCGTCGCCACGAGTTTCGAAATGATGATCGTGGCAGAAGCGCCGAAAGCGGCCGCGCAACATGCAATCCTGAAAATACCTTGGGCGCTCGTAGGCTGTGATGCGGCTGGTGTGGGTGAGCGTGAATCCGAAGTGGCGACCGCGCCACGTAACCTCCTGCCCCGGGCCGATCAAACCGCTGGTCACACCGGCAACGGCCCGCTCGCCGCTCCAATCCGTGGAAGCCATGTGCAGATCAATGCTGCGCGCAAGATCGAAGCAGCGCTCGATCGGCGCGGCAATTGATGTGTGCAACACGATGCGGGGCATTCATTTTTCCATCATCCGGTTCACTTCGTCGTGAGAGGGCGCGCCTTCCAGCGCGCGATACGTTCCTGCGGTCTTCAATTCTTCGGCCATCCTGCGCAGCAAGCCGAGAGTGGCCCGCATCGGAGCCGAACCCAGGCTCGCACGCGCTACACCCAGCTTCTCCAACTCAGGTATGGGAGGAGAGCCGGGTCCCGCGAGAATATTTATGGGATGCCGCAGGTCAACGACGAATCGGCGGATGGTCTCCGAGTCGCGAACACCGGGGACAAACAGGCAATCCGCGCCCGCGTCGCGAAACGCCGCTAGCCGCTTGAGTGCTAATTCGTAACGGCGTTCCGGTGCTCCCACCTGGAGCAGATAAACATCCGTGCGAGCGTTCAGAACAATCGGAACTCCGGCGCGGCGCGTCTCCTCGATGGCTG
>QIAB01000185.1:2574-3919 GCA_003225455.1 Acidobacteriota bacterium
CTCCTCGCGCAGTGAGCGCGGTGTCTTCTGGACGATTGCCATAGCCGGCTTCGACGTCCGCCGTGACCGGAACCTGAACCGCTGCTGCAATGCGCTCAACCGACGCCAGCATTTCTTGCCGAGAGATGCGCTGACCGTCCGGATATCCGAGAGTGAAAGCAACTCCGGCGCTGGTGGTGGCGATTGCGCCGAAACCGCTTTCTTCAATGATGCGAGCGCTAGCGACGTCCCAGGCGTTGGGAAGCAGCAACAAACGCCCTCGATGCATGTTGCGAAACGCTTCAGCTCTGGTTTTTTGCAGTGCGATGTCAAGCATTCAATCTCCACGCGGAGGTTCTATCTCTGCAGGTTGAGGATTAGTCAGTCTTTTCAAGAATTTTTCCACGCTCACCACCGCGCGGCCCACGGTACCGCGACCGATCTCCTGTACATCATCGCGTGCGGTTACGCGGACGGTATAGAAGCGTCCATCAAAGGATTCGACAACAGCCTCCGCCCGAATCCGCGCTCCAATCCCGCTGGCGGCGCGATGCTCCACGTGAATGGATGTCCCCACGGTAATCTCATCCCTTTCGCAATACGGCTGCAGTGCACGAAATGCGGCTGTCTCCATCAAGCGGATCATGTCGGGTGTGGAATAAACCGGCGGCAATGTGGAGTGGTGCGCGGTGAGCGTGTGCTTGAATTCAACTGTCTCTTCCGCTTGGCCACGCGCGCCGATGGGGATGGGTTTAGGCATTTCAGGATGAACCGGGGCTCGTCGGCCTAAAGAAAAGCCGCCCAGTATATACATCTCGCGGTTGCTTCCGTAGTCGTCATAACAGGGGGCTGGCCTTGGTCGTCCGCCACGGCGGATAGACCGCAGGTGTTGATTGGGCGCTCTCGCATCCCGTAGAGACGGGATGTTCGCATAGAAGAATCATGGTTGCTGTTTAGGCCGAATCGATGGTTGGTGGAACGAGTTCCACCGCAGAGTGATTCAGCGTGAGATTTCCAGAGTCTTGGTCCTCAACCTCTCTGGCAAACTCACCCGGTGCTCCGCACCGGCAAGGAGAACTATGCCTTGACAAAGCCTTCGCGCCAGCCCGCCATCACCCGCCCGGCGATGCAACGCATCGCGACGACATTGGCCGCGCCGGAAGTTAGGTAAAGTGTTGCCCAGGTTAGCGCCCAAAACCGGGGCGCGAACCTGGGGCACCAGGCTGAAAAGCGGGCGATCACCTACCTATGTCGAGTTCGGTTGTGATCGCCCAGACGCTAGAATGCCGCAAGCAGCGACGCTACGGTTAGGGTCCGCAGTGTGTCTCGCCGTGCACCGTGTTTGGAGAATCGACGCCAGGTTCGC
>QIAB01000185.1:4177-5834 GCA_003225455.1 Acidobacteriota bacterium
AAAACCTGGGGTATACGTACCGGTTATCGAGATTCCGCCGTTGATCTGAGCCGTCCAGATGTCGGCATCAGAGAAGGCACCGGGGATGGTGCAGACATCGCTGGCTTGGATGTCGATGCCGCCGTTGATAGTTGCAGTCGTACCCGTTGGGGTTCCGCCGCCATTAGTAGTGGCGTTGACGTCAAGTTCGCCGCACGGTAAGTCGACGATGCCGCCGTTCACGGTGCCTCTCGTCAGCTGAAGGTGGCCCCCCGATTCGATGGTGATGCCGCCATTCACGGTCAGATTATCGACAATGCACGTACCGTCCACGTCGAGTCCGCCGTTGACGGTCGAGCCCGGAGCCGGATACCGCCGCTCGGACAATGCACTTCGGCAACAAGTGCGGCAGGCAGGGCGAGTACCGCGACCAACACCAGTATCCTAGTTCCTATCTTTGTTAACGATGTCATGGTTCCTCCTTGGGCCGGTTTTAACCGGCCAAGTGTTGTGAATGCGGGTTTCATGCGTCATCCCTACTCCGACTTTGGGGTAAGGAATTCCTCTTGGCCCGAGACGACGTGACGAGATTAGTTAACCGGGGGTCGCTGAGAGAGCCCACTCTTGAGCGAATGGATGGTTGGTTTTACTGGCGTAGCTCTCAGCCTTGAATTAGTTACCTCTGTCAGCAGCTTACATTACAACGAATGTTTGCGAATTCAATACGGAAGTCTGCGCATTTTTGGTGCAATTTCAGGGTAGAAGCACCTGAGAGGAAAGAGTAGAACTTGAGCGCGATCAGCCGTCTCCGGCTTCAGAGTGCTGGGTTTGATGGAAGGACAAACTAGGTATCGCGTCCCATAAATTCGTTGCATACTTTTCAAGTTGTCATCCTGGGTGGCCTTCAGGCCGCGAAGGACCTATGCATTTGGATTCGCAATACATAGATCCTTCGCTTCGCTCAGGATGACAATCTTAACTTATGTTGCAAACTTACGGGACAGCACACTAGGTCGGCCAGAAAATAATGCATTATATGCAGATGAGAAAAGCGGCCCGGTGCCCCAGGTTCGCGCCCCGGTTTTGGGCGCTAACCTGGGCAACACTTTACCTAAATTCCGGCGCGGCCAATGTCGTCGCGATGCGTTGCATCGCCGGGCGGGTGAGGGCATCCTTCGGCTCCGCTCAGGACAGGCTCCGCCCCTACGTAATAATGAGGTTCGTATCAGGGCACGCATTCATGCGTGCCGCTACCGCGCAATCCGATATCCGCGCCGATCCGGCGCCGCAGCGGCTCTGTTTTCTTTCAAACGCAGCAGAAAAGCTCGCGTTACTCTATGAGATGTCATCCTGACCCTGAGCGAAGCGAGGGGGAAGGATCTATGCACTTCATTCTTGACACACTCGAAATACATAGATACTCCCCCCTCGCTTCGCTCAGGGTCAGAATGACATCGTTTAGAAACATGTAAACCCAAAGCTGGTTGAGAAATTACCGCGAGTTCACGGTGAAGCTGCGCTACCTCCATCGGAATCCGATGAAACGCGGTCTGGTTCTCAATCCGGAGGAATGGAAGTGGAGCAGCTATCGGCACTATGCGCAGCGGGAGACTGGGATGGTGGAGATCGAGTCGGAATGAACGGCTCGAGATCGCGAACAGAGGGCATGTGGGGCGAC
>QIAB01000138.1:0-451 GCA_003225455.1 Acidobacteriota bacterium
CCAATGTCAAGATGGTGATTTGGCTCAAGGAGACCAAGTTGTTGCTCAAGGCGAAAGTTGCTAGCAGCCGCCCAGGTTTCGGGATCGGGCTTCAGTTCAGCGAAATGCCGAAGGAAGACAGTGACCGCCTTAAACAATTCCTGCAAGGCGTAAGCCGCTTGCCAGTCTAGCGTCGGGCTTAGCTTCGCAGCAAGCGGTCATCCGTGCGGACGCGCTGCGCTCGGAAGTAAAGAACCTGCGATTGCAGTATAAGAAGCAGGTTCTTGGGACGCTGACGCTTTCGGCAGGTGTAGCCGCTTTTCCTGACCTGCGACGAGTTGCTCAAAATTGCCGACCAATGCGTGTATGAATCTAAGTCCCGTGGCCGGGATATTGTGACTGTGGCCTTGCCACAAAATATCTAATTGTCTTCGAGCCTGTTGGGAGACGAATTTCCAGAGAGCGATGGAAG
>QIAB01000138.1:470-8821 GCA_003225455.1 Acidobacteriota bacterium
ACACGTTTTGATAGCTGGCAAGCAAGAGTCGTAACGCCGCTTTTGGGTCAATAGGCGGCGAGTAGAAATATCCCTGCGCCATTTCGCAACCCAGCCGTTTGAGTTCAGCGATCTGTTCTTCAGTTTCCGTACCCTCCGCGACAACTTTCAGACCGATGCTGTGGGCCAACATTATGATTAGTCGTACAATCTCGTAATTGTCGTGATCGCTATTCATGTTGGAGACGAAGATGCGATCAATCTTCAGGGCATCGACTGGGAAACGCGGGAGTCGGCTCAATGAAGAATATCCGGTTCCAAAATCGTCGATACTCAGGCGAACGCCGAGCGTTTTCAGATCGGACAATACAGCGAGAGCACGATCCGCATCTCCCATCGCAATAGTTTCTATGATCTCCAAATTGACTGTGCTTGGGTCCACTCCAGTCTGTTGAAGTATCGCGCCGATCTCTTTTGCCAATTCTGGGTAGGCAAACTGTTTGGAGGTAATATTCAGGCTCATCGTCAGAGGCGGATCGCAGCCAAAATGAGACTGCCATGACCGTAGTTGCTGGCAAGCTTCAAGCAGCAATGCACGATTGATAGGCAGGATAAGCCCGGTCTCGTCGGCAACAGGAATAAACTCAGCGGGTGGAACCATTCCGTCAGGGCTTTGCCAACGGCTCAAAGCCTCGAAACCAACGATCTTGCCACTCCGCAGGGAAATGATAGGTTGGTAATAGACGACCAACTCACCCTTCTCCAGCCCCCGGCGAAGGTCGGTCTCCAGCTTCAATCGACGGACCGCACTGGAGTGCATCGCCGAGTCGAATACCTCACAACGCGCTTTTCCCGTCCTCTTGGCGCGATACATGGCGATTTCGGCATCCCGGAGAAGGTCTTCCGCTCCGGCGTAGGAACTACTGCTTGCAACGATACCGATGCTGGCCGCGATCACTATCTGCTGTCCAGCGATCACAAATGGAAGGGCCAATTTCTCCTGAATTCGTTGCGCCACTCGGATTGCATCGCTCGGCTTGAAGACATCTTCCAGAAGCACCGTGAATTCGTCGCCGCCTAATCTCGCAAGGCCGTCATCGCTCGGTCGCAACTCGAAATTATCACCAGTTTCCGCCCGAGCAATGGTGTCGGTCTCGCGAAAGCAAGCGTTCAGACGCTTGGCTATTTGCATGAGTAGCTCATCGCCTGCCGAGTGTCCCAAACTGTCGTTGACCACTTTGAACTCGTCCATGTCAACGAAGAGCACAGCAAACTGGTAATCCGAGTGACGCCGAGCGCGTATCAATGCATGTTGCAGGCGATCCAAGAACAGGGTACGGTTGGGAAGGTCAGTCAAGCCATCGTGAAACGCGCTGTGTGCCAGCATTTCCTCCGCCCGTTTGCGCTCAGTGATATCGCGATTCACGATCACGAGCTTCTCGACTACGCCCTCGGCGTTGTGAATAGGGCTTGCGGTAGATTCGAGAATGCGCCAAGACCCGTCCTTGTGCCGCATTCGATATTCCAGCCTCTCTCCTCTGCCGGTGGTATGCGCCTTCGCTGCTGCCTGTAAAACCGCTTCGCGATCCGAGGGGTGAATTTGCTCGATGGAGGAGCCGCCGCTCAATTCTTCGGCAGAATATCCGAGCACCTTCTCATAGGACGGGCTATTGTAGAGCCGACTGCCGTTGGTATCGACGACCGCGATCATGTCGGCTGCGTTCTCGGTGATGAGTTGAAACAACTCATCTCGCTCCGCAAGCTGTCTCTGGACTCGCTGAAGCTGAAGATGCTGATAAATGGTAAAAATGTCGAACAACAGAACGAGAGCCGCTAGTCCGCGAACCCATTCCCTCAGATCAAACCAAGATGGCGTGGCAACTTCCGCATGATCGCCGAAGAAAGTCAAAGATACAATTCCCGCAGTCAGCGCCAACGTGACCGTTACAGCAAATCCCCATAACCACCATTCCCGCCTCTCAATCTGGCGGGTTCTGAGCGGACTCCTTGTCCGGTTTCCGGGGAAGACGGCTTGAGAATGGCGAGGCATCGGCGAAAACAGATTTTAGCCCGCCAAAATTCTCGACCAAGTTACAGAGGTCGGCTGGGCTTTAGTTCTGCTCTGTTTTCAAGACAGGAGCCACGAGTTTATCGTTTCGCATAATCGCGATAGTGTCGGTCGCGCTTTCTGCGATTCAGCCATATATCCCTCAATGCTCTGCGGCATCCGAGCCAGTCTTAGCTCTGCGATGTGCCGATATTTCGGTAGCAGTGCCGAATGATCGGCAGCACCGTTAGGCACGCAAGATCGAAATTACAGCGAAATCAAGCTGCTCCAGCGACGGAGATAAACATGCACTTCTGCTCTGAGTTCAGCGAGCGAGGGTTGCATTCATGCGAGCGAGAATCAAGCGAGGTGCGAGGCAGTCCAAACAGCGGAAGGAGCTAAATCGAATCACTCTAGTCGATGAATTGAAGGCTATTGAATATGCGGATGCTGAGTATCGAGTGAAAAAGGTCCGCGACACTATAGATGAGGATGCTTTCAATACCCGCCAGAGGAGACGTACTGAGATTTTAGGACTACTCGCAACCGAGGTCCCACATTGCCCAAAGCATTCAATGAAATTGATGTGCCCCAAGTGCATCGCTTCTAGTGGAGGACGCAAGACCACAACGAAGTACCGAGATCAGTTATCGAGTTGGGGTAAGATGGGCGGGCGCGGAAGAAAAAAGAAATCTAATCCTATTTGGGACGACGCGAGGGGGAACAAATGGTGAGAAGCAACACCAGGCGTCGCCTGCCACTGCCGCTGTTTTCTCAACGAAACGGATCACAGCGGAATTCCATATAAGGATAGGATTTCGTTCAGGGTTCGCCCATAAATGCGTGCGAGCGCGTACAGCCGGTGAATGCTAGGAATTCTGTCCTTGGTTTCGATATCATGCAGACGGCTCGGAGGAACCAGAAACGCAGGCTGACGGTGCTCTTTCGCAATGTCCTGACTCGCTGCGTAAACCGCACGGAAGGACAGGCCGCACTGCTGTCGAATAGCCCGCAGTTTCGTCCCAGGTTTTGATCGGTGCTTCAATTCGCCGCTTGCTTCGCCTATGGCAGTATAGATACATCCGCTGTTGAAAACGTGCCGGTAGTGCGCCTTGATGCGTCCTGCTATTCTGGTGACACTGATGTCCCTTCAATTCCAGCCAATGCCGCTCCTTCGTCGGGCCGCTCCATTCGATGACGCCAACACTAACTAACAATTAGCTCTTCAGCGTAGAGTCGTCATGGACTGCTGGAACACTGCCCTTCTTCAGCTGCGGTTGCAGCAGCTTTCTGAGGTCGTTGCAATATTCGCAGTTTGGGTCAGAGCAATAGAGCAAACCAAACTCTGGCTTGTCATTTTCTGGAACTGGTCGTGTGGCCATGTCACTTCTCCTGGGTGCGATTGCAGGGAAGGGACTGCTGCGCTTTCTGGGGGAAGCGTGTGGGAGAGGGCAAAATTCTCTCGCCGTAGCACCACAAATGGAATAGCCCAATGGTGCTATTCTGATTACAAAACGATCCGACGTTAGGACCGATGCACGTTCCATCGGTCGCTGCTTGGTACGCTTGCGGCAGGTTTGGGGCGACGCCATATCGCAGGTGCAACCCGTCTTCGTCTAATAGGAAAATCGAGCACAACATTCCCTCACTGTGGGCTTCGAATCTTCAGCGCATCCAGCACCGCATCGCTGGGCAGGGTTTGCGCGGGGGATGGGGATCTTGAGGGCGCTTGTAGGTTGGGTAACGTCTTTGGCCGAAGCTCTTGTTCGCTTAGTGAGCTTGACGTCACNCAGCCGCGGTTGCCACTTCCTGAGGTGTGGCAGCACCGGCAGGTGCGGGCTTCCGCTCCCCACGCCCTTGCTCCACGTCAACTTGTCGACTGTTTTGCGGCATTGTGCGCCTTCATACATTGTAGTGTGATTTCTGTAGAAGGCCACAAGCATTCGAACAGAGCGTCGTAAGCCGAGCAGATTCGTGCAAGCTGAACAGGGTTTCGGACCAATGATCCGAGGCGGGGGGCATACCTTTCTAGTCAGTAACGATAACTCCGTTCCTGAGCTGTGATTCTGCCGTAGCCACTCTCAAATCCGCTCCCTGTTCCTGAATCACAGGCAAACCGGAAGTTGTCGCAGAGGGATTGTGTGCCGCCGGTGTGCCAGAAATTCCCAATCGCGAGCCGCATTCACTCGGCTGACTGTCGGTCAGCCGTGCGGCGTTTGAGACGAGGTTCAGATGCCGCTTCCCGGAATCAGTCCCGCCAGTGTGACCGCCTAACTTCTGGATGGCCGACCATTCGGATGTTGAACCCTCTTTCGAGCAACGGCAGCTAGCACAGACGGCACTGTTGCCAGGCGTGCAAAAACCAGAAGGCTCCCGACCTCGCTGATCTGCCTTCACGCTCGACTTGTTAAGGTGAAGAATGTGCCAGCCGACGTCAGCGAACGACAAGCGCTTTCGAACCTAAGACGTTGCTCTAGGTCACGCGACCCGATCATGAAATATGATTCGCTCTCAACACTCATGTCGCGAGTCGATGTCGGCGCTAGGCTTGCAGGCTTAGAGCACTGCCGCGATGTCCCGCCCTTTCCCATCATCACTGGTTGGGAGCGGCGGCCGGAAAACCGTCGTAACCGTCTGCTCAGTTGTGTAGGAATGTCTAAAATATCGGAATGGTTTCTACTGTTCTTGGCCACGATGGCCTCCAGTCACGCAGAAGACCGTCGCCTCGCCAAGGATGGCGGAGAGTGCGTATATGAGTAGTATACGCGTTATTACGTGTTATTACGCGAGCGGCAGCGAGCGCTGAGAAGTCAATGCTGGCACGGAGGTTTTGGGGCAATCAGTAGCCTCAGAGTGTTTAGCTCGCTGTGGCTCACGGCCTTAATCAGATCGGCGGGGGACAGATGTGCACGGATTGCGCCTCTGCCAATCCTAAACGGCAACGCAGAAGCGAGACGACGCGAACAAACATCATTCGCGGTTGTGTAATGGTCACGTGGTCTCTGGGTGCTGGGAACCTTCTCTCTTTAAAGACATCTGTACCGCCACTGATATCAAGGCCGGGTTCTGCAGAAATCGATCAAGCCGCATCTGATCGACCATACTGCGGCATTTATCGAAGAAAATAGATATGGCCTCTGATTTTGAAACTTATGCGGACACACCGGCAGAACGCGCTCCTCTTTTGGTGAGCGAATCGCTGTAAGCGCTGAATATGCTAATGAGTACCCTGGGCGGAAAATCTTCCTTCCTCAGGTAGTAGGTTTTGCCGGAAACTCACCCTCATTGTGTGTCAGAAATTGGGGAGCCGATCAACTGGTCAGAATTGACCAGTGTGCTCTCGGGTAACCGCGCATTATATAACTATGAAAGTGAGTGAGAAACAAGCGCTGTCGGTTCGCTGTCCCACCTGTGGGGCTAAACCTGGAGAGAAATGTGAGCTGAGCACAGGCTTACCGCGTACCGATCCTCATCGAGATCGGCGCTTGGTGGCTTCGGATAAGTAATTCTTTCCGCAAATAGAGGGCAGTCCTCTCCACACGAAACAATCGAAGGTAACGTGAGTACTTCCAGCTAGGATTCAGGCGAGGACTGGCTCGGTGAGCGCGGAGCTGACGTCGTCGAAGGCTTCGCATACCGAGACTGCTGCTGCTCTGCTCTCTTCTTCCGTCGGTGTCGCGATCTGGAGCAATCCTTGCCGGCCGAGGTTCGGGGGAAGAGCGAATGCGCTCTGGTGTTGCATCACTGCTTCCAGAATTCTCGTCAGACCTTCTGATTGGTATCCATTGTGGAAGTGGACGCCGGCGTCGTGAAACTTGAACGCTGACATCCGGTAATCACAAACCAGAAGCCAGTGGCCTCGGGTTATGGATGACCAGATCTGCAGACATTCCAAAGTGCCGCTCGCAGCAAAGCCATATTCAACATGGATCAAGCCACTCTGCGGGTCGCGCACCAGATCTGCCCAACTAGCAACAACCGCAGACTCGATGATTCGCTCGAGATTTTGACCTTGGTCCAACTTCATAAAATTCTCTCCGCGTAAGCATCCTCTCTCTGCGATGGAATGAGGTCGCGAGCAAGTGACGCCGGCAAGACACAGCCGCTTCTCACCCGCCGGGTTTACCATTCCACTGTTTGCGTTCCTGTGATCGTTGACGTGCACTCAAGATGACGAGAACACACCCTGTCAGGAACATTGCGGTCACGATTACCGCGAGATAGAGGTCGAGCCGATATGTCAAAGTTTCTCCTGGATGTTCGGACAACGCCACTGCACAGCAATTTGCGAGATGCGCTCAGCCTTTGGCCCACCCAGCATCGTGCTCGTGTGCCCGCCGCGCGACGGCACCACCCAAATAGCAGCTCTGTTGGATATGGCGTGAGTGTGCGGAAACGGTGATATACGGCACACCCAGGAACCGCTTGGGAGTGATTCCAGTTACTTCAAGAGCGTTGAATTTTTGTGGCCTCACCTTCGCTAGAATTCGTTTTAACGCGCTCTGGATCTTCGTTGTTGCGAGAGAACCAAAAAATATCACTTTGACTTCTGCCGCCATAAAAAAGAAGTTCCAGCCCGCAGCATGGATCTTGCGATCAAGGGCGAAACCATCGAAGGCTTTGATTACGCTCCAATTTCCCGAGAAGGACTCAACCTCCAGCCCAAGGAATTGCGTAATCAGAGGCCGATCTTCGATCAGAACACTTCCGACTTTGAGAGTTAGCATCATACATTTTCGACACAGACACGGCTGTGTTGTTAAGCTCGCGTGAGCATAGTCACTACGACTAGCAAGAGCGAAATGAATATCAGCCCACCAGTGCCCAATAGCACGATTTCGCTAAGCAGGTCAGCCTTCATTAGATCTTCCGGATGCATTTCGCTTCTCCCTCGCAGCAGACGGTCCCGCGAACGCTGCCGAGAGACGGCTTCTGCGAGCCACTCATAGACTCGCTCATTTTCCTTCGAAATACTGAGCAGAATGGCTCACTTCGCTCACTTCGGAATCCCGCTGCGCGAGGGCGAGATCGAGCCTCGATACGATTCATGCCAATCAACCGCGCCGCGGGACTAAAATAGGTGTTGATGAGTCCTGCTGCAATAGCCAGGAAACGCGAGGTCGATCCTCACGAATTCCTCGCCACCATCGGGGAGGGCAGGAAAGCTATGCTCTTTCCGAAGAAGCAAACGATCTTTGCACAGGGGGATCCCGCAGACGCGGTTTTTTATCTGCAGACGGGAAAAGTAAAACTTGCGGTTGTTTCGAAAACTGGCAAGGAAGCAACCATCGGCATATTGAGCGACGAGAGTTTCTTCGGCGAAGGTTCGCTTGCCGGCCAAACTCTCCGCATGGGCACTGCAACTGCGATGACGGAGTGCTCGGTTCTGCGTATTGAGAAGGAGGCCATGATGCAAGCCCTTCATCGGGAACATGCCTTTTCTGATGTGTTTGTGGCTTATCTGCTGGCGCGCAATATCCGCTATGAAGAGGATCTGGTCGACCAATTGTTTAATTCCAGCGAAAAGCGATTGGCCCGTGTCCTTCTTATGCTCGCTCATTTTGGCAAGGAAGGGGTTCCCGAGACTGTGGTTCCGAAGATCAGTCAGGAGACGTTGGCAGAGATGGTCGGCACTACTCGTTCGCGGGTGAGCTTCTTCATGAACCGGTTCAGGAAATTGGGATTCATTCAGTACTCCGGGGGTGTAGAAGGAGGGTTACAGGTTCACAGTTCACTGCTGAATGTCGTCCTGCACGACTAGTCGGCTGACATTTCCAGCATCCTGTTGGAGAGCTCACGCACAGCGTTTATCCCCCTCTGCTTTGCTCAGGATCACCGCCCAGATTTCTCGAGGTCTGCGAAGTGGGCACGCTGGTTGGCGAGACCTTGCAACGCCTGTTTGCAGGAACCCCGATGCCGCAGCTTGAAGTGCCAGAACGATGGACCGGGGCCGCAATGGACCAGAGTGCTTCTGCCAGCGACTGAGGATTCAAATGTCTCGATGGCGTTCCATCCCAGCGAAAGGTGTGGCACAGTCCGGTTGCACGAACTCCGGTGAGACCAAATGCAAAATGGAGACGCGGCACCTGTGGACATACCGTTACCGCAGAGGAGCTCCGCGCGTCCAAGCAGCCGCTCAGTCTCGTGAGACTCGATCCAGTTCGATGTGCGTCGTGATCTTAACAGGATTGAGGGATCTAATTGGTTCCCATTCACGCGGGGGGAATTGACGGGTAAAGCTGGCGTTACCTGCTTCGCGTTGTGTATGACCGCACGACAGGCAAATCGCTCCGACCTCACGTATATCGGTCTCTTTCGATATTTC
>QIAB01000138.1:8874-17256 GCA_003225455.1 Acidobacteriota bacterium
AGATGAAGGTATTGTTTTTTCATGCGCCTCCTCCAAGGTAGAAAGGACCGTTGCCGACATGCCAAGCGCAAACTTCGCGGGAACAGCGTTCCGCTTCTTAAGCTGGTTTCAGTAACCGGCCGCACTCCAGGCAGCACGTTTCGTAGCGCGGCGTGATGAGCCCACAAAACGGGCACATTCGCTGTGAGGCGAAATCGCCGTCGTGTGGTTCAATACCAAACCACCTTCTCAGCGAAGCGGCCATAAAGGCGCGCAGACTACGAAGGCGAACAAGGAATGGATGCGGGACAGATGTCATGATTGACATTCAGTGTTTCTCTAGTCGCTGACATAACACCACCGCCAAATGCTCTAAGGGGAAATGGTCCCGTTCGCACGGTGACGAAATTTAATCATGACATGTCACTGCCAGGAATTCTGTGCAAGATTGCTCGCTTTGCACGAGAAGCCGCAACCCGAGGAGTGAGCAATTTAGACCATCTATTGTTTCGCGGTTCGGCGATCATGACGGTGGAGATGAGCCGTTCTTCTCTCTCTCTTTCAGGTCCTCTGAACTAAGTCAGCCCATCTGAAGTTTTCTCCTCTTAGTTCCGCAACTCTGAAAGCAACAATTCAATGAAAAAAGTAAGTTGCGTTGACGGTCGAGGTGAAGTAGGAGGTATGGAATGCGCTGTTTTTGGGAACAAACGGGCATCCTTGGCCCAATTTATCACTCGCTGGGCCAAGGTTTGAACGACGGCGAGATTGCAAAGAAGCTGAATCTGACCGAAGTCAAGGTGCAAAGCTGCATAGCGTGGATGGTTCATTTCCTGAACCTCAAGAATCGACAAGATCTGGTTTTATACGCTTTATCCGCAGCGTGATTCTTCTCTTCGCCTGGAAAGGCGCAAATATGAACGTCAGTCTACGGAAATATGGTTGGTGGCAAGTGGCCTGCCTAAGTCTCTGGCCCATTCTTCTGTTTGCACAGTCGTCCGATCTCGCCCAGAACCTAGCCGACTGCCAAAATGGCTGGGAGAGTTGTGATCGCTCCAGACTGAGCCAGTCGGAATCCGCCGATGTGGCGCGCTCCGAACACCGGCGCAACGTCGCAAACTGCAGGAACGGCTACGATTCCTGTGACCGTTCGAAACTCACCGATCCCGAAGCTATTGCGTTGGCCGTAGCCGCTCACCAGCAGAATGTCTCTGATTGCAAAAACAGCATGAACTCCTGCGATCCTTCGCGCTTGACCCAATCTGAGGCCCGTGAATGGTCCATTGCGGAGCAGCGGCGCAACCTCGCCGATTGCCAGGACGGGTTTGGCGCGTGTGACCGCTCCAAATTGACCCCGTCTGAACTCAGGGACGTGACACTTGCCCTGCATCGGCGGAACCTTTCCGACTGCGAAAGCGGCTGGACCTGCGATCGCTCCACGCTGACTCCTTCGGAAAGCGCCCAGGTGAGTGCCGCGGAACACCAGCGCAATGCGGAAAACTGTGAGGAAGGCCGGGAAGACTGCGACCACTCTAAACTTACACCGTCGGAGTCAGGTCAAACTGCTCTCGCGGAACACCAGCGCAACCTCTTGGCTTGCAGGAACGGCCAGGAGACATGCGATTACTCGACACTTACACCTCAGGAAGCCAAAGCGCTGGCTACCGCTGAACAAAAGCGTAATTACACCGCTTGTCTTAGCGGAGAAGGGTATTGCGATCCCTCTCGGCTCTCGCTGGAGGAAACTCACTCTACCCGTCCCAAAGGGGATGGCCCTCAATGATGCTCCGTGAGGGATCATCTTCGAGACACATGAGCAGGTCATGACTCAACGAAAGTGCCCCCAATGCGACGGCGAGTTAGTGCTAGCCAGGCGTCCCGACAACAAACACGGATCGGGAATCGAAGCACGACCGTCTACTTATTGGCGATGCAGTACTTGTGGCGGCAACTTTACTTCGGAGCAAGTCCGAGAAAACGCACGCGCCAAGCCGGCTTGACAACACCAGCGCATAAGCCTAGCCTTGAAAGTGAGCAAGTACTTCCTCTTACTCTTTCAGGTCCTCTGAACTAAGTCAGTCCATCTGAAGTTTCCCCTCTTAGCTTCCCTTTGAAGGAGAATTGCGTTATGACACTATTAACCCGTTGGGAACCAGTCCGTGAGTTTTCCACCCTGCAAGATCGCCTGAACCGAATGAACCGCCTTTTCCGTGAGTCGTTCAGCCCCGAAAGCCCGGAAGAAGCGTTGATAACCAGCAGCTTCGCCCCGCCCATGGACATCTACGAAGACGAGCACAACATTACTCTTAAGATGGAGGTCCCGGGCATCGACGAGAAGGATATCGATGTTCGCGTCGAGGGCAACACCCTCACTGTGCACGGCGAGCGCAAGTTCGAGAAAGAAGAGAAAGAAGAGAACTATCGGCGCGTAGAGCGCCAATACGGAAGCTTTACACGCTCGTTTACTCTACCTAGCTCCGTGGATCCGAGTCAGGTGAGCGCGAATTACGATAAGGGCGTGCTGAAGATTAGTCTGGCCAAGAAGGCGGAAGCGAAGCCAAAGCAAATCAAGGTTAATGTTGGCAGCGAGAAAACCCTCGAAGCCAAAGTTCACAGCAAGGCCGCCTGACGCCCGTAGCTAGCGAGAGAGGTGGGAGGCGGATTGGATCGCCTCCTCTTTTATTTGTCATCCTTATTATCAGCCGAGGAATCGGGGAAAAACAATGAACACCATCAGATTTGTCGTAAGAGTGAATCGCAGCGGTTTTCGCAATCCCGAATATGTGCAGCGGATTGATCAGATTCCGATCCGGATGACGACCAATCGTAAGCGTGCACTGCTTATGGGAAGACTCACCGCCGAAGACGCTGTTAAATCCATTCAAACATCCAGGTGCAGCCCGGAATTAGTTTCTATCACAGCTCGCACAGGGTGATCCTCACTGGCCCGATGCTTACTTTGAGATCTAAGGAAAACTGCCATCGTGAAACACAACCGAGGCGACCGGGCGCTAGATATGTGAGCGTTATTGACCAGACCGGGCCAGCTTGGCTTGCTACGCTTCAATCAGTGTGACTTCGCCTGAAAGGCGTTCTATGGTCTCCAAAAAAAGAGCCCCGTTCGCGCGATCACCCCTATTCCTTGTCCCCGGGAATGTCGCCCGATTTCCTGACCAGCCCAAAATGCATGGCCCGAACGACGACGCGTCCTCACGAATGGGCGACGAAGACTGTCCCGACGAAAGCTCAAGCGTAGATGATGCCACCGGATATTCAAGAGAAGAAGAAGAGGAGCGAGCTAATTCAATGAGTTGCGAAGAGGGCTTATGACGGCTTGCTTGGAGAGTAGTCAGCGGTCGAAGATGGATCCAGTCACCTCCAACTGGAAACTGACAGTGACCGACCGCCGACTCATGTGTGCTTCAGAAACAACACCCCGGCGCATGCGGTCAGAAACTTCAGCTCTGGGCATCAGGAGCATTCAAGGATCCCTCACCGCCGAGGAGACCTAACCGGGTCACCTGATGAGAACTCTGTTGTACAGCTATGGGAGAACTTTCGTGCCAAGAATACGTACAATAGACCATGGAAACTAGAGCGCAACTAGATGCCGGAAGTAATCGAACGTTTGGAAGAACAAAGTGGGCTCCTGCTTAGGACCTACGAGGCAGAATTTGCTAAAGACCCCACCAGCCATGCTACTGAATCCTCCCGCAGTAATCTGATTGCTCTGCGGCACACGATTAGTCAGATCTATGCACTTGACGTGACCAATGCTTTGGAGTTCGCTTCTGCTCACCTCGGACAAGTAATCGCCAACGCAGAAAAGTAGTGCTGCGCTTTTCTGGAATCTGACCTCGAGGTGCACATCCGAAATTTATCGGTCCTGCTCTCGCCTTCGTTCGCACGTTCCATTAGCATCCAGCCAATTCAGTAGCGCACGAACGCTGGCCCGAGCCAGCGCTATCGAGCAGTCAGCAGCTCCATAGTAGATGTTAAGAGTGTCGCCGTCCGCGCCCATCGTGTAGCCGCAGGGGAATACAACATCATGGACGTCGCCGGTGCGCTCATAGTCAGCCTCCGGACCAAAAATCCACGAATCGCCCCGCAGTATGCATTTTTCTGGATTCTCAAGGTCGAAGAGAGCCAGGCCCAGCCGGTACAGGCACCCCGACGACGTGTGCCGTACTCCGTGGTAGAGCACGAGCCATCCCCGGGAAGTCTCGATTGGCGGCGGTGACAAACCAATCTTATTTGCATCCCACCACGCGCCACGCCGAGCTTCCAATATGAGTCTATGCCTTCCCCAGTGGCGCAGGTCAGGAGAATAGGAAATCCACATGTGCGAGCCCAGTGGCGTCATAGGACGGTGAATGAGTGCCCAATAGCCATCAATTCTCCGCGGCAAGAGTGCGGAGTCTTTATCATCCGGCGGCATGATGACGCCGTATCGCTCGAAGCTGCGAAAATCCTCGGTCAAAGCCAAAGACACTCCGGGACCGCCGCGCGAATACGAGGTGTATGTAATTACGTACTGCTGCAGTTCAGGCACGAAGGTGATGCGAGGATCCTCGATACCCCAGAGCTCTTCGGGGTATTCTTTCGGGCTCGGCATCAGCGTCGGTTCGCTATCAATCTGCCAGCCATCGGCGCCGTTCCGAGAGCGTGCCGCACAAAGATGAGATATGCCACGTCGGTCCTCCACCCGGCACAACAGCAGAGTCGATCCGTCAGCCAACAGTGTCGCACCTGCATTGAAGACGCTGTTAACGGAATAGGGCCAGTCCTTAGCGGTTAAGATCGGGTTGGCAGAATGCCGGAGCAACAAAGGTTCGTAACGGGTTGTTATTGCAACGCTCATAGGTTTCACAAAAGAGAATGAGAGACTTCAAAATGTGCTTGCAGTGGTCTCAAGGCTGCTGCTGTGGGCAATGAATAGGTCACGTCTTGATCGCCGATGATCAACTTCTCCGACCGAGCGCATTTCTACCAGCGCCATCAGGAACGCCAAAGTCGACTCCGCTCCCTGGTTTTCATTCACCCGTTCTGGGTGCAGACCGTCTCGACAACCGCCAGTGGTGGGATCGTACAGAGCAATTTGCAAGTCATTGTCGCCCAGGAACCAGTTGAAGGCCGACCAGGCTTCCTTGCGCCAACTATCATCTCCCGTGGCGCGATACGCTTCTAGACCTGCGGAAACTGCGCCGCCCGCTTCCACTGGTTGCTGGTCGAAGCGAGCTTTCTCGCATCCCTTGCGATAAAATCCCTGCGAACCGATAGGCACAAAATGACCATTCCCTGAACAACGCTGTATTTCGTTCAACCAGGTCAGTGCCCCGAGGGCGGCAGATACCATCAGATCATCACCACTGCGACGACCTGCAATCAAAACCGCTTGTGGCAGCCTGGCATTTGAATAGGCTAGAACATCTTCAAACCAGTTCCACTCCGGAGACTGGTTTGAGCCATAGATTTCGAGCAGCCGGGTTGTCAGCACCGAGCTCATGTGTTGAGCGTCTCGATCGCCTGGAAACGAGTCGAGATACTCCTGAATTCCTAGC
The DNA here is from genome assembly GCA_003225455.1 of Acidobacteriota bacterium. Lineage (GTDB taxonomy): Bacteria > Acidobacteriota > Terriglobia > Terriglobales > Acidobacteriaceae > QIAB01. The sequence continues at coordinate 14,412 of QIAB01000138.1, forward strand.
AGCGCGAACGCCCAGGCGCGCGGACTGCTAAAGCCAATGACCGCCGGAACGGCAGCCTCGAAAAGACGCCCTGCCGCACCTCGCAGCGCTTGATTCCTAGAGCGCCCCAGAACGGTCCCCAATGCCCATAAACCGCGGCCATGACAGTCTTCTGATCCTGCAGCCTCTGTCCATTTGTGTTCGTAGGTTAGGAAATTCCTGAACCTGCCGTTTTCCGAATTGAATGCATGCCCCAGAAATGCCATATAGCGCGAAGCCAGTCTGTCGATCACCGCCGGCCCGACTTCCCCAAGGCGCTCGATGAGGACGGACAGAACAAGTGCACGGGCGTTGTCGTCGGTGGTGTATCCCTCGCTGTAATTGGGAACAGTAAAGGTGGCGTGCTGGAGCATGCCGGTATCGTCCGTTAATCGAAGTAAGTGGTCCAGTTTTAGTGTCGGCAGCTTGTCGAGGTATTTTTCCGGAGAGCCATCTGCGAACATCGCGCGCGGCTGTCGCATTCGGTCAGCGCGAGCTTGTTCAAAGCTTGCCATATAGCCTTGGGCCGCACTTTTCCAGACCATCTCTCGCGAATACATATACGCCCGCTTACGCATGGCATGGCGAATCGCAGGCGTATCCAGGAGTTCGATGGCCTTTCGCGCGATAGCATCCGGATCCTGAAAAGGAACCAGCGCGCCTCGACGGTCGTCCAATAACTCGATCGCGTGCCAATACGGAGTTGAGATGATTGCCTTGCCGGCACCTAACGCATAGGCAAGGGTTCCGGAAACGACCTGGGCCTCATAACGGTAAGGGGTGATATAGATGTCGGCCGCGCCGATGAATTCAACCATCTTCTCGGGGCTGACGAAGTGGTGATGGAAGATTACATTCGACTCAACTCCGACTTCCTTGGCCAGAGTCTGCAGATAGGTTCGATACCGATCACCCTCGCGGCGGAGAATATGTGGATGGGTCGCGCCTGCGACTATGTAAACCACATTCTTGTGCTTCGCCAAGATCTGCGGCAGCGCTTGAATCACGTTTTCGATTCCCTTATTCGGGGAAAGCAGGCCGAACGTAAGCAGTACTGCTTTTCCTTCCACGTCAAAACGGTCCTTGTAGAAGTTGGGATCCAAGAATGGCAAATCGGGAACGCCGTGTGGAACCATGTCGATCTTGCTGCCAGGCACTTTGAAGATTTCTTGAAGGAATTGAGATGAGAGCTGACTCATGACAATGAGACGGTCGGATATCGAAGCGATTTCCTCCATCACCAGACGTTGGTCTGGATTCGGTTCGCGCAGAACGGTGTGGAGCGTGGTTATGACCGGCATCCTCAGCCGCCGTAATAGACCCAAAATGTGACTGCCTGCCGGGCCCCCAAAGATTCCATACTCGTGCTGTAGGCATACCAAATCGAAATTCGTGAAATTCAGAAAGTCAGCGGCTCGCTCGTAAGATGACAGATCGTCCTGCTGAAGCGCCAGTCTCACCCGCGCCGGGTATGCATAACCAGATTCCGTATCGTTCACTGGCACCGCGAACAGTCGTGCTGCGCCATATTCCGTAGAAATTGCATCGCACAGGTCGGTAGTAAAGGTGGCGATCCCGCACTGCCGCGGAAGATAATTGCCAACCACCGCGATCCGGCTTGGCAGTCCCGCGCCGGAACTCGGCCGAACGGGCACCGCTATCTCCTGATGGGACACCTTCGGGTGGCGATTAACGAATTCGAGGATTCCTGTCGAAGGTCCCGTCTCTATTAATGACATCAATATCCTGGTTTGCTAGGAGTCAGTGTGGAGAAGGTTCGGTTTCCAGAACGAGTACGGGCTCGTCAGAGTTGAATCGGGAACAAGCAACGACCCTTCATTCCCGCTCGCTTTACGGGACGTTCTTTCGCGGACCCATGTTTAGTATCAGCTTGTTGTGCGAGAAAGACTGGTCAAAATTGACCAGATTGCACTTCAGAATGGTTTGGCATCTTAACTGTTCTGCTCACGAGGAAGGACGCTGTTGTCGTTTACCTGCGAAAATAACGAAGAGTATGGTAGCCGCGGTGGCAATCAGCGCGATAACAATGAATAGAATTGGATGCCCGTTTTGCGAGATGAAAACGAGTATTTCTCGTCCATAACGCGCTGCGAAGAATGCCAGAAGCGTGTACCTGACAACTCGGCCAACAGTGAGCGCGAACAGGAATTTTCTCACTGGGTATTGCATGGAACCGGCGCCAAACAAGAATGGAAGCATGGGCACAGGCGGCGGTAGCAAGGCGGGAATAGCGATCGCGCCAAGGCCCCAACGCTCAAAGATCTTGTATACCTTGTCCAATGTCTTGGGCGGAAACCTGCGCGCGAGCGTTTCTTTCCCCCCTTTGCGGGCAAGCCTGTATGTGACAAAGCCCCCTGCCACTGAGCCGACTGTCGCCATCAAGGCGTAGTAAAGCCACAACTGTTCGTTACGTGCGGACAAAAAGACTGTCAGCACGTCCATGCTCCCAGGAATGGGAATGATGGATTTGTCGAGGAGCCCGAGGGGAATAAAACCTAAACCGCCGAGTTGGTAGATCCAATGCCTGAGGCTTCGCGCCACTGTCGGTGCCGCGCTCGCAATAATCTGGAGAGGGGGCATTTTGTTTCAAGGCCAGCATCCATTCTTGCATGCGAGATGCGCTTCTCGGCGACTCCGTGTCAGCGGATTCTCGTTTGCACCCGAAGATTGCCGCTTGCCGCCGATTTGGGGCGGTTGACGAGCAATCCGGAAGTTATGCCTTTGTTAATTCCGTGTAGGCAACAAACCGGGAGTGAGTGAATTGGTTAACTTGGGCGTTTGTCGCCATCGACAGGAGGAACAGAGA
>QIAB01000139.1 GCA_003225455.1 Acidobacteriota bacterium
TCGCCTTTGGCGACGTACAACGTGACTACGTCGATGGCCAAAGCCGCCATCGCTAGCAAAGTCACGATAGCCAAGGCCACCAGCGCTATCGTCTGACCACCTTCTTGCGTCTGCTTCCGGAAAATTCTTCTGTAGCTCATTCCGCCCTCAATCCATGTTCGGCACAACCGCGTCCGTGGAAATCTGAGTCACCCCTCCGTAAGCGGCTCCGGGTGCGACCAACTTGATCACACGGCCGAAGCGCCAGGGATAAGGGTAGCTTAAAGTCACGCGCGTGGAGATGACGTTGATGTTAGCGGTGGCATTCGGAACGGTTTCCTGAAATGCGTACTGGCGCTCAATCGTGAGGGTCAGCGTGCCCGCGCATCCGTTGCCTGAGGCCGCGTAGGTCCAGGTTGGGGCCGCGTTTGTGGCATTTTTCGCGTCTAGTCCGCAATGGTTGATCCGGGCAGTGGTGAGATATGAGGCAACTAGATCTCGGATCGCGGTTACCGAGTTCGGCGTACCGGCTGCCGATAGGTCGTTGGTTGGCAGGCTGGAAGCGAAACGGGCTCCTTCCCGCGCGGCGCCGTTCAGCTTCTGCTTAACGTTGAACGCTTCACCGAAATCAAAAATTCCTACGACAAAGACAACTAAGAGTGGCAGGGATACCGCGAACTCCGCCATCTGCGAAGCCCTAGTGTCGGCCAAGAGAAAATCCGACAGAGACCGCATCCGGCCGAAGGCGCGCACTAATTTTCTCCTGTGGCTTCCGCTTGGGCCCGAAGCTGGATCAGTTGCTTGTTGAGCGAGGTGAAGGGAAGCCAGAACTGGTAAGGATACCGAAAGCTCACGGCGACTCCACATGCAGGTGGATTAGACGTGTTCGCATTCAGTAGGACGTTCCTTTGTACGCACACTTGCGCTTTGCCGGAAGTGACCGTCGCGCAAGCAACCGGCGTGCCGCAACTGGGAGTGCCGCAGTCACAGAGCGCCGGCGTAATGGCAGAAACCTTCGCAGGATCTAATTTGGAGGCTTTAAGGATGTCTGCGATCTTGTCCGCCACCTGATCCTGAGTTGTGGCAACATTGCCGCACATTGCGCAAGTCGGCGCGGTGGCGGTTCGGGCGCCCTCTCTCGCGGCATGAGTGATAGTGCCGTAAATATTGTAGGCTCGCCCGAACCAATAGATGCCTAGCAGAAACATCATCATCAACGGCAATACTACTGCCGCTTCGGCGATTTCCTGCCCTCTTGTCCCGGTAATAATTCTTTTCCAGCGCATGCATCAGCCTACGAGATTCTCCACAGCTGCGCGGCGCTGTACAGAATTACCGCAAATGCCATGGCTATACCAAACGGTACTTTCAGGGACTCGGGATTGTCGAGCGTAACTTCCGAGCCTGGCAGATGAAGTGTGGCAAACGCGCCCAGCAGGTGTCCGATATTTCGCAAAGTTTGGATGACCCGCCTCTTCCAAATGATCAAAACCACTGCCATGAAGCCCGCAACCAAGGCCGAGAATACCAGCACCGGGATCAGATGATGCCGTCCTACGAAAGCACCCACTGCACCCGCCAGTTTCCAATCTCCGCCGCCAAGGCTCCGGAGCAAGACCAAGGGCAACAATAGCGCTAGGCCCAGGCCTGCTCCGAGCAGGGCATCTTTAGTTCCGCGCCATCCCCAGGCGACGGAATTCGCTGCGATGCCGGCGAATAGACCGGACATGGTCAGCCAATTGGGGATGCGTCGCGAACGCCAGTCCGTCCAACCGGCGACGGCCGCAAGCAGGGCAGCCAGGACCCACACCCCGTCTTTCATCATGCGTGTGGGAAATACAGAAGTGTAGTGATCATTAAGACCAAGTTGCCCGTGCAATTAACCGCCCGTGTCCGCAGTCAATTCTGCGCGGATTTTCACACAGTTGTGAGGGCAAGTCAATGAACAGCCGAGCTTTTCGGAATGACATTTTCTGGAGATGTGGCAGTGGACAATCCTGACCCTCGGGTTTTGAGGAGACCCGACGCGAAGCCCAGAGATTACCTGCTAACCGTGCTGCCCTTACCGGCTGAACGCGTGCGTGTTGCTGCGTTCCGCGACTGTGCGCCGGGCATTCTCTGCCAGTTGCTTGGCTTGTGGCAAGAGTTCGAGCGCTTTGACCACTTCGGGATCAGTTTCCGCCCGAACCTTCAGGCCTTCTTCCTGGCCGAAAGCATCCACGAAGATTTCGCTCTTAATGCTGGAGCGAATGAAGTCATTGTTCTGCACCAGGTCCGCTTCGGTGTAGGGGATCTTTTCCTCGTCGAGGAACTTGCGGAAATCCTGCATCACCACATCATCAACCTCGAATTTCTTCGGGTCGGGACGGTGATTCACAATGTAGCGCTTGGCGAAATTGAAGAACACGTAATGCTGAAGCAGGGAGTCCTCGAAGCGGTTGCTCTTAAGCGAGGGAATTTTGACGTCAGGAGTAATGCCGCCGCCGCCATAAACCGTGCGTCCGCTGTCCGTGAGCTTGACCTCGTGCGAGTTGTTATTTTCTTCCGCCTCGCGGTTGAAATAGTAGTCGTAGAGCGAGACGTTCGAATAATCGCGCTGAATTAGACGTCCGCTCGGGGTGTAGTACTTGGCGGTGGTCAGAGCAAGGCCGGTGTTCTCCGAGAGTGGATAAACCGTCTGCACCAGCCCTTTGCCGAACGTCGTCTCGCCGGCCACTAAGCCGCGATCATGATCCTGAATCGCGCCAGCAACGATTTCCGCAGCCGAAGCTGTCCCGCGATTCACGAGGACAACCAACGGATATTCCTTCCCGCCATTTCCGTGCGCAGCAACGTAGCGCTTCTCAGGCGAAGAACGGCCGTGATGCGAAACGATGAGCTGCCCTTTTCGCAAAAACTTGTCGGCGACTCCGACGCCTTCGTTGAGCAGCCCTCCCGGATTCTGACGCAGATCAAGGATGAGCCCCTTTAAATCGCCCATCTGATCCAGAGCATCTGCGACCTCGTGCTCGGTGGTCTCATTAAATCCAGTGACGTGCATGTAGCCGACGCCAGGCCGGATCAGGAAATGCAAATCGACGCTATAGCGGGGAATCTCGTCGCGAACCACGGCAAACTCGATCGGCTTGTCTGAGCCTTCGCGCAGGATCGTAATGTGAACCGTGGTCCCTTTGGGCCCTTTCAGCAAATCAGCCACGTCGCCGGTGCTCATATTGTCAGTGGGCTTGCCGTCCACGGCCGCGATGATGTCACCAGGCCGGATGCCGGCACGATAGGCCGGCGTTCCGACGAAGGGAGCAATCACAATGACTTTGTTATTGCGCGGCCCTACCGTCATGCCCACGCCGTAGTACTTGCCGCGCTGGTCCTCACGGAGCAGGGAATAGGACTTGGGATCGAAAAAGTTCGAGTGCGGATCAAGCACGTGCAGCATGCCGGGAATCGCGCCGTTGTAAATTGCCTTGTCGGCGTTCACCGGCTCGGCGTAGTTCTGCTCCACTACGTCATAAACGGTAGCGAACTGGCGCAGGCTGTCGCGGACATCAGAGTCGCCGCCAGCGGCCGCTGCGGGGGTAATCTTCTGCCCGAAGAGCATCCCCAGAAATCCACAAATTACGAGAATGAAAACAACTAGGAGGAGTGTGCGACGAGGACTACGGACCATCTTCAGTTTCCTTCCGTTCGGGCATCAAAAAAAGGCCCGCCACCGGCCTGAACGCAGTATAACACGGCTCCCGGCGGCTAAATCCGAGCGTTCGGACCAAAGTAACCACCAGAATTAATCCGCCTGCCTACGCCCAACATCTTAGGATGCGGAACCAGGGATTCAGGGTTCGCAGATTTTAGAGAGATTCGATTTATTGGTCCTCCGGGCCACTGCGGAGATTGGGTCTGAAGCGAAAATATCCATGCTGACACACGACCACCCGGTCGGCTGAACCGCCACTGGGGCACTTGACTTCAATACTCTAGACATCTAATTTACTGAGTGATGCGTTTTGTCAGACCCAGTCTTGTGGCGATGATTGCCCTGGCTCTTGCAGCCTATGCGTCTGACTGCTTGGCCATGGCAACGCCAGAACAGGCGATGCGCTGCTGCAATTCGATGCGTTGCTCGTCGCATGGCCACCATGGTCAGGATTGCTGCAAGAGAATGCCAACCGTGCGGGCTCCTTTTGTGCAGCCCTCGTCTGCACATGGCATGTCTGTCTCGCCCGCTATGTTCGCGGTGATGCCAGCGTCCGGTGAATCGCAAGGCTTGGATTTCTCGGCGCGCATCATAGCAGCGCACTCCCACGCTCCGCCGGGCTTCTGCATACCGGCTCCAGCACCTCTTCGAATCTAGTCTGATCTCCAGTCGTTTCCCGGCTTCGTGCATTGGTGTGCTTGGGAATCATCTTTGCTGGAGAAAACACTTGTGAGATTAAGAAAGGCGATATCTTTTTGCGCCGTGTTGTCTTGCGCTTCAATCTCTAGAGGACAAGGTCCTGCCCCCGAGACGGCGCCACCGTTGTTTCCGGGTGGCGCACTCGTGTCCTACAACTCTGTCTTCACTACGCGCGGTCTGATGCCGGGAATATCAGGCATTCCTCTGACTGCCCGTCCTACCTTCTCGCACGCGGCCGATGTCAACTTCACATGGGGCTTCTATCGGGATTTTGATTTGACCGTTCTCATCCCGATAGTCACAAATCATCTCGATACGGCGGGCATACCAGCCATTCGCAGAACTGGCCTTGGCGATGCCATGATGCTTGTAAAGTACCGCTTTTACCGGCGAGATTCACGGCGTGGGACTACCCAGGCATCCCTCACCCTCGGCCCGAAGCTTCCAACAGGGCGCACGACCTTGTCCGACTCAAACGGGAACTTGCTACCTGGGAGCTTGCAGCCGGGCTCAGGCTCCACCGATTTATTCTTGGCAGCGAATTGGAGCTATACCGGTCTCTTCAACCTGAAACGCCTGGTAGCTGATGAAGATTTCCATTCCCTGTTGCGCTCGCACGGCACACAGGCAACACGCCTGGGAAGTGACATCGAATCGCGTTTCTGGCTCTCGTACCGGCCCTACGAATCGAAAAACGTTGCCCGTGAATGGTTCATTGGTCCTGTGCTCACGTGGCTGCGTTCTGAGGATGACCGCATCGCAGGAGTTACCAAGAGTGGAAGCGGCGGTGACGTTTTGCTGGCCGGAGTCACAAGCTATGTGGGCGTACGACCGGGAATGCACGTCTGGCTCGGGGTGGATTGGGACGTCGCGCATTCCACTAGTGCATTGTTTATGCCCGTTCGCCGCAACATTAGTTTTGGAATTACCCAGCAGTTTCGGCTGCACCTTTGAGGAAGGAGGAGCGATGAATAGGAAATACCTTGCGCTGCTGGTTCTGTTCGGTTCCTTGGCTGTGCCACTGACTCTAGCGCAAATTACGCATATTGAAATGCGCGTCGAAGGCATGACGTGAAATTTTTGAGCATACGGGGTGAAACAACACCTCGGACGCCAGTCTGGCGTTCAAAACGTAGAAGTTAGCTTGCTCAATGGAAAAGTTGATGTCACCCCCAAAGAAGATGGGCAGATTGACCCTGCTCAGCTTCTCAAGGCGACATACGACAGCGGTGTGACCGCTGCTGAGATGGATATGACCGCTCGCGGAAAAATCGTGAAGGACTCTTCGGGCAGCCTTGCCATACAGGTCGAACCGAATCGGTCATTTGCGTTGGCACCAAATGAATTGTCCAAAGGGCTTGAATCCCTTGCGGATACCCAAACGATGGTTACGGTGCGTGGCCAGTTGTACAAGAAGTCCGCCGGGAAAAAGAGAGCAGACCCTTCGGCTCCCCTGAAGCTGCTGATTCTGGAAGTCCAGAACAAGGAGTAGATCCTGAGAAAACACCTCTTATTTCTAAGCGTTGCTGTGGTCGGACTCGTCGGATGCAATCAGCATTCGGCGAGGCCGACCCAGGCAAAAGAATCAGCCATCGCGCCAGGGCGAATTGGTTCACCGTTGCCTGACTTCTCTATGACGGATTTGGAAGGACACACAATTTCCTCCGCTGACCTCCGCGGCAAGGTCGTGCTCATCGACTTTTGGGCCACTTGGTGCGGCCCCTGCAAAAAAGAGATGCCAGGTTATCAGAAACTTTTAGACCGCTATGGTTCACGCGGATTCGCTGTGATCGGATTCAAATTTGACACCATGCGCGATATGGAAGACCCGGTCCAATTCGCCAAGAAGCTCGGAGTCCAATATCCACTGGTCGTCGCAACCGATGACTTGAAGCAGAAGTTCGGGGGCATCGTAGGATTGCCAACCACAATGCTCTATGAGCGCCACGGAATACTTTGCAAGAAAATCATCGGCTTTGAATACACGGACGCCATTGAGTCGGAGCTAAAGCCGCTTCTTTAGACTCATTACCCGTTCGCAGCTATGCAGCCTGTCTGAGCCAACGTGCCGCGTTGCCGCCAATCCGCTCCGGCAGTATCATGAATTTATGAACCTCGGCTTCCCAGAGATGATCTTCATCTTCCTGCTGGCCCTGATCATCTTTGGGCCGAAGAAGCTGCCGGAGATCGGTCGCCAGATTGGCAAGGCGCTCAATGAATTCAAGCGTGCCTCGAACGAATTCAAGTCGCAGATCGAGTCGGAGATCAACAGCCTTGACCTCGAGAACCCGCGCCAGACCATCCTGCCGCCAGCGCAGTCGCCAATTGGCTCGATTCCTGCCAGAAATCATCAACCGGAGGGCCTGTCGGGTTCTGAACTAGATTCTGCCGCCAAGGCCCCCGATGCCTGAGCTCACCGCCGAAGCGCCGCCCACCGGGCAACCAGAAGAATCCATGCCCGCTATGAGCTTCCTCGAGCATCTCGAGGAATTGCGGCACAGGATTATTTACTCGATTATCGCGGTCGCGGCGGGCTTCTTTGCCTGTTGGGGTTACGCCGAACGAATCTATACCATTATCCAGAAGCCTCTGATCGAGGTGCTGAAGCGCCACTCTCTGCCTGAAAAGCTGGTTTTTCTAAGCCCGACCGAACCCTTCAACCTTTACTTGAAGATCGGCCTCATGGCTGGTGTCTTCGTCGCGTCACCCTTCGTTCTGTACCAAGTCTGGATGTTCATCTCCCCCGGCCTCTATCGCACCGAAAAACGCTACGTGCTGCCCTTCATGGGTGCAACTGTGTTTCTGTTTTCCGCGGGAGGTTTGTTCGGATACAAGCTGGTCTATCCCGCCGCTCTGGATTTCCTGATCGGCTATGGCAGCCAGTTCCAGCCCATGATCACGGTCAATGAATACACAGATCTATTCCTCACTGTTATTCTCGGCCTCGGAGTTGTTTTCGAACTGCCCATTCTGGTCTTCTTCCTTTCGCTGATGAGCGTGATCAGCGCGGGATGGATGTGGCGCAACGTGCGTTATTCGATTCTGGTCATCTTCATCATCGCAGCCATCCTGACTCCGACCACCGACATCCTGAACATGTGTGTCTTCGCCGCGCCCATGGTTGCGCTTTACTTAGTGAGCATCGGCATCGCATGGCTGGTCCATCCCAAGCAACGTCGCGCCCGCCAAGCGCGAAAGGCGCAATGAAGAATCACGTAGCGGCAGCCGCCCCCGGCTGTCGACTTCCTAATCTCATGGGGACAGCCACCCCGGCATATCCCTCTGTTGTCCTCGTGGGGACAGCCGCCCCCGGCTGTCGAGTTGCCAATCACGTCGAGACAACCGCCCCGGCATGCCCCTCTCTTGAACACGTGGGGACAGCCCCCGGCTGTCCAGCCGAGCGTAGCTCGGCAGCGCGTTTTGTATCCATCGCGCTCACAGTCTTGATCCCATGCATGCTTCTTTCATCCACGCTCTTCGCCGAGACCTCATCCTTCAACTCCGCTCGCGCCATGCAGTACGTCCGTGAGGTGGTCGCTTTTGGCGCACGCCCCACCGGCAGCGCCAATCATAAGAAGCTGGAAAATTACATTCACGCGCATCTGAAAGCTGACGCCGTCGAGGACGATGCCTTCGCCGCCTCCACTCCGGAAGGCAAATTTCCGGTGCGCAACATCATTGCCAAATTCCCTGGCACTCGCGATGGGATCGTCGTCATCGCCGGTCACTACGACACGAATTATCCCCTGCGCAACTCCGGCTATGTCGGCGCCAATGACGGCGGTTCCTCGACCGCGCTGCTTCTGGAGTTGGCCAACCACCTTCGCGGGAAGAAGCGCGACGGATACAGCGTCTGGCTGCTCTGGACTGACGGAGAAGAAGCTGTCAAGGAGTGGACCGCGACCGACAGCCTTTATG
>QIAB01000060.1:0-2756 GCA_003225455.1 Acidobacteriota bacterium
AACTTTGTTCACAAAGCGACCACAGAGGCTGTTTCGGCATCAAGCAGGAGTGCACGCTTCTTCACTGCAGTGTGCGCGATCTGGTGAACGTTCGCTGAGGAGTCTTCTATGAGCAGTCTTACTTTGTTGCAATCATTACACGAAAATCTGGCCGGCCGGGCGCAGGTGAAAAGCGTCTTCGGCGATCCGGTAACCGCCGGCGAGAAAACGATCATCCCTGTTGCGAAGATCGCTTATGGATTTGGCGCGGGAGCCGGAACCGGCGGCATGGGTGACACCAAGCCCAAAGGCGAAGGCGGCGGAGGTGGAGGCGGCGTCCGCGCAATTCCGGTTGGCGTATTCGAAGTCAGCGCGAAAGAGACGAGATTCGTCGCCATTCACGATCGCAAGAAGACTCTTGGCACGTTACTCGCCGGCGCGGCGTTGGGGTTGTTGTTTGCGCGCCGGAGGAGAATCCGGTAAAGCTCGCTAGTCACCGAGTAATCGGCGCTCGCCGGTCGGACGTCACATACTTCACGGATTTGTCAACCTACATAATGTATGACACAATCGCAGTATACTGTCACATTATGGAGGTCGAGACAATGGATGCAGAAGCTCGGCTGCGTGTAAATGAAAATGGCCGCGTTGTTATCCCTGCGGCATTTCGCAAGGCACTTGGTATCAATGCCGGCGATGAAATCGTCGTGCGAATGGTGGATGACGAATTGCGGATCACCACGCTGAAACGCCGCCTCGAGCGAGCGCAGCGGCTTGTCCGGAAACACGTGAAGCCGGGCACGTCGCTGGTTGACGAGCTGATTGCCGAACGGCGGGAGGCAGCCAGAGATGAATAGGATCGTACTGGATGCTTCTGCGTTGCTGGCGGTACTGAATCGTGAATCAGGCGCGGAGAAGTTAACACCTGAACTGCTGAGCACGGCCGTCAGCAGCACGGTAAATCTGGCTGAAGTCCAAAGCAAGCTTGTAGAACGGGGCATTGGGTCGCGCGACGCTTGGGAAGCGACGCTCAGCCCCATTCGGGAGGCTATGGCTTTTACTGCCGACCACGCCAAGACTGCAGGGAGCCTTATCGCCCAAACCCGCTTCCTCGGCTTGTCCTTGGGAGACCGGGCTTGTCTGGCTCTCGGACTTGCACTGGGAGCGCCCGTGTACACATCCGATAAATCCTGGAAGAAGCTGAGTGTGGGTGTTCGGATTCATACCATCCGGTGACTGGAGCCTTCAAAACAGCGCCAACTGGCGGCACTCATCCGGGCGCGGCTTTACCGACGCCCGCTCCCGCGCAATCCCATACTTCCGGCGTAGGCTCGCCATCAGGTTGGAAATCCGTTGTTGATAACTCTTGGGCAGAAATGCGCGGTCCTGATAACGCCTCCGGTAGTTCTCAGCCAGGTCCGGAAATTCTTGCTTCAGAAATGGCATAAACACTGCCGCCGAGCACGGCTTCAAGAACAACGGATTCGCAAAAATGTGCTTGCCGCCAGCTTCTGCCGTGGCTCGCACCAGCGCTTCAAGATCGCGTGGCGAATCCGTAATCTCGGGAATCACCGGCGAGCAACTCACCCCCGCACTGATTCCGGCCTGATTCAATCGCCGCACGGGACGCGGCGCCCGCGGCTCAAGAATACGAGCCAGTTCGGCATTGAGTGTCGTGATGGTCACGTGAACCGAAATGTCGTTCTGCTTTGCGATTTGCTGCAACACCTCGACGTCGCGAAGAACGAGATTCGACTTTGTCACGATCCCTAGCTCGAGACCCTCATGCCGCGCGAATTCCTCCAAGATCGCGCGCGTGACCTCATACTTCCGCTCTGCCGGCTGATACGGATCGGTCGCCGTCCCGATGGCGATCTCCTCTCCAGGTTTCACGCGGCGCAACTCTTGCCGCAACAGGTCAGCGGCATGCTGCTTGACGTAAATCTTCTGCTCGAACTCCACGACGTCGCGCATTTCCATGAACTCGTGCGTGTAGCGCGCATAGCAGTATTTGCATGCAAACTCGCAGCCGCGATAAGGATTGATGGTCCAGGTGAAAGGCATCTCCCGCTTGCTGACGCAGCGGTTAAGCAGGGAACGAACCGGCAGCGTGAAGTACTCGACCTGATGCCCCTGCCGCAGAGACTCTCCGTTGGCCGCGAGCTTAGCAATGCCCACGAGTTTGGGAGGAGAATCGGGAAGCAGAGGAAGAGAGGCCACGGCTGGTATTCGCTTTATGTTCGCCTATAATAGATTTGATAGTTGGCCAAATGCAAGCAAAAAAGATCCCTATCTTTGGATCGAGGGTCAGCAAAGAGATTCAAGCCCATTCAGACAGGTTGTGTTTGGAAGTGTTGCGTAAGAATGTATTCCTGTGCGGGACTGTCTGAATTATCCACACAGCGTCAACTCTTCTCCAATTCAATGTTCCCATCTCCGGTCCGCAATTCCAGTAGCGATCCGCCGCCGTTGATCTTTCCCCGCACACTTCTCTCTTTGACCGATCCATTCATCGTAAGCGGGAAAACAATGTTCACCCGGCCATCGCCGGTCTCCGCATCCAAATCGGCGGCAAAATCTGAAGGCAGTCGCAATGCGACGTTGCCATCGCCCGTGTGCAGATTCCAACCAGAGTTGTTCTTCGATCCAGCTTCAGCTTCGCCGTCAATGTTGCCGTCGTCGGTATGTAGAGTCAACGCGTCAAATCGCCCATTTGCGCGGATGTTTCCATCGTGCGTTTCGGCATTCAGGCTGCCGTCAGCTGAACGGACCTCGAG
>QIAB01000060.1:2806-3348 GCA_003225455.1 Acidobacteriota bacterium
TTCGACCTGCACCGAGTGACGATGCAGCACTAGCCCAAACTGGGGCGTATGCACCTCAAGAGTGACCTGATTGCCGCTCTGACTTTCAGTTACACGGACAGCATCGGGGCCAATCTTGTAGCCTTCGGTAATGACGCGCGCTTCGATGTCTTTGCGCTCCCAATCGTTCACGCGGATATCCGCGTCATTCGCATCAACCCGGATCACAGGCTTGCCTGACGGCCTGTAATCCTTTTTCCACTCGTCAGCGCTGGCGGAAACTGAAATTACGAGCATCGCGAGTGACACGAGAAAGAACCATCGGAGCATAGCAACCCCCTGCAATGGACGATGATGATACGAAAAGGTGAGAAGAAAAGTTCCGGGCCGCGGTCCTAGTTGTTTCAGAAAGGCAGATGACCAGTTATTGCTGGGCCGTGGGCTTCCCCTCCGCGCCCGGTGGTGGCGGGATCGTGATATCCACTTTGTTCACCGGCCCCAGCGAGGTGAGCGGCTTGTCGAACTCGCTCGTGTTGCCGACCACAAGAACTGCAAGCTGATCC
>QIAB01000060.1:3394-20874 GCA_003225455.1 Acidobacteriota bacterium
ATTCCGGCTCGGTACTTTTCCAGAAAATCAGGTGGGTACCCATAGAACTCATACGCCATGCGCTCTCGCAGAACTTTTTCCGGCGTATCGAAATTAAATACGAAAGAATTCAGAATTGAGTCCTTGGCGTGCTGAATCTCGGCTTGCGTAATGGGCTGCTTCGCCAAGTCATCAACCTGCTGGTACATCGCCTGGATCGACTGCACCGTGCTCTGGCTCTTCGTTCCTATAGAAAGACGCAGAATTCCCGGATGATCGAATGCCGTCCCAATTCCTCCGCCCACCGAATAAGCGAGACCTTGCGCGGTGCGAAGGTTACGGAACAGGCGTGATGAAAATCCGCCGCCGAAAGCTTCGTTGAAAACCTCGATCGCGTAATAATCCGGATTTCGGCGCGTGGTTCCCAGCGCGACCATGCGGACCGAGCTTTGGTTCACGTCTTCTTTAGGGATCAGGTAATAGCCAGGTTTTGCCGGATGGAACTCGATCTCCGGCTGCTTAAATGCCGCGCCTTTCGGCCAAGTGGCGAATGCCTGCCGGAGTTTTGCTTCCATTTGGGCAGAATCGAAATCGCCACTCACTCCCAGAATGATGTTGTTGGGGTGAACGTACGTATGGTGCCACTCGATCAGGTCCTGGCGTGTTACCGCCGCAACGGTCGCGTACTCCGGAATACGTGCGTACGGATTTTGCGCTCCGTATGCCAGCTTCGTGGACTCTCGTACTGCGATATCCCCTATCTCATCGTTGCGCCGCGAGATGGCATCGAATGCCTCTTTTTGAGCCAGATCAATTTTCTCCTCGCGGAACTCTGGTTCGCGGAGCAGCTCAGTGAAGACCTTGAAAACATCATAAAAATCTGACTTGAGGCTCGACCAGGCGAGCGTGGTTGAATCTGCACTGCTGCCGCTCTCGACCTTTGCAGCGCGGATTTCCAGGTAATCATCCAACTGGTCGCCTGTCTGAGCTTTTGTCCCGCCGGTGCGCCACACCTCGCTGTGGATTGCAGCGAGACCAACTTTATTGGCCGGTTCCGAACGCGCGCCACCGCGGATGCGCGCAATGCCGTCAATCAGTGGTAATTCGTGATCCTCCTGAAGAAAAACAACCATTCCGTTCGGGAGCTCAATGCGTTTTGGCTCCTGCGGATGAAATGCCGGCAGGGGAAGAACTTTGATCTGCTGCCACTCAGCGGTCTGCGTGGCTGCAAACTGCGCAATGCCGCAAATCAGCAGGAAAATGAGCAAGATTATGGGCGCACGTTTCATTGCTCACCTCCGTTTTGACCTTGCGCGGCGGGCGGCGCCGTCTCGATAATTCCCACAGTCCGGTTTGCTGGCACAAAAATTTGCGTCGCGACTCTTCGGATATCGGCTTTCGTCACTTTATCTATCCGATCCACTGAGCGAAACAGTTCGCGCCAATCGTCAAATCGCGCCTGGTACAGCGCGAGCTGAAATGCCAGGCCTTCGTTATTCGCCAGCCCTCGAATCAGGTTGGCTTTGGCCCGCGTCTTAATCATTTTCAGTTCATCGTCGCTTATATCCTGAGTTTTCAGCCGCTCAATTTCCGCGTGAATTGCCTCGGCAACCTCTTCCGGTTTGTGCCCGGGCATGGGAAACGCATAGAACGCGAAAAGATGCGGATACTTATTTCCGGGGAGACCGGTAAAGCCCGCCGAATCGGCGGCGATCTTCTTATCACGGACCAATGCACGATAGAGCCGCGAAGTGCGCCCGTTCGACATCAGGTCGGCAATCGCGTCATAGACAGCATCATCCTTGCTGCGATAGTCGGGCCGGTGGTAACCCTCAAGGTATAGCGGCTGAGTTGCCTCGCGCAGTACTACGCGCCGCTCAGAATTCTGGGGCGGCTCAATAGTGGTTCGCTCGTCTGGTTTTTCATGAGAGGGAATGCGGCCGAAGTATTTCTCGATGATCGGCATCGCCTCGGCCGCTTTCACGTCTCCAGCGATCGCTACAACCATGTTGGAAGGAATGTAATAAGTATCAAAAAATTTCTGTGCATCCGTCGCCGAAAACGAATTCAAATCCGACATCCAGCCGATCGTAGGCCGGTGATAGGGATGGGCCTGAAACGCCGCCGTCACAAACTGCTCCAGCAGCCGCCCGATGGGATTGCTGTCCGTACGCATGCGCCGCTCTTCAATCACAACGTTCCGCTCTTTATAAAACTCGCGCATCACCGGGTGGATAAAACGCTCCGACTCCAGGTAGGCCCACAGCTCCAGCCGATTTTCGGGCAACGAGTAGTGATAAGCCGTCTCATCTTCACTGGTGAAGGCATTGATGCCCTCTGCGCCGTTGCTTTCAAGAATTCGCGGAAACTCGTTGGGCTTCACGTATTTTTGCGCCTCAGCAACGGCATCCTGCCACGCTTTCTCTAACTCCTTGAGCTTCTGCTCATCCCGATCCACAGGCTTATCGCGTTCCATGATGTACGCCGCATACGTCTGCTCAACTTTTTGCAACGCCGCCTTCTCTGCAGCGTAGTTTGTGGTCCCGATCTTGTCCGTGCCCTTGAATGCCATGTGCTCGAACATGTGCGCCATGCCGGTTTCGCCCAGCGGATCTTGCACAGAGCCAGCATCTATGTGAGTGAAAAACGAAAACACCGGCGCTTCCGGCCGTTCACAAATCACTACCGTGAGCCCGTTTGCCAGCTTCTTCACGGTTATGCGCTTTTCGAAAGAGGCGAGATCTTGCGCAAAGGCTATGGCGGAAAGGGCCACGAAGAAGGTCAGTGTTCTAAGAGCGCGGCATTTCATCGAGCCTCCAATGCAACGGGAACGCACGCGACGGGAAATCTGAAGTTACGTGTGCAAAGGGCGGGTTGTCAAACTGAGCTGTCACCGCATCCAAACAGCAACGCGTGGGGGAGCGCCACTATACTAACGAACGGCTATGCTCCGGCGAATTGAGTGAAAGGAAGGAGGGCGGTCATGAGCGGATCATCCACGGTTGAGATTCAGGGGAAGCATCTAAAGCTCACCAATCTGGAGAAGGTCCTGTATCCGGCCGCAGGGTTTACCAAGGGGCATGTGATTGACTATTACGCTCGCATCGCGCCTGTGCTGGTACCGCATCTTGCTGGAAGGCCGCTCACGCTCAAACGATATCCAAATGGAGTGGACCAGCCATTTTTCTTTGAGAAAAATGCCACGATTCACCGCCCAGCCTGGGTAAAGACGGCGCCAATCTGGAGCGAAGGTAATAATCGCAACGTGAATTACATTCTGGCCAACGACCTGCCCACGCTGGTTTGGATCGCAAATTTGGCTGGGATTGAACTTCATCCCTCGCTTTCGCTGGCAAAAAAAATCGAGACTCCTACGATGCTGGTTTTTGATCTCGATCCTGGGGCGCCGGCGAACATGGTGCAGTGCGCTCAGGTCGGAATTTGGCTGCGGGCCGTTTTCGACCACTTCGGCATGCAGAGTTTTCCCAAAACGTCAGGCTCCAAGGGATTACAAATTTATGTTCCGTTGAACACACCAACTGACTACGCCGTCACCAAGCCATTTGCTCATGCGCTGGCGCGGTTATTGGAGAACGAGCATCGCGATCTGGTTGTTTCGGATATGAAAAAGAGCGTGCGGGTGGGGAAGGTTTTCGTTGATTGGAGCCAGAACGACGAGCACAAAACGACGATTGCGGTCTATTCTCTGCGCGCGCGTGAGCGGCCCACGGTTTCGACGCCCGTGAAATGGGAGGAAGTCGAGCAGGTGCTTAAGAAAAAGGACCCGAGCCTGGTTGTTTTCGAAGCCAACCAAGTGCTGGATCGCGTCGAAAAGCTAGGAGATCTGTTCGAGCCACTGCTCAGACTCAAGCAAAAGTTGCCTTCATTGCAAGGCCTTGGAAAGGGCGAGGCGGAAGCGATGGAAGCAGGTAGGGAATTAGCCGCACAGGCCGAGCCTCGAGGCCGCAGGAAAACTGTCAAGCCCGCGACACGTCCTCCAGTCGGCAAGAAACGCCGGAAGTTATAATTCCGTCACTCAATCTGTCAGTGAGGTCAACGTGGCGCAACTCTACGCCGGGACTTCGGGATGGGCTTACCCAAGCTGGAAGCCGGATTTCTATCCAGCTAAACTGGCACAGGCGAAGTTTCTGCCTTATTACGCGACAAAACTGAACACGGTTGAAGTGAATTTCACCTTCCGGCAGTTGTTGAAAGAATCGACTGTCCAAAAGTGGATTGCGGGAACGCCTGAGCAGTTTCGCTTCGGCATCAAAGCCCATCAAGTAATCACGCATATTAAGAGGCTGAAGAAGACGGAGGAATTCATTCCGCGCTTTCTGAGTACGCTGGAACCATTGGCTCAGGCCGGCAAACTAGGACCGCTGTTGTTCCAGTTGCCGCCCAATATGAAAGCTGATATCGAGGTGCTGAAAGAATTTCTGACAACGCTGCCGCGAGGCGTGCTGGCGGCTTTTGAATTTCGACATACTTCCTGGTTTAGCGATGAGGTTTTTGATCTGCTGAAATCCTGCAACCGCGCGCTATGTGTCGCGGAAACTGAAGACCGGGTGACGCCAGATGTTCTGACCGCTGACTTTTGCTATTACCGTTACCGTAAGCCGACCTATACGCCGGAGGAACGCGCGAATATGATCTCACGGATCAGAGAGCACCTCGCCGCTGGACGAAATGTGTTCGCGTATTTCAAGCATGAGGAGACCCCGCAGGGGGCGTTGTACGCTGCGGAAGTTCTGAAGGAAATTGCTGGCTGAAGATATCCCTGTGTGCCTCTGTGGCCTCTGTTGTGTATTCCGGTGGTCACTTTTCCAGAGTCCGATAACGCGCAATAATCGAATCCGTGTATTCCAAAGCCAATTCCCATGTGCTTGCACGCTTTCTCGATTACCTGAAGATCGAGAAAGGCTTGGCCCCGCTCACGGTTTCGGCTTATACCACCGACATCCAGCAGTTCGCGGAATTCCTGGCAAAGCGCAAGCGCACGTTATTAAAGGCGCGGCGCAACGATGTCAAGGATTTCATCCAGCAGCTATTCGCGAACTCGGTTGATGGACGTTCGGTCGGACGTAAACTCTCGGCGCTGCGCCACTTTTATCGTTATCTTCTGTTGGACAAGCTGATCGAAGGCGATCCCACTCTGAACATCGCCTCTCCTAAACAATGGAAGGTTCTACCCAAGTCGCTGGCCCGGGACGAAGTTGAAACCATGCTCAGCGGCTCGCGCCCGACTTCAGCTCGCAAGCTGGATGAAGCGATTGAAATGCGAAATCGTGCCATGCTTGAGGTGTTTTATGCCGGCGCATTGCGGGTTTCGGAAATTGTCGGCATAAAACTTGAAGATTTGAAGCTCGAACTTGGATACATCCTGGTGCGCGGAAAAGGAGACAAGGAGCGCATCGTGCCGTTGGGCAAATCGGCGCAGCGGGCGCTGGCCGAGTACATCAGACATGCACGCGGCGCACTTGCAGGGAAGCACAACTCGCCGTTGCTCTTTCTCGGGCGCGGTGGGCGCAGGCTGACGCGTCAGCGAGTGTGGCAGATGGTCAGTACTGCGTCTTTAACTGCAGGCCGCCATGCCAGCCCTCACACGCTGCGCCACAGTTGTGCCACGCACATGGTGGAAAATGGCGCTGACCTCAGAACGGTACAGACGATTCTGGGCCACGCCGATATTTCAACCACCCAGATTTACACTCACGTTGCGCTTGATCGGCTGAAGAACGTCTATCAGAAGCATCATCCGCGAGCCAGGACAAGGGCATGAATTCGCGAGGAAGCGAAGCAGGTGTCCGCGGAGGTACTCTCAGTCAGCGAGCGAGACCGGTGAAGCCAACCGTAGTGGGCAAATCCATCCGACAATTTCTTCGCTCGCTGCGCGAACGTAATACGTCAGCACACACGATTAAGGCATACGCTGGGGACCTCCGTAGTTTCTCTGAATATGTCGGCTCACGGAATTGGCCCAGTATCGACCACCTCGCGATTCGCGGCTTCCTTTCGCGTCTTTACGAAAGGGGACTGAGCAAGACGTCGGTGGCGCGTTCCCTTGCTGCAGTGCGTTCTCTATATCGTTGGCTGGGGCAGGAAGGAATTGTCGGTCAAAATCCGGCGGCGCTGGTTGCCACTCCGAAACTGCCCAAGAAACTTCCGCGAGTTCCGACGATAGAAGAGATGAATGGGGCGCTGGATGGGAGAATGCCAGAGGCCGCGGCTTTTCCCGAACGCGACCGTCTGATTTTGGAATTGCTTTACGGCTGCGGCATTCGCAATTCCGAGTTGATCAGCATCAATCTGGATGACATCCGCCTGAGCGCAGAAACAATCCTCATTCGCGGGAAGGGAAAGAAGGAGCGGTACGTGCCGTTCGGCGAGTCGGTCACAGCGGCTCTTAAAGCCTATCTTCCGGTGCGCAGGAACCAACTTGGGGCATCTAAGAAGATCACGCACGCTCTGCTCATCAATTTCCGGGGAGGCCGCCTGACGACGCGCAGCGTGGGCCGCATCCTTAAGAAGGTCGCGGTCGCAAAGGGACTGTCTCCGGATGTTCACCCCCACACGTTGCGTCACGCCTTTGGCACGCACCTGCTCGAGGAGGGTGCTGACCTGCGTGCCATCCAGGAGATGCTTGGCCACGAGCGGTTATCCACCACCCAGCGATATACCCAGCTTTCCATGAAGCATGTGCTTGCGGTCTACGATCAGACGCATCCGCGGGCGAAATAGACAGGGAGTCTCCAAGCCACACTCATTACCTCCGTAATTTGGTGCGAAACGAGTTCTAATCCACCATATACAAGCCGAGAACTTTGCCGAAGACCCAATCGTCAGCCGCGCCTGGCATCGTAGGAGGGGGCTTGCAAAAGATAACCAAAGAGCTGTTTCTGCTGCTGTTTCTGGTGCTGATCGCGGCCATGATCCACTTCCTGGTTGCTTCGCAGCGCATGGCCCTGGTGTTTTATTTTCTGCCTGTGCTCTATTCGGCTTATTACTTCGGGCGCCGCCACGCCACCATGACTGCCTGTGCCAGCGTGGCTCTGGTCGTCGGGCTTACGATCTTGAATCCGGCCATGTTCAGTCATCACCGCGAACTCCAGCTTCCCATCGACACGCGCTGGGTGGATTTAACGGTCTGGGGTGGAGTTTTGGTTATCGCCGCTTACGCGATGGGCACGCTCTATGAGCGTAATCAGAAGAGCCTGATGGAAATGAAAGACGGATACGAGGGAATGCTGGCAGTGCTGCAACAGTTTCTGACGAACCAAAAATACAGTGAAGCGCACTCATATCGTATTGCGATGTACGCCACTAGAATTGCGGAATCTCTGGGCCTGGATTCCGGCAGCACGGAAGACCTCCGCACTGCGGCCCTGTTGCGCAACGTGAATGAGATGGGCATCAGCAACGAGATTCTTTACAAGGCTGCTAATCTTTCGGAAGAAGATGTTGAGAAAAGCATGCGCAAGCAGGACCGAGCCAGCAGTAAAGCCAAAGCAATGGGCAGCACGCTGCGGCGGGCGATTCCAATTCTCGTAGCCGCACAGCAGTTGAACCGAAACGGCAGCAACCCTGCAGATGCTTCTATCGAGGTACAAGTGTTGACGATCGCGGAAAAGTTCGAATCGCTGATCAGCGACACACGCGCAATCAAGATGTCGCCCGCGCAAGCGGTGGAGTCAATCTCCAAAGGATTCGGCTCGAAGTATGATTCGATGATCGTCGACGCTTTTGTGAAGGCATTCGGCCCGCAAGCGGCTGGCGCTGGAGCTTAAGGCACTCGTGTGGCGGCGGGGCTGCGCCCCGCCAGGCCGGGTCGGAGACCCGGCCCCAGATAACCCGCCCAGCCGGGTCGCAGACCCGGCCCCACACAATAAGGGGCACTCAAATTCAGTCCGCTGCGGCCATCAATTGCGGCTCGGTCTCGTTCCTCAATTTCTTCCACATGTTGACGACGCACTCCCGCAACTCATTTGTAAGCCTGTCGTAAGTTGCTTCGGAGGCCTCGGTTTCCGCGGGTGGGTAAATTGGGTCGCCAAAGCTCATCTTAAGTGGCACGAACCCCTGAAACCGCTTACCTCGGGGCCAAGCCTCATGAAATCCATCAATCGCGATCGGCACGATCGGTACGCGTGTGTGGATAGAAAGAATGGCCGCGCCTTTCTTAAACACTCTCGGCTTCCCATCAATGCTGCGCTCACCCTCAGGGTAAAGCATGAGCACCCGTCCGTGCCGCAAGCCAAACGCCCCGGCACGCATGGCGGGAACGAGGTTCGCATCAGGGTCGACAACCACCACCCGCAGCCAGCGGGCCAGCACGCGCATAAGGCCCGAGCCGAAGATTTCACTCGTGCCGACCGAAAATGTGTTCCGGAAAACCTGCCAGGGCAGCACGCTTCCCAGGATCACCGGATCGAGGAAACTTTGGTGATTTGAACAAAGAATGAAAGCACCGCGGACAGGAATCTTCTCCAAACCCGTGACTTGTAATTGGAACCGGTCGAGAGCAATCATCTGGGCCACGCGACTCAGCCCATACCAGAAATGCTCGGCAATCGGTCTCGGCTCGGCAAGCGCTAGAACCGCTGGATACTTCGATTCCTCGTCCAAAATCGCCTTCCAGCCGGCGAATCGCGCCCGTGGTGCTGCATGCTTTCCACTCGCCGAACTCTCGCGAACCACTTCGACCAATTCGCGGACAGTGTAGATCTCCGAGATGCGTGACTCTTCAACATCGCCGCCCAGTTCTCTTTCCAGCGCAACCAGCAGCTCGATGCGCTGCATGGAATCGAGCCCAAGATCGAGTTCCAGGTTGTCAGTGGGGCGAATCTTATCTGACTTATTACTCGCCGCTTCTCCAATGATCTTCAGGGCGCGCCGCACATCGGGCTGTTCGAGCCACTCGGTGTCATCGACACTTAACGGCTTCTCGGCGGAGACTTCTGCGTCGGCCGCCACTCCTCTCGCCTGATTTGCGCGCACCCGTTTCTCGATTTCGAAGCGCTTCAATTTTCGAGTGGTTGTGCGCGGCAAGTCCTCCTGCCAGATCTCGTAACTCCCGATACGTTTCGTTGATGCGATTTGCGACGAAAGGCCCTCGATATCAAAGCGAATTACCTCCTTCGCGTTTACGATTCGGCGCTGTTTCAGCAGATCGAAATTCGGAACAATCACACCGTGCAGGCGCTCTGAAGTGGGGTTGTCGGGCCGCGCCTGCAGGCCAATCACGCAAATTTCCTTAATGTAGGGAGACTTTAGATAGTGAGCCTCGATCTCCTCTGGGTACACATTTTTGCCGTTGCTGAGAATGATTACCTCTTTCTTGCGGCCGGTGATGAAGAGATTTCCGTGCGCATCGAAATAACCAAGATCGCCGGTGAGCAGCCAGCCATCTTTCAAGACCGCAGCCGTCGCGTCCGGGCGGTTCCAATAGCCCTTCATTAGAATGGGGCCGCGAATGGCGATCTCGCCAACCGGTGGGCCTTCCTCTTGCGGCTGGGGGTCCACGATCTTCGATTCCACTCCCGGCAGCGGCGGTCCCACCGAACCGATGACAATGTCTGCCGGTTTATTCGCAAACGCGGCTCCGGTTGTCTCGGTCAGGCCATAGGCTTGCAGAACGTCAATTCCCAGCGCATAAAAGTCGCGCGCAATCTGCGGATCGAACCGTGAACCACCAGTAATCAAATAACGCATGCGCTCGCCGAACGTGGCATGCAGGCTGCCGAGGAAAAATCGCCCGGCGTTGATACCCAATGCGCGCAGAGCGGGATTCACAGTCATTAATATTTTCAGCAGCAACTGAGCGACTTTCCCGCGCTGCGATACTTCTTTGAATATGCGTTCGTGAATCAAATAAAAAAATTGTGGCACCACGGCGAAGGCCGTGATTCCGCGTTCCTGTAAGGCCCGCAAAAGTTCCGTAGTGTTCAGGGTCTCCAGGTGAACGACGCGCGCGCCCTTCACTAAAGGCAGAAGCAGATTTGCCATTTGCGACAGCACGTGAAAGAGCGGAAGCACACCGAGGACTGCGTCTTTGGGGCCGATTTCAATCCAAGCGAAAACTGCTTCCACCTCGCCAAGCAAATTAGCGTGGGTGAGCATGACACCCTTGGGATCAGCAGTGGTGCCGGATGTGTAGAGAAGAGCGGCGAGGCTTTCGGTAGGAACATCCCTGGGAGAAAAACTGCCCGGACCGGCGGCAAAAATAGAATCTAGATCAGCTCGTGTGGCGCGGGCACTCTTGCCCGCGAGGCGGCTGGACTCACCTGAACTTTGGGTGAGTACAATCTGGATTTTCGACTCCGCGACCGCTCGCTCCGCCACCTCCAAATGCTTCAGATCGCAAAAGAGCAACTCACTGCCACTATCCTTCAGCAACTTGGCGATCTGATCCGCGTGAAATGCCGTATCTAGCGGAACCGCGGTGCAGCTTGCAGCAATGATGCCAAGATATGTCGTGACCCAGCGCGGATGATTGTCGGCAAGAATGGCTACCCGCGCGCCCGGCTGAACGCCGTTTTCACCAAGCCATCGTCCGACTGATTCCGCCATCCGCCGTGCTTCGGAATACGTGCAACTCTCGGTGCCATCGCGCCGCTGAATCTCAAGCGCGATGTGCTGCGGCCAGCGCTCGGCACATTCGACAAAGCGGTCGTAGAAGGTGGACATGGTTGGCCGGGAAAATATACATGAAGCGCTGTGGCGTGGGCACTGTTGCCCGCGGAAGAAAGCCGTAATACAGCTGGTTTTTTTCCACTTCGACCGGATTCTAACGCGGATTGCGGTTCGGAGTAATTTGATACTTTGGTATTCGCGGTTTGACAGCGCCGAATAACGTTCCTAGACTGGCGTTATGGAAGTTCGTCTTCAGCCGGAAAAGGAAGCGCAGTTGGCTCAAATCGCGGCCGAGAGGGGTCTGACCAAGGACCAGTTGGCGCAACAGGTTCTTGACCGCTACTTGGAGGACGATACTCATTTTGTTGAAGCAGTGAATCTTGGTCTGGCAGCGGCGGATCGTGGAGAGTTCGTTGAGCATGAAGAAGTGGAGGCCAAATTGAACAAAGTCCTACGGCCTTAATGCTCCTGCGCTGGACTACACCCGCAGCCGAAGACCTCTACCGCATTGTGGAACGCATTAGGCGGGACAATCCCGCTGCAGCCAGTAAAGTGGCAAAGGCCCTGTTCGATGGTTGTGGCAGCCTGAGGGATTTTCCCTATCGTGGCCGCAAAGGACGGATTGAAGGCACGCGGGAACTGGTTTTCCCCGGCCTACCGTACATCGCGGTCTATCAGATTAAAGATCAATTCCTGGATGTCCTTCGCATTTATCATGGGGCGCAGGACTGGCCGTGAGTGCCGGGTGCGGCCTCATGGTTTCGCGTGCCCCACAGGCGAGTGCCGCCCGCCCTATCCCCACAACTCCCGCTCGCATCTAATATGCTAGGCTTCTAAGAGCCGCAGGCGAAGTGTGCCTGCCAAGGATTTCAGATTTGATTCAGTCACTCGCAGCGAAGATTTTCGGCACCAAGAATGAGCGCGATATCAAGCGCCTCCTGCCTCGTGTCGAAGCGATCAGCGCGCTCGAACCTGAGATGCAGAAGCTCTCGGATGAGCAATTGCGCGCCAAGACAGACGAATTCCGGCGCCGCATCCAGGAGCGCCTGAGTTCGATGCCCGACGAACCGGATGCCGACCCCGATCGCATCAAGCAGCTCGAGGAAGAACGTACCACCGCGCTGAACGAAGCCTTAGACGAAATTCTGGTCGAAGCGTTCGCGGTCGTGCGCGAGGCCGGCCGCCGTACCCTGAACATGCGGCATTTCGACGTGCAGCTTATCGGAGGCGTGGTGCTGCATCAAGGCAAAATCTCAGAAATGAAGACTGGCGAGGGAAAAACGCTGGTGGCTACTCTCCCCGTCTATCTCAACGCACTCAGCGGGCGCGGCGTACACGTCGTTACTGTCAATGATTATCTCGCCAAGCGCGACTCGGAGTGGATGGGCAAGCTCTATCGATTCCTCGGTCTTAGCGTTGGGGTAATTGTCCACGATCTTGATGACGAAGAACGCCGCGAAGCCTACGCTGCCGACGTTACTTACGGCACCAACAACGAATTCGGATTTGACTACCTGCGCGACAACATGAAGTTTGACCTGAAAGATTGCGTGCAGCGCGGGCACAACTTCGCGATTGTGGACGAAGTTGATTCCATCCTGATCGATGAAGCCCGCACTCCGCTGATCATCTCCGGTGCCAGTGAGGAGTCTACCGACAAGTATTACAAAGTGAACCGCATCATTCCCAAGCTGGAAAAGGGCGAGGAGAAGGACACCGCGCCGGGCGAGCCGAAGATACTCACCGGCGACTTTGTAGTTGATGAGAAGCATCGCAACATCACTGTCAGCGATGAAGGCTGGGAGAAAGTTGAAGGACTCCTCAGCATCGGTAATATCGCTGACCCAGAGAATTGGGATCTCAAGCACCACGTCGAAACTGCCGTGAAGGCGCACTCGCTGTATCGCCGCGATGTGGAATACGTGGTGAAAGATGGCGAAGTCATCATTGTCGACGAGTTCACTGGGCGCTTGATGCCCGGCCGCCGCTGGTCCGACGGCCTGCACCAGGCTGTAGAAGCCAAAGAGGGCGTCAAGATTGAGCGCGAAAATCAGACGCTCGCGACCATCACTTTCCAGAATTATTTCCGAATGTACAAGAAACTCGCCGGAATGACCGGTACTGCGGAAACTGAAGCGCCTGAGTTCGAGAAAATTTACCGGCTTGAGGTCCTCGTCATTCCCACGAACCGGACACTCTTGCGGAAAGAAAATCCAGATATCGTCTACCGCACGGAAAAAGAAAAGTACTTTGCCGCTTCAGACGAAATCCAGAAACTGAATCAAAGTGGGCAGCCAGTGCTGGTGGGCACAACGTCGATTGAAAAATCTGAGCGCCTCTCCGACTTGCTTAAGAAGAAAGGCGTGAAGCACTGGGTTTTGAACGCCAAGCAGCACGAGCGCGAGGCTGAAATCGTCGCCCAGGCCGGACGCAAAGGCGCAGTAACCATCGCCACAAATATGGCCGGTCGTGGAACCGACATTCTACTGGGCGGAAATCCTGAATTCATGGCCAAGCAGGAATGCGTGAAGAAGGGAATTGCGCAGCCCATTCGCGCCGCACAAGGGAAAATCGAAGGCCCACAGGAAGATGGCAAAACTACAGTTTGGTATTACGCCGGCAATGAATACGTAGTTGCCACCGATCAGTGGAACGAAATTTTCAACCGCTACAAAGCTCAGACAGATAAAGAACACGACGAAGTTACCGCCACCGGTGGTCTCTTCATTCTTGGCACCGAACGCCACGAAGCGCGCCGCATTGACAATCAGCTCCGCGGACGTGCAGGCCGCCAGGGCGACCCCGGCGCTTCCCGCTTTTATCTCTCGCTTGAAGACGATCTCATGCGCATCTTCGCCAAGGAGTGGGTTTCAACCCTGCTCCAGAAGCTGGGGATGGAAGAAGGCATCCCAATCGAATCGCGTTTGATCACTCGCCGAATCGAGAAAGCACAGGAAGCAGTCGAAGCGCAAAACTTCGAGGCCCGCAAGCATCTGCTCGAATACGACGACGTGATGAACAAGCAGCGCGAGGCGGTTTACGGTCTCCGCCATCAGTTGCTTGAAGGTGTGGATCAGAAGGAACTCATCCTCGAGGATTATGTTTCTGGCATTCTTGGCGACCTGCTCGAACAGCACTGCCCGCCTAAGGTTCATCCGGAAGATTGGGATCTGAAGGGCCTTAAGGATGCGGTTTTTACCCGCTTCGGCGTAGATATCCTGGCTGAAGGCCTTAAGCCTGAGACTCTCAACCGGCAGGAACTGGGCGATGCCATCTTCGAGAAGCTTAAAGAACGGTACGAGGCAAAAGAAAAACTAATCGGCCCCGACGCCATGCGCTATCACGAGCGCATGATCATGCTCAGCGTACTCGATGCGCAGTGGAAAGATCACCTTCTCGGGATGGATCACCTGAAGGAAGGAATCGGCCTTCGCGGTTACGGTCAGCACGATCCGCTAGTCGAATACAAGCGCGAATCGTTCGACATGTTTGAAGCGATGATGCAGCGCTTCCAGGAAGAGACGGTTCGTTATTTATACCTCATGCAAATCCTCGAGCGGCCCAGTGATTCGGGAACAATGGGCCGGCCCAGTGGCGGTCCAGAAGGTCAGGGTAGCCCCGAAGCGGGTGTCCCCGTTTTAGGCTCCGGCACCGATGGTAACGGACGCCGGCCGCCCCGTGGCGTCGCCACGTCAGTCGATGATCTCGAGGAAGCCTTCCAGCGCAAAAAACGTCGCGAACTGGAACAGGCGCGCATGGCGGGTTCCGGCGACATGCAGCCGGTACAGCAAGTCGTGCGCGGCACTGCAAAAATCGGGCGCAACGATCCTTGTCCCTGCGGCTCCGGCAAGAAATACAAGAAGTGCTGCGGCGCAAACGCCTAATAAAAAAGATTGCGTCGCGGCCGTTGTCTTTTTGCTTAGGACATGCTCTCCATTTTCCTACTACTCAACGCAAAACCGGCATCGATATCGCCATTTCTCGCATCTATTTAAGTAGAGTCGTTAATCGGGCTCTGAGGATTCTATGATTGCCCTGCGTTTAGTTCGCCTCATCGAGAATCATTCCGATGAACTGGCGAGAGAGCTGATCAACAGGTTACATGCGTCAGCTCGCACCACCGATATGCAGAAAGTTCCGGAGGGAGAGCTTCGGGGCCGCATCCACGAAATACTGCAGCATCTCAGCGAGTGGTTGCTCACCAAAACTGCCACCGATATCGAGACGCGCTTTCGCGACCTGGGCGCGCACCGTGCCGCTCAAGGGGTTTCTCTCACCGACTTCTGCTGGGCCATTGTGCTTACCAAAGAACACCTTTGGGAATTTCTGCAACGGCAAGGATTCTTGCGCAGCACCGTCGAGATCTACGGAGAGCTGGAACTATTGCGCTTACTGGATCAATTCTTCGATCGTGCTCTCTGCTACGCCACCCAAGGATACGAGCAATACACCGCTTGGGAGACCGGGCCTGAGGTGAGCCGACACTCCGAATTGGCTCACTAATGCGGCTTGGTGAGCACGAACGATTTCACCACAATGTTATTGGGCTGCACGCCGACCGGAATCATCGTCAGCAGGGAATACTCGCTAGGCTCAAGCCTTGTCGGCTTGCGTTTTTGGATGACCGTAACGTCTCCTGATTCTGAGTTCAACACCAGCAAATAGTTTTCACTCTTCGAGAGCGCCAGCCCATCCGGATGGCTGCCGACTGGCAGCGAGGCAATCACTTTGCCGTTATCGATGTCGTATACGGCCACGCTGTTTGAGCCAAAGTTGCTCACATACAGCCGTGAGTTGTCTGAGGTCACAATCCCACGCGCCGGCCGCGTGCCAACAAGATAGCTGCCGTTCACCTCATTCATGGTTGTCTCTATGATCGAAACACTGTTCGACTCAAAGTTGCTGACGATCAGTTCGCCGCCGTCGGGCTTCAACGACAAATTCACAGGTGTTCTGCCGACATCGAGGAACGCTAGCAGCTTGTCACTTTTCAAATCAATGGAAGCCACCTGACCTGAGCCGCTGCAAGCAACAAACGCCTTTGAGTTGTCCGGCAAGACGGTAATATCTTCCGGCTGTTGGCAAAGAGGAATTGTCGCCCGCACGTTCATCTTGGCAGCATCGATCAAAGAAACTGTGTTGTCGCCGCGATTGCTGACAACGACCGTTGTGCCATCGGGAGAAACTCTCGCCAGCCCCGGGGAAACACCCACTCGCACATTGCCGAGCACGGTGCGGCGCTCGAGGTCAATCACCGACAGGTTGTTCGATCCGGAGTTCGCGACATAGGCTCTTCCACCATCGGGTGAAATGTCGATGAAATATGGCCTGCCATGGACACCGACGGTCGCGACAACTTCGTTGCGTTCAGCATCGATCACACTCACATTGTTCGATCCGGTATTGACGACGTAAATCTCATTCTTCTTGCTATTGGCAGCGATTCCGGTCGGCTCCATCCCCACTTTCAGTGTCCTGATCGGCGCAAACGTCCGCAGGTCGATCACACTGACCGTATTGCTCTTTCCATTGGTGATGTAGGCGTACTCACGGTAGGAGGGGCCATAATTGGGCAGATCGCGCTGATGGAAATACCACCAGCCGAGCCCAGCGGCGATGGGGACCGCGAGAACTGTAAGGAGGAGCTTTCTCAAGGCGAGAGCCGATCCTGCGAAACAGGAAGCTTACGGACGCGATACGGCAAGTGGCGCGAAACTCCCAAACATTTAGCTGCTAACTACCGCAGCGGTTTCTCGCGTACTAGTCGCAGCCACTGTCCTGCCCACCACTGGCGCGATCTGCCGCACTTGCGTCATCAGCTCATCGAATTGGTCGGGATAGAGCGATTGCATGCCATCGGACAAGGCTTGATCCGGCTCAGGATGAACCTCGACGAGCAGACCATCGGCACCGACGGCAATCGCAGCGCGTGACAGCGGCGTGACTTTATTTCGTTTTCCAGTTCCGTGGCTGGGATCGACGACGATGGGCAAGTGGCTCAAGCGTTGCACGGCCGGAACCACGCTCAGGTCCAATGTATTGCGCGTGTGATCGGCGAACGTCCGCACGCCGCGCTCGCACAGGATCACGTTGTAGTTGCCTTCGCTCATTACATACTCCGCGGCCATCAAGAATTCTTCAAGAGTGGCTGACATGCCGCGCTTCACCATGACTGGTTTTCTGCATCGGCCAGCGCGCTTCAGCAACGAGAAATTCTGCATATTGCGGGCGCCAATCTGGACGACGTCCGCATACTGCTCAACCAGCTCCAGTGATTCGTTATCGATAGCCTCAGTAACAATCTTCATGCCGAATTTGTCGCGCAATTCGGCCATGATCTGCAGGCCCTGCTCGCCTAAGCCTTGAAACGAATATGGCGAAGTGCGCGGCTTATAGGCGCCGCCGCGAAAGAACTGTGCTCCGGCGCGAGACACGCGTTCGGCGGCCGCAAACGCTTGCTCGCGGCTCTCAATGGCGCACGGTCCGGCGATGATCGCCAGCCCTGGCCCGCCAATGGCCGCATCGGTGCCGGGAAACGTGATGACAGTGTTCTCTTCTTTGAAGTCGCGGCTGACCAACTTGTAGGGCTTGCTGACCCGAATCAGCTCTTGCACGCCCGCCATTTCTTCCAGCGTGCCGGCCTCGACTTCGCCCCTGTTTCCAGTAACGCAAACCGCGGTTCTCTGCGCACCCGGCATGGGATGGGCTCGATATCCCAGCGATTCGATCTTCCGGCAAACTGCGCGCACCTGTTCTTCGGTGGCGTGCGCTTGCATGACAACTAACATGGTCCCTCACCTCGAAAGGGTTAAGTTTATCCGTTCGTGCGCAGCGGCAGCAAACCGGCGGCAAAATTGAGGAGTGAGTCAGTT